>NZ_JBIVBR010000002.1:0-695694 GCF_044746165.1 Pseudomonas sp. NPDC086581 | reverse complement strand
TGGGTGGGGGAAGTCTCCTACCGTCTGGCTTGCAGAAGCGGGTCTTGTCCCTCCACCCCCGACAGGTTCCTACCCTAACGCCATACAAGCGGGCCTCGACCGTAGGATGGTGTGGAGCGCAGTGATACCCATCGCTCCAGTGCGCAGACAGCATGGGTATCGCTGCGCTCCACCCATCCTACGAAAGCGTTCTCTGCCAACCCTTTGCGCATAAAAAAGCCCGCAGGAGCTGCGGGCATTAGTGCGGAGGCAAAGCTGTTTTCCGGCGGGCAAGCCGCCGGAGCAATCACTCAGTACGCATCGCTCATCCCATCGGTGATGGTGATGCCCTGCTTGCGCATTTCCTGGATCAACCCTGCGCGGGTGCCCGGCAGGTTGAGCAGGGCCTGGTAGCGCGTGGCTTTGACTTCCTCGGCGGTGTAGGGCTTGAACTCGGCGGGCATGCTGGCGCCAGCCATGCCCTCCTTGCGCAGCAGCCAGTTGAGCAGGTCGGCCAGTTGCGCGTCGTTCAGCGCGGACTGGGACATGCCCGGCACGCGCACGAGGAATTGCCGCCCACCCTCCACCTTCAGAAAGTTGCCGACGAAGCCGTGCAGGCGCGGTGTGTCGTTGGCCTTGCTGCCGCTGCCTTCGGTGAGATGGCAGCCGGCGCATTGCAGCTGGTAGTTGGTGGCCGGGCTGTAGCTCTGCTGGGAGATCGGCTTCTGCACCTCCTCGTTGCCGGGCGCCGGCCGCTGGTGCGGATCGGGGATCGCACGGGCCTGAGCGATGGGGGCGACCAGACTGCAGAGCAGGGCGCCGACAACGAGACTGCGCATGGGCTTTTCTCCCGACTTCAGACCGCGACGCCGCGGATGATGGTGACGGTGCAGTTGTAGATGCGCGATTCCGCGCCCAGGCACCAGTTGACGTCGTTGTTGTTGAACGGACGGTACAGCGGTTCCTCGCTCTCGTTGCGGGTACAGGCGCACTGGGAGCAGCTGTGCTTACCGCAGCAGTCGTTGTAGGAAATGATGTAGTCCTTGCCGTCCGCCGGGTTGCGGCAGGTGCCGATCCAGGTCACTTGCGAGGCATCGGTGCCGGGCGGGCAGGAGGTGGTGGTGCCGCCGCAGCAGGAGCAGAGGAAGCCGTCGATGGAGCAGTAGCGCCAGTAGTCGCAGCTATTCGGGTCACCCGGATCGCCAGCTTTGGGCGCCTCGGCGGCCAGGGCCTTGGAGGTGCGGTCGATCGGCAGGATGATCGGCAGGGCGGCGCCGGCCACCAGCAGCGATCCGAAGCGGCCCAGCAGCTTGCGCCGCGAAGTGACGTTGGCCACCTGGCGGGAGGAGCGCTCGAACAGGTTGTCGAGGAATTTCATTCTTGTTCTCTCCGTGATCAGTGGCTGTGGCCGTGGCTGGCGTCGTGGGTGTGCACGCCGTTGTGGCTGTGGCCATTCATGTACTGCTGCAGGGTGGCGCTGCCCAGGTGCTCGACCTCGAACAGGCTGTCCAGGTGCTCGCGGGAATTCACCAGGCCCTTGGCGCGCAGCACGCCCTTGCTGTCGATCAGCGCGGCGTAGGGCAGCTTGCCGATCTGGTAGGTCATGCCGACTTCCGGACCGACCACGTAGGCGGATTTCTCCAGGCCGTGCTCGGCGATCAGCGCCTGCTGGGCGGCCATGTCGCCGTCGCTGACGTAGATCACTTCCAGCTCGCCGGCCTTGTCCTTGGCGATGGACTTGATCGCCGGCAGCAGCGATTTGCAGATCGGGCAGGTCGGTGAGAGGAAGAACAGCAGCTGGCCGCGCTCGCCTTCATAGCCGAAGTTGACCGGACGACCGTGGCGGTCGGCGGCGGTGACTTTCGGCGCGGGCTCGTTGACGGCCACGCCCTTGTCGACCATCAGCGCGCCGGCCGGCGCGATGCGGCCGTGGAGGACGCCGATCTGCCGCACCAGCGCCATGACGGTGAAGGCGAGGGCGATGAGCAGCACCCAGAGAAGAATGTTGGAAACGATCAGACCTTCCATTTGTTCACCTTCCGATGAGTTTGAGCAGGCGGGGATGATTGGCCAGCAGGCCATCGGCCGCGGCATACAGGAGCAGGGCGACAGCGCTGGCGGCGAGGATCACGAAGGCGTCGAACACGCCCATCTCGCGGGCCTGCGGAGCGCAGGAGGCGATCAGGGCGAGCGCGGCGATGATCGCGTTGCGCAGCAGCAGTACCGGGCGCAGCGGTTGCATCTGGCCAGGGCCGGAGCAGCCGCAGTCGATGTCGCGGCGCCCGCGCCAGAGGTTGATGCCGATGGCGCCGGCATAGAACAGGATCAGCGCCGTGGCGGCCAGGGCCGCGCCGTGGCGGCTCGCCGGCACCAGCAGGGCGAAGGCGACAACGCCTTCGACCACCGGCAGCACGCGGGCCGCCGGGCCGACCAGCGAGGCCGGCAGCAGGCCGTAGTCTTCGACCTGGCGGGCGAAGCGCATCGGCGCGCGCAGCTTGTGGCTGGCGGCGCTGGCGAGCAGCACCGCAACGGCCACCGCACTGGCGATGATCAGGATCGGATCGGAAAACATATCCGTACCTCTCGAGGTGGTTTTAGTGGCTCAGGACCAGGATCGGCGTCTTGGCGATCTTGTCCATGGCGCCGTTGTACTTGCCGGTCTTCAGGTCGAAGATCTGCAGCCCGCCTTCGACGTCGGTGCCCAGCAGCAGCGGCTTGTCGTCGGTGGTGGCGTGCAGGCTCCACACCGGCTTGGGCGCTTCCAGGGTGCCGATCTTCTTCTGCGTCTTCAGGTCGTAGACCCAGATGAACGGGCTCGGGTCTTCCCATTTGCCGGCGCTGTGCTCTTCATGCATCAGCACGTACATGCGGTTCAGCTTGGGCGCTACGGCCATCAGCTGCCAGCCGCCGGTGCCCCAGCCTTTCTTGCGCTCTTCGTCGGTGGTCAGCGACCAGCTCGGCAGCATCTTCGGCTTGTCGCCGGAGACGTCCACCGGCTTGACCATGCCGTCGGTGGTCACGAAGAAGTAGGTCTCGCCCACGGCCAGGCCGCGTTCGTTGAGCTTTTCCTTGTTCGGATCGAAGAACGGAGTCTGGCTGCGGCCGGTTTCCTTGCCGTCGTCACCGATCTTGGTGATCTGCAGTTGGCCGTCACCGCACAGCGAGGCGAAGGCGCGCTTGCCTACCGGGTAGTTGAGGACGCAGCCGCTGATGGCGATTTCGCTGGCGACCTTCTTCTCCTGGGTGTCGACCACGGTGACCGAGGTGGACGGGGTGAAGTTGTAGATGTAGACGAAGCGATCGTCCGAGCTCGCGCCCAGAGCGTACTTCTGGGTCAGGATCGAAGCGCGCTTGGCCGGGATTTCCACTTCCCACTTCGGACGCAGGTTCGAGGTGTCCCAGGCGGTCAGCACGTCGGTGCGCACGCCGCGAGTGCCGCGGGAGTAGAAAGTGTCCGCGGAGTACAGGGTCTTCGCATCGTGGCTCAGGGTGGACGGAGCGACGAAGCCGGTGCTGACCATGCCGAGCATCTTCTTCTGCTCGGGGTCGACCACGGTGACGCGGCCGGCGATGAAGTTCTCGAACTCCACGTCGACGATGTAGGCGCGGTGCGGCGAGGGCGGGAACGGCAAGACTGTCTCACCGATGCTCTCGGTCGGCAGCTCGGCGTGGGCTGCGCCCATCGCGAGGCACGTGCTCAGCGCGAGGACCGATGGAGCGAGGAACCTGGCGACGCTCATTGGCGGGTACTCCCTTTTTCTTGTTGGCGGGCTATCTGTTGTTATCAGGCCGTCTGCCAAGGGCGGACGGCGAACGGAACATTGAGGAGAGTCTGCCTGCGTCGGTTTGCAGCGGACTTGTTGTCCGTGCCATTTCCTTGTCTGGGGGTGACAGCGTGTCGCAGGGAGAAAGTGCAGCCCGCAAGCGGCGCACGTGGCGGGAATTCTGCCGAACGGCAGTGATTCATGTCAGGCGTTTCGTCTTTTTTGGTGCGAAAAAGCTGCATCGTGCCCCGGAAATCCGCACAATGCACATTTGAGCTATCTTGAAACGCCGTTACACCCACCGGAAGTGTGCATTGTGAACAGTTCACAATGTTCGACATGCTCAAAATTTCCGCGTCGTTCCTGATTGGCTTTTCCGGCCCGCTATTTGCGTTGTGCCGGGAGTCCTCAACCAATCCTCGCGGAGATCCCCCTGAATGAGTTCCCCCAGTGAATTTCCCCTGAGCGCGACGCCCAGGGAAGGGCGCAAAGGCCTACTGCCCATCGCCATGGTCCTGTTCAGCTTCACCTTCTTCACCGGCACCATGTTCGCCGGCGGCAAGATCGGCATGGCCTTCGACTTCGTCGACATGCTTTGGGTCGCCTTCATCGGTAACGTGCTGCTCGCCATCTACGCTGCCTCTCTAGGCCTGATTGCCTCGCGCAGCGGCCTGAACACCGTCTTGATGGGCCGCTTCTGCTTCGGCGAGCGCGGCAGCAAGCTGTCCGACTTTCTCCTCGGCTTCGCGGAACTGGGCTGGTACGCCTGGGGCACCGCCACCGTGGCCATCGTGCTGGTGAAGATGCTGTCGCTGCCGGAGTGGCTGAACATCCCGCTGATGGTGGTCTTCGGCCTGCTGTTCTCGATTACCGCGATCATCGGCTTCAAGGGCCTGGACATCATGTCCCGCGTGTCAGTACCGCTGATGTTCATCCTGCTGGTGGCATCGATGGTCATCGCGACCACGCACGCTGGCGGCTGGAGCGGCCTGCTGGCGAAGGAACCGAGCCAGACCCTGACCTTCTCTGCGGCCGTGACCATGGTCTTTGGCACCTTCGCCAGCGGCGCGACCCAAGCCACCAACTGGACTCGCATGGCCCGCAATGGGCGCATCGCGGTGATCGCCAGTGTCGTTGCCTTCCTCATCGGCAACGGCCTGATGATCGTCGCCGGCGCCTGGTGCGCCATCGTCTACCAGAACGCCGACATCGTCGAAGTGATGGTGCTGCAGGGCCTGTCCTTCGCCGCGGTGATCATGCTCTGCCTGAATCTGTGGACCATCCAGGGCCCGACCATCTACAACGTCTCCGCCGCCGCCTGCCACCTGGTGCGCAGCGAGCGTCGCCGCACCATGACCCTGCTGGCCGCCGGCATCGGCATCATCCTCGCCATCGGCGGCATGTACGAATGGCTGATCCCGTTCCTGGTGCTGCTGGGTTCGATCATCCCGCCGCTGGGTGGCGTGATCATGGCCGACTACTGGTACCGCAACCGCGGTGAATACCCGGCGCTGGTGGGCAACCACATCCCGGCGTTCAACGTTACCGGCCTGGTGTCCTACGCAGTTGGCGCCGGCCTGGCCTACGCCTCGCCGTGGATCGCTCCGCTGGTGGGCATCGCCGCTTCGGCGATCTGCTATATCGTTCTCACCGAAGTCACCCGCGCCCGTGCGCCGGTGGCCGAGCCGCGCGCTTGAGCCTGAGCGTCGAGGAAATCCTCCGTCTGCCGGGGCTGGAAAGCCTTGCGCTGCGGGCCGGCGCGCGCAACGTGCATCGCAGCGTGCGCTGGTCCTATGTGGCGGAGAACGTCGGCATCGCCGACTGGGTGATGGGCGGCGAACTGGTGTTCGTCACCGGCATCAACCACAGCCGTGACGAGGCCAACCTGCTGCAGCTGGTGCGCGAAGGCGTCGCCAGCGGCATCGCCGGCATCGTCATCCTCACCGGCGACGAGTTCATCCAGCGCATCCCTGCGTCCGTGGTTCATCTGGCCGAGACGGAAGGTCTGCCGTTGATCGAGCAGCCCTACGCGCTGAAGATGGTCATCGTCACCCACCTGATCGGCACGGCGCTGGTGCAGATGACCCAGGTGAAGACCTCCCGTCGCGACATCCTCGGCCAGTTGCTCAGCGGCGATTACCCGAGCCTGGAGATTGTCCGCCGTCGCGCACAGCACCTGGAACTGCCAGTGGAGACGCCACGTCGCCTGGTGGCGCTGCGGCTCTCCGGCGTCGACACGCTGTTCCAGCGACAGGAGCCGGAGGAGGCTGAACGCTCGCTGCAACTGACTCGCCAGCGCCTGCTCGATCATCTGGAGAACTGGCAGCAGGAGCGTCCAGAGCGCCTGCCTGTGGTGATCCAGGGTGACCTGTTCGTCCTGCTGCTGGGCGATTCCGGGAGTGCCGAGCGCGCCGAACTACGCGCCTTGTCCATCGGGTTGCAGCAGGAACTCGCGCCGTTGCGTGCCCATCTCGGTTTGTCTGCCCGCGCCGATTCCTGCGCCGAATTCCCCCGCGCGCTGCTCGAAGCTCGCCAGGCGTTGGACGTCGCCGAAGGCATGCAGGCGCCGGCCGGCTTCTGCGACTACCGTGAGCTGGGCGTGTTGCGCCTGCTGCGGGCGATCCCGGATCGCGCGGTGGTTGAGCAGTTCGTCAAGGACACCCTCGGCCCGCTCAACGATCCGGGCCGCAAACAGCCGCACCTGCTGATCGAGACGCTCGACGCGCTCGTCCAGGAGGGCGGCAATGCGCTCAGGGCGGCACAGCGCCTGGGCATCCACCGCAATACCCTGAACCAGCGGATCGTGCGGATTGAGGCCCTCAGCGGCCAGTCCCTGGACGACGCGCAGTTCCGCCTGAATACCTCCGTGGCGCTGCTCATCTGGCGCATGTCCAATGCGCCGCGCCACGAATAGCCTGAAGAGGACCTTTGATCCCATGAAAATCATCAACGCCTCGCTGCGCAAGCAGACCGGCCTGTTCACCATCCGCTGCGAAGGCGACGTCATCGCCGAGGTCGTGCAGCAAGCCGGCAGCGTAGCCGCCAGCGGCGACGACATCGACGCCCGTGGCAACCTGGCCATCGCTCCGCTGGTGGAACCGCATATCCACCTCGACGCCACCCTGACCGCCGGCGAGCCGGAATGGAACATGAGCGGCACGCTGTTCGAGGGCATCGAGCGCTGGGCCCAGCGCAAGGAAACCATTACGCACGAGGACACCAAGACCCGCGCCCACACCACCATCCGCATGTTGGCCGCCCACGGTATCCAGCACGTGCGCACCCACGTTGACGTGACCGATCCGACCCTGGCGGCATTAAAGGCCATGGTGGAAGTCCGTGAAGAAGCGCGGCACCTGGTGGACCTTCAGATCGTCGCCTTCCCGCAAGAGGGCATCGAGTCCTACGAGGGCGGCCGCGAGCTGATGGAAGAGGCGATCCGCCTGGGCGCGGACGTGGTTGGTGGCATCCCGCACTTCGAGAACACCCGCGAGCAGGGCGTCAGCTCGATCAAGTTCCTGATGGACCTGGCCGAACGCACCGGTTGTCTGGTGGACGTGCACTGCGACGAGACCGACGACCCGAACTCGCGCTTCCTCGAAGTGCTCGCCGAAGAAGCCCGCGTGCGCGGCATGGGCGGTCGCGTCACCGCCAGCCACACCACGGCTATGGGTTCCTACGACAACGCCTACTGCTCGAAGCTGTTCCGCCTGCTCAAGCGCTCGGGCATCAACTTCGTCTCCTGCCCGACCGAGAGCATCCACCTGCAGGGACGCTTCGACACCTTCCCGAAACGCCGTGGCGTGACCCGCGTGGCCGAGATCGACCGCGCCGGCATGAACGTCTGCTTCGGCCAGGACTCGATCAAGGACCCGTGGTACCCGCTGGGCAACGGCAACATCCTGCGCGTGCTGGACGCCGGCCTGCACATCTGCCACATGATGGGCTTCGACGACCTGCAGCGTGCTCTGGACCTGGTTACTGACAACAGCGCCCGTGCGCTGAACCTGGGTGCGCGCTACGGCATCGCCGCCGGGCGTCCGGCCAACCTGCTGGTTCTGGGGGTGGCGAGTGACTACGAAGCGGTGCGCCAGCAGACCAAGGCGCTGTACTCGATCCGCAATGGCCGCGTGCTGATGAAACGCGAGCCGGAGAAGGTGGAGCTGGTCGAAGTCTGACTGGTTTCACTTGTGGGACCGAGCTTGCTCGCGAACAGCCCCGCATCGAGGCCTGGGTTCGCGAGCAAGCTCGCTCCTACGAGATCAAGAGTCTGGCTGCATGACACGGCGCCGTTCGTTCCAGCTACTTAAGAGCGGATTCTGTCCGCGATGGGTTCGAAGCGTGCCGGGAAACATCGCGGGCGGAGTCCGCTCCTACAAAAGTAGGCGCCCCTCAACCTATCCTGCAAGCGGGATAGGTTGAGGAGCGCACAACGCCGCGGGCGGCGAGCGCCAATCAGGGCACCATCGCCATCCCAACGCCGAAGCGGTTCCAGGCATTGATGGTGGCAATCGCCAGGGTCAGGTTGGCGATCTCGGCGTCGCTGAAATGCTCGCGCAAGGCGTCGAACTGGTCCTGCGGGGCGTGTTTTTCCGGCAGGCGGGTAAGGCTTTCCACCCAGGCCAGCGCAGCGCGCTCGCGCTCGGTGAAGAAGCGGGTTTCCTCCCAGACGCTCAGGGTCTGCAGCCGTGCCTCGGTCTCGCCGGCCTTGCGCGCATCATTGGCGTGCATGTTCACGCAGTAGGCGCAGCCGTTGATCTGCGACGCGCGCAGGCGGATCAGCTCCAGCAGCGAGGTTTCCAGCCCGGATTTGGCCAGGGCCTGCTCCAGTCCAAGCATGGCCTTGTAGGCGTCGGGGGCGGCCTTGGCCCATTCGATACGTGCGCTCATGGTGATCTCCAGTGGGGCCCGCCTTAGTGCGGGAATGGCGCTAAGTTACCGCTCGCGCCGTTACCTTCGAATAGCCAATTCCCGGCAATACCGGCAGACCAATGGAGCCAATCCCGGCGCCGGGCCGGGTTTCAGTCCCAACCGCCGGGGCAGCCCTTGCATCCCGCCATGTTGCTGCCTTGGAAGTTGCCGAAGCGCTGGCGGCTGCCACGCAGGTCGGCGTCTTCCAGGTTGGCTTCGGCCAGCTTCACTTCCTGCAGGTTGGCGTCGCGCAGGTCGGCGCCCTTGAGGTCGGCGCGGGAGAGCCAGGTCATCTCCAGGTCCGCCGCGCGCAGCGTGGCCTGGTGCAGCTTGCCGCCGCTCAGGCGGGCGAACTCCAGGTAGGCGGCGGTCAGATCCGCGCCTTGCCATTGCGCACCCTGCGCGAACAGGCCCCAGGCCTGGATGGCCACCAGCCTGGCGTCGCTCAGGTCCGCGCCGCGCAGATTGGCCTGCTGCAGGCTGGCGCGGGTGAGGTCGGCGCCGGTCAGGCGCGCCTGTTGCAGAATGGCCAGGTCGAGCCTGGCGTGACGCAGGTCGGCTCCGGAGAGATTGGCGCCGGACAGATTCATGCGCGTCAGGTCCTGGTTGCGCAAGTCGGCGCCGCGCAGGTCAGCATTAGGACACTGACTGTCGGGTTCGATGCGGCAGCCGGCGATGACGGTTGCCGCATCGTCGTCCACCTCCGGCGCGGATTGGCTGGTGGCGAAGGCGAGGGTGGAGAGGGGGAAGAGCAGGCAGACGAGCAGGCGCATGGCGATCTCCTGGGTAAATGAGACAGGCCCGCACCGGTTTCGGCGCGGGCCCGGGCATCAGCGGCTGGCGGTCTTGTTGTCCCAGCTGGGCAGCTTGAACACCCAGAAGGAACCGCCCTGGGCCACCGGCTTGGTCAGCTCGGCCATGTCGCCGCCCCACAGCGGCACCGCGCCGCCATAGCCGACGGTCACGCCGATGTACTGCTCGCCGTCCTGCTCCCAGGTGATGGGCGGGGAGACGATGCCGCTGCCGGTCTGGAACTGCCAAAGCTCCTTGCCGGTCTTCGCGTCGAAGGCCTTGAGGAAGCCTTCGCCGGTACCGGTGAACACCAGGTTGCCTGCGGTGGCCAGCACACCGGCCCAGAGCGGCAGGTGATCCTTGTATTCCCACTCGACCTTGCCGGTGGTGGGGTTCATGGCGCGCAGGGTGCCGACGTGGTCGTCATACATGCGCTTGATGCGGAAGCCCATGCCCAGGTAGGCGCTGCCCTTGGCGTAGTTCACCTCCTCGGTCCAGTAGTCCTCCTTCCAGTGGTTGGCGGGGACGTAGAACAGCCCGGTGTCCTGACTGTAGGCCATGGGGTTCCAATTCTTGCCGCCGAGGAAGGGCGGCGAGACTTCCACGGCCTTGCCTTGTTTCTGCCCCGGTTCCGGCAGCGGTGGGCGCTGGCCTTCGTTCTCCACCGGGCGACCAGTCTTCAGGTCGATGTGGCTGGCCCAGGTGATGTTGTCGACGAAGGGGAAGGCGTTCTGCAGCTTTCCATTGTTCCGGTCGACCACGTAGAAGAAGCCGTTACGGTCGGCGTGGGCGGTGGCCTTGACGATCTTGCCGTCCTTGGCCTTGTAGTCGAACAGCACCAGTTCGTTGTTGCCGGAGAAGTCCCAGGCGTCGTTGGGCGTGTGCTGGTAGAACCACTTCACCTCGCCGGTGCTCGGGTCGACGCCGACCTGCCCTGAGGTATAGAGGCTGTCGTAGTCGTGCGGGTTGCCGCCCTTGGCGGTGCGCGCCCAGGTGTTCCACGGACCGGGGTTGCCGGCGCCGACGATGATGGTGTTGGTCTCGGCATCGAAGCTCGCGCTTTGCCACGGGGCGCCGCCGCCGTGGCTCCAGGCTTCCACCTTGCCGGTGGGCGAGTTCTTGTCTTCCGGCCAGGACGGTGCTTTGACGTCGCCAGTGACGGTGCTGTCCTTGCCGTTCAGGCGGCCCATGTGGCCTTCGACGAAGGGCCGCATCCACACCTCTTCGCCGGTGTCCGGGTCGCGGGCGAACAGGCGGCCGACTACGCCGAACTCGTCGCCGGAGCTGCCGTGGATCAGCAGTACCTTGCCGGTCTTGCCGTCCTTCACGATGGTCGGCGCGCCGGTCATGGTGTAGCCCGCGCCGTGGTCGCCGAACTTCTTCTTCCAGACCACCTTGCCAGTCTTCTTGTTCAGTGCCACGACGGCGGCGTCGAGGGTGCCGAAGTAGATCTTGTCGCCATAGATGGCGGCGCCGCGGTTGACCACGTCGCAGCACGGGCGGATGTCGTCGGGCAAACGGTGGTTATAGGTCCACAGGCGCTTGCCGGTCCTCGCGTCGAGGGCGAACAGCCGCGAGTAGGACGCGGTGACGTAGACCACGCCGTCGCTGACGATGGCCTGGGACTCCTGGCCGCGCTGCTTCTCGTCGCCGAAGGAGTAGGACCAGGCCGGCGTCAGCTTGAACACGTTGTCGGCATTGACCTGCTTGAGCGGGCTCCAGCGCTGGGCGTTGGTGCCCATGCCGTACTGCAGCACGTCGCCGGTGGTCTTGTGGTCGTTGGCGATGTCGTCCCAGGTCACGTCTTTCGCCAGGGCGGAGCCGCCAGCGGTGAGGGCGATGGCACAAGCGAGACCGCTGAAGACGAGGTGCAGGGGGGCGAGGCGCTGGGGAGCTGTTGTTGTTCTCATGGTGGTTTCCCGTGATGGATGGCGGCAGGCCGCTGCACGTGCCGCGGCGAATCCATGTTGGGAGGAGGGCGTGGTGACGGGGAACGGAAAAGCTCCCGGCGATGCCGGGATAATTTCCCGGTCCGGGCATGACTTGGGCTTGCTGCAAAAGCGCTGGCGGGGGCCGACCGCCGTTCTAGTACGAAGGGAGTAGGCGGGAGCATCCAAAGCAGGATTCGGCCGCCGGCCCTGCGTTCTTACCATCGTCATCACTGGCGTCTTTCCGGGCGCCGTGCCTTGCCAAGCATCTCGATGAGAGGATGAAGTGATGAACAACAAGAACGTGCTGTGTGGCCTGCTGTTAGTGGCCGGCCTGGGTGTTTCGGGTCTGGCCCTGTCCCACGGCAATGTGACGCCCCAGGCAGTGGATACCACGGGGCTGGAACCGCTGGGCAAGGAATGGCGCGACACCAACCCCTACCGCGAGCCCTACGCCAACCACGCCAAGGCGGTGGAGATCGGCGCGTCGGCCTACAACCAGAACTGCGCACGCTGTCACGGCCTGGAAGCCAAGTCCGGCGGCATCGCCCCCGACCTGCGCATGCTCGACGCCGGCGCCGAGGGTGACGAGTGGTTCAAGGAGCGTGTGATCAACGGCGCGGTGCGTGATGGTGCGGTGTACATGCCGAAGATGGCCGACTTCATCAGCCAGGAAGGCCTCTGGGCGATCCGCACCTACCTGGACAGCGTGCACGTGGAAGAGTGACCGCCATGCGCCAGCCCTATCTGCTGATCGGCGCGCTACTGGGCCTGGCCATGTGCTTGCTGCTGGGGCAGGCGCAGGCAGGGGTTCGTCCCTACGAGGACATGGTTTCCAGCGGCGTGCTGCGGGTGGCCGTGTACGAGAACTTCCCGCCCTACAGCTTCATGCAGGGCGGGCAGCCGCGCGGGGTCGACATCGATCTCGCCCAGCGCCTGGCCAGCGGCCTGGGCCTGCGCGCGGAGTTCCTCTGGGTCACGCCCGGCGAACGCCTGGATGACGACCTTCGCAACTTCATCTGGAAGGGCCATTACCTGCGCCCGGGCGTGGTCGCCGACGTGATGCTGCGCGTGCCGTACGACCGTCAGTACGCCAACCGGCGCAACGATGTCGGCGAGTTCGCCAACGAGCAGGTAGTCATGTTCGGCCCCTACCAGCGCGAACGCTGGCAGGTGGTCAGCGATGACCGCCGGCTGTCCGAGGTGGACACCATTGCCGCCTTCCGCGAACACCCCATCGGGGTCGAGCTGGACAGCGTGCCGTCCTTCTACCTGACCTCCGTGCTGGGCGGCCAGCTCAGCCGCATGACCGTGCACTTCCCCAGCACCCAGGCCGCCTTCGACGGCATGCGCGCGGGCAAGGTGGACGCGGTGATGGCCCTGCGCGGCGAGTTGGACTGGATGCGCGCGCAAGCCGCTGACCAGCACCTGAAGAACGCCGAGAACACCTATCCCAATCTCGGCCAGCCCGAGTGGGACATCGGCATGGCGGTGCATGAAAGCAACCGCCAGCTCTCCAACGCCCTGGATGGCGAGCTGGAGGAACTGGTGCGCAGCGGCGAGATGCAAAAGCTCTACGCGGCCTACGGCGTGCGCTACGAACTGCCGGGGCTCTATCAGGACGTGCAGTGAGGGATAAATGATGCACAGGCGCGAACTGCTGCTCGGGATCTGCGCACTGCCGCTGCTGGCAGCGGCGGTGGAGGGCGACCCGATGCCCTCGGTGATGTGGGAGTACCACCACAAGCGCCTGCTGAATGGCGAACCCTACGTCTTCGACGAGCGGGTGAAGCTGGGCGTGCCGCCGTTCGCCGAGGACTCCCGCCAGGTCCCGGTGGAAGTGGATGCCCGTGCCTTGCCGGGGCGCTTCGACCGGCTGCTGCTGTGGGCCGAGCTGAACCCGATTCCCCATGTGCTGACGCTCTATCCCGGCGAGCACCTGGAGCCGTTGCTGGCGGTGCGCATCCGCATTGAGCAGGCCACGCCGATCCGCGCCGCGCTGCGCGACGAGAAGGGCGTCTGGCACGTCGGCTCGGCTTGGATCGACGCCGCCGGTGGCGGCTGCACCGCGCCCAGCGTGGTGCGCGCGCAGCCGGGTTGGGAAGACCGCCTCGGCCAGGTGCACGGCGAGTCCTTCGCCAAGGGCGAATACAGCCGGGTGCGCCTGTCGGTCTCGCACCCGATGGACAACGGCCTGGTCGGCGGCATCCCCGAGTTCTACCTGGATCACGCCGAACTGCGCGGGCCGGACGGCGAAGTCTTCGCCCGGCTCGACCTGTTCCCGGCGGTCAGCGAGAACCCGACCTTCACCCTCGAGGTGCGCGGCCATCCGCACACGCAGCTCTGGCTGCACGACAACAACGGCAACGAATTCCAGGCCGCTCTGCGCTGACACCGCATCGAGTTGAGGCCGCCCTGTGCTGACGCCGCCCTGTACCGACGAGGTGCCCATGCGTTTCCTCCTGATCGCCCTGGCCTGCCTGTGCCTGCCGGCACTGGCCGACCTGCAGTACCACCTCGAACCCCGGAAGATCGCCGAAGGCACCTGGCTGGTGGAAGGCGGCACCGACAACTTCGCCAAGGATAATGGCGGCGCCATCGTCAACGTCGCTTTCATCGACACCGGCGACGGTGTGCTGGTGATCGATACCGGTCCGTCGAAGCGCTACGGCGAAGCCCTGCGTGCGCTGATCCAGCAGACTACCGGCAAGCCGGTGAAGCGCGTGCTGCTGTCCCATCACCACCCCGATCACGTGCTGGGCAACCAGGCCTTCACCGACGTGCCCATCGGTGCGCTGGCCGGCACCAGCAAGCTACTGAAGGAGCAGGGCAACGCCATGGCGGAGAACATGTATCGCCTGGTCGGCGACTGGATGCGCGGCACGGAAGTGGTACTGCCCAGCGAGACGGTGATGCCGGGTGAGCTGCAGATGGGCAGCCACCGATTCCGCCTGGTCGGCTTGCGCGGACATACCGGCGCCGACCTGGCGATCCTTGACGAAACCACTGGCGTGCTGTTCGCCGGCGACATCGTGTTCTACCAGCGTGCGCTGACCACGCCGAACAGCCCGGGGCTGGACGTCTGGCTGGGCGATCTCGACACGCTGCAGAAACTGCCGTGGAAACTCATCGTCCCCGGCCACGGCCCAATCGCCACCGATGCCGCACCCTTTGCGCAGATGCGTGATTACCTCGGCTGGCTCGACAGCGTGATGCGCGATGGCATCGCCCAGGGCGCGGACATGAACGACCTCCTGCGCACGCCCATCCCCGAGCGCTTCGCCGGCGTCAGCCTGACGCGTTACGAACTGATCCGCAGCGTCAGTCACCTCTATCCGCGCTACGAGCAGAAGGCGCTGCCGCGCGTCGACCAGCAGTGACTGCGCCGTCCTGCAAAGCTTGCTTGGCGTCCCGGTTGCGCAACACCTGCCGCGGTTCCGCGCAACACCTGTAGCGCTTGCAATACCGGCATCTTCGTCAGCAGGAAACGCCAGAGGCCCCGAACGGCGAGCCCTCCAGCCCAACTCGAAAACCCTGGCACAACGGTTGCTCTGAGCCTTGCAAGCCGCGGCGAACGATCCGCGGCACCAACAAGAATCGGAGAACCTCCATGAGATCGATTGGCCCGCACGTGCCTTCCGTTCGCCTGCAACCCGCCCTGCGTCATTCCCTGCTGACCGCTTCGCTGCTGATGGCCGGTCTGTCCCACAATCTCCAGGCTGCTGAAGTCCCGGCCAACGTCGATGGCAAGCGCATTGCCGCCGCCAATAGCGAACCCGGCAACTGGATGTCCACCGGCCGCACCTACGACGAGCAGCGCTTCAGCCCGCTGAAGAAGATTGACCAGAGCAACGTCGGTAACCTGGGCCTGGCCTGGAGCCACAAGCTGGACATCGACCGTGGCGTGGAAGCCACGCCCATCGTAGTCGATGGCGTGATGTACACCACTGGGCCTTTCTCCATCGTCTACGCGCTGGACGCCCGCACCGGCGAGCAACTGTGGAAGTACGACCCGCAGTCCGACCGCAGCCGCGCCGGCGAAGCCTGTTGTGACGCAGTGAACCGTGGCGTGGCGGTGTGGAAGGGCAAGGTCTACGTCGGCGTACTCGATGGGCGCCTGGAGGCCATCGACGCCAAGACCGGCAAGCGCGTGTGGAGCGTCGATACCCGCAGCGATCCGTCGCGCAGCATCACCATCACCGGCGCGCCGCGCATCGTGAAGGGCAAGGTGATCATCGGCAACGGCGGCGCCGAGTTCGGTGTGCGCGGGTACATCACCGCCTACGATGCCGAGACCGGCAAGCAGGACTGGCGCTTCTTCACCGTGCCCGGCGACCCCAAGGAAATGCCCAAGGGCAAGGGCATGGAAATCGCCGCCAAGACCTGGTTCGGCGACAACTATCACAAGCAGGGCGGTGGCGGCACCGTGTGGGACTCCATGTCCTACGACCCGGAGCTGAACCTGCTGTACATCGGCGTCGGTAACGGCTCCTCGTGGAACCCGCGCATCCGCAGCGAAGGCAAGGGTGACAACCTGTTCCTCTCGTCCATCGTCGCGATCAACCCTGATAACGGCGAGTACGTCTGGCACTACCAGACCACGCCGGGCGACGCCTGGGATTACACCGCCACCCAGCACATCATGCTGGTGGACCTGGAGATCGACGGCAAGCAGCGCAAGGTACTGATGCAGGCGCCGAAGAACGGCTTCTTCTATGTCATCGACCGCGCCACCGGCGAGCTGCTCTCGGCGAAGAACTTCATCCCGATCAACTGGGCCACCGGCATCGACATGAAGACCGGTCGGCCGATCCGCAACGAGAAGGTCTCCGACTACTGGAAGGACCCGGAGAAGAAGGCGCGCCTGATCCAGCCGGCCTTCTGGGGCGCCCACGACTGGCAGCCCATGTCGTACAACCCCAACACCGGCCTGGTGTACATCCCCGCGCACATCATGTCGGCGATGTACCAGGACGTCGACGGCGCGCCACCGCGCTCCAAGTTCAAGAGCATCTACCAGCTCGACGTCAATACCGGGATGATGCCCGAGGACCCCGAAGGCCTGCGCAAGATCGCCGACACCTGGACCGGCAAGCTGATCGCCTGGGACCCGGTGAAGCAGGAGAAGCGCTGGGAAGTCCCCTACAGCACCATCTTCAACGGCGGCACTCTCAGCACCGCCGGCAACCTGGTGTTCGAAGGCACCGCTGACGGTCGCGTGGTGGCCTATGCCGCCGAGACCGGCAAGAAGCTCTGGGAATCCCCGGCCAACACCGGCGTGATGGCTGCGCCGATCACCTATGAGGTGGACGGCGAGCAGTACGTGACCTTCATGGCTGGCTGGGGCGGCGCCTTCTCCACCTTCGCCGGCGCCTTGTCGCTGCGCGCCGGGGTCAAGCCCAACGCCCAGGTGCTGACCTACAAGCTCGGCGGCACCGCCAAGCTGCCGGACATCAACTACAAGTGGGCCGACCGCAAGCCCGAGCCGCCGGCGCTGACCGGCACCACCGCGCAGATCGACCAGGGTCGCGAGCTGTTCAACTCCAGTTGCTCGCAGTGCCACGGCATCAACGCCATCAGCGGCGGCGTGGTGCCCGACCTGCGCACCCTCAGCGCGGAAAACCACCAGCGCTTCCTCGGCATCATCTACGGCGGCCGCATCCCCGACGGCATGCCGTCGTTCCAGGGTCACCTCGACCTGCAGCAGGCTGAGGCCGTGCACCAGTACCTGATCAAGCGCGCCTACGACCTCAAGGAACAACTGGCCGGCGCGCAGAAGACTGCCGCCAAGTGACCGTCAAACCGGAGAGCAACCCATGACTGACGTGACAACCTACCAGCACTACATCGACAACCGCTTCGTCGCTGGCGAGCCACTGATCGAGGTGCACAACCCGGCCAACGGCGAGCTGCTGGCGCGCATCCCCGAGGCCAGCGCGGCCCAGGTGGACAGCGCCATCGGCGCCGCCCGCGCGGCGCAGAAGGGCTGGGCGGCCAAGCCTGCCATCGAGCGCGCCGGCTACCTGCGCAAGATCGCCGAGAAGGTCCGTGCCAACGCGCCGCGCCTGGCGAAGATCATCACCGCCGAGCAAGGCAAGGTGCCGGCGCTGGCGGAAGTGGAAGTGAACTTCACCGCCGACTACCTCGACTACATGGCCGAGTGGGCGCGCCGCCTGGAAGGCGAAGTGCTGACCAGCGACCGTGCCGGCGAGCACATCTTCCTGCTGCGCAAACCGCTGGGCGTGGTGGCGGGCATCCTACCGTGGAACTTCCCGTTCTTCCTCATCGCCCGGAAGATGGCGCCGGCGCTGCTGACCGGCAACACCATCGTCATCAAGCCCAGTGAAGAAACCCCGATCAACTGCTTCGAATTCGCCCGTCTGGTGGCGGAAACCGACCTGCCCACCGGTGTTTTCAACGTCGTCGGCGGCACCGGGGCCAGCGCCGGGAGCGCACTGACCAGCCACGCCGGGGTGGACCTGATCAGCTTCACCGGCAGTGTCGCTACCGGCTCGCGGATCATGGCGGCGGCCGCGCCGAACATCACCAAGCTGAACCTGGAGTTGGGTGGCAAGGCGCCGGCCATCGTCCTCGCCGACGCCGACCTGGAGCTGGCGGTAAACGCCATCAAGGCCTCGCGGGTGATCAATACCGGGCAGGTGTGCAACTGCGCCGAGCGCGTCTACGTGCAGCGCCAGGTGGCCGATCAGTTCATCGAGAAGATCGCCGCCGCCATGGCCGCCACCCGCTTCGGCGACCCGAACGTGCAGGCCGACCTGGACATGGGCCCGCTGGTCAACCGGATCGGCCTGGACAAGGTCGCGCAGATGGTTCGTACGGCGACCGGGCAGGGCGCCCAGATCATCACCGGTGGCGCCGTGGCCGACCTCGGCAAGGGCTTCCACTACCAGCCCACCGTGCTCGCCGGCTGCAAGGGCGACATGGAGATCATGCGCAAGGAAATCTTCGGCCCGGTGCTGCCGATCCAGGTGGTGGACGACCTCGACGAAGCGATCTCCCTGGCCAATGACAGTGATTACGGACTGACCTCGTCGATCTACACCCGCAACCTCAGCGCCGCGCTCAAGGCCAGCCGCGAGCTGGACTTCGGCGAGACCTACATCAACCGCGAGAACTTCGAGGCCATGCAGGGTTTCCATGCCGGCACCCGCAAGTCCGGTATCGGCGGCGCGGATGGCAAGCATGGGTTGTATGAGTACACGCATACGCATGTGGTTTATGCGCAGGAGTGAGCCGGGTCAGTTCGTGCCTGGGCTTAGACCCTCTCTCTAACCCTCTCCCTTCAGGGAGAGGACTGGAGGAGAGGGTGTTAAAGCGTGCACGGAGTTCCCTGGGAGAGGGAATGCCGCACCCGTAAGTACATCACCGTTCTGCTTGGGCGGGCCTTCCTTGCCAGGTGAGGCTCGCTCCTTTTTCCCTGCGCCCGAAGCGGGTGATTCGCGGACGCAGGGAAAAGGGACAGGATCAATACAGCGCGTTGGGCTGCACGATGCCGTGCTTCTTCATCTTCCGATACAGGGTCGACCGGGCAATGCCGAACTGTTCCGCCACCGCACTGATGTTCCACTGCCGCTCGCGCAGCGCCGCCAGCAGGTGGCGCGCCTCGTCGTCGTCCAGGCGGGCGGCGAGGGCGGTCGTGGTGGCTGTTGGCGGTGCTTCGGCAATGACAATGGGGGCGCCCTGATGCAACTCCATCGGCAGGCAGTCCAGGTCGATGCGGCCGTCCTCGGCGAGGGCGGCGGCGTAGCGCAGACAGTTCAGCAATTGGCGGATGTTGCCCGGCCAGGGATGGCCGCGCAGCCGCTCGCGCACCGCGCCATCGAGGTGCAGGTTGCCGCCCAGGCCCGCCAGCAGACTGTCGATCAGCGCCTCGCGGTCAGTGCGTTCGCGCAACGCCGGCAGTTGCAGGGTCATGCCGGCGAGGCGGTAGAACAGGTCCTCGCGGAAGCCCTTGGCGCGGATCATCTCGGCCAGGTTCTGGTGGGTCGCGGAGACCACCTGCACGTCCAGCGCCACCGGCGCTTCGGCGCCCAGCGGGAGGATTTCCCGCTCCGCCAGCACGCGCAGCAGGCGGGTCTGCAGGTGCGCCGGCATGTCGCCGATCTCGTCAAGGAACAGCGTGCCGCCGTTGGCCAGTTCCAGCTTGCCCTTCATGCCTTTCTTGCTGGCGCCAGTGAAGCTGCCGCTGCGATAGCCGAAGAGCTCGCTCTCGATCAGGCTTTCCGGGATCGCCGCGCAGTTCAGCGCGACGAAGGGCCCGGCATGGCGTGCGCTGGCCTGGTGGATGGCGCGGGCGAAGGCTTCCTTGCCGGTGCCGGTCTCGCCGGTGACGAGGATGGAGATGCCCTTGTCGAGCACCTTGCGCAGCTTGCGCACGCCGTCCTGCAGGCGCGAGTCGGCGCCAGCGAGGCGAGTGAGGTCCGGGTGCTCCGGGCTCTTCGTTGCGCCAGCGGCTGGCGCACTGCGGCGCGGCGGGCTGGCTGGCGTGCGCAGGCCGACGTCTACAAGGGCATGGTCGGCCAGGGTGCGCAGGCGGATGCCCCGCGCGCCGCCTTTGCTCAGGTCGAGCAACTGGTCGACGTCCGCCTCCAGCAACTGTTCGATGCGGCTGCCCAGCAGCTCACCGCGGCAGGCGGTGAAGGCGGCGTGGTTGCCGCCGATCACTCGGCCCTGCTCGTCGAGGGCGATGAGCTGTTCGTTGGCCAGGTCCGACACCTCGTCGCGGGCTTTCACCGACAGGGTCAGGCGGTCGCGGTAGCGCTGGCGGAAGCTGGCATTCTCAATCAGCCGCGCGTACAGGATCACCAGCTGCAGGGTCAGGTACTGCGCATCCTTGGGGCCGTCGTTGTACAGGCAGGTGGCGTTCAGGCAACCGCGCAACCGGTGCTGGGCGTCGAAGATCGGCGCCACCGAGCAGCTCAGGCGGAAGTTGCTCACCAGGAAGTGCTCCTGGCGGTGGATGGTCAGCGCCTCGCCGGCGGCCAGCGCGGTGCCGATACCGTTGGTGCCGGCGATGGATTCGTCCCAGCGCGCGCCGACGATCAGCCCGGCCTGGGTGTAGCGGTCGCGCTCGCTGGGCAGGCGCGCATCGAGGGTGATGCCGCGCTCGTCGCTGAGCAGCACCGCGAAGCCGGCCGGCAGTACGCGCCGGGCAAGGCCGGTGACGCCCTGGCTGGCAATCGCCAGGTAGTCCTGATGCAGGCCCTGGTGCTCGCGGATTTCACCGGCGGTGAGGATGTGTTTTTCCGCCCGCGCGCGTGGGTCGAGATGGTGCTCCATCACGCTGCGGTACCAGGAGCGCGCAATGGCGCCCTCGGGCTGGATGTCACGCTCGCCGAAGTGATCGGCGATGAAGGCGGCAAGGTCGTTCGGGCAGTTTTCCAGGGGTTGCGGTTGCATGGTCACTCCCGGCGGCCGTCAGTCGGACTGCGGCGCATTGTTTTTGTATGGGACCGGCTCCGTGTAGGACCGTTCCTAGGATTGGCTAGTCTAGACCGGTGGGTCACGGGCGACGAGAGCCCGAGCAAGGCCTGTGCCGAAACACTTCGCGCGGGGCGCCGAGCCTCGCGCCAGAGCGCTCGCCGCCAGAGGGCGCGGGCGCAACCGGGCAACGGCTGTCGCAGCGATGGGACAGTTGTAGCGGCGGGGCGCGACAGCTGTCGCGTGCCCGCTACCAAATCAGGGGGGAATCTCCTTCGAAAGTATCATTCGGAGTGCCTGACCCTGGTGTTTAACTCAATCAGCCGGGCTCAACCGGCCGACAACAAGAGGACAGACCCATGTGGACCAAGCCTAGCTTCACCGACCTGCGCCTTGGCTTCGAAGTGACCCTGTACTTCGCCAACCGCTGATCCACTCGGCCCCGGTCCGCCGGGGCCCCTGCCCACGGGGCACTGTCATGCACATCCGAATTCTCGGGTCGGCCGCCGGCGGCGGCTTTCCCCAGTGGAACTGCAATTGCCGCAACTGCCGCGGCGTGCGCGACGGCAGCGTGATCGCGCAGCCACGCACCCAATCGTCCATCGCGCTGTCCGACGACGGCGAGAACTGGATTCTCTGCAACGCCTCGCCCGACATCCGCGCCCAGCTGGCGTCCTTTCCGGCGCTTCAACCGGCACGGCGCCTGCGCGATTCGGCGATTGCCGCCATCGTTCTGCTGGACAGCCAGATCGATCACACCACCGGCCTGCTCAGCTTGCGCGAAGGTTGCCCGCACGAAGTCTGGTGCACGGAGATGGTCCACCAGGACCTGTCTACCGGTTTCCCTCTGTTCCCCATGCTGTCGCACTGGAACGGCGGGTTGAAGCACCGGCTCATCGCGCTGGATGCCGAGCCCTTCAGCATCCCGGCCTGCCCGGGCCTGCGCCTCACCGCCATCGCCCTGCGCAGCAGTGCGCCGCCGTATTCGCCGCACCGGGGCAACCCGCATCCGGGCGACAACATCGGCCTGTTCATCGAGGACCTGTCCACCGGCGGCAAGCTGTTCTACGCGCCCGGCCTGGGCCAGGTGGACGACGAGCTGCTGGCGTGGATGCGCCGCGCCGACTGCCTGCTGGTGGATGGCACGCTGTGGCGCGACGACGAGATGCGCGTCTGCGAAGTGGGCGACAAGCTCGGCAGCGAGATGGGCCACCTGGCCCAGAGCGGCCCCGGCGGCATGATCGAAGTGCTCGACGGCATCGACGGGCCGCGCAAGGTGCTCATCCACATCAACAACACCAATCCCATCCTCGACATCGCCTCGCCCGAACGCGCCGAACTGGACGCACGTGGCATCGAGGTGGCGTTCGATGGCATGGGTATCTTCCTTTGACGGCCCTTGTAGAAGGAGCGTCGCGATGACCCGCGAAGCCATGAGCCCAGCCGAGTTCGAGCAGGCACTGCGCGCCAAGGGCGCCTGCTACCACATCTTCCACCCGTACCACGTGGCCATGTACGAAGGCCGCGCCACTCGCGAGCAGATCCAGGGCTGGGTGGCCAACCGCTTCTACTACCAGTTGAACATCCCGCTGAAAGACGCGGCGATCCTCGCCAACTGCCCGGACCGCGAGGTGCGCCGCGAATGGCTGCAACGCATCCTCGACCACGATGGCGCACCCGGCGAGGAGGGTGGCATCGAGGCCTGGCTGCGCCTGGCCGAATCCGTCGGGCTGGACCGCCAGCAGGTGCTGTCCCAGGAATTGGTGCTGCCCGGCGTTCGCTTCGCCGTGGACGCCTACGTCAACTTTGCCCGCCGCGCCAGCTGGCAGGAAGCCGCCAGCAGTTCGCTCACCGAGCTGTTCGCCCCGCAGATCCACCAGTCGCGCCTGGACAGCTGGCCGCAGCATTACCCGTGGATCGACGCCAGCGGCTACGACTACTTCCGCAAGCGCCTGTCGCAGGCGCGCCGCGACGTTGAGCACGGCCTGCGCATCACCCTGGAACACTACCGCACCCGCGAGGCCCAGGAGCGCATGCTGGAAATCCTGCAATTCAAGCTCGACGTGCTCTGGAGCATGCTCGACGCGATGAGCATGGCCTATGAACTGGAGCGCCCGCCGTACCACACGGTGACGAGCGAGCGCGTATGGCACAGGGGGTTGCTGTGATGAGTCTGCCTTCGCTGGACAGCGTACCGGCGCTGCGCCGGGGCTTCCGCCTGCAATTCGAACCGGCCCAGGGCTGCCATGTGCTGCTCTATCCCGAGGGGATGGTGAAGCTCAACGACAGCGCCGGGGCGATCCTCGGCCGTGTCGACGGGCAGGCCGACGTCGCCGGCATCATCGATGGCCTGCGTGCCGATTTCCCCGGCGTGCCGGGCATCGACGAAGACATCCTGGCATTCCTCGAGGTGGCCCATGCGCAATTCTGGATCGAGCTGCGCTGAGGCGCCGGTAGGCCCGCCGCTCTGGCTGCTGGCCGAGCTGACCTACCGTTGCCCGCTGCAGTGCCCGTACTGCTCCAACCCGCTGGACTTCGCCAGGGGCGGCGAGGAACTGACCACCGCACAGTGGATCGAGGTATTCCGCCAGGCCCGCGAGATGGGCGCGGCGCAGCTGGGCTTCTCCGGCGGCGAGCCGCTGGTGCGCCAGGACCTTGCCGAACTGATCGCTGCGGCGCGTGGTCTGGGCTTCTATACCAACCTGATCACCTCCGGTATCGGCCTCAACGAAAAGCGCCTGAAGGAGTTCGCCGACGCAGGTCTCGACCATATCCAGATCAGCTTCCAGGCTGCCGACGAGGAGGTGAACAACCTGCTCGCCGGCTCGCGCAAGGCCTTCGCCCAGAAGCTCGCCATGGCCCGCGCGGTGAAGGCCCACGGCTACCCGATGGTGCTGAACTTCGTCACCCACCGGCACAACATCGACAGCATCGACCGCATCATCGAGCTGTGCATCGAGCTGGAAGCCGACTTCGTCGAGCTTGCCACCTGCCAGTTCTACGGCTGGGCCGAGCTGAACCGCGCAGGCCTGCTGCCGACCCGCGAGCAGTTGCAACGCGCCGAGCGCATCACCGCCGAGTATCGCGAGCGCCTGGCCGCCGAGGGCAACCCGTGCAAGCTGATCTTCGTGGTGCCCGACTACTACGAGGAGCGCCCCAAGGCCTGCATGGGCGGCTGGGGCAGCGTGTTCCTCGACGTCACCCCGGACGGCACCGCGCTGCCGTGCCACAGCGCGCGGCAACTGCCGGTCAAGTTCCCCAACGTGCGCGAGCACAGCCTGCAGCACATCTGGTACGAGTCGTTCGGCTTCAACCGCTTCCGCGGCGACGCGTGGATGCCGGAGCCGTGCCGCTCCTGCGATGAGAAGGAACGCGACTTCGGTGGCTGCCGCTGCCAGGCCTTCATGCTCACCGGTGACGCCGAGGCCACCGACCCGGTATGCGCCAAGTCAGCCCACCACGGGATCATCCTCGACGCCCGTCGCGAGGCAGAAACGGCCGCCGCCCCGCTCAGCGCGCTGACCCTGCGCAACGAGCGCGTTTCGAAACTTATCTGCAAGGCCTGAGGATGCAGCGCAACGACTGGAGCGCCGAGCGCGCGGTAGCCGCCGCGGGGGACTTTGCCGAGCTGCACGTGGCCCACGGCGGTCTGCTATGGGCCGCGTTCGATCCCGCCAGCTCGCGCTGTCGGCTGTTCCTGAGCCGTGAAGGGCAGAGTGTCGAGCTGACCCCACCGGGCGCCTCGGTGCGCAGCCGCGTCTACGAATACGGCGGTGGCTCCTGCTGCGCCACCGCCGACGGCGTGGCCTGGGTGGAAGAGGGCGACCAGCAGGTGCATTGGCTGCGCCTGGGCGGTGCGCCCCGGCCGATCACCCACCGCGACGAGTGCCGCTACGGCGACCTGCATTACGTGGCGGCCTGGAACGCGTTGCTGGCGGTGGAGGAGGAAAACGGCAGTGGCGGGGCGGTCCACCGCATCGTCCGCCTGGACGCCGATGGCCGTCGTCGGATAATCGCCGCCGGTGCGGATTTCTATGCATCCCCGATCGCGGACAGCAGCGCCGAGCGCATCGCTTGGGTGGAGTGGGATCGGCCGCACCAGCCCTGGACGCGAACCCGCCTGTGCGAGTCCTTCGCCGGGGAAGAGCGCTGCCTGGCGGGACAGGCTCGGCACGAATCCATCCAGCAACCGCGCTTCGCCGAGGACGGTCGGTTGCACTGGCTGAGCGACCGTGACGGCTACTGGCAGCTGTACCATGAAATCGTCGGTGCCTTGCCCTGTACTGCCACCGACCACGCCAGCGCGCCTTGGCAGCTGGGTGGGCGCACCTTCCTGCCGTTGCCGCGTGGCGAACTGCTGGCGACCCGCTATGAAGAGGGGCGCGGCGTGCTGGTGCTGTATGACGGGGATGGCGGCGAGCACCGGCTCGCTCTGGAGTACAGCCGTTTTCGCTCGCTGGCGGCTGACGAGCACCACTTTTATTGCATCGCCGCTGCGCCGGACCGCCTGCCGACGCTGCTGGCGATCCGCCGGGTAGACTGCTCCACCCAGGTGCTGGCCGGTGGCGAAAGACCGTTGCCGGAGGTCGAACTGTCCCGTGGCGAAGCCTTCCACTATCCGGTGGGCGAGGACGAATGTGGCCACGGATTCTTCTATCCCCCCTACGCCTCGGACGGGGCTCCGCCGCTGGTGGTGTTCCTGCATGGCGGGCCGACCTCGGCCAGTTACCCGGTGTTCGACGGGCGCATCCAGTTCTGGACGCGCCGGGGCTTCGCCGTCGCCGATATCAACTATCGCGGCAGCAGTGGCTATGGCCGCGCCTACCGCGAGCGCCTGCACCTTGGCTGGGGGCAGGTGGAAGTGGAGGACATCGGCGCGGCGCTGGACTTCCTGGGCAAGTCTGGGCGCATTGACCGCCAGCGGGTGTTCGTGCGCGGCGCCAGTGCTGGCGGCTACAGCGCGCTGATGGCATTGGCACGGTTGCCGGGCCTGCGCGGCGGCGCCAGCCTCTATGGTGTCAGCGACCCGCTGGCGTTGGCGCGGGTCACCCACAAGTTCGAGGCGGATTATCTGGACTGGCTGATCGGCGATCCGCAACAGGACGCCGAGCGCTACCGCGAGCGCACGCCTGTGCAGCAGGCCGAACACATTCACGCGCCGGTGATTTTCTTCCAGGGCGAACTGGATGCGGTGGTGGTGCCGGCACAGACCGATGTCATGGTCGACAGCCTGCGCCAGCGCGGCGTGCCGGTTGAAGTGCACCGCTACGCCGGGGAGCGCCACGGCTTCCGCCAGGCTGCCAACCTGGCCCACGCGCTTGAGGCCGAGTGGCGCTTCTATCAGGCACTTCTGGCGGACTGATTTTTATCAGAATTAGCTGTCAGAGCAGGCTGCCAGAACCGTCTGCCAAGGTCGCATTGCAATACCTGACGGATGCAGTAGGCTGCCGGAAATATCCCATAACAATAACGACAGAGCCCCCGATGTCCCACGAGCTCAGCCAGCTGCGCAAATTCGTCTCGCCAGAGATCATTTTCGGTGCCGGATGCCGGCACAATGTCGCCAATTACGTGAAAACCTTCGGCGCCCGCAAGGTCCTGGTCGTGTCTGATCCGGGTGTAGTAACCGCCGGCTGGGTTGCCGATATCGAGGCCAGCCTGGCCGCCCAGGACATTTCCTTCTGCCGTTACACCGATGTGTCGCCCAACCCGCGCGTGGAAGAAGTCATGCGCGGCGCCGACGTCTACCGCAGCGAAGGCTGCAACGTGATAGTCGCGGTCGGCGGCGGCAGTCCGATGGACTGCGCCAAGGGCATTGGCATCGTCGCCGCCCACGGCCGCAATATCCTCGAGTTCGAGGGCGTGGACACCCTGCGCGTGCCCAGTCCGCCGCTGATCCTGATTCCCACCACCGCCGGCACCTCGGCCGACGTCTCGCAGTTCGTGATCATCTCCAACCAGGACGAACGGATGAAGTTCTCCATCGTCAGCAAGGCGGTGGTTCCCGACGTGTCGCTGATCGACCCGGAAACCACCCTGACCATGGACCCGTTCCTTTCCGCCTGCACCGGCATCGACGCGCTGGTGCACGCCATCGAGGCCTTCGTTTCCACCGGCCACGGCCCCCTCACCGACCCTCACGCGCTGGAGGCCATGCGGCTGATCAACGGCAACCTGGTGCAGATGATCGCCAATCCGGCGGACATCGCCCTGCGCGAGAAGATCATGCTGGGCAGCATGCAGGCCGGGCTGGCCTTCTCCAACGCGATCCTTGGCGCGGTGCATGCCATGTCCCACAGCCTGGGCGGCTACCTCGACCTGCCGCACGGGCTGTGCAACGCCGTGTTGGTGGAGCACGTGGTGGCCTTCAACTACAGCGCGGCACCCGAGCGCTTCAAGGTGATCGCCGAGACCTTCGGCATCGACTGCCGTGGCATGAACCATGCGCAGATCCGCCAGCGCCTGGTGGAACACCTGATTGCCCTGAAGAACGCCGTGGGCTTCCACGAAAGCCTCGGCTTGCATGGCGTGGGCAGTTCCGACATTCCATTCCTCTCGCGCCACGCGATGCAGGACCCGTGCATCCTCACCAACCCTCGCGAGTCCAGCCAGCGCGACGTCGAGGTGGTATATGGCGAGGCCCTCTGACGAGCAGCAGCAACAGGCCCTGGCCGGGCTGCTCGGGCTGGGCAGCCATTCCGCGCGCAAGAGCCACTACCCCGAGCTGGTGGCGCGTCTGGACGAGCTGGAAGCCGAGCGCAACCGCTACAAATGGCTGTTCGAGCACGCCGTCCACGGCATCTTCCAGGCCAGCCTGAGCCAGGGCATGCGCGCCGCGAATCCGGCGCTGGCGCGGATGCTCGGCTACGACGATCCGCAACAGGTGCTGTGGAACCTGCAGGACATGGCCAGCCAGCTGTTCGTCGGCGGCGAGGCGGAGATGCGCCGCATCCGCGCGTTGCTGCGCGAGCGCGACGGCCTGTTCGGCTACGAGACGCGCCTGCGCCGCCGCGATGGCAGTCACGTCATCGTCCTCATGAACCTGCTGATCAAGCCCGATGAAGAAGGCCTGGTGGAAGGCTTCGTCGCCGACATCACCGAACGCGTTCAGGCCCAGCAGCGCCTGCAGAGCCTGAACGAAGAACTCGAGCAGCGCGTCGCCGAACGTACCCGCGAGCTGGAAGGGTTGAACCAGCAACTGCGCGAGGCCCGCGACGCCGCCGAGGCCGCCAACAATAGCAAGGACAAGTACCTGGCGGCCGCCAGTCACGACTTGCTGCAACCGCTAAATGCCGCGCGCCTGCTGGTTTCTACCCTGCGCGAACGCCAGTTGCCGAATGCCGAGCAGGTGCTGGTGGAGCGCACGCACCAGGCGCTGGAGGGCGCCGAGGACCTGCTCACCGACCTGCTGGAAATCGCCCGCCTGGACCAGAGCGCAATCCGCCCGGACCTGGAGGTGTACCCGCTGGACGAACTGCTCGGCCCGCTGGTCTCGGAGTTCGACGAAGTGGCCCGCGCCGCCGGGCTTCGCCTGCGCTCACGGATTCCCTCGCTGGCAGTGCGCACCGATCACCGCCTGCTGTCACGCATCCTGCGCAACTTCCTCAGCAATGCCTGTCGCTACACCGAGCGCGGCAGCGTGATGCTCGGTGCGCGCCGGCGCGGCGAGAACGTCAGGCTGGAAGTCTGGGACACCGGGCGCGGGATTCCGGCGGACCAGCTGGAAGCCATCTTCCTCGAGTTCAACCAGCTCGACGCCGGCCGCGCGTCCAATCGCCGGGGCGTCGGGTTGGGGCTGGCGATCGTCGACCGCATCGCCGGAATCCTCGGTTGCCGGGTGCAGGTGCGCTCGGCGCCGGGGCGTGGTTCTGTGTTTTCCCTCGAGGTGCCGCTGGTGCGCGACCTGCCGCAGCAAGCGTTGGCGGAAAACGGCCCGCGCCCGGTGACCGGCGACCCGCTGCCGGGCCGGCGCCTGTTGGTGATCGACAACGAGGAGGCGATCCTTGCCAGCATGGCGGCGCTACTTGGGCAATGGGGCTGCGAGGTACTGGTGGCGACCAGCTATGAGGAAGCGCTGCAGGCGCTGGACGGCAAGGCGCCGGAGGTGATCCTGGCCGACTACCACCTCGACCTTGGGCGCACGGGTTGCGAGGCGGTTCGCGGGCTGCGCGAGTATTTCCGCCGCGAGCTGCCGGCGCTGATGATCACCGCCGACCGCAGCGACGACTGCCGTCGCGCCCTGCAGCGGCTGGGGATGCCGCTGCTGAACAAACCGGTGAAGCCGGGCAAGCTGCGCGCGGCGCTGAGTGTGCTGCTGACCCATTGAGGGGGAGCGGTCAGTCGTCCTTGCGCCCGAGCATGCCGTTGACCTTGTCGCGCAGCGCGTCGATGGAGAAGGGCTTGGCGATCATCGACATGCGCGTGGCCAGCTCGCTGCCATCGATACGGACGATTTCGGCGAAGCCAGTGGCGAACAGGATCGGCAGTTCCGGCCGGGCTTCCCTGGCGGCCACTGCCAGTTCCTCGCCGTTCATACCCGGCAGGCCGACATCGGTGAGCAGCAGATGGATCGTGGTGTCTCCCTGCAGGATCGGCAGAGCCTCCTCCGCGTCCTCGGCTTGCAGCACCTGGTAGCCGATCTCCTCCAGCACTTCCACGGTGAGCATGCGCACCAGGTCGTTGTCCTCGACGACAAGGACGCACAGTTGCTGCCTGGCGGGTTGGTTGGGGGGGGTAGGGGTGTCGGGAATGCTGACCACTGAGTTGCCTCTCGGGAAATAGAGTGTGACGCAAGTGCCCTGGCCGGGCTCGCTGCGCAGGCGGATGTGCCCGCCGGATTGTTTGATGAAGCCGTAGACCATCGACAGGCCCAGCCCGCTGTTGGGGCCGATGCCCTTGGTGGTGAAGAAGGGGTCGAAGACGTGGGTCAGGGTGGTCTCGCTCATGCCCTGGCCGTTGTCCTGCAGAGAGAGAGCGAGGTAGTCGCCGGCCGGCAGGTCACGCTCGCTGCTGACGATCTCCTGGTGCTGCAGCCTGATCTCCAGGCGGCCGCCGCCGGGCATGGCGTCGCGGGCGTTTTCTACTAGGTGAAGTATGGCCTTGTGCAACTGGTCGCGGTCGGTCAGTACGCTCTGCGCGTCGTCCAGGGCAAGCGTCACGGCGACGTCCGGGCCGGCGCGTTCGGCCAGCTCGTCGTGCCAGTCGCGCAATTGCTGGGCAAGGTCCACCGGGTGCATGGCCAGCGCCTGGCGCCGGGCGAAGGCGAGCAGGTTGTGGGTCAGCTCGGCGGCGCGCTCGGTGGCCTGGGTGGCGGCCTGGAGGATATGGCTCAGCTCTGGCTGGGCGTTGGCCGGTGCGCGGCGGGTGATCAGGTCGAGGCTGAAGCGGATGCTCGCCAGCAGGTTGTTGAAGTCGTGGGCGATGCCGCCGGTGAGCTGGCCGACGGCTTCCATGCGCTGGGCATTGGCGAGGGCGGACTGCGCCTGCTCCAATAGCTCGGCGGCGCGCTTCTGTTCGCTGATATCGCGGCCGCAACCGTAGATCAAGCCGTTCTCCTCGGTGGCGTGCCAGGAAATCCAGCGGTAGCTGCCGTCGGCGTGGCGCATGCGGTTTTCGAAGTGCTGCAGGCGCTCGCCGCGGGCGAGGGTGGCGCGGGTGTCGATGCTCGGCCTCAGGTCGTCCGGGTGCACCAGCTCTTCACTGTTGCGGCCGCTGAGCTGTTCCTCGCTCCAGCCCAGCAGGTTGCCCCAGGCCGGGTTGAAGCTGCGCAGCACGCCCCGGTGATCGAGCACGCAAAGCAGGTCCTGGCTGACCGCCCAGACGCGGTCGCGCTCCAGGGTGCGCTGGCGGGCTTCTTCCTGCACAGCCTCTTTAAGCTGGCGCTCCTGTGTGCGAAGGCTGGCGGAGGCCAGGGCATGGCCGAGCAAGGTGGCCAGTTCGTTGAAAAAGGTCGCGTAATTCTCGTCCAGGCGTCGGCGCGGGCTGATGCCGAATACTGCCAGGCTGTCGGCATGGCCTTCCAGCGGGGTGGCGTACGTGCTGTCGAGCACCTCCGGCCAGGGCGCGAAGGCGCGCATGTACTGGCTGCCCAGAGGGGACTGGTGGGCTTTCTTGAGACCGTTGAACAGGTGCAACGGGTCATCGTCCGCGCTCAGCTGCGCCGGCGCAAAGCGGTCGCTGGCATCGGTACCACAGGCGCCGAGCAGGATGCCGGCGTGGTAGAGCAGGCAGAAGGGCACGTCGTGGCTGGCTTCGGCGAGCAGGGCGAAGGCCTGGGCGCAGATTTGCGCGCTGTCGTCAGCCTGCCCGAGGCGTTCCGCCATGCGTGTCAGCAGGTGCTGGCGGCGTTGCTGGATGACGTTGCCGGTGGTCTCCACGGCGGTGTTGAACAGGCCGATGGGCTTGCCGTCCTGGCCGAAGATCGGGCTGACGTTGTAGGTGAAGTAGGCTTCCTCGACGTAGCCGAAGCGCACCATGGGCAGCAGGCGGTCTTCCTCGTGGGCGGCCACGCCGGTCTGCAGGATGCCGTTGTACATGGGGTCGAGAATCGACCAGATCTCCGACCACGCTATATGTGCCGGCTGGCCCAGGCAGGCTGGATGCTTGTCGCCGGGAATGACGCTCCAGGCGTCGTTGTACAGCAGGATGAACTCCGGGCCCCAGTAGATGCACACCGGCAGGCGCGAGTTGAGGCCAACTTCGAGGATGCCCTTGAGTGTGACCGGCCATTGCTCCATCGGGCCGAGCGAGGTGGTCGCCCAGTCGTACTGGCGGATCAGCGGCGCCATGGCGCTACTGCTGTTGAGGAAGTCGCCCTGGCCCTGCACTGGTGAAAGGGAGGTATCCCCTGGGGAGCTTGGCATCGAGCAAACCCTGCGACCGATCGGTCTTTTATGTCTTGTCGAACGTTGGAAAGGCGCGCCGACAGATAATTCCACTTTTCTCCGGCCCAGGCCGTGAAAAGTTCGAACGTCCCACAAGAGTGGCTGTCAATTCGCCAGTCGGTGTGTAGCCTACAACGCTTAGCGGTATTATTTCTGCCGTTTTAAGAACGTTCTTACAATAACTTCAAATACTTACCTGGCTTCTGTCGCGATCTCCGTCATACCGGCGGGGTGCCTCCAGGGAAGAAAGACCATCAGGGAATCCGCAGATGAACCAGAAAGCCATCGCCGACGAAAGCGCCTTCCGCCGCATCCTCGCGCGCAACATGGCGCTGCCGCTGGGCATCTGCCTATTGGGTGCGGTGCTGTTCATCGGCCTGATCCTGTACATGCTTGACGTGCTGGGCTGGGTTGAGCACACCGATCGGGTGATCTCCAGCGCCAACGAGATGCAGCGCCTGAGCGTGGACCAGGAAAGCGGCCTGCGTGGCTTCCTGATCACCGGCGATCCGCGCTTCCTCGAACCGCTGGAGCAGGCGCGCCCGCGCATCAACTCCGGACTCAAGAGTCTCTCCGAGCTGGTGGCGGACAACCCTCCGCAGGTCGAGCGCGTGGGCCGCCTGACCTCGATGCAGGACGAGTGGATGACCTTCGCCCAGCAGATGATCGAGCAGCGTCGTCAGGGCCAGGATACCTCCGACGCCATAAAGGCCGGGCGCGGCAAGAGCATGATGGATGCCATCCGGGGCCAGTACTCCTCGCTGATCAACACTGAGCAGCAGTTGCGCCATGACCGAAACCAGTTCGCCTCCAGCCTGTCCGTGGGGGTGATCGTCCTCTATCTGGTCTTCAGCATCGTGGTCGGTACGCTGCTCGCGTATTTCGGCCGCCGGCAATTGGTCAGCCTGTCCGAGTCCTATGCCGAATCCCTGCGTCGTCAGGAGCAGCATAACGAAACGCTGGCGCGCCAGGCCTGGTTGCGCGATGGCCAGAGCCGCCTTGGCGAGCAGTTGATCGGCCAGCAATCGCTGTCGGCTCTGGGGCGCAGCCTGATGGAATTCCTCGGTGCGTTCGTTGCTTCCCCGGTGGGCGCGCTTTATGTGCGCGATGATCGGGGCGGCCTGCGCCTATCCGGCACCTTCGGCTTCGCCGCCAGTGCGCTGGGCGAGGACTACTTCGCCCCGGATGAAAGCCTCACCGCCCAGGCTGCCCGTCAGCGCAAGCTGCGCGTGGTCGACGGCCTGCCGCCGGATTACCTGAAGGTCAACTCGGCGCTGGGCAACGGCCAGCCGGTGAGCGTGGCGCTGCTGCCGCTGCTCAACGATGGCGGCGTGGTAGGCGTGCTGGAGCTGGGCTTTCTGCGCCAGCTGGAGGAACGCGACCAGGCCTTCCTGCAGAATGTCGCCGAAACGCTCGGCAGCGCGATTGCCGCCGCCCAGTACCGCCAGCGCCAACAGGACCTGCTGGCGGAGACCCAGCAGCTCAACGAAGAACTGCAGGTGCAGCAGGAGGAGCTGAAGACCGCCAACGAGGAGCTGGAGGAGCAGTCGCGGGTACTCAAGGAGTCCCAGGCGCATCTCGAGGCCCAGCAGGCGGAACTGGAGCAGACCAACGAGCGCCTCGCCGAGCAGGCCCAGGAACTGGCCGCCCAGCGCGACGATCTCGACGGCAAGAACACCGAGCTGAACCAGGCGCGCCTGGACCTGCAGGGACGCGCTGACGAGCTGCAGCGGGCCAGCCGCTACAAGTCCGAGTTCCTCGCCAACATGTCCCACGAGCTGCGCACGCCGCTCAACAGCTCGCTGATCCTCGCGCGCCTGCTGGCGGACAACGAGCAGGGCAATCTCGATGACGAGCAGGTCAAGTTCGCCGAGTCGATCTACGGCGCCGGCAACGACCTGCTCAACCTGATCAACGACATCCTCGACATCTCCAAGGTCGAGGCCGGAAAGCTGGAAGTGCGCCCGGAGAACGCCAGCGTACGTCGCCTGGTGGAAGCGGTGGAAGGACTGTTCCGCCCGCAGGCCGACAATAAGGGCCTGCGCTTCGTCGCCGAAGTCGCCGAGGACGCCCCCGCGCTGCTGTTCAGCGACCGCCAGCGGGTCGAGCAGATCCTCAAGAACCTGCTGTCCAACGCCTTCAAGTTCACCGACAGCGGGGAAGTCACCCTGCGCGTGAGCGCCGCGCCCGAGGGACTGCGCTTCGATGTTCGCGACAGCGGCATTGGTATCGCCGAAGACCAGCTGCAGCGCATCTTCGAAGCCTTCCAGCAGGCCGATGGTGCCACCAACCGCCGCTACGGCGGCACCGGCCTGGGTCTGTCGATTTCCCGCGACCTCGCGCACCTGCTGGGCGGCAGCATTATCGTCAGCAGCGAGCCGGGCAAGGGCAGCGTGTTCAGTTTGCTGCTACCGCTGAACTACCAGGCGCCCGCGGAGGACCAGGTGGTCAGCGCGCCCGCGCCGATTGTTGCGATTGCCCCGGCCGCCGCTGAACCCCCGGTGGTGCGTGCGCCGGCTGCCGCGGCTTTCGCCGATGACCGCGAACAGCTCAACGTCGGCCAACGCTGCGTGCTGGTGGTGGAAGACGAGCCGAAGTTCGCTCGCATCCTCTATGACCTGGCCCGCGAGCTGGGTTACCGCTGCCTGGTGGCCATGGGGGCCGAGGAAGGCCTGCGCCTGGCCGACGAGCACGGTCCGGACGCCATCCTGCTGGACATGCACCTGCCCGACGAATCCGGCCTTGCCGTCCTGGAGCGCCTGAAGGCCAATCCGCGCACCCGCCATGTGCCGGTGCACGTGGTCTCCGTGGAGGATCGCAGCGAAGCGGCCCTGCACCTGGGTGCCATCGGCTATGCCTTGAAACCCACCACCCGCGAGCAGCTGCGCGAGGTGTTCGGCAAGCTCGAAGCCAAGCTGACCCAGGAGGTCAAGCGCATCCTGCTGGTCGAGGATGACCCGCTGCAGCGCGACAGCGTAGCGCGCCTGATCGGTGACGATGACGTTGAGATCACCGCCGTGGAGCAGGGCGAACAGGCCCTGGAACTGCTGCGGCAGAACATCTACGACTGCATGATCATCGACCTCAAGCTGCCGGACATGCAGGGCAACGAACTGCTGCGGCGCATGGGCGAGGAGGATATCTGCTCGTTCCCGCCGGTGATCGTCTACACCGGCCGCAACCTCACCCGCGACGAAGAAGCCGAGCTGCTCAAGTACTCGCGCTCGATCATCATCAAGGGCGCGCGCTCGCCCGAGCGTCTGCTCGACGAGGTGACGCTGTTCCTGCACAAGGTCGAGTCGCAGCTCTCCAGCGAACGCCAGCGCATGCTGCGCACCTCGCGCAACCGCGACCGGGCTTTCGAGGAACGGCGCATCCTGCTGGTGGACGACGACGTGCGCAACATCTTCGCCCTCACCAGCGCCCTGGAACACAAGGGCGCCCGAGTGGAAGTCGCGCGTAACGGCCGCGAAGCCCTGGAGAAGCTCGACGAGGTCGGCGATATCGACCTGGTGCTGATGGACGTGATGATGCCGGAGATGGACGGCTACGAGGCGACCCGCCTGATCCGCCAGGACGCGCGCTGGAAGAAGCTGCCGATCCTCGCGGTGACCGCCAAGGCGATGAAGGACGACCACGAGCTGTGCCTGCGCGCCGGCGCAAACGACTACCTGGCCAAGCCCATCGACCTCGACCGCCTGTTCTCCCTGATCCGTGTATGGCTACCCAAGCTGGAGCGCATCTGACATGCCTGATCGCAGCCAGGACATCGAGCTGCGCCTCCTGATCGAGGCGATCTACCTGAAGTACAGCTACGACTTCCGCGACTACTCCGGCACTTCGCTCAAGCGCCGCGTGCTGCATGCCACCAAGCTGTTCGAGTGCCGCAGCATCTCGGCCCTGCAGGAGCGAATCCTGCACGATCCGCACGCCTTCCATGAGCTGCTGCAGTACCTCACCATCTCGGTGAGCGAGCTGTTCCGCGACCCCAGCTACTTCCTCGCGTTGCGCCAGGAAGTGGTGCCGGTTCTGCGCACCTATCCGTCGCTGCGCCTGTGGGTGGCTGGCTGCAGTACCGGCGAAGAAGTGCATTCGCTGGCCATCCTGTTGCATGAAGAAGGCCTGCTCGAACGCACGCTGATCTACGCTACCGACATCAATCCGCGCTCGCTGGAGCAGGCGCGGCGCGGCATCTATGCGGTGGACGACCTGGCCCAGGCCAGCGAGAACTACCGTGCCGCCGGCGGCAAGGGTTCGCTTTCGGACTACTACACGGCGGCCTACGACGGGGCGCTGTTCGACAAGATGCTGCGCGCCAATGTGACCTTCGCCGACCACAGTCTGGCTACCGACAGCGTGTTCTCCGAGACGCACCTGATCTCCTGCCGCAACGTGCTCATCTACTTCAACCGCCAGCTGCAGAACCGTGCCATCGGTCTGTTTCACGAGTCGCTGTGCCACCGGGGCTTCCTTGGTCTGGGCAGCAAGGAAAGCCTGGACTTCACCGACTTCGCCTCGGAGTTCGAGGTGGTGAATCGCCGTGAACGAGTGTTCCGCAAACGATGAGCGCGCAACGGAAGGTCCAGGCCGTGGTCATCGGCGCCTCCGCGGGCGGCGTGGACGCGCTGTTCCAGCTGTTCGGCGGATTGCCGGCGGACTTCGCTTTGCCCATGGTGGCGGTGCTGCACCTGCCGGAAAACCACGAGAGCCAGTTGGTCGACCTGTTCGCCCGGCGCCTGGCGATCCCCGTGGAGGAGGCCCGCGACAAGGCGCCGGTGGAGGCGGGCAGGCTGTATTTCGCCGCTGCCGGTTACCACCTGTCCATCGAGCAGGAGCGCACCTTCGCCCTTAGCCGCGAGGCACCACGGAATTTCTCCCGGCCGTCGATCGATATCCTTTTCGACTCGGCGTCCGACGCCTACCGCGAGGGGCTGGCGGGCATCCTGCTCACGGGCGCCAACCAGGACGGCGCCGAGGGGCTGGCGCGCATCCACCGCCGGGGCGGGCTGAGTATCGTCCAGGACCCGGCCGAAGCCGCCGTGTCCACCATGCCGGAGGCGGCTATTGCGCTGCACGCCCCGGACTACATTCTTCCGCTGCGTGAGATTCACGCGCTCCTGACCCGAATGGGTACCCAACATGCTGCGTAACCAGGGAAGCAAACTGCTGATCGTCGACGACCTGCCGGAGAACCTGCTGGCGCTGGAGGCGTTGATCAAGGGCGAAGGGCGCGAGGTGTTCAAGGCATCCTCGGCGGACGAGGCGCTGTCGCTGCTGCTGGAGCACGAATTCGCCCTGGCGCTGCTGGACGTGCAGATGCCGGGCATGGACGGTTTCGCCCTGGCCGAGCTGATGCGCGGCACCGAGCGCACCAGGAACATCCCCATCGTCTTCGTGACAGCCGCCGGGCGCGAGCTGAACTATGCCTTCAAGGGCTACGAGAGCGGCGCGGTGGACTTCCTCTACAAGCCGCTGGACAACCACGCGGTGCGCAGCAAGGTGAATGTCTTCGTCGACCTCTACCGTCAGCGCAAGGTGTTGGAACAGGCGCGCGCCGAGCAGGACGCGCTGCTCGCCGAGCTGCGCGAGACCCAGGTCGAATTGCAGCGCGCGGTGAAGATGCGCGACGACTTCATGTCCATCGTCTCCCACGAGCTGCGCACGCCGCTCAATGGCCTGATGCTGGATACCCAGTTGCGCCGGCTGCACCTGTCCAAGGGCAAGCTGGAACACTTCACTCAGGACCGCCTGGGCGTGCTGTTCGAGCGCGACGAACGCCAGCTCACCGGTTTGAATCGGTTAATCGAGGACATGCTCGACGTCTCGCGCATCCGCACCGGCAAGCTGTCGATCCGCCCGGAGCCGGCCAACCTGGCCGATATCGCCCGCCGCGTATTGAGCAACTTCGCCGTGCAGGCCCAGGCGGCTGGCTGCGAACTGAGCCTGGAGGCGCCCGAAGTGGTGGAGGGTGTGTGGGATGCCTATCGCCTGGAGCAGGTGATCAGCAACCTGGTCAGTAACGCCCTGCGTTACGGCCCCGGCCGGCCCGTGGAAGTCACCGTCGCGGTGGCGGATGGCCGCGCCAAACTCTGCGTGCGCGACCATGGTGACGGCATCAGTGTTGAGGAGCAGCGGCGCATCTTCCAGCAGTTCGAGCGTGGGGCCGGCGCGGCTCGCGTCGCCGGACTGGGCTTGGGCCTGTACATCTCCGAGCAGATCGTCCAGGCCCACGGCGGCAGTATCGAGGTGCGTAGCCAGCCGGGGCAAGGCGCGGCGTTCAGTCTTTATCTGCCGCTGGACTGACTTCTGCCGAGCGACTCCGGCAGAATCCGGGTTGCACCTTTTCCACCTCTGGCACGAACACTGCTTTCCTCCTGCCGTCCGGCCGACCCGTATGGGTTGCAGCCAGGCGCGCCTGTGGCCGTGCTCCGTTTGGTAGCGCCGTGTGTGGGAAATGTCACCGGTTGCACCGGTTTTGCGCGTACGACCAAAGGCTTGTTTTTATTGGGTTGCACCTGGTTGCACCTTGCGATTCGGCGGTATAACCTTGCGCCGTTTTCAGGCACACCTTCTAACAACAGGAAGCCCCATGGCCACCACCACCCTTGGCGTGAAGCTCGACGACGCCACCCGCGAGCGCCTCAAGCTGGCTGCCCAGCAACTCGACCGTACCCCGCACTGGCTGATCAAGCAGGCCATCTTCTCCTACCTGGAGCAGGTGGAAGGCGGTCTGACCCCGGCCGAGCAATCCGGCCTGGCGGCTGCAGCGGGCGAAGAGTCGCTGGATTCGCTGATCGAACAAGGGTTGCAGGTCTTCCTCGATTTCGCCGAAAGCATCCTGCCGCAGTCCGTGCTGCGCGCGGCCATCACCGCCGCCTACCGCCGCCCGGAAACCGAGGCGCTGCCGATGCTGCTGGACCTGGCCCGCCTGCCGAAAGAGCAGGCCGCCGCGGCCAGCAAGATGGCGCTGGGCATCGCCGAAAAGCTGCGCAACCAGAAGAACGCCGGTGGCCGCCAGGGCCTGGTGCAGGGCCTGCTGCAGGAGTTCTCCCTGTCGTCTCAGGAAGGCGTGGCGCTGATGTGCCTGGCTGAGGCGCTGCTGCGCATCCCGGACAAGGCCACCCGTGACGCGCTGATCCGCGACAAGATCAGCAACGGCAACTGGAGCCAGCACCTGGGCCAAAGCCCGTCGATGTTCGTCAACGCGGCCTCCTGGGGCCTGCTGATCACCGGCAAGCTGGTGGCGACCCACACCGAAGCCGGCATGTCCTCGTCGCTCAACCGCATCATCGGCAAGTCCGGCGAGCCGCTGATCCGCAAGGGCGTGGACATGGCCATGCGCCTGATGGGCGAGCAGTTCGTCACCGGCGAAACCATTGCCGAGGCCCTGGCCAATGCGGCGAACATGGAATCCCGCGGCTTCCGCTACTCCTACGACATGCTCGGCGAAGCCGCGCTGACCGAGGAGGACGCCAAGCGCTACCTGGCCTCCTACGAGCAGGCGATCCATGCCATCGGCAAGGCTTCCCATGGTCGAGGCATCTACGAAGGCCCGGGCATCTCGATCAAGCTTTCCGCGCTGCACCCGCGCTACAGCCGCGCGCAGTACGACCGCGTGATGGACGAGCTGTACCCGACCGTGCTCGGCCTGGTGAAGATGGCCCGTGACTATGACATCGGCATCAACATCGACGCCGAGGAAGCCGACCGCCTGGAAATCTCCCTCGACCTGCTCGAGCGCCTGTGCTTCGAGCCGTCGCTGGCCGGCTGGAACGGCATCGGCTTCGTCATCCAGGCCTACCAGAAGCGCTGCCCTTACGTGATCGATTACGTGATCGACCTGGCCAAGCGCAGCCGTCACCGCCTGATGATCCGCCTGGTGAAGGGCGCCTACTGGGACAGCGAGATCAAGCTGGCCCAGGTCAACGGCCTGGAAGGCTACCCGGTCTACACCCGCAAACCGTACACCGATGTTTCCTACCTGGCCTGTGCGCGCAAGCTGCTGGCGGTGCCGGAATCCATCTACCCGCAGTTCGCCACCCACAACGCCCACTCGCTGTCGGCCATCTACCAGCTGGCCGGGCAGAACTACTACCCGGGCCAGTACGAGTTCCAGTGCCTGCACGGCATGGGCGAGCCGCTGTACGAGCAGGTGGTGGGCAAGGTCGCCGACGGCAAGTTCAACCGTCCGTGCCGCATCTACGCCCCGGTGGGCAGTCATGAAACCCTGCTGGCGTATCTCGTTCGCCGCCTGCTGGAAAACGGCGCCAACACCTCCTTCGTCAACCGCATCGCCGACCACAGCATCTCCCTCCAGGACCTGGTGCTCGACCCGGTGCTGCAGGTCGAGCAGATGGCCGCACAGGAGGGCACCCTGGGCCTGCCGCACCCGCGCATCCCGCTGCCGCGTGACCTCTATGGCGATGCCCGGCTGAATTCCGCCGGCATCGACCTGGCCAACGAGCACCGCCTGGGTTCGCTGTCCTCGGCGCTGCTGTCGAGCACCAACACCGTCTACGTCGCCGAGCCGATGCTGGGCCTGGCCGATGCCGCTCCGGGCGAGCCGCAGCCGGTGCGCAACCCGGCTGACCACCGCGACGTGGTGGGCCATGTGCGTGAAGCCAGCGAAGCCGACGTGAACAACGCCATCCTCGGCGCGTTGTCCAGCGCGCAGATCTGGCAGTCCACCCAGCCGGCCGAGCGCGGCGCCATCCTGCAGCGCGCCGCTGACCTGATGGAGGCCGAGATCCAGTCGCTGATGGGCGTGCTGGTGCGCGAGTCGGGCAAGACCTTCGCCAATGCCATCGCCGAAGTGCGCGAGGCGGTGGACTTCCTGCGCTACTACGGCGCCCAGGCCAGCACCCACTTCGCCAACGACAGCCACCGCCCGCTGGGCCCGGTGGTCTGCATCAGCCCATGGAACTTCCCACTGGCGATCTTCAGTGGCCAGGTGGCCGCCGCCCTGGCCGCCGGCAACACCGTGCTGGCCAAGCCCGCCGAGCAGACTCCGCTGATCGCCGCGCAAGCCGTGCGCATCCTGCTGGAAGCCGGCGTACCCGCTGGTGCCGTGCAACTGCTGCCGGGCCGTGGTGAAACCGTCGGCGCGCGCCTTGTCGGAGACGAGCGGGTGCGTGGCGTGATGTTCACCGGCTCCACCGAAGTGGCCGGCATCCTCCAGCGCAACATCGCCGGCCGCCTCGACGCCCAGGGCCGCACCATCCCGCTGATCGCCGAGACCGGCGGCCTCAACGCGATGATCGTCGACTCCTCGGCGCTGGCCGAGCAGGTGGTGGTCGATGTGGTCAACTCCGCGTTCGACAGCGCCGGCCAGCGCTGCTCCGCGCTGCGCGTGCTGTGCGTGCAGGAAGATGCCGCCGACCGCGTGGTGCAGATGCTCAAGGGCGCCATGGCGGAATACCGTGTCGGTGCGCCGGAGCGCCTGCACACCGACATCGGCCCGGTGATCGACGAGGAAGCCAAGGGCAACATCGACAAGCACATCCAGACCATGCGCGACAAAGGCCGCAAGGTCTTCCAGAGCGCCCGCGTGGACGCCGAGGAAATCAAGCGCGGCACCTTCGTCGTGCCGACCCTGATCGAGCTGGACAGCTTCAGCGAACTCAAGCGCGAGATCTTCGGCCCGGTGCTGCACGTGGTGCGCTACCAGCGCGCCGAGCTGGACCAGTTGCTCGCGCAGATCAACGAATCCGGCTATGGCCTCACCCTGGGCGTGCATACCCGTATCGACGAGACCATTGCCCAGGTCGTCGGCACCGCCCATGTCGGCAACCTTTACGTGAACCGCAACGTGGTTGGCGCGGTGGTCGGCGTGCAGCCGTTCGGCGGTGAAGGCCTGTCCGGCACCGGTCCGAAAGCCGGCGGCCCGCTGTACCTGTACCGCCTGCTGTCGACCCGTCCGCAGGATGCGGTAGCCAACCAGCTCAAGGGCGACGGCGCCCAGGCGCTGCCGCGTCCGAAGGACGCCCAGCAGGCCCTGGACGCGCTGGCCAGGTGGGCAGGGCAGAAGGACGCCGCCCTGGCGAGCCTGCTCGGCGGCTACGGCGAGCTGGCGCAGAGCTTCACCCAGCAGGTACTCACCGGTCCGACCGGCGAGCGCAACACCTACACCCTGCTGCCGCGCGAGCACGTGCTGTGCCTGGCGGAAGACCGCGCCGACCTGCTGGCCCAGCTGGCTGCCGTGCTCAGCGTCGGCAGCCGTCCGCTGGTGGCCGAGTCCAATGCTGCCGTGATCAAGGAACTGCCGAAGGAAGTCGCCCAGCGTATCGAACTGGTCGCCGACTGGACCGCCACCGACAAGGTGTTCGACGCCATCCTCCACCACGGCGATTCCGACCAGCTGCGCGCGGTCTGCGAACAGGCGAGCCAGCGCAAGGGCGCCATCGTCGGCGTCACCGGGCTGAACCGCGGGGAAACCGACATCCCGCTGGAACGCCTGCTGATCGAACGTGCCCTGAGCGTCAACACCGCCGCTGCCGGCGGTAACGCCAGCCTGATGACCATCGGCTGACGACGGTGCCGCAAGCACCTTATCGGTGCTTGCGGCCAGCTTTACGGCTGCTTCTGCAGTCAACCGGCCTGCCAGCCCCAGGCGGAGCTACCCGCTCCCGGCAGGCCGTTTCCCTCGCGCTTGCTGCGCAATCCGTTCCGGGCGCCTTGTCCGGTACAACGGCGGGGCTATCCGCTCCGCCGATTCCCTTTCCTCCGCTTCAGACCGGCGCTGCGGTGCGGGTCAGCTGCTCCAGCAGTTCCAGGTCGGTGCTCATGCCCGAGGTCTCGCGGATACGCGCGAGGATTTCTTTTTTCAGGGCGATGAATTCGGGGGCCATCTTCATGTCCTGGTTGCGCTCGGCCGGCAGCGGCACCTCGTAGACGCTGTCGATGCGGCCGGGGCGCGGCGCCATCAGCACCACGCGGCCACCCAGGTAGATCGCCTCGTCGACATCGTGGGTAACGAACAGGATGGTGCTGTTCTCCAGGCGGTGCACGTGGCGGATCAGGTCGTGCATCACCTCGCGGGTCTGCGCGTCCAGCGCGCCGAAGGGTTCATCCATCAGCAGGATCTGCGGCTTGGGCATCAGCGCGCGGGCGATCGCCACCCGTTGCTGCATGCCACCGGAAAGCTGGCTGGGATAGGCCTGGGCAAAGGCCGACAGGCCCATCAGGTTGAGCAGCGCATCGGCGCGGCCGCTGGCGACTTCCACGTCGGCATCGCCGCGCACGGTGTCGGACACCACCTTGAGCCGGCGGCAGAACTTGATGTTCTCCATCACCCGCAGCCAGGGGTAGAGGCTGTAGTGCTGGAAGACCATGGCGCGGTCGATGCCGGGGCCGTCCACGGCGCGACCATCGACGAGGATTTCGCCGCCGCTGTGGCGCTCCAGCCCGCCGATGCTGCGCAGCAGGGTGGACTTGCCGCAGCCCGAGGCGCCGACGAAGGTGACGAATTCGTTGGCGCGAATCTCCAGGTTCACATCCTGCAGCGCCTGCACGTGCCGGCCCTGGCTGCTGAACACCTTGTCGACGTGGCGAATGGCGATCTTGTTCTGGCTCATCAGGCTTACCTCTTCATCCACGGGAAGGCGACCCGGCCAAGCCAGCGGAACGCCTGGTCGGTGAGCAGGCCAATGACGCCGATCAGCAGGATGCCGGCGAAGATCTTGTCGGTCTGCATGTAGCGCTGGGCGCGCAGGATGGCGTAGCCCAGGCCGGAGTTGGCGGCCACCAGTTCGGCCACCACCAGGTAGGTCCAGGCCCAGCCGCAGGTGATGCGCAGGGTGTCCAGCAGAGCCGGGCGTGCCGAGGGCAGCACCACCAGGCGGATGGTCTCGGCGCGGCTGGCGCCCATGGTCTGCGCCGCCTCGATCTGCGCCATGGGCACGCGGCGCACGTCCTCGGCGACCATCAGCACCATCTGGAAGAAGGTGCCGATGAAGATGATCAGCACCTTGGAGCCTTCGTCGATGCCGACCCAGAGCATCACCAGCGGGATGAACGCCACCGCCGGCATGTAGCGGATGAAGTCGGTGAGCGGTTCGAGAAAGGCCTGCACCGGGCGGTAGGTGCCGATGTACAGGCCCAGCGGCAGGGCGATCACCGCCGAGGCGAGGAAGCCGGCCATGACCCGGTAGACGCTGATCGCGATGTCACCCAGCAGGCCTTCGTCGCTCCACCAGTGGCCGATGCGCTTGAGCACGGCGTCCGGGCCGGGGAAGAACATCGGGTTGGCCAGGCCGGCGGCGCTGTAGGCCCACCAGAGCAGCAGCGGCAGCAGCAGGCCGGCGGCGGCGAGGGCCCAGATGGCGCTGCGCGGCAGCTCGCCACGGATCACCCACCAGCGCTGGCGGGCGGGTTGCGCCACGGGGCGCGGCAGGGGCTGGTGGGCGGTCATGGCGTCACCTCCTCATCGGGAAACAGGGGCAGCTCGCAGGGCTGCCAGCCGCCGGCGGGCTGCGTGGCGCCCAGGCCGTTGAGCCAGTGGGCGTCGTGCAGCAGTTCGGGGTGGTCAGGATCGGCTTCGGCGGGCAGCAGTCGCGCGCCGATGCGTGCCGGCAGCGTGCTCAGTTCGATATGCCAGGGGGCTACGCCGCCCTGGTGACGGCCGAAGCTCAGCTCGAAATCCAGCAGCTCGGGGTTGTCGTCGTCGAACAGCGCGGCAAGCGATGGCGCGTGCGGCAGCGGCAGGCGGCGCCCGGCGGCGAACAGGAAGCAGTCGCCAGCCAGCAGCAGGCAGCCCTGGCGGCCATCGGCGCCCAGCAGCCAGGTGCCACGATTGCGCCCAAGGGACTCGGGCAGGCGCTCCCAGACTTCGTGGTAGCTGCCGTCCAACCCGTCTTCCAGCACCTTTTCGCTGTCCACGAAATGCATGCGGCCGATGTCCTCGCCGCCATTGGGCGGCTGGAAGTCGATCACGCGGTGCCACTGGCAGATATCGCCGGTGATCTCGGTGAGGCCGGCGAACCCGGCCTGGGTGGCAAGCTGTTCAGGCGTCTCGGGTGCCGGCAGCGGAATGCGCAGATCGGCGAACAGGCGCTCGGTCTGCAGCCAGTAGACGCGGGTGCTGGTGTCGTGCGTCCCGCCGGTAGTGGTCAGCAGGGTGCGCTGCCAGACGCCGAGGTAGGCGGACGGTACCGCGGGAATGTTCAGGCCAGGCATGCATTTTCCTCCCATTCGGCGAGCACGGAACGGCTGTCCAGCACGCGGCCGAACAGCCCGCCTTCCACCTCGACCATGGCCAGGGCGGCGGCGTGCAGCTCGGCGCTCGGCGAGCCGCAGGCATCGCTCACCAGCGTACAGGCGTAGCCCAATTCCACCGCCGCGCGCTGGGTGGAAGAAACGCATACTTCGGTGGTCACGCCGCAGAGCACCAGGTGGTCGATTCCGCGCCGACGCAGCAGCAGGTCCAGGTCGGTGTAAGCGAAGGCGCTGTAGCCCGGTTTGTCGATCACCGGCTCGTCGGCCAGCGGGCGCAGCTCGTCGATCAGGTCGTGGCCATACTCGCCGCGCACCAGCAAGCGTCCCAACGGGCCGCGTGCGCCGATGGGCGCGCCGGCGTGTTCGGCGCGGCGACGCTTGCTCTCGTGCAGGTCGGTGAGGTCGGGGCGGTGCCCTTCGCGGGTATGTACCACCAGCAGGCCCAGGGCTCGGGCGCTGTCCAGCAGGCGCGAGATGGCCGGGATCGGCGCGCGCAGGCGGCCGATCTCCAGCCCGGCCTGGTCGGCGTAGCCGCCGGGGGCGCAGAAGTCGCGCTGCATGTCGATGACGATCAGCGCGACGCTCACAGCCCGAACTCCTTGCGTACCGCAGCGGCGATGCCTTTTACGATGTCCTTTGCCATGCGCAGGCCCTTGTCGGCGCTGGAGCCGCGCGCCGAGGACAGCACTCCCGAGGGCGGCACCCACTCGGTTCGGCTGGGGTACATGTCGTAGGGCGGGAAGTCGGCCGGGCCGTCGTCGGGGATCAGGTCCAGGCGCACCAGGCTGGGCAGGTAGTGCAGCATCAGCGAGGTTTCGATCACTGCCGCGTGCTCCAGGGCGAAGCCGGGGAAGCCGTCGGGGAATACGTCGTTCAGTGTCGCCTCGCTGCAGAAGTCCCAGTGCTCCAGACGCATCACTTCCAGCGGGCTGGAAGACCCGAGCTCACGCAGCGCGAGCTGGATGCCCTCGGTGACGAACCACTGGTTCTCGTAGTGCCCGTCCACCAGTACCAGGCGGGTGACGCCATGGCGGGCGAACTCGCGCACGGCGTCGCGCACCAGGGCGATCAGGGTCTGCCCGTCGAGGCTGGTGGTGCCGCAGAAGTGCTGGCCGCCGCCGCACTTGGGCTGCGACTTGTAGCCGTAGGAGAGGGCGGGCGCGACCAGGCCGTCGACCTGGCGGGCCACGTCCTCGCACAGCGCGCTGGCCAGCAGCGCGTCGGTGCCCAGCGGCAGGTGCGGGCCGTGCTGCTCGGTGGCGCCACAGGGCAGGAAGACCACGGGGGATTGCTCGCGCACCCGGCGCGCGTATTCGACCCAGCTGAGCTGGTCCATGCGGACAGTCATGTTTCGGCCTCGCAGAGAGTGGGGGAAAAGTCAGGAGAAGGGCGCGCGGCGATCAGCGCCGCTGCCAGAACCAGGGAGCCGCCGAGCCATTCGCGCAGGCCCAGCTCGCGGTCGCCGAACCAGGCGGCGGTGAGCACGGCGACCAGCAGTTCGATCACCACCAGCACCGCGGCGCGGCTCGCTTCGACGTGGCTGAAGCCGTATTGCGCGGCGCCCATGGCGGCCAGCCAGAACAGACCGAAACCGGCCAGTTGCAGCCATTGATTGGCGTCGACCGTGGGCAGCGGCGTGCCTTGCAGCACGCAGAACAGCCCTCCCAGGGCGGCGCTGCCGATGAAGCCGACCACTGCCTTGCTGGCCAGTGGCACCTGCTCGGCGGCGCGGGTGGCGAGGTTGTTGAGGGCGAAGGCGAAGCCGGCGGAGAGCGCCAGCCAGTCGCTGGCGGCCAGCGGGCGGAAGGTTTCGTGGCTGATGCCCAGGGTCAGGGCGATGCCGAGCATGGCCAACGCCAGGGCGCCGAGCCGCGCAGGCGTCAGACGCTCGCCGAACAGCAGCCGGCCGCCGAGCAGGCCCCAGACCGGCGCCAGGTAGAACAGCAGCGTGGCGCGCACCACGTCGCCTTCGGACAGCGCCGCCACCAGCCCGGCCGTGGCCCAGCCACCGAACACGCCGATGGCCAGCAGGGCGCCGCGTTGCGCCCACCACTGCCGGCGCTGGCTCAGTACCAGCGGCACGGCCAGCGTGCAGAGCAGCCCGTAAGTGCAGAGCACCAGCGGCATGCCGGCGAGGCCCTGGCCGGCGAAGTGCGCCAGGGGCATCCATCCCAGGCCCCAGATGGCGGCGCCCAGCAGCAGGACGATTTCCGCGCGCATCAGGCGCCCATCCAGGCGCCGCCATTGGCGCCGATCACTTGCCCATGGAAGAAGCTCGCGCCGGGCGAGACGAGGAACAGCACCGCTGCGGCGATCTCCTCCGGCTGGCCGAGGCGGCCGGCGGGGATGGCGGTTTCGCGGGCGATCATCGCCTCGCTCATGTGCTCCACCGAGACCATCGGCGTCTCAACCGGGCCCGGCGCCACGCCGTTGATGCGGATGTGCGGGGCGAACTCCCGAGCCAGCGCCTTGGTCAGGCCGATAACTCCGGCCTTGGCGGCGCAGTACGCGGCGTAGCGTTCGCGGCCGAGCTGACCCAGCTCCGAGGCGATGTTGACGATGCTGCCGCTGCCGCGCGCCTGCATGTGCGTCAGGGCATGGCGACAGCAGCGGTAGACGGCGTGCAGGTCGACGCCCAGCAGCGTCGCCCAGTCGTCTTCGCTGGTGTCGAGAAACGGCTTTTCCAGGATGATCCCGGCGTTGTTCACCAGGATGTCCAGCTCACCTTCGGCGAGCACGCGGGCAAACATCTCGGCGACCTGCTCCGGCACCGCAACGTCGGCCTGCACGGCATGGGCGCAGCCGCCGCGGGAGGCGATGCGCGCCACCAGCGCGGTGGCCGCTTCCGCTTGGTCGAGGTGGTTGATCCACACCTGCGCGCCGGCCTCCGCCAGCGCCAGGGCGATGGCCCGGCCAATGCCCTGGGTGGCGCCGGTGACCAGAGCGGTCTGTCCTGCGAGCGGTTTCATCAGTGCATCACCTCGCCGTGGCTGACCGACAGCGCCTGGCCGGTCATGGCGGCGGCCAGCGGGCTGCCGAGGAACAGGAAGGTGCCAGCGAGATCGGCCGGCGTGAGCAGCTCCGGCACCGCCTGGGCGGCGAGGATCTGAGCCAGTTCGTCGTCCTCGCTGCGGCCGTTGGCTTGCGCCATTACCCGCAGCGAGCGCATGGCCGCTTCGGTAGCGATCCAGCCGGGGCACACGGCATTGACGCGGATGCGCCGTGGTCCCAGCTCCCACGCCAGCGAGCGGGTCAGGCCGATCACCGCGTGCTTGCTGGCGACATAGGCGGAGAAGCCCGGCACGCCCTTCAGGCCCCAGATCGACGCCTGGTTGATCACGCTGCTGCCGGCGTGCAGTTGCGGCAGCAGGGCGCGGGTGAGGCGCAGCATCGAGGCGACGTTGTTGTCCAGCAGCGCCTGCCAGCGCTGGTCGGTCTCGGCGTTGCCGCCTTCCAGCGGCGTGGCGTACTCGACGCCGGCGTTGTTGATCAGCACGTCCAGCGCAGCGCCCTGGCGGCTGTCGGCGAAGGCGGCGATGGCATCGCTGTCGCCCAGGTCGAGGGTGGTGCTGTGCACGTCGCACAGGGCCGCCAGCTCGTCCGTCACGCCTTGCAGCGCCTCGGCGTTGCGGTCGATTAGCTCCAGCGCCGCGCCCTGTTCGGCGAACGCCCGCGCCAGGCCCTTGCCGATGCCGCTGGCGGCGCCGCTGATGAGGACGCGTTTGCCCCGGTAGTCGATCATGCTCAGACCGCCGTCAGGAAGGAGACGCCCACGGCGCCATAGAAGCCGTCGGCGCGGTCCTTGCCTTCGGGCGCGACCTCGCCGTAGTGATCGTCCACCACGCGGCGCAGGCGGTGCTGGTGGAAGCCCTTGAACAGCAGGTGCATCGGCAGCACCTGGGCGTAGCCCTCGCCGTACAGCTCGTGGTGCAGCTTGCGCAGGCGGTACCAGGGCGCCACCGGCTTCTCGTGGTGGGCGTTGTGGTAGGCGAAGTTGAGCAGCAGCAGGTCGAGCACCGGCCAGCGCACCGAGACCACGTTGGAGTAGGTGTTCATCTGCTCGTAGGTGCGGTCGCGGGCCTTGTCGTCGGGAATCTTGCCGCCGTCTTCCAATACCGCGAAGGCGTCGTAGGTGTGCTGGTAGGCGTCGGTGAAACGCAGCACGATGATCATCAGCGTCCAGGCGACGAAGTAGAGCAGCAGCGCCTTGAGCGACACCGCCGCCACCAGGCCGAACAGCGCGCCGCGCACCAGCAGGGTCAGCGCCACGCGGCGGCGGTTGGCGCGGTGGCGCGGGTTGTCGGTGATGAAGGGCAGGAGGATCACGTAGTAATGCATGATCAGCTCGATCGCCGGCACGTAGGCCCACTCGGCGGCCAGCACCAGGTTGCGCACCCAGCGCGGGCTGTGGGCGAGGAAGACCTTGGTGTCGAAGGTGATCACGTCGGCGCGGTCGACGTGGTGGCGCATGTGCTTGCGGCGCAGGTCCTGGAAGCCCGCGTAGCAGCTGCCGCACAGCCAGCTGCAGGCCTCGCCGGCCCAGGTGTTGTGCTCGGGCCTGGCGAAGATGGTGCCATGGGCGAATTCGTGGATCAGGTACGCCGCGACGATCATCGCGTGGCCCAGCAGCAGGGTGCCGGCGGCGTTGAGCAGCCAGCTATCGGCGAACAGCAGGGCGAAGCCGGCAGCGTAGCCACCGAAGGCATAGGCCAGTGCCAGGCTGTTGGGCAGCCGGCCATCGGCGTAGCGGTACAGGGACGCGGACATGAAGAACCTCCTTAAGCGCTCCCGCCCTCCTGGCGGGAGCGGTGGGTGGGCGCCTTACTGGGCGAGGGCCTGGACGAACTGCGCGTCGAAGGTCTGGGCGAGGTCGGGGATCGCCGGGATCTGGCTGTTGTCCTTGAGCAGCTGGGCGATCACCGCGCCGCTGCCGAAGAACGAGCTGGTGGCGTCGGATTTCTCGAAGTTTTTGCTCATCTCCGCCAGCGGGATGTTGTAGACCCCGGCCATCTGCTCCTTGGCCTCGGCGGCGCTGACGCCCAGCACCTTGCCGATGATCTGGGCGGATTCGTCCGGGTGCGCCTTCATGTAGGCCAGGCCGTCGGCGTAGCCCTGGATCATCGCGCTGATCGCCTTCTGGCGCTTGCCGATGACCTCCTGGTTGAACACCAGCACGTCGGTGATCAGCCCCGGCGCGTCCTTGGAGGAATACACGACGTGGAACTTGTCGCCGGGCATGCCGAGAATCTGCGAGACGTTGGGCTCGTAGGTCACGCCCACCGGCAGGCTGCCCGAAGCCATGGCGCCGGGGATGCCCTCGGGCGTCATGTTCACCGGGCTGATGTCCTTGTCGCTCAGGCCGTGGCTCTTGAGCGCGTAGGCGAGCAGGAAATCGGACGGCGAGAGCGGGTTGAAGCCGATCTTCTTGCCCTTGAAGTCGGCGACCGACTGGATCGACTTGTCGGCGACGATGGCGTCACCGCCGTTGGAGAAGTCGATGGGCATCACCACGCGGTAGGGCTGGCCCTTGGCGACACCGCCGACGACCTGGTCGTAGGTGAGCATGCCGCCGTCGAGGGCGCCGCCGGTCATGGCCGTGGGGATCAGCGCCGGGTCGTTGAAGAACTGCAGCTCCACCTTCAGGCCGTGGGGCTTGTAGAGGTCGAGCTTGTCGGCGACGTAGAAGGGCGCGTAACCGGCCCAGACGACGGTGCCGATCTTGAGCTTCTCGGCGGCCTGGAGCGTCAGCGGCACGACCCCGGCGGCAGCAAGCAGACAGGCACCGAGCAGGGTCTTGCGCAGGGAACGCAGGGAAAGCGGCATGGTCATGGCATTGCTCCTAACGGTTGGAAATCGGCACGGGATGACATCACGTCTCCCGGGCTTTTCTCCCGCCGTGTAGCCCTGTCCCTAGGGCCGGAAAACTCTCGGACCAGACGCCCTTCTCGCAAAGGACCGGAACCCTAGTTCGCCTGTGGTGCAACTCCACTGTGTGCCTTGCAGCGTTCGCCCACCCGGTGGCTGCCTTGCCGTGGGTGATGCATCCCGTTGCAGGGGACAGAGCAATTGAAATGCCAGTTTTCCCGACGCGGAAAAACCACCGGGGATTTCAACCGCTTAGCTGAAATCCCCGGTTTGGAACGATGGCCGGGATCGGACGTGCCGGCACCAACTCGATGCGCCTTGCCTTCTATTGAGGCATCAGGCGGTGCGCACGGCGCTGCGGTGCAGCGAGGCGGCTGCGGTGGCCACGAACAGCCCGGCGGCGAGCGCCAGGGCCACCGGCACGCCCTGCGGGCCGAGGTCCATCAGGCTGCCGCTGAGCAGCGGCCCGAGCAGGCTGCCGACGCCCCAGAGCATACCGGCGGCGGCGTTGGCGGTGACCAGGTCGCGGCCGCGGAAGCGCTGGCCGATCAGCACCAGCGCCAGGGTGTAGACGCCCCCGGCCACGGCACCCAGCAGCATCAGCGCCGGCCACAGCAGCGAAGGCTGGCTGATCAGCCAGGGCAGGCCGAGTCCGATCAGCATGGCGCCGACCCCGCAGCACAGGTGCAGGGTCGAGCGGTCGAGACGGTCGGAGAGCCAGCCCAGTGGTAGCTGGAAGAGCATGTCGCCGAGCAGGATCACCGTCGCCATGAACGCGGCGATGCCCACCGCGTAGCCGTGGCTGGAGGCGTAGACCGGGAAGAGCGAGAGCACCACGCTGTCGAAGAAGGAGAAGAACAGCACGCCCATGCACAGCGCCGGCGCAACCCGCAGGAAGCCGGCCAGGGAGAAGCTGCGCGGCTCCTCGACGTGTTCATGGAGGCCTTCCTCGGGCATGGCGAAGGCCACGGTGGCCAGGGCAACCAGGTGCCCGGCGCTGACCAGCAGCACCACCCACGGCGTCTGTGCGCCGAGCAGCGCTACCAGGGTCGGGCCTAGCAGCTGGAAGGCAGTGAAGCTGGTGGCATAGAGGGCGACGATGGTGCCGCGATTGTTCTCGCCGCACAGCTCGTTGACCCAGGCCTCGCCGAGGATGATCGCAATGCCCATGCCGACACCCAGTGCCAGGCGCGCCACCGCCAGCAGCCAGAGCGAGTGGCTGCTGAAGTCGATGGCGGCGGTGCTCGCGGTGCACAGCACGAAGCACAGCAGGTACAGGCGGCGCCGGCTCATCAGCTGGCAGGCGCGGTCCACCAGGGTGGCGGCGAGAATCATGCCGGCCGCCGGTACTGCCGAGAGGATGCCGATCTGCAGCGCGCTGGCGCCGTTGTCCAGCAGGCGCAGCGCCACCAGCGGCAGCGTCGCGCCCAGGCTCAGACCGACGATGGAGACGGCGAACAGCAGCACCGCCAGCAATGTTTTGTTGAGGGTGGTCGGGGTATTCATGGAAACCTTCTCTTGCCCGGCGCTCCAGCGCCAGGCGTACCAATGCAGACGAGCCCGCCGGTGGCGACCGGTGGGCGAAATCGGAATGCGGAATTGCCGGCGCGAGGGCGCGGCGTCCGGCTCAGCAGCCGGCGGGCGGGGAGAAGGTGAAGGCGAACAGCACGCTGCGGCGACGGCGCAGCACCGTATCGATCTTGCGTACGCGCGGTGGCTCTTGCAGCAGGGCGAGGCTCGGGTCGGCGAAGCGGTAGAGCGGAGTCATGGTGCAGGTATTACGGGGGCTGGCGGAAACCGCGCACTCTAGTGAGTGCGCGGCGGGGCGTCAATCTCGGCCAGCTGCACGGTAGGCCAGCCTGCTCACCACCAGGAAGCCTCTGCATAGGATGGCGTGGAGCGCAGCGATACCCATCCATTCCCGCGCGCAGGCAGCATGGGTATCGCTGCGCTCCACCCATCCTACAAGAGCTTGCTAGAGGCCAATTTAGCCCGCGATTGCCGGCAAGGCCGGCGTCAAGAGGGTTCGCGAGCAAACGCGGAACCTACCGGTTAAATGCCGGTGCCCCCGCAGCCACCTCCTGCGGCCGGCTCAGCACATCCCGCCCCGGCAGGAACCGGCCGAATCCACGCTCCTTGCCCAATGCCTCCGGGAAGCCGCTCTCGCGCCGATAAGCCACGCGCCCGTTGATCAGGGTCGCCTCCACCGCAGCATCGTTGCGCTTCACCAGTCGCGTCAGGCCGATGATCTCCATGGGCGCTTCGCAGACCTCATCCAACTCGTCGGTCAGGCCCGCCGGGTTGACCACCACCAGGTCGGCGCGGTCGCCGACACGGATGTAGCCGGCGTCGATCCCGGCGAAGTCCGCCAGCTCGCCGGTCAGGCGGTGGATCGCACGACCGGTATCCATGAAGCTCTGTCCGGCCAGCTCGGCATCGCGCACGTACTTGAGCATGCGCAGCGGGAAGTTGTACTGCGCGTGGGACGCCAGGTGCGCGCCGGAGTCGGCGAAGCCCGGCTGGGTCCAGGGGCTGGCCAGCAGCTTGCCCATGATTTCCGGGCGGTGGTTGCCGTAGCAGGTGGTCCACTTGAGGTCATTGCGGTACTGGCCGGCCAGCTCGAAGAAGGCGTCCACCGGGTCCAGCCCGCGTTCGCGGCCGATGTCCTCGAAGTTGCGCCTGACCAGCGTTGCGTCCGGGCATTCGCGCACCCAGCAGTCGGATAGGTTGCGGTGCCACAGGCCGAGACTGAGGGTGGCCTTAATGTCCTTCTTGAAGCGCTCGCGGAAGGTCGGGTCCTGGATGCGCGTGTAGAGCTCTTCCGGGTCCTTGATGTCGCGCAGCACTTCGCCGGCACCGAATTCCTCGAAGCCGTTCATGTTCAGCCCCTCGATGCGCACCACGAAGGGCGCGGGCAGGGTCTGCCAGCGGTAGCGGCCACGCAGCAGGCGGTTGGCGACCCAGCCAGAGGCGCGGGTAATGCGGTGCATGAAGGGCTGGGACTTGAGGTCCAGCGCGGTGAGCATCGAGCACTTGAGCGGGCGGCGGAACCAACCGTGGGCCTGGTAGAGGAAGGCGAACACGTTGATCTTGGTGACCGCATTCGGCGCGCCCTGCATCAGCGCGTTGCGCCGGCGCAGCACGGCGAACAGGCGGGAGAATTCCTTCCAGCTGGCGAAGGTGGAGGGCAGCGGGCTGGACCAGGCGCGGTCGCCGTCCATCTTGTCCAGGCGCGTGGTCATCACCGAGAGGCCGAAGCAGCCGGCGTCAAGCGCCTGTTCAAGCAGTTCTTCCATGCGTTGCAGCTCGGCTTCGGTGGGCTTGGCGCCGCTGATCGCGCGCTCCAGACCCATCACGGTGACGCGTAGCTCGGAGTGGCCAAGGAAGGAGCAGAGGTTCGGCCCCAGCGGTTGCTGGTCGTAGAAGGCGCGGTAGCCCTTGGCGTCCTTCCAGGTCCGCTTGTCGCGCAGGATTGGCAGCACCTGCTCGCGCGGCACGGCTTCGACGCGGGTGAACAGGTCCGAGCAGTCCTCGGCCTCGCCCAGCACCATGCTGATGGAGCAGGAGCCCACCGACACGGTGGTCACGCCATGGCGCACCGACTCCTTCAGTGCCGGCGCGGCGATGGCTTCGGCATCGTAGTGCGAGTGGATTTCCAGGAAGCCGGGAGTGACCCACTTGCCGGCGGCGTCGATGATCTGCGTGCAGCCGCTTTCGTCCAGCGGACTGACGCTCAGGGTGTCGATGCGGCCATCCTTGATGCCGACGTGGCGCAGGCTGCCGGGGGCATCGCTGCCGTCGAAGTACAGGCCGTTCTTGATGATGATGTCGTAGCTCACAGGAGGCTCCAGGGCGACAGCAGCAGGACGCCGCTGACCAGCAGCAGGCAGTGGATGGCGAGGCGGAAGTGGTGTTCCTCGAAGCGGTGGTGCAGGCGTTCGCCCAGCCATACGCCGAGCAGCAGCAGGGGCGCGTAGGCGAGCACCTGGGGCAGCGCCGGGCGCAGGCGGCCGTCGAGGAGGAAGGCAAGGGTCAGCAGGCCGTTGAGGGTGAACCAGACGCAGACCAGGGTGGCGCGCAGGCGGGTCTTGTCCAGCGGGCGGGTCGAGAGCGCGTAGACCAGCAGTGGCCCGCCGGAAGCGAACAGGCCATGGCAGACCCCGGCGGCGCCGGTGGCCAGGCGCACCACCCAGTTGGGCGTTCTGCCGCGCTCCGGGGCACTGGCGCGCAGGCGCCACAACTCACGGCCGGCGAACCAGAGGATCAGCACGCCAAGGCCGCGCTTGAGCGGTTGCGGGTCCAGGTGCGGCAACAGCAGGTAGCCGATCAGCATGCCGATGAGCATCCCCGGCAGCACGGTGCGCAGCAGCAGGCGCGTGTCGATCAGGCGGCGGTGGCGCCAGCACAGGTAGCCGGTCATGCCGATGTTCAGCGGCACGAGGATCGGCAGCAGCGTCTCGATGGGCATCAGCAGCGCGCCGAGTGACAGGGCGATCACCACACTGCCGAAGCCGGTGATGGCTTCCAGGGTGTAGGCCAGCAGGATGAAGCCGCCGAGGGCGAGGGCGGGCGCGTTCACGACGCGGTCACCGCGGTGGCGCGGGGTGCGCGACGCGCCCAGAGTTGCGCCAGCACCAGCCCGGAAAACAGCTGCCAGCAGCCCCAGAATGCCGCGATCAGCAGCATGCCGCCGGCCTGCGGGAAGAATGTGAGGATCAGCGCCATGCCCAGCGCGGAGTTGTGGATGCCGCTCTCCAGGGTCACCGCCCGCACGTCTGCGTCCGGCAGCTTCCACAGCCGCGCGCAGGTGTAGCCCAGCAGCAGCGCCGTGCCGTTGAGCAGCAGCACCAGCCAGAAGAACAGATGGAAGTAGGCCATGAACTGCTGGAAGTTCTTGGCGAAGGCCATGCCGACGAAGCCGAGCATCACCAGCAGCGACAACTGCCGCAGCGGCTTCTCCAGGCGCTGCGCGAGCTGCGGCTTGTGCCGGCCCAGCGCCATGCCCAGCAGCATCGGCAGGATCAGCACCAGCACCACTACGCCCACCAGTTCCAGTGGATCGATGTGGATCTGCGTGAGGCGGTCGCGGGTCGCCGGGTTCAATCCGGCATAGAGGGCGAAGTTCAGTGGCGTGAAGATGCCCGCGCTCAAGCCGGAGACGGCGGTGACGCTGGCCGAGACCGCGACGTTGCCACGGGCCATCCAGGTCATGATGTTGGAGAAGGTGCCACTGGGGCAGGTGGCCACCAGGATCATCCCGAGTGCCAGTTCCGGGTCGATGGGCAGGACGATGGTCAGCAGGCAGGTGGCGGCGGGCAGCAGCAGGAACTGCACCAGCATGCCGATCACCGGGGCCTTGGGCTGGCGCAGGATGCGGGTGAAGTCGTCGCGGCGCAGTTCCAGCGACACGCCGAACATCATCAGGGCGATGATGGCATTCAGCGCGATCATCGAAGCGCCGGAGAATTCGAGATGGACTTCAGGCATCGCCGTTCTCCCGCAGCGGAAGGGCGGGGAATGGCGGGCGGGCGGGAGCCGGCGGCATGGGCGCGGCTTCGGTTTCAATCAGCATGCAAGGCGACTCTTGTTTGTATTTATCGTTGTAATTGGCAAGCATAGGGGAGCGTTACCGCTCGGTAACGGCTCAATCGGGACCTTTGCCGGTTAATTCGGGACCATGCCGCACACCATTACCGTTCATTACGCCCAGGGCATCCTGCAGGCAGCCCAGCGCCTGGGGCTGCCGGTGCCTGCCGATCTGCACGCCGCCAGCCTCGAACCGCGTATCCCCCTGCAGCGCCAGGACGCTTTCTGGGAAGCCCTATGCGCCACTTCGGGCGATCCGCTGCTGGGCCTGCGACTGGGCAGCGCCCTGCAGGTCGGGCACCTGGACATGGTCGGCGCGCTCCTGATGAGCTGCGAGCATTACGGCGAGGCGCTGGACGCCTTGCTCGAGTACTACCCGATCATTGCCGAGGGCAGCGAGTTCCAGCGCGAGCAGGACGCGATGCAAGTGCGGCTGGTCTATCGGCCGAGCTATGTCGTGCGTCGCGAGGAGCGTGTGGAGGCTGCGCTGGCGAGCCTGGTGCACCTGACCCGCTGGATCACCGGGGACCGTGTCGGGCCGCAACGCCTGGCGTTGAGCCATGCCGCACGGGGTGAGCCTTCACGTTACGTTGAGTTGCTGGCGTGCCCGGTGGATTTCGCCTGCGCCGAGAACTCGCTGAGCTTTGCCGTAGCCGATCTCGATGTTCCGCTGATCCAGGCCAATGCGCTGATGCGTGAGCATTTGCGTGCGCTGGCCGATGCGCAGTTGGAACGCCTGGGGGCGCAGAGCCTCGCCGCGCGCGTGCAGCAACTGCTGCGGCAGAACCCGCGCTGGGGCAAGGAGAAGGTGGCCGATCAACTGGAACTCAGCGGGCGCCATCTCAACCGCAAGCTGGCCGACGAGGGCACCAGCTTCAAGCTGCTGCGTGAGCAAGTGTTGCATGGTATGGCCGAGCAGATGCTGCGCGAACCATCACGGCTGGGCGAGGTGGCCGAGCGTTTGGGCTTCTCGGATGAGAGCGCCTTCGCCAAGGCTTTCCGCCGTTGGAGCGGGATGACGCCTAGGCAGTTCCGCCAGGGCCATTGAATCGCTTACTGGCGGTTGTGGTTCACCGCTGCCAGCGCCTGGGTGGCCGCCAGGTCGACGCGCTGGGGAACGCCGCGATGTTCGATGACGCCAGTGCCCGGTAGTTTCGACACGAAGAATTGATCGACACCGAAGAACAGCAGGATCAGGGCGATGGCGCCGATCCAGCAGAGCACGTCGTAGTCCGGCGGCCAGCCGCGGTGCTGGCGCTGGGAGCGAAGGGGAGGCTGGTTGTTCTTCATGGCGGTCACCGCGTTCGGGTTGAGGGTCAGCGAAGCCAGAGGGCCTGGATTCGCTGACCATTGTCCGAGCAGCGGTGATGCCGATGATTCAGGGAGCTCTGTAGGGCGTGTAGGAATTGCCTCTACTTTCCTACGTGACGCTTACACCCCTGGCAGTGTCTTGTCCTTCGGCCACAGCAGCCACAGCTGGCCGTCCTGTTTCATGTGCCCGGCCAGCTCGCCGGCAGCGTCGCCAGTGCCCCAGAACAGGTCCGCACGCACTTCGCCGACGATGGCGCCGCCGGTGTCCTGGGCAGCTACCGGGCGCACGACTGGCGCGCCGTCCGGGCGAGTGGTGGAAAGCCACATCAGGCTGCCCAGCGGGATCACCTTGCGGTCGATGGCCACGCTGTAGCCCGGTGTCAGCGGAACGTTCAGCGAGCCGCGCGGGCCTTCGTTACTGTCCGGGCGCTGGCTGAAGAACACGTAGCTGGGGTTGCTCGCCAGCAACTCGTCTACGCGCTGCGGGTGGGCGCGGGCCCAGTCGCGGATGCGCGCCATGCTGACTTCTTCCTTGCTCAGTTCACCCTGTTCCACCAGCCAGCGGCCCACCGGCTTGTATGGGCGGCCATTCTGCTCGGCATAGCCCAGGCGCAACTGTCGACCGGAGGCGAGCTCCACACGGCCGGAGCCCTGGATCTGCAGGAACTGCAGGTCCATCGGGTCGGGTAGCCAGGCGAGGACGGGGGCATTGACCCCATCGCGGCGGATGCCGGCGGCGTCGGCGTAGGGGACCAGAGTGTTGCCTTCGAGTTTGCCGCGCAGGCGCTTGCCCTTGAGTTCCGGGTAGACGCTGTCCAGCGCCACGGTTATCAGGTCCTTCGGTACGCCGTAGACCGGCACGGTGTGCTTGGCATCGCGCTGCTGGCTGCCGCGGTAGACGGGCTCGTAGTAGCCGGTGATCAGGCCATTCTTGCTGCCTTCGCCCGAGCGCAGCTGGTAGGGCTGCAGATGGGCCAGCATGAACTGGCGGATCGCCGGGGCGGAGGCTGGCACGCTGGCGGCGTCGGCGCAGGTCGTGGCCCAGATATCATCCTTTTTCAGGCGCACTGCGCAGGCCGAGCGCCAGGCGCTGAAGCCTTGCAGCACATCGGTGTCGGCGGTCTGCGGCAGGTCCGACCAGTCGGCCTTGGAATAGGTGGGCGCCTGGGCTTCTTCGGGCTTTTTGCCGAACAGGCCGCAGCCGGATAGCAGCGTGGTGAAGCACAGGGTGGCGAGGAGAGGGCGGGTCCAGTGGCGGGACAAATCGGTCACGGGCGAGTCCTGGCAGGCAAACGAAAGCCCGCTAGCTTGGGCAGACGCGGGGCGTGCGTCAAACGCATCGGTCGGATTTACACGCCTTGCAACGAATCCGCGGGCGGACCGGTAGAATGTCGGCATGAATCGACAGACGGGTGGTTAGAGCGTGGAGGCAAGGCAGGGTTTCGTCCTGACGCGACATTGGCGGGATACGCCCGAAGGCACCGAGGTGGGCTTCTGGCTGGCTACCGATGAAGGGCCCCGGCATGTGCTGCTGCCACCGCAGACTTCGGTGGCCTTCGTGCCCGCAGAACAGCGCGCCCGCGCCGAGAAGCTGCTGGCCGGTGAGCGCGGCGCCGAACTGCGCCCGCTGGGTCTGCGCGACTTCCAGCAACGCCCGGTACTGGGTCTCTACTGCCAGCAGCATCGCCAGCTGATGAACCTGGAAAAGCGCCTGCGCGAGGCTGGCGTCGAGGTGTTCGAAGCGGACATCCGCCCGCCGGAGCGCTACCTGATGGAGCGCTTCATCACCGCCCCGGTCACCTTCAGCGGCGAGCCGGGCGAGGGCGGCAGCACCGTCACCGCGCAACTGCGGCCGGCGCCGGAGTACCGGCCAAAGCTGAAGCTGGCCTCGCTGGACATCGAAACCAACATCCGTGGCGACCTCTATTCCATCGCCGTGGAAGGCTGCGGCCAGCGCCAGGTGTACATGCTCGGCCCGGCCAATGGCGTCGATGGCGAGCGCGATTTCGAGCTGGAGTACTGCGACAGCCGCGCGCAGCTGCTGGAGCGCCTGAACCAGTGGCTGGCGGAGCACGACCCCGATGCGATCATCGGCTGGAACCTGGTGCAGTTCGACCTGCGGGTGCTGCAGGAGCACGCCAAGCGCCTGGAGATTCCCCTGCGCCTGGGGCGCGGTGGCGACGAGATGGGCTGGCGGCAGCACGCCTCCAGCAACCACTACTTCGCTGCGGCGGCGGGGCGGCTGATCATCGACGGCATCGAGGCGCTGCGCTCGGCGTTCTGGAGCTTCCCGTCGTTCAGCCTGGAGAGCGTCTCGCAGCAGCTTCTGGGCGAGGGCAAGTCCATCGACAACCCCTACGACCGCATGGCCGAGATCGACCGCCGCTTCGCCGAGGACAAGCCGGCACTGGCGAAATACAACCTCAAGGACTGCGAGCTGGTCACACGTATCTTCGAGAAGACCCGCATCCTCGACTTCCTGCTCGAGCGCGCCAGCGTCACCGGGCTGCCGGCGGACCGCAGCGGCGGCTCGGTGGCAGCCTTCACCCACCTGTACCTGCCGCCGATGCACCGGCTGGGCTATGTCGCACCAAACCTCGGCGGCAAGGCACCGGAAGCCAGCCCCGGCGGCTTCGTCATGGATTCGCGACCGGGGCTCTACGAGTCGGTGCTGGTGCTGGACTACAAGAGCCTGTACCCGTCGATCATCCGCACTTTCCTGATTGACCCGGTGGGGTTGGTGGAGGGCCTGAGCGACCCGACGGACGAGGCGTCGATTCCCGGTTTCCGTGGCGGGCGCTTCTCGCGCACGCAGCACTGTCTGCCGGCCATTGTCGAGCGCGTCTGGCAGGGTCGTGACGCCGCCAAGCGTGACGGCAATGCGCCGCTGTCCCAGGCCCTGAAGATCATCATGAACGCCTTCTACGGCGTGCTCGGCTCTAGCGGCTGCCGCTTCTTCGACCCGCGCCTGGCATCCTCTATCACCATGCGTGGCCACGAAATCATGCGCCGCACCCGCGAGTTGATCGAAGGGCAAGGTCACCGGGTGATCTACGGCGACACCGACTCCACCTTTGTCTGGCTCGGCCGCGCCCATGACGAGGAAGCTGCTGCCGAGATCGGCCATGCGCTGGTGCGCCACGTTAACCAGTGGTGGGGTGAGCACCTGCGCGAGGAGTACGGGCTGGAGAGCGCGCTGGAAATCCAGTTCGAGCGGCACTTCCGGCGTTTCCTGATGCCAACCATCCGTGGCGCCGAAGAGGGCAGCAAGAAGCGCTACGCCGGCCTGGTGCGGCGTGATGATGGCAGCGACGAGATGGTCTTCAAGGGCCTGGAAACCGTACGCACCGACTGGTCGCCATTGGCCCAGCAGTTCCAGCAGGAGCTTTACCTGCGTATCTTCCAGCGCCAGCCATACCGGGACTACGTGCGCGACTACGTGAACCGCACGGTGGCCGGCGAACAGGACGACCTGCTGATCTTCCGCAAGCGCCTGCGCCGCCAGCTCGGCGACTACGAACGCAACGTGCCGCCCCACGTCCGCGCCGCGCGCATCGCCGACGACTACAACGAGCGCCAGGGCCGCCCGCGTCAGTACCAGCGCGGTGGCTGGATCAGCTACGTGATTACGGTCAACGGCCCGGAGCCGCTCGAAACGCTCAGCTCACCCATCGACTACGACCATTACGTCAGCCGGCAACTACGGCCCATCGCCGACGCCATCCTGCCCTTCGTGGACGATGACTTCAGTGCGCTGGTCGATAAGCAGATGGGGTTGTTCTGAGCCTGACGCCGGCATGAAAAAGCCGGCAATCGCCGGCTTTTTCATGGCTTGCAGCGCATCAGTCGCCGCGGTACTCGCAACCGCTGGTGCAGGTCTCGTGCACGCGGACCTTGGACAGCTCCGGCAGCAGCGGCTTGAGCTGTTGCCAGATCCAGCGGCAGAGGTTCTCGCTGGTGGGGTTTTCCAGGCCGGGGATGTCGTTCAGGTAGTTGTGGTCGAGCTGGTCGTAGATCGGCTTGAAGATCTGCTTGATCTCGGCGAAATCGCGAATCCAGCCGGTATGCGGATCGACCTCGCCCTCGATGTAGATGGCGGCCCGGAAGGAGTGGCCATGCAGGCGTCCGCACTGGTGCCCGGCGGGAACATGGGGCAGGCGGTGGGCGGACTCGAAGGTGAACTCTTTGAACAATTCCACGTGGTGCGCTCTGTGACGATCGCCGGCCCTGGAACGGGCCGGCCGGAAAATGGGCGCATAGTCTATCACCATCGCACCTGCCGAGCCGGCCGATCCGGCCAGCGGCTCACTTGATCGCCAGGCGCTTCGCGAGGCGATTGAGGTTGGCGCGGTCCAGGCCCATCTCGCGGGCCACGGCCGCCCAGTTGCCTTCGTGCCGTTCCAGGCTCTGGCTGATCACGCGGCGCTGGAAGGCGTCCGTCGCCGTGCGAAGTTCACCCACCGGTTCGGAGTCCTCGGGAGCCCGTTCGGCGCTGCTGGAAGCCTCTGCCTTGCTCTTGTGCAGGGCATTCAATGAGAGGTCGTCGACGCCCAGGCTGAGGATGCGCGAGCGCTGCGAGTGATTCGCCAGGGCCTTGAGGGAGGCGCGACCGATCAGGTGCTCCAGCTCGCGCACGTTGCCCGGCCAGGAGTAATCGACCAGCGCAGCCTGGGCTTCGCGGGTCAGGCGCAGACTGCGCAGGCCCAGGCGCGGGCGGTTCTGTTCGAGGAAGTAGCCGGCCAGCAGCAACACATCGTTGCCGCGCTCGCGCAGGGGCGGCACGCGCAGCGGGTAGACGCTCAGGCGGTGGTAGAGGTCGGCGCGGAAACGGCCAGCGCGGACCTCCTCGGCGAGGTCGCGGTTGGTAGCGGCGATCAGGCGCACGTCCACACGGTGTTCGCGATCCGAACCCAGGCGCTGCAGCTGGCCGCTCTGCAGTACGCGCAGCAGCTTGGCCTGGATCGCCAGCGGCAGCTCGCCCACTTCGTCGAGGAACAGGGTGCCGCTATCGGCCAGTTCGAACTTGCCGCGCCTTTCGCCCACCGCGCCAGAGAAGGCGCCACGAACGTGGCCGAAGAGCTCGCTTTCCACCAGGGTTTCCGGCAGGGCTGCGCAATTCAGGCTGATCAGCGGCTGGGTGCGGCGCAGCGAATTGGCGTGGATCGACTGCGCCACCAGCTCCTTGCCGACCCCGGTTTCCCCGGTGATCAGCACGCTCAGGTCACTGCCGGCCACCACCTGGATTTCATTCATCAGCGCCTGATGCGGCTTGCTCTGGCCGATCAGCTCCCTGGGCTGGTCGCCGGACGCGCGCTGGTAGGCGTCGGCGCGCTGCTGCTCGTGGTCGGCGCGCTGGGCCAGGTCGGTCATGCGCTGATTGGCCTTTACCGTGGCGGAGGCGAGGCTGGCGAAGGCTTGCAGGTTGTCCAGGTCGGCGGTGGAGAAGCGTTCGGGGTCCAGTGCGTCCAGGGTCAGCAGGCCCCAGGGCTGCTCGTCCACCAGCAGCGGGCAGCCCAGGCAGTCGTGGACCTCCAGATGGCCGTGCAGGCCTTCCACCAGCCCGTCATAGGGGTCCGGAAGGCCACAGTCGGCGGCGAAATGCGTCGGGCCGGGATGCTCGATGAGGGCACGCAGGCGGGGATGCTCGCTGATCTTGAAGCGGCGCCCGAGGGTGTCCTGGCTCAGGCCATCGACGGCCAGCGGCACCAGTTGGTCGCCTTCCAGGCGCAGCAGGGCGGTGGCATCGCAGGGCAGCAGGCCGCGCAGGGCTTCCAGCAGGCGGCGATAACGTTCGCTTTCCGGCAGCTCGCGGGACAGGTCGGCGACCAGCGGGAGGAGGGTGGCGAGTAGAGGGTTTCGAGTCATATTGACCTCTTGGGAGTCGTTATGACTCGGTTGGCATGCGGTCATTATGACTCATGTGCGGCTGGCGTGCCCGTGATTACAGGGCTGTTCGCTTGGCACGCTTCCTGAAATGTCTCTCGCAGAAGGCGCAGGCGCCCACTCACTGCCTGGCCCACGCGAGGAGAACCCCATGCTGTCCAACGAACACCGTACCCTGGTCAAGGCCACCGTTCCGCTGCTGGAGACCGGCGGAGAGACGCTGACCCAGCACTTCTACAAGATGATGCTCAGCGAGTACCCGGAAGTTCGTCCGCTGTTCAACCAGGCGCACCAGGCCTCCGGCGACCAGCCCCGGGCGCTGGCCAATGGCGTGCTGATGTACGCCCGCCATATCGATGAACTGGAGCAGCTCGGCCCGCTGGTGGCGAGGATCGTCAACAAGCACGTTGCCCTGCAGATCCAGCCGGAACACTACCCGATCGTCGGCAGCTGCCTGCTGCGGGCGATCCGCGAGGTCCTTGGCGAGGAGATCGCCACCCAGGCAGTGCTCGACGCCTGGGCTGCCGCCTACGGCCAACTGGCCGACATCCTGATCGGCGCCGAGGAGTCGGTGTACCAGCAGAACGCCGAGCAACACGGCGGCTGGCGTGGCGCGCGGCGCTTCCGCATTGCCCGCAAGGAGGCCGAGAGCGAGGAAATCACCTCCTTCTACTTCCAGGCGCTGGATGGCGAGCCGCTGCTGGACTTCCAGCCCGGCCAGTACATCGGCCTGTCCCTGGAGATCGATGGCGAGGAAATGCGTCGCACCTACTCGCTGTCCGACGCGCCCAACGGCCGTGAGTACCGCATCAGCGTGAAGCGTGAACCCGAAGGCAAGGCATCCAACTACCTGCACGATCGCCTGAACGTGGGCGACGAGTTGGACCTGTTCCCGCCGGCGGGCGATTTCGTCCTGCGCGGTGGCGACAAGCCGCTGGCGCTTATCACTGCCGGTGTCGGCATCACCCCGGCACTGGCCATGCTCAAGCCGGCTCTTGAGTCCGGTCGGGAAGTTCACTTCATCCACTGCGCTCGCCACGGTGGTGTCCATGCGTTCCGCGAGTGGGTCGAGGCGCAGTCCGACGCGCATCCGCAGCTCAAGCATTACTTCTGCTACAGCGAGCCGCGCGCGCAGGACGCGTCCCACGTCGAAGGCTTCCTCAATCGCGAGCTGCTGGCGGACTGGCTGCCGGAAGACCGCGACCTGGACGCCTACTTCCTCGGTCCCAAGCCGTTCATGGCGCAGGTGAAGCGTTACCTGCGCGAGATCGGTGTGCCCGAGAAACAGTCCCACTACGAGTTCTTCGGCCCGGCCAGCGCGCTGGAGGCCTGAACCTGAGCGCCGGCCCGATGGCGGGCCGGCGCAACCCGAGGAGGTGTGTGATGGAAAGTCTGTTCGCCTGCCCGCAACGCAATCTGTCGATGTCCTGGTCACTGCTGACCGGCGGGCTCGTACTACTGCTGCTGGGAGTCGTGGGAGCCTATTTCGTCGATGGCCATCTGAACCTGCAAAGCATTGTCGCAGCGCATGCCTTCACCATCCTCGGCCCGACACTATTGAAGCTGGGCTACGTGCTGCGGCTGGTGGCCCAACATCAGATGCGCAAGGAAGGCTGGGAGGCTTGTTGTGTTACTGGTTGATCGAAAGGCTCTGCTGACCATACCGCCCCTGTGGCGCCTGGGTTTTCGCCCGTTCTTCCTCGGCGGCGCGGTCTTCGCGCTGATCGCCATTGCGGCGTGGGCGGCGGTGCTGCTCGGCATGCTGCCGGCCTGGCAACCACTGGGCGGCTGGCTGGCCTGGCACCGCCATGAAATGCTCTTCGGCTTCGCGGCGGCGATCATCGCCGGCTTCCTGCTGACCGCGGTGCAGACCTGGACCGGCCGCCCCGGCGTCAGCGGCAAGCCGCTGATGGTGCTGTCGCTGGTCTGGCTCGCGGCGCGGGGAGGCTGGCTCGTGGGTGCTCCGCTGTGGCTGGTCACCGTGCTGGAGCTAGCGTTCATGCCGGCGCTGGCCTTCTTCATCGGCCGCAGTCTGTGGCAGGTCCGGCAGAAGCGTAACTACCCGATCATCGCCGTGCTGAGCCTGCTGACACTCGCCGATGCGCTGGTGATGGCCGGTGTCTGGACCGGCAACGATGCCTGGCAGCGCGGTGGCGCGCTGGGGGCGCTGTGGCTGGTTGCGGCGCTGATGGGCCTGATCGGCGGGCGGGTAATTCCGTTCTTTACCCAGCGCGGGTTGGGCCGTGCTGCCCAGGTGCCGGCCTGGAATTGGCTGGACCATTCGCTGCTGGGCGGCACATTGCTGGTGGCGGTGCTGAGCGCTGTCGGCATCGGCCTGACGCCGCACCCGCTGGTGGGCCTGCTGTTCGCCGCGCTGGCGGTGGGGCACCTGGTCCGTCTGTGGCGCTGGTACGACAAGGACTACTGGGGCGTGCCGCTGCTCTGGTCGCTGCACCTGGCCTATCTGTGGATGATGCTCGCCCCGGCGGGCATGGCGCTGTGGAATTTCTCGCCGACCTTCAACGTGAGCCTGGCGATCCACGCGCTCACCGTGGGTGGCGTCGGCGGGCTGATCCTGGCGATGGTCGCGCGGGTCAGCCTGGGCCACACCGGCCGGCCGCTGCAGCCGCCGAAGGCGATGTCCTGGGCCTTCGCGCTGCTTAACCTGGGTGTCGTCGCGCGGGTGCTGCTGGTGATGTGGTGGCCACTGGAGGGCCTGAGCATCGCGGCGGCGTGCTGGGTGGTGGCTTTCCTGTTGTTCGCCTGGTACTACGGCCCGATGTTTTGGAAGCCGCGGCTGGATGGGCAGCCGGGGTAGGGTGGTTCGCGAGCAAGCTCCCAAACGCACCGGCTTGGATCGTAGGGCGGATAACGCGCCAGCGTTATCCGCCATGAGGCAATCGGCGGATACCCCGTTCCGGGTTATGCGCCCTACGTTCCTCTTACGAATTTGCGGGAAAGCCTTAGTGGGGCTGACGCAGCCGCTTGAGCTCGTCGCCCAGCCAGGCACTGGCGTCCTGCTTGCCCGCCGGGCAATCCACCTGATAGCGCTGGCCGCTCATGCTGCTCTTGGTCGCGGCGCGCTCGATGAAGTCTTCCGCGCTGCTCACCATGTCCTTGTTTTCCAGGTAGTCCAGCTTCTTCAGCAGGTGCGCGCGCGCCTCAGCGGCCGGGTACTCGCTGCCGTTACGGATGAACTGGCAGCCGCTGTGCTCGACGAAGTCCAGCAACTGGCTGATCTCCTGCTGCGCCTTGGCGTCCATGGCTGCCTGCGCGCTCGTGCCGACAAGCAGGAGAATGACCAGAAGCGAGCGAAGCTTTCGGGAGTGAGACATAGCGATTCCTTGCCGTAGGCGTGAAGCCGCCGATTATGTCAGCGGCTGCAGGCGTTCGCCGAGACGGCCGCTGTCTACCAGTTCAAGGAACTCGTCGCCCATCCGCCGGCTTTCGTCCATCGCCTTGCGCCAGTAACGCTCGCGGCCGGCGTCGTCGCCGAGGTAGCGGTGGAAGTCCTTGCGGTCCGGCAGCTTGCTGTGTGGCAGGAGTGCGAGGTAGTCCTTCGACGGTGCAAGCAGCAGCACGTCCTGCAGGCGGCCGGCATCGCCACGTCGCCAGGGCAGGCCCTTGTCGAACCAGCCGGGGATGACCTTGTCGGTGAAGTGCGGGTAGAGCACCACGCCCTCGGGCTGATAGGGCAGGTCCAGGTGGTAGTCCAGCAGCCCGCCGTCGCGGTAGGTGCCGGGGCCGGCGCCGGGGATGTCGCGCACGCCTTCCATGACCATGGGGATGGATCCGGAGGCGAGCAGGGCGTGGCGCAGGTTGGCCAGGTCCAGGTGCAGGTAGCGCGACGGGAAGTCCGACAGCGCCTCCAGCGGCGGTGCGCGGCGGGCGTCGTGGATGATCAGCCGCTCGAAGTGCCGGTGCAGGTGGCGGCGGCCGACGAGGTTGTCGCGGATCACCGCGCCCAGGCCCAGGCCCAGGTTGGCCTTGCCGTCCTGCGCGAGGCGGCCGTGGCTCTTCACCACTACGACGTTGAGGCGGTACCAGGGGTTGTCCAGCACGCTGGCATCGTGGCCATCGAGCAGGTCGTCGAGCATCTTCGCGCAGCTTTTCGATACGTCGCTGATGCTCGCGTTGCGGGCGAAACGCTGCTGGGTGTAGAGCTCGCCGAGGCGGCGGATGCCGGCGGCCGGGTCGGGCAGGCAGGCGCTGGCGAAGCGCCAGGACCCGATGGAGGCGCCGATCAGCGAGCGCTCGCGCGGTGCGCGCGGCAGCCATTCACCGAACAGGGCGAGGTCCAGGCCCTGGATGCCCAGCGCCTTCGGGCCGCCAGCGGCGCCGGGGATGATGCCGACGTCGGCGGGGGCCAGCCCCTGTTCGCGGATGCGCTGGAGCGCGCGGCTTCCGGCCTTGAGGGTGAGGGCGGGGGTCTTGATCTGGATGGCGGTCATGCGGGCCTCGCTTTGGCAGGCCGCGATTATAGAGCCTGTACGCAGGCAGCAAGGATACTTCACGGGGTGAATGATCCTTGCCGATTCAGCTTGAATTAAGTCCTTCACCTTAATCTGAAGGTAAGAAGATTCTGACGAGGTACGCTCATGAAATGGCTGCTGATCCTGATCGCGCTCTCCGCCCTGCTGCTGGGCGCAGGCGTTGCCACGGCCCACGACATCGGCCCGGACGAGGCGCTGCGCCTGCGCGATGCCGGCACCATCCGCAACTTCGAGGAGCTCAACCGCACCGCGCTGGCCAAGCATGCCGGCGGTTCGGTGTACGATAGCGAGCTCGAGCTGGAACATGGCCGCTATCTCTACAAGGTCGACCTCAAGGACGCTCAGGGCGTGAAGTGGGATGTCGAGCTGGATGCGGTCACCGGCGAAGTCCTCACCGATCACCAGGATGACTGATGAAGACCGTTCTGCCGCGCGTGGCGCTGCTCGGCCTGGCGCTTGCCGCCATTGCTGGCGTTGCGCAGGCCCATGACCTGAGCCAGGACGAAGCCCTGCGCCTGAGCAAGGAAGGGGTGATCCGCCCCTTCGAGGAAATCCTCCCCGCCGCGCTGAGTCGCTACCCCGGCTCGCGCCTGCTCGAAGCCGAGCTGGAGAAGGAGCACGACACCTATATCTACGAGGTGGAACTGCTGACCACCGAAGGCGTGGTGCGCGAACTGGAACTGGATGCCCGCGACGGCCGCATCCTCAAGGATAAGGAAGACGACTGATGCGCCTGCTGCTGGTGGAAGACAACGTACCCCTGGCCGATGAGCTGCTGGCGACCCTGACCCGCCAGGGCTATGCCGTTGACTGGCTGGCCGACGGCCGCGACGCCGCCGTGCAGGGTGCCAGCGAGCCCTACGACCTGGTGATCCTCGATCTCGGCCTGCCGGGTCGTCCCGGCCTGGAAGTGCTCCAGGAGTGGCGCGGCATGGGGCTCTCGATACCGGTTCTGATCCTCACCGCGCGTGGTTCCTGGGCCGAGCGCATCGACGGCCTGAAGGCCGGCGCCGACGATTACCTGACCAAGCCTTTCCATCCCGAAGAACTGTTGCTGCGCATCCAGGCGCTGTTGCGCCGTGCCCGCGGGCTGGCCAACCAGAGCCAGCTGGAAGTCGCCGGCCTGAGCCTGGACGAGTCGCGCCAGTGCGTGCAGCAGGGCGGCAAGGAGGTCGACCTGACGTCCGCCGAGTTCCGCTTGCTGCGCTACTTCATGCTGCACCCCGGCCAGCTGCTGTCGAAATCGCACCTGGCCGAGCACCTGTACGACGGCGAGAGCGAGCGCGATTCCAACGTCATCGAGGTGCATATCAACCACCTGCGCCGCAAGCTCGGCCGCGAGATCATCGAGACCCGCCGTGGCCAGGGTTACCGCTTCACCGGCAACGGTGTCGGCCGTTGATGTCGATCCAGCGCCGGCTCGGACTCGGGCTTGGCGTGGTGCTTGTGGTGGTCGGCCTGGTGCTGGCCCAGGCGGGTCTCTGGCTGTTCGACCAGGGCTTGCGCCGCTACCTGGTGAACGGCCTGCAGGACGAGGCGGAAAGCCTGCTGGTGGGCATCACCCGTGGGCCGGCCGGATTGCAGCTGGACGGCCAACGGGTCGACGCGGCCTATGAGCGGCTGTTCTCCGGCCGCTATTTCGTGATCCGCTTCGATGACCAGACCTGGCGTTCGCGTTCGCTGTGGGACAACGAGCTGAAACAACCCTCGCACAAGGGGTTGGCCAGCAAGCTGGAAAAGGGCCCCGAGGGCCAGCGCCTGCTGGTCTTTCGCGGCGACTACAAGCGTTATGGCAAGCACCTGAGCATCGTCGTCGCGCAGGACTACACGCCTGTCCTCAAGAGTTTCAATCGTTTGCGCAATATCGGCCTGGGCGCGGGTGCGCTGGCCCTGTTGCTGGTGTTGGTGTTTCAGGGTTTTATCGTCCGCCGCTCCCTGCGCCCGCTGGAGCGGGTACGCCAGCAGATCGCGCAGTTGCAGGAAGGCCAGCGCAGCCAGCTGGACCGCCAGGTGCCGCGCGAGCTGGAGCCGCTGGTGGAGCAGACCAACCATCTGTTGCAGCACACCGAGGACACCTTGCGCCGCTCACGCAATGCGCTGGGCAATCTCGGCCATGCCTTGAAGACGCCGCTGGCCGTGCTGATCAGCCTTGCCGATCGCGAGGAACTACGCGAGCACCCCGAGCTACGGCGCGTGTTACAGGAGCAACTTGAGCAGATCGAACAGCGCCTGGCCCGCGAGTTGGGGCGCGCACGGCTGGTGGGCGAAGCATTGCCCGGTGCGCACTTCGATTGCGATGCGGAGCTGCCGAGCCTGTGCGACATGCTCAAGCTCATTCACGGCGACCACCTCGCGATCGACTGGCAGGCGCCGCCCGCTACGCGCCTGCCATATGACCGGGAGGACCTGCTGGAGATGCTCGGCAATCTGCTGGACAACGCCTGCAAATGGGCTGATGCCCAGGTGCGGCTGACGGTGGAGAAGGGCGCTGACGCCTATCGTCTGAGCGTGAACGACGACGGCCCCGGCATTGCCGAGGATCAGCGTGACAGCGTGCTCGAGCGTGGCACGCGGCTGGATGAGCAGGTGGCCGGGCATGGCCTGGGCCTGGGCATCGCGCGGGATATCGCGGCGGCCTGTGGCGGACGGCTGAAGCTGGAAAGCAGCGAGCTGGGTGGATTGCGGGTGGTGGTGGAGCTGCCGCGTCGGGCGGCTTGATCCAGCTCCTGGAAGTAGGTGCTCGCGAACCGTCTGAGCGCCGCGTGACCGGCTGGCGCCGGGGGATTCTGCATCTGGGCGGGCCCTCTCCCCAGCCCTCTCCCTGAAGGTAGAGGGAGCCATATGGTGCGAGGGGAAAGCACAGTGTCAGGCGGAAAACGATCGGAGCAGGAAGAGCGCCTGACTTCCCGGCGACTCCGAACCGGCCCCTCTCCCTTCAGGGAGAGGGGCTTTCGACGGTTGCCGGATTTCAGACCCGGAACTGATCCATCAACCCCTGCTGGTGGTTCGCCAGCTTGTTCAGCGACTGGCTGACCTGCGCCGATTCCTGCGCCTGGCTGGACAGCGATTCGGTGACGTCGCGGATGCCGGCGACGTTACGGTTGATCTCCTCGGCCACCGCGCTCTGTTCCTCGGCGGCGCTGGCGATCTGCAGGTTCATGTCGGTGATCACGCCCACCGCGTCACCGATGCGCTTCAGCGCGGCCACGGCCTGCTCGACCTGACTCACGCTGTCCTGCGCCTGGCGATGGCTGTTGCTCATCGCGCCGACCACGTCGCGGGTGCCGTTCTGCAGGCCTTCGATGACCTGGCGGATTTCCTCCACCGAATCCTGGGTGCGCTTGGCGAGGTTGCGCACCTCGTCGGCGACCACCGCGAAGCCGCGACCGGCCTCACCAGCGCGGGCCGCCTCAATGGCGGCGTTGAGCGCCAGCAGGTTGGTCTGCTCGGCGATGCCGCGGATCACTTCCAGCACCGAGCCGATCTGCTCGCTGCTCTGTGCTAACCCTTCCACCTGGCTCATGGCGCTGCTCATGTCGCTGGCCAGTTCGTCGATCAGGCGGGTGGTGTTGTCGATCACGCTCAGGCCATCGCGGGTCGCACCGTCGGCGCCGCGTGCAGCATCGGCGGCCATGGCGGCGCTGTTGGCGACGTCGTGGGCGGTGGCGCTCATTTCCTGCGAGGCAGTGGCCACCTGGTCGACTTCGCGGAATTGCTGCTGCATGCCGGCGCTGGTCTGGCTGGCGATTTCCGAAGACTGGTCGGCAGTGGCGCGGGCGTCCTGCACCGAGGACTTCACGTCGCGGATGATCGGCTGCAGCTTGTCGAGGAAACGGTTGAACCAGCCGGCCAATTCGCCCAGTTCGTCCTTGCCGCTGTAGTCCAGACGCTTGGTCAGGTCGCCTTCGCCGCTGGCGATGTTGCGCAGCATGGCGGCGACGCCCAGGATCGGACGGGTCACGCCGCGGGCGGTGAGCCACATGGCGAACAGGCCGATCAGGATGGCGATCAGGCCGAAGCCGAGTTGCGAGACAGTGCCTTGCACTCGTTGGTCATCCAGCTCGTTCTGCAGTTCGATGGCCGGACCAAGCAGCACGTTTTGAGGAACTTCCAGCAGAACGCCCCAGGGCTTGGAACCGGGGATCGGTTGCAGCGGCTCAACCACGCGCAGTTGGTCATCCTGGCGGAAAACCTGCTCATGGTTGCTGGCAATTGCCTGCAGCAGTTCGGCGCCCTGGTCGGGATAGACCTCCTTGAGGTTCTTGCTCAGCCTGGAGGCATCGGCGCTGTGCCCGGCGAGCAGGCCGGCGGCGCTGACGATGCTGACGCGGCCCTGGCCGTCGTACAGTTCCCGGCTACCTTCGACGGCGATTTCCTGGAGCTTCTCCATGCTGATGTCCAGGCCCATGACGCCGATGACCTTGCCGTCCAGCTCCAGCGGGAAGGCGATGCTGGTCATCAGCATCTTCTTCTTGCCCACTTCGTCGAAGTACGGGTCGAGCACGCAGGGCTGGCCGGTGGTCTTGGGGCAGGTGAACCAGGCGTTGTAGGCGCTGCCGCTCGGTCCGGGGCTGGTGTCCTGCAGCAGCGACTCGGCCATGGCTTCGGATTCCAGGTGGCCCGGGGTGGCCTGCGACCAGTAGATGGAGAAGCGACCGGTGTCGTTGCTGCCCAGTTCGCCCTGGCCGGCGAAGAGTTTGTCCTTGCCATCCAGCGCGTCGGGCTCGAAGGCGACGTAGAGGCCCAGCAGTTCCGAGTTACCCTCCAGCGCGGTCTTCACTTGGCGGGTCAGGTCTTCGCGCAGGTCGTAAGCGTCGAGGAAACGCTTCTGGGCCTGATCGCGCAGGAACAGCACTTGCCGCGAGAAACCCTTGCCGTACTGGTAGGCATCCATGATGTAGCGCTGGATACGCATGGCCTGGACTTCACCGCGCGATTGCAGGCGGGCCTTGGCCGCTTCATCGAGCATTTCGGTGCTCGATTGCTTGACCAGCGCGGTGCTGGTTTGCGTGCGGTAGACGGACAGGCCGGAGAGCAGCGAGACGACGCCGAGCAGGCACAGCCCGGCAAGCAACGTGATCTTCCACTGGATGGAGAGACGGCGCAGCAGCATGGAGGGGAATCCTTGTTTGAACTAAGCCCTGGGATGCCCGATATATCGGCCTTTCCCGTATCTTCTTGACCCGTGACGGGGCAGAACGCCAGAAAACAGGCGATTCTGGCGTGCCGTTACGACAGGCGGCAGAAAGCCAGGCAAAAAGCGTGCGCAGCGCGGTGAAAATGCCGTCAGCCGATTTCAGAAACGTCTTGATTCGACACAGATTTTGACACCCAACATGGGGTTTGGCAGAGTGCGCGCCTTTTGCCCACGTCCGGCCGTGGCAACCCTTGAGAGGAGTGGTGAAGATGAATGCGGTGCTGATCGCCATTGGCCTGATGCTGATGCTGAGCCTGTGTCGCGTGCACGTGGTGGTCGCACTGATCACTGGCGCGGTGGCCGGTGGTTTGCTTGGCGGCCTGGGCATGGACGGCACGCTCAAGGCGTTCAACGAGGGGCTGGGCGCTGGTGCGACGGTGGCGCTGTCCTATGCCATGCTTGGCGCCTTTGCTGTAGCCATTGCACGCTCCGGAATGGCGCATGCGCTCGCCGATCGCGCCCTGGCGATGCTCAGCCGACACGACGCGAACGGCTCCAATGGCTTCAAGTGGATGATGGTCGGCCTACTGCTGGTGGTGGCGATCTCCTCGCAGAACATCCTGCCGATCCATATTGCCTTCATCCCGCTGCTGGTGCCGCCGCTGCTCTATGTGCTGACGCGCCTGCAGATCGACCGCCGGCTGATTGCCTGCGTTATCACCTTCGGTCTGATCACTCCGTACATGTTCCTGCCGGTGGGTTTCGGCAACATTTTCCTGAACCAGATCCTGCTGGCCAACGTGGCCCGCGCGGGCGTCGATGTGCAGGGCGTCGATGTCACCCACGCCATGCTGATCCCGGCGCTGGGCATGGTCTGCGGCCTGCTGATCGCGGTGCTCTTCAGCTACCGGCGTAAGCGTGACTACGACCTTGAACGTATCGAGCAGGCCGAGCGGGTCGATACCCCGTACAGCAGGATGAGCCTGGTGGTAGCGGGCGTCGCGGTCGCGGCGGCCTTTGCTGTGCAACTGCTGCTGGACTCGATGATCCTCGGCGCGCTGGTGGGTTTTCTGGTGTTTTCGCTGTCCGGGGTGGTGCGCTGGAAGGAAGCGGACGACCTGTTCACCGAAGGCATGAAGATGATGGCCATGATCGGCTTCATCATGATTGCCGCCCAGGGCTTTGCCGCGGTGATGACCGCCACCGGGCAGGTTGCCAGTCTGGTGGACAGCGCTGCCGGCTGGATCGGCAGCAGCAAGGCCTTGGGGGCCTTCATGATGCTGCTGGTGGGCCTGCTGGTGACCATGGGTATCGGCTCGTCGTTCTCCACGGTGCCGATCATCGCCGCGATCTTCGTGCCGTTGGCGGTGCATCTGGGCTTCAGCCCGCTGGCTATTGTCAGCATCGTGGGGACTGCAGGGGCGCTGGGCGACGCGGGCTCGCCGGCGTCGGACTCCACTCTCGGGCCGACCTCCGGCCTGAACGTGGACGGCCAGCACAATCACATCTGGGACACCGTGGTGCCCACCTTCCTGCATTACAACCTGCCGCTGCTGGCATTCGGCTGGGTGGCCGCAATGGTGCTCTAGAGCGCTCGCGCGCACGTTACGCACACTGAAAGTTGCACTTGGCTGGGCAACTGCTGACTAATGAGCAGGTTTTATCCATCCATGGACCCGCTCATGTTCGAATCGAAACTGGAATACCGGACGTTCCTCGCCCTGCTGCTGGTGGTGACGCTTGCCTTCGGCTGGATCCTGCTGCCGTTTTACGGAGCGGTCTTCTGGGGCACCATCCTGGCGATCATCTTCGCGCCCCTGCAGCGCCGCCTGCGGGTAAAGCTCAACGGCCGCAATAACCTCGCCGCGCTGCTATCCCTCGCCGTGTGCTTCCTGATAGTGATCCTGCCGGTGACCTTCATCGCCGGGGCGTTGGTGCAGGAGGGCGCCACCGTCTACCAGCGACTGAAATCCGGTGAGCTGAACTTCATCGTCTACTATCAGCAGGCGGTTGCCGCGCTGCCGGGCTGGGCGCACCAGTTGCTGGAGCGCTTCGACCTGGCGGACCTGTCCAGCCTGCAGGAAAAGCTCTCGGCGGGGGCGATGCAGGCGAGCCAACTGGTCGCCACCAAGGCCTTCAGCATCGGCCAGAACACCTTCGAGTTCGTCATCAGCTTCGGCATCATGCTGTACCTGCTGTTCTTCCTCCTGCGCGATGGCCCCACGCTGGGGCGTCGCATCAAGCAGGCGGTACCGCTGAGCGTGGAGCACAAGCAGCATCTGTTCGCCAAGTTCACCACGGTGATCCGCGCCACGGTGAAGGGCAACATCGCCGTCGCCGCGACACAGGGCGCGTTGGGAGGGCTGATCTTCTGGTTCCTCGGCATCCAGGGCTCGCTGCTCTGGGGCACGCTGATGGCCTTCCTCTCGCTGCTGCCGGCGATTGGAGCGGGGCTGATCTGGGTGCCGGTGGCGGCTTATTTCCTGCTCACCGGAGCGATCTGGCAGGGCGTGGTGCTGACGCTGTTCTGCGTGGTGGTGATCGGCCTGGTTGACAACATCCTGCGCCCGATTCTGGTGGGCAAGGACACCAAGATGCCCGACTACGTGGTGCTGATCTCCACCCTCGGCGGCATGTCGCTGTTCGGCCTCAACGGCTTTGTCATCGGCCCGCTGATCGCCGCGCTGTTCATGGCCTCATGGGACCTGTTCACCGGCCGCGAAGGCGAAGTAGCCAAGCCGGCAGAGTAGGGCGGAGCACCTGTAGGAGCGAGCTTGCTCGCGAAACTTGCCTCACAGCGGGGTCTGTTCGCGAGCAAGCTCGCTCCTACGAGAAGCCGCAAAGCCTCACGACAGGAATCCCGCCCAATAAAAAACCCCGCCTAAGCGGGGTTTTTTGTTGCCTGTCGACCTTAGCCGGCGATGGCTACCAGGCCGCTGTGCTGGAGGATGTCCAGCAGCGGTTGCGGGTAGACGCCGAGGAAGAAGGCGAGCAGGGCGATGGCTACCAGCATGATGCCGCCGGCGCGCTGGGCCCAGTCCAGGGGAGCGTCGTGGCGCTTCATGTTCGGCTCGACCAGGAACATGGTGACCATGACGCGCAGGTAGTAGAACAGGCCGATGGCGCTGCCCAGTACCAGGGAGCCGACCAGCCACCAGTGCTGGGACTCGACGCCGGTGGCGACGATGTAGAACTTGCCGATGAAGCCGGCGGTCAGCGGGATGCCGGCCAGGGACAGCATCATCACGGTCATCACGGCGGTCAGCACCGGACGGCGCCAGAACAGGCCGCGGTACTCGAACAGCGCGTCGGCGTCGCGGCCGCTGTACGGGGTGGACATCAGGGTGACCACGCCGAAGGCGCCCAGGGTGGTGACGACGTAGGTGGTCAGGTAGACGCCGACTGCTTCCACGGCCAGGCCCTTGCTCGCCACCAGGGCGATCAGCAGGTAGCCGAAGTGGGCGATGGACGAGTAGCCCAGCAGGCGCTTGATGTTGCTCTGGGTCAGCGCCAGCAGGTTGCCGATCAGGATCGAGGCGATGGCGATGACCGCGATGGCGTCATGCAGGAGGCCGTTGTTCAGGGCCGCCGGAGCGATCTGGAAAAGGCGCAGCAGCACGGCGAACACGGCGACCTTGGCGGTGGTGGCCAGGAAGGTGGCGACCGGGGCCGGGGCGCCTTCGTAGACGTCCGGGGTCCACAGGTGGAACGGCGCCAGGGACAGCTTGAAGCCCAGGCCGACGACCATCATGCCGACGCCGATGGCCAGCAGCGGACCGTGGCTGGTGCCTTCGGCCAGCGAGGCACCGATGGCGGAGAAGCCCAAGTTGCCGGACTCGGCGTAGAGCAGGGCCATGCCGAACAGCAGGAACGCGGAGCCGGCGGCGGACAGTACGGTGTACTTGATGCCCGCTTCCAGGGTGCGCTTGTTGAAGAAGGCGTAGGCCACCATGCCGTAGACCGGAACCGACAGCAGCTCCAGACCGATGAACAGGCCGGCCAGGTTCTGCGCGCTGACCAGTACCAGGCCACCTGCGGTGGAGAGCAGGAGCAGCAGGTACAGTTCCTCGCGGTTGCCCGGGAAGCTTTCCATGTAGGCGTGGGCGAGGGTGGTGCAGGCCAGGGCGCCGATCAGGATCAGGGCCATGTAGAAGCAGGCGAAGTTGTCGACCACCATGAGCGGGGTGACTTCGATCGGGGTGACTTTCAGCACCGGGATGATCGACAGCAGGGCCAGGTTCAGACCGATCACCGAGAGGGTGGCGGCCATCGAGTGGTTACGCTTCCAGGCTACCGCGAGCATCACCACCACCAGGGTGGCGCTGGTGATGAGCAGTGGCAGGAGCGCGATGAAGTGTTGAATCGTGAAGGTCATTTCGCGCTTACCGTGCTGCCAGAGTGGAGAGGGCGGCACCCAGCCATTGCTGGACGCCGTGCATGGTTGCCGCGGAGGTGTCGAGGACCGGCTGCGGGTAGACGCCGAGCACGATCAGCAGCACCGCCAGGCCGAGCACCATGGAGAGCTCGCGGAAGTTCAGACCGGCGATGGCGGTGTCGGACTTGGCCGGGCCGAAGTAGGCGCGGTGGATCATGATCAACGAGTAGACCGAGCCGAATACCAGGCCGAAGGTGGCGATCACGGTGATCACCGGAACGACCTTGAAGCTGCCCAGCAGGATCAGGAATTCGCCGACGAAGTTACCGGTGCCCGGCAGACCCAGCGAGGCGGTGGCGAAGAACAGGGCCACGGCCGGCAGGTACGGGATGCGCGACCACAGGCCGCCCATCTTGCGCATGTCACGGGTGTGCAGGCGCTCGTACAGCTGGCCACACAGGATGAACAGCGCGGCGGCGGAGAGGCCGTGGGCGATCATCTGCACGACGACACCTTGCAGTGCCTGGGGGCTGCCGGAGTAGATGCCGATCATCACGAAGCCCATGTGCGACACGGAGGAGTACGCCACCAGGCGCTTGATGTCGGTCTGTGCGAACGACAGGAAGGCGCCGTAGAAGATGCCGATCAGACCCAGGGTCATGGCAATCGGGGCGAACTCGGCCGAGGCGTTGGGGAACAGCGGCAGGGCGAAGCGGATCAGGCCGTAGGCGGCGGTCTTCAGCAGGATGCCGGCCAGGTCCACGGAACCGGCGGTCGGCGCCTGTGCGTGGGCGTCCGGCAGCCAGGAATGCACCGGCACCACCGGCATCTTCACCGCGAAGGCGACGAAGAAGCCGAGCATCAGCAGCCATTCGGTGTGTGGCGGCAGCTGGGTCTTCAGCAGGTCGGCGTAGTTGAAGGTCAGCACGCCGGTGCTGTTGTAGTGCACGAACACCAGGCCCAGGATCGCCACCAGCATCACCAGGCCGCTGGCCTGGGTGAAGATGAAGAACTTGGTGGCGGCGTAGATGCGGGTCTTCTTGCCGTCGTCCGAGCTATGACCCCAGAGCGCGATGAGGAAGTACATCGGCACCAGCATCATTTCCCAGAAGAAGAAGAACAGGAACAGGTCGACGGCCAGGAACACGCCGATCACACCGCCCAGAATCCACAGCAGGTTCAGGTGGAAGAAGCCGATGCGACGCTGAATCTCGTTCCACGAGCAGAGGACGGATAGCACGCCGAGCAGGCCGGTCAGCGCGACCATCAGCAGGGACAGGCCGTCCATTGCCAGGTGCACGCTGATGCCGAAGCGCTCGATCCAGGGTACCTGGAACTGCAGGGTCCACTGCGGCTCGCCACCCGGCGCCGGGGCCAGCTGGAAGTCACCGGTGTGCCACACCCACAGGCTCAGGGCCAGGGTGAGGACCATCGATCCCAGGGCGACCCAGCGGGGCAGGGTCTTGCTGGTGTACTCGGCGATCCAGCAAAGGAAGCCGCCGATGAAGGGGATCAGGATTAGCCAGGGCAGAATCATGTCGGGCTCAATCTCTTTCGTGAATTCATTAAGCCAGCAGCAGCGCGCCGAGGAGCAGCGCGGCGCCACCCACCAAGGAAGCGGCGTACCAACGCAGGCGGCCGTTCTCGGTGAGGCTGAGGAGTTTGTGACCACCGCGGGCGGTGAGCGGGACCAGGACCAGGGTCTTGTCGATCGGGTCCGCGGCCAGCAGGCGGCAGATCAGCAGATAGGGTTTCACGAACAGCTTGTCGTACAGCCAGTCGAAGCCCCAGGCGTGCAGCCACCAGGTGCCGAAGAAGCGGCCCGGTGCGCTCTGGGCGACGGCGGTGACGAAGCGGCGCTTGCCGAGGAACAGCAGGCCTGCCAGCAGGATACCGGCGATGGCGATGGCGCCCGAGGCGATTTCCAGGCTGTGCTTGGCTTCACCACCGGCGTGACCGGCGCTTTCCGGCAGGACGCCGGCCAGCGGCGGCGTGATCAGCGCGCCGATGAAGGTGGAGAGCACGATCAGGACACCCAGCGGCAGCCAGTGGCTGATGCCATGGCCGGCGTGCGCTTCGGTCTTCGCTTCGCCGTGGAAGGCGATGAAGATCAGGCGGAAGGTGTACAGCGAGGTCATGAACGCACCGACGAGCCCTGCGATCAGCAGGTTCGGGTGACCGCTGGCGAAGGCTTCCCAGAGGATCTCGTCCTTGGAGTAGAAGCCGGCGGTCAGGAAGGGCAGGGCGGACAGCGCAGCACCACCGACCACGAAGCTTGCGTAGGCCAGCGGCAGCTTCTTCCACAGACCACCCATCTTGAAGATGTTCTGCTCGTGGTGGCAGGCGACGATCACCGCACCCGAAGCAAGGAACAGCAGGGCCTTGAAGAAGGCGTGGGTCATCAGGTGGAAGATCGCGCCACCCCAGGCGCCAACGCCCAGGGCCAGGAACATGTAGCCGATCTGGCTCATGGTCGAGTAGGCGAGGATACGCTTGATGTCGGTCTGCACCAGGGCAGCGAAGCCGGCCAGGACCAGGGTCACGGCGCCAATGATGCCGACCAGCTCCAGGACGTTCGGAGCGAGCTCGAACAGGCCATGGCAACGGGCGATCAGGTAGACGCCCGCGGTCACCATGGTGGCGGCGTGGATCAGCGCGGAGACCGGAGTCGGGCCTGCCATCGCGTCGGCCAGCCAGGTCTGTAGCGGCAGCTGGGCGGACTTGCCGACGGCGCCGCCGAGCAGCATCAGGGTCGCCAGGTTGATCCACAGGTCGCCCTTGGCGAAGTGCTGCGGGGCCAGGACCAGCAGTTCCTGGATGTTCAGCGTGCCCAGGTGCTGGAACAGGATGAACATGCCGATGGCGAAGAACACGTCACCCACGCGGGTCACGATGAAGGCCTTCAGCGCTGCGTTGCCGTTGGGTACGTGGTTGTAATAGAAACCGATCAGCAGGTAGGAGCAGAGACCCACGCCTTCCCAGCCGAAGTACATGAACAGCAGGTTATCGCCCAGCACCAGGAACAGCATGCTGGCGATGAACAGGTTGGTGTAGGCGAAGAAACGCGAGTAACCGGTTTCACCGCGCATGTACCAAGAGGCGAACAGGTGGATCAGGAAGCCGACGCCGGTGACCACGCCGAGCATGGTGACCGACAGGCCGTCCAGGTACAGGGTGAAGTTGGTCTTGAAGTCGCCAACGCTCATCCATTGCCACAGCACCAGGCTGTAGGCGCCACCTTCGGGCGGGTTGCTGTGGAAGCTCCAGATCGCCCAGAAGGCGGAGAGGGCCGCCAGGCCCACGGAGCCGACACCCACCAGTGCCGAGAGATTTTCCGACCACTTGCCACGGGAGAACGAGAGCAGCAGGAAGCCGACCAGGGGGAACAGGAAAGTAAGGGGCAGCAGGTTCATCCGCGCATCTCGCTGGCAGCGTCGATATCGAGGGTATGGAAGCGGCGATACAGCTGGAGCAGGATCGCCAGGCCGATGCTGGCCTCGGCCGCAGCCAGGCTGAGCACCAGGATGAACATCACCTGGCCGTCAGGCTGGCCCCAGCGGGCGCCACCGACCACGAAGGCCAGAGCGGCGGCGTTCATCATCACTTCCAGGCTCATCAGTACGAACAGGATGTTGCGTCGTACCATCAGGCCCACCAGGCCGAAGCAGAACAGCACACCGGCGAGCGCCAGTCCGTGTTCGAGAGGGATTGCATTCATGGTGTTAGTCCTTCGCTTCGTGGCGGCCGAGGTGGTAGGCGGCGACCAGTGCCGCCAGCAGCAGCATCGAGGCCAGTTCGACGACCAGCAGGTACGGGCCGAACAGGCTGATGCCCACGGCCTTGGCGTCCACGGTGGTGTGGCCAATGCCGATGCCGCTCGGAGTGCGCGAGAGCATCCACAGCAGTTCAACCAGCAGCACGGCAGCCAGGGCGCCGGGGCCGAACCAGACGCCGGGCTTGAGCCACTTGCGCTCCTGCTCGGCAATCGCCGGGCCGAGGTTGAGCATCATGACCACGAAGACGAACAGCACCATGATCGCGCCAGCGTAGACGATGATTTCCAGGGCACCGGCGAACGGGGCGCCGAGGCTGAAGAAGGTCATCGAAACTGCGAGCAGCGAAATGATGAGGTAGAGCAGGGCATGCACCGGATTGCTGTTGGTGATGACCCGGAAGGTTGCCAGCACGGCGACGCCGGCGGCGAAGTAGAAAGCGAATTCCACGCGACGTCTCCTTACGGCAGCAAGCTCTTGACGTTGATCGGTTCGGCTTCGTTCTGCGCGGCGCCTTTCGGCTTGCCGGCGATGGCCATGCCGGCAACGCGGTAGAAGTTGTAGTCCGGGTTCTTGCCGGGGCCGGAGATCAGCAGGTCTTCCTTCTCGTAGACCAGGTCCTGGCGCTTGAACTCGCCCATCTCGAAATCCGGCGTCAGCTGGATCGCGGTGGTCGGGCAGGCTTCTTCGCACAGGCCGCAGAAGATGCAGCGGGAGAAGTTGATGCGGAAGAACTCGGGGTACCAGCGACCGTCGTCGGTCTCGGCCTTCTGCAGGGAGATGCAGCCGACCGGGCAGGCCACGGCGCACAGGTTGCACGCAACGCAGCGCTCCTCGCCGTCGGGGTCGCGGGTGAGCACGATGCGGCCACGGTAGCGCGGCGGCAGGTACACGGGCTCTTCCGGGTACTGCAGGGTGTCACGCTTGCGGAAGGCGTGACCGAAGATCATCACCAGGCTGCGCAGCTGGGTGTAGGTGCCGTGCACCACGTCGAAAATGTACTTGATCATGGTCCTACTCCTTACTGGCTGGCCAGCACGACAGCGCCGGTCACCAGCAGGTTGATCAGGGTCAGCGGGAGGCAGAACTTCCAGCTGAAGGCCATCACCTGGTCATAGCGCGGGCGTGGGATGGAGGCCCGCAGCAAAATGAACATCATGATGAAGAAGCCGGTTTTCAGGGCGAACCAGATGAACGGGATCTGCGGCAGGATGCCGAAGGGACCGTGCCAGCCGCCGAAGAACAGGGTCGCCAGCAGCGCGGACACCAGCACGATGCCGATGTACTCGCCGACGAAGAACATGCCCCATTTCATGCCGGCGTACTCGATGTGGTAACCGTCGGCCAGTTCCTGCTCGGCTTCGGGCTGGTCGAACGGGTGACGGTGAGTCACGGCGACGCCGGCGACGAAGAAGGTCATGAAGCCGAAGAACTGCGGAATGATGAACCACACGTGCTGGGCCTGGTATTCGACGATGTCGCGCAGGCTGAACGAACCGACCTGGGCGACGATACCCATCAGCGACAGGGCCAGGAACACCTCGTAGGAGATGGTCTGGGCCGAGGCGCGCAGGCTGCCGAGGAGGGCGAACTTGTTGTTGCTCGACCAGCCGGCGAACAGCACCGCGTAAACGGTCAGGCCAGCCATGGCGAAGAAGAACAGGATGCCGATGTTCAGGTCCGCCACGCCCCAGTTCGGGGTGATCGGGATGACCGCGAACGCCACCAGCAGCGCACCCATGGCGATCATGGGGGCGAGGGTGAAGATCATCTTGTCGGCGAACGGCGGGGTCCAGTCTTCCTTGAAGAACATCTTCAGCATGTCGGCGCCGAGCTGGAAGGCACCGAAGGGGCCAACCCGGTTCGGACCGTAGCGGTCCTGCCAGAGGCCGAGCAGACGACGCTCGACCCAGCTAAGCAGCGCGCCGCAGACGACCACGGCGAGCAGGATGACGATGGCCTTGATGACCTCGATCAGGATGTCGACGATGGCAGGTGTCAGCCAACTCATTGCGCAGCCTCCTGCAGACCTTCAGCGACAGCGCCGATGACACCGGCAGGAATGCCTTGCAGACCGATCGGCAGGGCAACCAGGCCGGCGCCGAGCTCTTCGCTCACGCGCAGCGGCAGGCGCAGTTCCTGGCCCTTGACGGTCAGGCGGATGATCGCGCCTTCGTTCACGCCCAGACGGTCAGCTTCGGCCTTGGCCAGGGTGACGTAGGTCTGCGGGATGCGTTCCTGCACCGGGGCGGCTTTCGAGGAGTTCTCCTCGCTGCCGAACAGGTGATAGAAGGGCACCACCTTGAACTGGCTGGCGGCGGTGTGGAACGGCGCAGGAATTTCGCTGAACCACAGGGCATCGCCCTTGGCCTCGATCAGGCGCACGCCCGGATCGCCGGCGCGCAGGTGACCACCGACTTCGTCCTGGAACTTGTTCCAGGCTTGCGGGGAGTTCCAGCCCGGGGACCAGGCGAACGGAATCTGCTGACGCGGTTCGGCGCTGCCGGCGTAGCCTTCCATGGAGAACGCGAACGCGGAGTCGATGTCCTGCGGCTGACGCGGCTCGCTGACATTGATGTTGGCGCGCATGGCAGTACGGCCGGAGTAGCGGTGCGGCTCGCGCGCCAGCTTCAGACCCTTGATGCGGAACGCGGCGTTCGGTGCGGCTTCGCGGATGCCGGCCAGTTGCGGCTTGGCAGCGACGACGGCGTCAATCACGTGGTCCAGTTGGGTCCAGTCGACGCGCTTGCCTTCGAGGGTGCTGTGCAGGGCGTGCAGCCAGCGCCAGCCTTCGCGAACCAGGTTGTCGGCGTTGTAGTAGGTCGGATCGAAGACCTGGAAGAAGCGCTGGGCGCGGCCTTCCTGGCTGACCAGGGTGCCATCGCCTTCGGCGAAGCTGGCGGCCGGCAGCAGCACGGTGGCCTTGGCAGTGGTGGCGGTCTGCTGGTGATCGGCGACGACGACGATCTTCGCGGCGGCCAGAGCGGCATCGACGGCAGCAGCGTCGGCGCGGCGGTACAGGTCGTTCTCCAGGATCACCACGGCATCGGCGGCGCCGGAGGTCAACTGCTCGAGAGCGGCTTCGACGGATTCACCACCGAAGAGGGCCAGGCCCAGGCTGTTGGCTTCCGGGACGACCAGGCTCAGGGATCCGTTCTTCTCGCGGTTCTTCAGCGCGCTGGCGATGTTGGCCGCGGCTTCGATCAGGGCATTGCTGCCCAGCGAGGTGCCGGAGATGACCAGCGGACGCTTGGCGGCAACCAGGGCATCGGCGATGCGCTGGGCGAGGGCGGCGGCTTCGGCGTCGAGGCCGGCCACGGCCGGGGCGCTCGCATCAATGGCATGGGCCACGGCGAAGCCCAGGCGAGCCAGGTCTTCGGTAGCGGCGTGCACGCACTCGGCGGCGACGTCGTCCAGGCGGGTTTCATCCAGGCTGGCGATGAACAGCGGGTTCATCTCGTGCTGGGCGATGGTCTTCACCGCGGCGTCGAGCCACGGCTGGATCTTCATCGCGGCGGCCATGTCCTCGCCCTTGCCCTTCACCGACTGGCGCAGGGCCAGGGCGATACGGGCAGCGGTCTGGGTCAGGTCTTCGCCGAGCACGAATACCGCATCGTGGTCTTCGATGTCACGGATGGTCGGCGCCGGCAGCGGGCCGTCCTGCATGACTTTCAGGACCAGTTTCAGACGCTGTAGTTCGTCAGCGGAAATGCCGCTGTAGAAGTTCTGCGCGCCGACCAGTGCGGACAGGGCGTAGTTGCTTTCCAGGCTCGCGCGCGGCGAACCGATGCCGATGACCTTGCGACCCTTGAGCAACGCTGCGGTTTGGTCCAGGGCGCCGTCCAGCGAGAGCTTCTGCTTGCTCAGCATCAGCTGCGGCTGACGCGGGCGGTCTTCGCGGTTGACGTAGCCGTAGCCGAAGCGACCGCGGTCGCACAGGAAGTAGTGGTTCACCGAGCCGTTGTAGCGGTTCTCGATGCGGCGGATTTCACCGTAACGTTCGCCAGGGCTGATGTTGCAGCCGCTGGAGCAGCCATGGCAGATGCTCGGGGCGAACTGCATGTCCCACTTGCGGTTGTAGCGCTCGGAGTGGGTTTTGTCGGTGAACACGCCGGTCGGGCAGACCTCGGTCAGGTTCCCGGAGAATTCGCTCTCCAGTACACCGTCCTCGATCCGGCCGAAGTAGACGTTGTCGTGCGCGCCATAGACGCCCAGATCGGTGCCGCCAGCGTAGTCCTTGTAGTAACGGACGCAGCGGTAGCAGGCGATGCAGCGGTTCATCTCGTGGGCGATGAACGGGCCGAGCTCCTGGTTCTGGTGGGTGCGCTTGGTGAAGCGGTACCGGCGCTGGTTGTGGCCGGTCATCACCGTCATGTCCTGCAGATGGCAGTGACCGCCTTCCTCGCAGACCGGGCAGTCGTGCGGGTGGTTGGTCATCAGCCATTCGACGACGCTGGCACGGAATGCCTTGGATTCTTCGTCTTCGATGGAAATCCAGGTGTTGTCGGTGGCGGGAGTCATGCAGGACATGACGATGCGACCGCGGGTGTCGTTCTCGTCGGTATACTGCTTGACCGCGCACTGGCGGCAGGCGCCGACGCTACCGAGCGCCGGGTGCCAGCAGAAGTAGGGGATGTCGAGACCGAGGGAGAGGCAGGCCTGCAACAGGTTGTCCGCTCCGTCGACTTCTAACGTCTTGCCGTCTACGTGGATCGTGGCCATGGGTCTAAGTCTTCGTTGGCCCGTTGTCAGCGGGCGTGGCTAATAGAAATCACGGTTTCATCGGGCCGGCGGCACGCCGCGGCACTACAACGAAACAACGCCGGGCGCAGCGCCCGGCGATCAAAGCATCAAGCGCCGACGACCTGCGGAGCTTGTACGGCCTGAGCCTGGCGGGAAATGCCCGCTTCGAACTCGGGACGGAAATACTTCAATGCGCTGCCCAGCGGCTCGACGGCACCCGGTGCGTGAGCACAGAAAGTCTTGCCTGGGCCGAGGAAGTTGACGAGCTGCTCGAGGGTCTCCAGGTCGCCCTGGGCGCCTTCGCCTTTCTCCAGCGCGCGCAGGACCTTCACGCTCCACGGCAGGCCGTCGCGGCACGGAGTGCACCAGCCGCAGGACTCGCGGGCGAAGAACTCTTCCATGTTGCGCAGCAGGGAAACCATGTTGACGCTGTCGTCCACCGCCATGGCCAGACCGGTACCCATACGAGTACCGACCTTGGCGACGCCGCCAGCGTAGAACAGCGCGTCCAGGTGTTCCGGCAGGAGGAAGCCGGTACCGGCGCCGCCCGGCTGCCAGGCCTTGAGCTTGTAGCCGTCGCGCATGCCGCCAGCGTAGTCCTCGAACAGCTCGCGCGCCGGAAGGCCGAAGGGCAGCTCCCAGATGCCGGGGTTCTTCACCTTGCCGGAGAAACCCATGAGCTTGGTGCCCATGTCTTCGCTGCCTGGGCGGGCGAGGCCCTTGTACCAGTCGACGCCGTGCTCGACGATCGCTGGCACGTTGCACAGGGTCTCGACGTTGTTCACGCAGGTCGGCTTGCCCCAGACGCCAACGGCGGCGGGGAAGGGCGGCTTGGAGCGCGGGTTGGCGCGGCGGCCTTCCAGCGAGTTGATCAGCGCGGTCTCTTCGCCACAGATGTAGCGGCCGGCGCCGGTGTGCACGAACAGCTCGAAATCGAAGCCGCTGCCGAGGATGTTCTTGCCCAGCAGGCCTGCGGCCTTGGCTTCTTCGATGGCGCGGTTGAGGTTGCGGGCGGCATCGACGTACTCGCCACGCAGGAAAATGTAGCCGCGGTAGGCCTTCAGGGCGCGCGCGGAGATCAGCATGCCTTCCACCAGCAGGTGCGGCAGCTGCTCCATGAGCATGCGGTCCTTCCAGGTGTTGGGCTCCATCTCGTCCGCGTTGCACAGCAGGTAGCGGATGTTGAGGGATTCGTCCTTGGGCATCAGGCCCCACTTCACGCCGGTGGGGAAGCCCGCACCGCCGCGGCCCTTGAGGCCGGAGTCCTTGACGGTCTGGACGATGTCGTCGGCGGCCATCTGAGCCAGCGCCTTGCGGGCGGCGGCGTAGCCGTTCTTCGACTGGTACTCCTCCAGCCAGACCGGGGCGCCGTCGTCACGCAGGCGCCAGGTCAGCGGATGGGTTTCGGCCGCGCGCGCAGTGCGGTTGGGCGTGCCGTAGGAGGTGAGGCGACTCATGCGTAGGCCTCCAGCAGTTTGGCGACGCCGTCGGGACGCAGGTCGCCGAAGGTGTCGTCGTCGATCATCATCGCCGGGGCCTTGTCGCAGTTGCCCAGGCAGCACACCGGCAGCAGGGTGAAGCGGCCGTCGGCGGTGGTCTGGCCGAGGCCGATGCCCAGCTGCTTCTGGATCTCGCCGACTACGGACTCGTGGCCGCCGATGTAGCAGACCATGCTGTCGCAGACGCGGATGATGTGGCGGCCGACCGGCTGGCGGAAAATCTGGCTATAGAAGGTCGCCACGCCTTCGACGTCGCTGTCCGGAATGCCGAGGATGTCGGCGATGGCCGGAATGGCGCCGTCCGGCACCCAGCCGCGCTGCTTCTGGACGATCTTCAGGGCTTCGATGGACGCCGCGCGGGAGTCCTCGTAGTGATGCATTTCGTGCTCGATGGCCGAGCGCTCGGTTTCGCTGAGTTCGAAACGATCTGTCTGGATAAGGGTACTCATGATCAGCGGTCCACGTCGGCCATAACGAAGTCGATACTGCCCAGATAGGCGATCAGGTCAGCGATCATGCTGCCGTTGATCACCGACGGAATCTGCTGCAGGTGCGGGAAGCTGGGCGTCCGGATGCGGGTCCGGTAGCTCATGGTGCTGCCATCGCTCGTCAGGTAGTAGCTGTTGATGCCCTTGGTCGCTTCCACCATCTGGAAGGCTTCGTTGGCCGGCATGACCGGGCCCCAGGAAACCTGCAGGAAGTGGGTGATCAGGGTTTCGATGTGCTGCAGCGTGCGCTCTTTGGGTGGCGGCGTGGTCAGCGGGTGGTCGGCCTTGTACGGGCCTTCGGGCATGTTCTTCAGGCACTGCTCGATGATGCGCAGGCTCTGGCGCATCTCACCCATCTTGACCATGCAGCGGTCGTAGGCGTCGCCATTGGCCGCCAGCGGTACTTCGAACTCGAAGTTCTCGTAGCCGGAGTAGGGGCGGGCTTTACGCAGGTCGAAATCACAGCCGGTGGCGCGCAGGCCGGCACCAGTGGTGCCCCATTCCAGCGCTTCCTTGGTGTTGTACGCGGCAACGCCGATGGTACGACCACGCAGGATGCTGTTCTTCAGGGCGGCGGTTTCGTACTCGTCCAGGCGCTTGGGCATCCAGTCGAGGAACTCGCGGACCAGCTTGTCCCAGCCGCGCGGCAGGTCGTGGGCGACGCCGCCGATGCGGTACCAGGCCGGGTGCAGGCGGAAGCCGGTGATGGCTTCGACGACCTTGTAGGCACGCTGGCGGTCGGTGAAGGTGAAGAACACGGGGGTCATCGCGCCCACGTCCTGGATGTAGGTACCCAGATAGAGGAGGTGGTTCAGGATGCGGAAGAACTCCGACATCATGATGCGGATGACGTCGACGCGCTGCGGTACCTTGATGCCGGCGAGCTTCTCGACCGAGAGCACGTACGGCAGGTTGTTCATCACGCCGCCGAGGTAGTCGATACGGTCGGTGTACGGAATGAAGCTGTGCCAGGACTGGCGCTCGGCCATCTTCTCGGCGCCACGGTGGTGGTAGCCGATCTCCGGAACGCAGTCGAGGATCTCTTCACCATCCAGTTGCAGGATGATGCGGAACGCACCGTGCGCGGACGGGTGGTTAGGGCCGAGGTTGAGGAACATGAAGTCCTCGTTCTCGCCGTGGCGCTTCATGCCCCAGTCTTCGGGCTTGAAGCGTAGGGCTTCCTGCTCGAGGTCCTGCTTGGCGGCGGACAGCGCGTAAGGGTCGAACTCGGTGGCGCGCGCCGGGTAGTCCTTGCGCAGCGGGTGACCTTCCCAGGTGGGCGGCATCAGCATGCGGGTCAGGTGCGGGTGACCATTGAAGGTGATCCCGTACATGTCCCAGACCTCACGCTCGTACCAGTTGGCGTTCGGCCAGATACGTGTGGCGGTGGGCACATTGAGGTCGCCTTCGGATAAAGCCACCTTGATCATCACGTCACTATTACGTTCGAGCGACATCAGGTGGTAGAACACGCTAAAGTCTGCGCCCGGCAGGCCGCGACGATGCGTGCGCAGGCGCTCGTCGACACCGTGCAGGTCATAGAGCATGACGTAAGGCTTGGGCACGTTGCGCAGGAAGGTAAGGACGTCGATCAGGCGCTCACGGGCAACCCAGAGCACCGGCATGCCGGTGCGGGTGGCCTGGACGGTGAAGGTCTCGGCGCCAAAGCGGGAATTCAGTTCGACGACGATATCTTGGTCGTCTGCCTTGTAAGGCGGGATGTACAGAGCGGAGTCTGCATTCATAGTCTTTAAGTCACTCGGTCAACGGTGGAGTGAAAACGGGCCTCTCGTGGAGGGCCGGATCACACTTCGTCGGGGCTGCGCAGGTTGGTGACCGCAATGCGCTGTTCGCGCTTGAGATCCTTCTGGGCAGGCATGTCGGCGCGATAGACGCCTTGATCGCCTACAACCCAGGACAACGGGCGACGCTCCTGGCCGATGGATTCCTGTAGCAGCATCAGGCCTTGCAGGAACGCCTCCGGACGGGGCGGGCAGCCGGGGATGTACACGTCCACGGGGAGGAACTTGTCGACCCCCTGAACGACCGAGTAGATGTCGTACATGCCGCCGGAGTTGGCGCACGACCCCATCGAGATCACCCACTTGGGTTCCAGCATCTGCTCGTACAGGCGCTGGATGACCGGAGCCATCTTGATGAAGCAGGTGCCGGCGATGACCATGAAGTCAGCCTGGCGCGGCGATGCACGGATCACTTCGGCGCCGAAACGGGCGATGTCGTGCGGCGCGGTGAACGCCGTGGTCATCTCCACGTAGCAGCAGGACAGCCCGAAGTTGTACGGCCACAGGGAGTTTTTGCGACCCCAGTTCACCGCACCGTTGAGAACATCCTCGAGCTTGCCCATGAAGATGTTCTTGTGGACCTGCCCTTCGATGAGCGGGTCTTCTACCGTTTCGCGTTCGCCGATCGGGTATTGATCATTGGGCGCATCCGGATCGATCCGGGTAAGTTTGTATTGCATCGCCAAAGCCTCATTGTTTTAGCTTCGCCTGCCGTGCGCGACGTGCCGCCGGCGCCCAATCGAGCGCGCCGATACGCCACAGGTAGACAAGACCTGCCAACAGAATTGCTATGAAAATGGTTGCCTCGATCAGACCGGCCCAACCGCTTTCACGGACGGACACGGACCAGGCGAAGAGGAAGAGGGCTTCGACGTCGAAGATCACGAAGAGCATCGCGACCAGATAGAATTTTGCGGATAGGCGCAGGCGGGCGCTGCCGGTAGGAACGATCCCCGATTCGAACGGTTCGTTCTTGCTGCGACCAAATGCCTTACTGCCAAGAAGGCTGGAAACCCCTAGCATGAAGGCGAGCAGGCCCAGCACTCCTAAAAGGAAGGCGGCGAGTCCCCAGTGTTGAGCTGCAAGTTCAGCTGGATTGGGCATGCCGATACTCCTTCCTACAAAAAGCGATTGTCTTGGGTTTCGGGCGCAACGCCCGAGTACTGCGAACCCGACAACTCAAGGATAGTGAGCTAAGGGTTCAGGTGATCTTTCCAATTTTATGCCCAAAGCCTTCAGCAAGTAAATTTTTCCAACACAAACAGATGCTTCTATTTCGGGCAAAAGCCTTTTGCATTTCCCGTAGCGCCCTGTTTGCGCGGCTCTGGATGCCTAGTGTGACGGCACTTCGGCTTTGGTCGAATAGTACTTTCGAGGTATTTATCCGCAATAAATCGGCACCCATAAATGATAAGAATTATCATTTGCGGTGTCGTATATCCGTAACTTTACTACATATAAGCGGCGCGGCTTTTATTTCGCCTGGTATGTGACTTCGAATTATCCCTCTGTGAACTCGTTGGTCGCCCCCGCATCCGGGTGGTTCAATTTCCCTTCCGAATCCACGCCCAGCGCATCTCGCAGCGCACCGGTTCGGCCCCCGATTCGTCCAGAAGGGTCACCTTCACCAGCGCCTCGCCGCGATCATCGTCCCGCATTGCGCGGCGCTGTTCCGGCGTCAGCGTGGCGATGGCGCGCAGGCCGCCGCTGGCCCGAAGCAGGTAGTCGACCTTGAGGGTCTTGATCAGCGGCAGCTTGTGATCGGGCAGGTTCATGCCGACCATGCAGCCGCTGGCGGACTCGGCCAGCAGCGCCATGGCTGCGGCATGTAAGCCGCCGATGTGATTGCGGGCGCGGCGATGGTTGGCCAGGCTCATTCTCACTTCATCATTGGAGAGCCACTGGATGCGTACGCCGGCGGTTCCGGCAAAGCGCACCTGAGAGCAGAACAGGCGACTCAGCAGCGGCTCGTGGAGGCGGCTTGGCAGGCGCTGGATGAGGTGGGCGGCGAGGGCGAGGCGGTTGCGCTTGGGTTTATTGCTCATGGGGCGTTCCGTTCATATAAAGGAAGCCCGAGGCTGGCACGTCGAAGCGGTTCTGCCCTTGGCGGGCGGGGAAGGGGTTGCTGGCGGTTCGGCCAAGCGCAATTCGGCCAGACACAAAAAGCAAGACCCCGGCCGGGGCCGGGGTCTTGCGGAGTCTCCCAGCCCCGAGGGGCTGGTTGAGCCAGTTCTTAGTGGAACTGGTTCATGGTGTTGTCTTTACCCGAGGCTTTCAGAGCGGCTTCGCCAGCGAAGTACTCTTTGTGGTTGTCGCCGATGTCCGAGCCGGCCATGTTCTGGTGCTTCACGCAGGCGATACCCTGACGCAGTTCCTGACGCTGAACGCCCTTCACGTAGGCCAGCATGCCCTGGTCGGCGAAGTAACCCTTGGCCAGGTTGTCGGTGGACAGCGCGGCGGTGTGGTAGGTCGGCAGGGTGATCAGGTGGTGGAAAATGCCGGCGTGGGCGGAACCGTCACGCTGGAAGGTACGGATCTTCTCGTCGGCAACCTGAGCCAGTTCGGTTTCGTCGTACTCGACGCTCATCAGCTTGGCGCGGTCGTAGGCGGAAACGTCCTTGCCTTCGGCGACGAATGCATCGAACACCTGCTGGCGGAAATTCAGGGTCCAGTTGAACGACGGGCTGTTGTTGTAAACCAGCTTGGCGTTCGGGATGACCTGACGGATGCGGTCAACCATGCCTTTGATCTGGCCAACGTGCGGCTTCTCGGTTTCGATCCACAGCAGGTCGGCGCCGTTCTGCAGCGAGGTGATGCAGTCCAGGACGCAGCGGTCTTCGCCGGTGCCCTTGCGGAACTGGAACAGGTTGGAAGCCAGGCGCTTGGGACGCAGCAGCTTGCCGCCGCGGTTGATCACCACGTCGCCGTTCTGCAGTTCGGCAGCGGAAACTTCTTCGCAGTCCAGGAAGGAGTTGTACTGGTCGCCCAGGTCGCCCGGCTCTTTGGTCACGGCGATCTGCTTGGTCAGGCCGGCGCCCAGGGAGTCGGTACGGGCAACGATCACGCCATCGTCAACGCCGAGCTCGAGGAACGCGTAGCGAACGGCGTTGATCTTGGCGAGGAAATCTTCGTGCGGAACGGTCACTTTGCCGTCCTGGTGGCCGCACTGCTTCTCGTCGGAAACCTGGTTCTCGATCTGGATGCAGCAGGCACCGGCTTCGATCATTTTCTTGGCCAGCAGGTAGGTCGCTTCCGGGTTGCCGAAGCCGGCGTCGATGTCGGCGATGATCGGTACTACGTGGGTTTCGTAGCCGTCGATCTGAGCCTGGATTTCGTCCTGCTTGGCCTTGTCGCCGGCAGCGCGAGCGCTGTCCAGGGCGGTGAAGAGCAGATCCAGTTCGCGAGCGTCAGCCTGGCGCAGGAAGGTGTACAGCTCTTCGATCAGGCCGGAAACGGCAGTCTTCTCGTGCATGGACTGGTCGGGCAGCGGGCCGAAGTCGGAACGCAGCGCGGCAACCATCCAGCCGGACAGGTAGAGGTAGCGCTTGTTGGTGGTCTTCAGATGCTTCTTGATCGAGATCAGCTTCTGCTGGCCGATGAAGCCGTGCCAGCAGCCCAGGGACTGGGTGTAGACGGAGTTGTCGGCGTCATACTCGGCCATGTCTTTGCGCATGATGGCCGCAGTGTACTTGGCGATGTCCAGACCAGTCTTGAAGCGGTTCTGAGCGCGCATGCGGGCAACCGACTCGGGGTTGATAGCGCTCCAGCTGTTACCGGTTTTCTCTTTCAGAGCGGCAACGGCCTTGATGTCGTTTTGATAAGCGGACATGGTCAATCCTTCAAAGTATGTGTGTGGTTGAGCACCGACTACCCACTCAAAACCCGTATCTGCACGGAATTGACTGCGGGTTGCTCGCCGCGGGATGGCGAAGGTACGACCGAAAAGAAGGAGTGACGCTGGAGGAGTGGGGGTAGAGCGGCGTACAGACGGGTGACTGCAGCGGTGACATCCAGAATCGCTTGCCGGCTCGTGGCAGCCGTTGGGCAATGGTGGACGGCTGAATCCGTCACTTCGTACTGTTGCTAAGGCTTGCTTCCCCGTCCCTCAGGACAACCTCTTGCCAGTCGCAACCTCGTCGATCCGCCTTGTGGGCTTAACAACACGGACCAGCGCGGCGGGTGGGCCACAGGCTCGGTCCGGAGGGCTTTGAGACCCTCTGGTTAGCGGGAGCGAAGCCATCATGCACTTTCAAACGAGCGTTCGTCAAACGTTTTGTAGTGTTTTTTTTGGACTACTACACGAAGGTCTAACGAGGACTGGCAAGTCACCTACGGAAGGATTAGTCGAGCACTTCGACCTTCACCCGGAGGGTACTGTCGCTGCGCCCCTGGGTGCTGTACTGGCGGGTGTAGCCGCTTTGCGTGCTCTGGTTGCTCTGGCTGACGCCGCCTACGTCGATCCACTGGCCAATGGGGCCGCTGACGGTGGTGTCCGCCGAACTGGTGTTCATCGAGCCCTGGTAATTGCCGTTGAAGCGGTCGTTGCGGGTACTCAGGGTGATGTGTACCAGGTTGCCCGTGAGGCTGGCGGTCACGTACATGCCCTGGTTGGCGTCGCGGTATTCGGTCTGGCTGTAGACCTGGCCGTAGGGGCCGATGCCGGCGTTGGTCACCGGCTGACTCTGGCCGACCTGGATGAAGGCGGGCGAACCCTCGGTGGTGCGCACCTGCTGGGTGCCGCCTCCGCGACTGTTGGTGGATCGATTGATAATGCGCACCTGGTCGCGGCCGTTGACTTCGCCGCGACCCGCCTGGATTTCCACATTGCCGGCGCTCACCGAGCCGTTTACCGAGTAGCCGCTCTGGCTGCCCTGGCTGCCATCGAGTGTATCGACGCTGATCAGCAGCTGATGCGGGCGCGTATCCAGTTGTTCGAGCACCTGCTGCAGTTCGCGGATCTTCGCCAGCTCGGCGTTCACCACTAGCTGGTTGCCGTAGGCGCTAACCCGGCCTTCATTGCCCAGGACCTGCTGCGCCACCGGCAGCACGTCTTCGGCGGTGCGGTAGTTGAGCGGGATGATCTCGGTGCGCGGCGCTGCGGTGGCGGCGAAGCTGATCGCGCAGACGAGCATCAGGGCGAGGGTGTGTTGGCTCAAATCAGGAAACTCCGCAGGTTCGGGTCGAGGACGCTGGTGTTCCAGGTCTGTTCGAATTGCGCGATCAGTTGGCGGACGCGGCCAGCGTTGTTGTAGTGCGCGTAACCGGCGTACTCGCCTGGCTCCGGGCGCAGCAGCAGGCCGCAGTCGTCAGCGAGCAGAAAGGCATGCTCCTCGCTCGGGTAGTCGGGATTGATCCGGTGGATCTGGCAGTAGCTGGACAGCCGACGGCTGAGGTTCAGCAGACGATGGCCTTCCTTCACCGCGCGGCTACTGTCGCGCACCAGAATCATCAGGCGATTGCGCGGATTGCCCAGTAGTAGCTGGGTGCAGGCTTCCTGGATGCTGCTGTGGTGATACAGCCACGGCTCCAGGTCGGGGGTATAGAGGTAGAGCGTGCGGCGCGCCTGCTGGATCAGTGCCAGCGCATGGGCGCGGGCGTCATCCGGCTTGCTGAAACGGTGCAGCTGGTCACCCTCGCCGAGGCGGAAAGGCGCAGGCTCCAAGGCTTCGGGCGGCAGCGCTTCGCTGGGCGGGTTGTGGACGGCAAAACGCCCCGGTGACTGGAACTCGATGTCCGGCAGTTCTACCGGGAGATCGTCTTGGTCCGGGGCGTTTTCCATGTCGCTCCTTTGAGTCGCTGCTCAGGCGCTCTCGCGCACCATGTCCACGTGGGGGAGGCCGGCGTCGAGGAATTCGCCGCTGGCTACCTGAAAGCCTAGCCGTTCGTAGAAGGGAATGGCGTAGACCTGGGCCGTCAGCAACTGGCGCTGCAGGCCCTGGCTTTCTGCCTGCTCGATGGCGGCGCGCATCAGCAGGTCGCCTACCTTCAGGCCGCGCCAGTCCTTGAGGACCGACACCCGGCCGATGTGCCCGTCCGGCAGGAGGCGGGCGGTGCCGATGGCGTAATCGCCTTCGAAGGCCAGGAAGTGCACGGCTTCGACATCCTCGGCGTCCCATTCGAGTTCCGGCGGGACCGATTGCTCGGCGATGAACACCGCCTCGCGAATGCGCCGCAGATCGGCATTATCCTTCTGCCAGTCCGCGACGCGAACCCTGATCTTGCTACTCATCGGCAAACTCCAGACTGCCCTGTTTGATCAGTTCTCCGATGAGCTTACGCCCATCGTCGTCGGCCAGCCATTGGCCGAGATTCCCTTCATGCAGCGACTGGGCCGAGCACACCAGCTTGAGCAGGTCGCGCAGTTTTTCCGGCAGGACCACGGTCTGGCCGCTGGCGAACAGCAGCAGGCCGACGTCCACTTCGCTCCAGGCCATGCGGGCGCTGGGGTTGCGGATCAGCACTTCGCCGTCCTTGATGGCGGTGGTCAGGTCGTCTTCCTCGATCTCCTCGCCAGCCACCAGTTCCGGGTAGCGCGGCTCGGTCATGAACTGGCCGAACCAGGTGAGCAGCAGGCGTTCATCGCTCATGTGCTCTTGCAGCAGGTTTTTCAGGCGGTCGAGGGCGTCGCGCTGGATCTGGTGCTGGTCGAAGTCACCTTTCATCGCCGCCATGCCGGCGTCGCTGTAGCGCTCTTCGTCGGAGAGGAACTGGGCGAGGAAGTCGGTGAAATGGGTCAGCACTTCGGCGGCACTGGGTGCGCGGAAGCCGACCGAGTAGGTCATGCAGTCGTCTTCGGCGATGCCGTAGTGGGCAATGCGCGGCGGCAGGTAGAGCATATCGCCGGGCTCCAGCACCCAGTCGGCGCTTTCTTCGAATTCGGCGAGGATGCGCAGGTCGGCATGGGGCAGCATCGGGCTGCTGGCGTCGCAGGTCTGGCCGACTTTCCAGCGGCGGCGGCCGTGGCCCTGCAGCAGGAACACGTCGTAGTTGTCGAAGTGCGGGCCGACGCCGCCGCCCGGTGCGGCGTAGCTGATCATCACGTCATCGATCCGCCAGCTGGGCAGGAACTTGAAGTGTTCCAGTAGTTCGGCAACTTCCGGGATGAACTGGTCGACGGCTTGCACTAGCAGGGTCCAGTCGCGCTCGGGCATCTGGCTGAAGGTGTCTTCCTGGAACGGGCCGCGGCGCAGCTCCCACGGGCTGTCGCCGTGTTCGAGGACGATGCGCGATTCGATCATCTCTTCCAGGGCAAGGCCGGCCAGCTCGTCTGGGTCCAACGGGCTCTTGAAATCGGGGATGGCCTGGCGCACCAGCAGGGGCTTTTTCTGCCAGTAATCGCGGAGGAATTCTTCGGCGCTGATGCCGCCCAATAGCTGAAGAGGAATAGCAGGATTCATCGTTAAGTCCTTGAAACAAAAACGCCCGGCACAGCCGGGCGTGCAAAGTCAGGGCGAATCTCAGATGCGCTTGGCCTGGGCGGCGGCGTTACCGATGTAATTCGCGGGGGTCAGTTGCTTCAGCTCGGCCTTGGCTTCTGCCGGCATGTCGAGGCCTTCGATGAACACCTGCAGGGCTTCGGCGCTGATGCCTTTGCCGCGGGTCAGTTCCTTGAGCTTCTCGTAGGGGTTCTCGATGCCGTAGCGACGCATGACGGTCTGTACCGGTTCGGCCAGGACTTCCCAGCAGGCGTCCAGGTCATCGGCGATGCGAGCGGTGTTCAGCTCCAGCTTGCCGATGCCTTTCAGGCTGGCTTCGTAGGCGATGACGCTGTGGGCGAAACCGACGCCGAGGTTGCGCAGCACGGTGGAGTCGGTCAGATCGCGCTGCCAGCGGGAAATCGGCAGCTTGCTGGCCAGGTGCTGGAGCAGGGCGTTGGCGATACCCAGGTTGCCTTCGGAGTTCTCGAAGTCGATCGGATTGACCTTGTGCGGCATGGTCGAGGAGCCAATCTCGCCGGCGACGGTCTTCTGCTTGAAGTAGCCCAGGGATATGTAGCCCCAGATGTCGCGATCGAAGTCGATGAGAATGGTGTTGAAGCGCGCGACGGCGTCGAACAGCTCGGCGATGTAGTCGTGCGGCTCGATTTGGGTGGTGTAGGGGTTCCAGTTCAGGCCGAGGTCGCCTTCGATGAATTCGCGGGCGTTGGCTTCCCAATCCACTTGCGGATAGGCCGAGAGATGGGCGTTGTAGTTGCCCACGGCGCCGTTGATCTTGCCGAGCAGCTCGACCGAAGCGACCTGCTTGATCTGGCGCTCCAGGCGGTAGACGACGTTGGCCAGTTCCTTGCCCAGGGTAGTCGGGGAGGCCGGCTGGCCGTGGGTGCGCGAGAGCATCGGCACGTCGGCGAACTTCACCGCGAGCTCGCGGATGGAGTCGGCGATCTGGCGCATCAGCGGCAGCAGCACGGTGTCACGGCCTTCGCGCAGCATCAGGGCGTGGGACAGGTTGTTGATGTCCTCGGAGGTGCAGGCGAAGTGGATGAACTCGCTGACCTTGGCCAGTTCCGGCAGCTTGGCGGCTTGTTCCTTGAGCAGGTATTCCACGGCCTTGACGTCGTGGTTGGTGGTGCGCTCGATGTCCTTGATGCGCTGCGCGTGCTCCAGCTGGAAGTCGTCGGTCAGCTGGTTCAGCAGGGCGTTGGCTTCGGCGGAGAAAGGCGCGACTTCAGGGACGCCGGCGTGGGCGGCGAGACGCTGGAGCCAGCGAACCTCCACCAGGACGCGGAAACGGATCAGGCCGTATTCGCTGAAAATCGGACGCAGGGCGCTGGTCTTGCTGCCGTAACGGCCGTCAACGGGGGATACCGCGGTAAGGGAGGAAAGCTGCATGGGGCGTTCTCGTAGCTGTCGGTCAACGAAAAGGGCGCACATCATACATGAATGGCGCGAACCGGTCGCCCTTGCGACGACCGGAAGGGCGTGTTTCAGCCGCGAAGCAGGGGGCGCAGTTCGTTCAGCATTTTCTTCCGGCTGAACAGCATCTGCCAGCGGTTGCCGCCGAGCTGTCGCCACAGGCGCGCGGAGCGGATGCCCGCCAACAGCAGGGCGCGGATGCGCGCGGCATTGGCGTTGATCTGCAGGTGGCGCATGTCGCCATGTACCTGGATGCGCTGGCGGAAGGTGCTCAGGGTGTCCTGGTAGAGGCCGGCGCAGGAGGCGATGACGTTCTCGTGGACCAGGCCGAAGTGCTGCACTTGCTGCTGAACCTGGTCCAGGCGGGTGCCCATGATGTCGAGCATGTCGGGACGCTTGTTGAGCTGGCGCTCCAGGCCGATCAGCGACAGTGCGTAGCGCAGCGGCTCGCGCTGCAGGCTGTTGGGGTCGCGCTCGAGGGCGCTGACCAGCGCGCGGAAGCCCTCGCGCAGGTTGGCGGTGTCGCCGCCGTAGACGTCGAGGGTGGTCTTCGGGTCGCGCACCAGCAAGCTGCCGAGCATGCAGCCCAGCGGCGCCTCGGGAATCTGTCCTGTGCGGGCGAGGCGGTCTACCAGGGAGGCGGCTTCGAAGATGCCGGAGAGGGCGATGATCTGGTCGTGCAGATCGCTCATTTACGGTCCTTAGCGAACGCGGGTTCAGCGGATTCGATGACGCCGCCACCAAGGCAGACTTCGCCGTCATAGAAGACGACGGACTGGCCGGGGGTGACGGCGCGCTGCGGCTCGTCGAAGACGGCGCGGTAACCGTTCTCGGTGCGTTCCAGCACACAGTCCTGGTCGGCCTGGCGGTAGCGCACCTTGGCGCGCAGGGGCTTGGGCTGGTCCAGGTCGATGGGGTTGACCCAATAGATGTGCGAGGCGTGCAGGGCGCGGGAGAACAGCCATGGGTGGTCGTTGCCCTGGCCGACGACCAGGACGTTGCGCACCAGGTCCTTCTCCAGTACGTACCAGGGGCTGTCGTCGGCATTCTTCAGGCCGCCGATGCCCAGGCCCTGGCGCTGGCCGATGGTGTGGTACATCAGGCCGACGTGCTTGCCGATGATGGTGCCGTCGGTGGTCTCGATGTTCCCCGGCTGGGCCGGCAGGTACTGCTTGAGGAAGTCGCTGAAACGGCGCTCACCGATGAAGCAGATGCCGGTGGAGTCCTTCTTCTTCGCAGTGGCCAGGCCGTATTTCTCGGCGATGGCGCGAACCTCGGGCTTCTCCAGTTCGCCGACCGGGAACAGGGTCTTGCCGATCTGCTCGCCACCCACGGCGTGGAGGAAGTAGCTCTGGTCCTTGTTCGGGTCCAGGCCCTTGAGCAGCTCGCTGCGGCGGTCTATGTCGCGGCGGCGCACGTAGTGCCCGGTGGCGATCAGGTCGGCGCCCAGGGCAACGGCGTAGTCGAGGAAGGCTTTGAACTTGATTTCGCGGTTGCAGAGGATGTCCGGGTTCGGTGTGCGACCGGCCTTGTATTCCTCAAGGAAGTGCTCGAAGACGTTGTCCCAGTATTCCGCGGCGAAGTTGGCGGTATGCAGCTTGATGCCGATACGGTCGCAGACAGCCTGGGCGTCTGCGAGGTCGGTCATGGCGGTGCAGTACTCGGTGCCATCGTCCTCTTCCCAGTTCTTCATGAACAAACCTTCCACCTGGTAGCCCTGTTCCTTGAGGAGGAGGGCGGAGACGGAAGAATCCACGCCGCCGGACATGCCGACGATGACGCGGGTGTTCTGGGGGGCTTTGAGTGAGTCAGACATGGCAGCGGGTCACGAACGCAGGTAAAGAGGGCGATTCTACCAGAGCCGAGCGGTAGAGGCTCGGCTGCCGATTTGGGCTTGGCTCAGTCGCGGATCAGGGCCAGCGGGAAGCGTTCGCCTTCCAGGTAGTCGTCGATGCAGCGCAACACCAGATGGCTGCGCCAGCGCTCGGGCTGTGCGGCCAATTCTTCGCGAGTCATCCAGCGGGCGCCGAGGATGCCGTCGTCGAGCTCGCGCTCGGGATGATGGCGCAAGGGGCGCGCGGCGAAACAGACGCGCTGGTAGGTCACGCCGTTGCTCGGCGCGGTGTACAGGTAGATGCCGGTGACGGCGGTCAGCTCCACGTCCCAGCCGGTTTCCTCGAGGGTTTCGCGCATGGCGGCCTCGAGCAGGGTCTCGTTGGCTTCCAGGTGGCCGGCGGGCTGGTTGAAGACCTGCTTTTTGTCAGCGGACATTTCCTCCACCAGCAGGAAGCGGCCCTGGTCTTCGACGATGGTGGCGACGGTGACGTGTGCTAGCCAGCGCATGGTCATGATCTCGTTGGGGCGAAAAGGTGCGAGTTTAACGTGGCGGGGTGCAGAAAGCAGAACCCCCGGGAAGGCCCGGGGGTTCTGGTGTCACACGAAGCGGCTTACGCCAGTGCGTCGATCGCGGCGTTGAAGGTCGCACTCGGGCGCATGACCTTGCTGGTCAGCTCCGCGTCGGAACGGTAGTAGCCACCGATTTCCGCCGGCTTGCCCTGTACACCGTTGAGTTCGGCGACGATGGCCGCTTCCTTCTCGGTCAGGGTCTTGGCCAGGTCGGCGAAGTGGGCTTTCAGCTCGGCGTCGTCGTTCTGCTCGGCCAGGGCCTGTGCCCAGTACATGGCCAGGTAGAAGTGGCTGCCGCGGTTGTCGATCTCACCGATCTTGCGCGACGGCGACTTGTTGTTGTCGAGCAGCTTGCCGGTGGCGATGTCCAGGGTCTTGCCCAGAATCTTGGCCTTGGCGTTGTCGGTCTTGATGCCTTCTTCCTCGAAGGAGACCGCCAGGGCCAGGAACTCGCCCAGTGAATCCCAGCGCAGGTAGTTCTCTTCGACCAGCTGCTGTACGTGTTTCGGAGCCGAGCCGCCGGCGCCGGTTTCGTACATGCCGCCGCCCGCCATCAGCGGAACGATGGACAGCATCTTGGCCGAGGTGCCCAGTTCCATGATCGGGAACAAGTCGGTCAGGTAGTCGCGCAGGACGTTGCCGGTCACCGAGATGGTGTCCAGGCCGCGCATCTGGCGTTCCATGCTGGTGCGGATGGCTTCGTTGTAGCCTTTGATGCTGATGTCCAGGCCGGTCAGGTCGTGGTCTTTCAGGTACAGCTCGACCTTCTTGCGCAGCTCGTTGTCGTGGGCGCGTTCCGGGTCCAGCCAGAAGATGGCCGGGGTGTTGGAGGCGCGGGCACGGGTAACGGCCAGCTTGACCCAGTCGCGGATCGGGGCGTCCTTGGTCTGGCAGGCGCGCCAGATGTCGCCGGCCTGCACTTCGTGCTGCATCAGGACCTTGCCGTCGGCATCGACAACGCGCATCACGCCGTCAGCTTCCAGTTCGAAGGTCTTGTCGTGGGAGCCGTATTCCTCGGCCTTCTGCGCCATCAGGCCGACGTTCGGTACGCTGCCCATTGTGGTCGGGTCGAATGCGCCGTTGGTTTTGCAGAAGTTGATCATTTCCTGGTAGATGCGGGCGTAGGTGCTTTCCGGCATTACCGCCTTGGTGTCTTTCTGCTTGCCGTCCTTGCCCCACATCTGACCCGAGTTGCGGATCATGGCCGGCATGGAGGCGTCGACGATCACGTCGCTGGGGATGTGCAGGTTGGTGATGCCCTTGACCGAGTCGACCATCGCCATTTCCGGACGGTGGCTGTACACCTCGTGGATGTCGTGCAGGATTTCTTCCTGCTGCGAGGCCGGCAGCGACTTGATCTTGTCGTAGACGCTGGAGATGCCGTTGTTCGGGTTCACGCCCAGCTCTTCGAACAGCTGGCCGTACTTCTCGAACACGTCCTTGTAGTAGACGGTGACGGCGTGGCCGAAGACGATCGGGTGGGAGATCTTCATCATGGTGGCCTTGACGTGCAGGGACCACATGACGCCGGTTTCCTTGCAGTCCTGCAGGGTCTTCTCGAAGAAGGCGCGCAGTTTGCTGCAGCTCATGAACATGCTGTCGAGGACTTCCCCGTCCTGCATCTTCAGGGTCTTCTTGGTTTCGACCTTGCCGTCCTTGCCGACGAACTCGATGCGGACTTCACCGGCTTTCGGAATGGTGACCGATTGCTCGCTGGAGAAGAAGTCGCCGCCACGCATGTAGTCGGCGTGGGAGCGCGAAGCCATGCTCCACTTGCCCATGCTGTGCGGGTGTTTGCGCGCGTAAGCTTTTACGGCGGCCGGGGCGCGGCGGTCGGAGTTGCCCTCACGCAGGACCGGGTTCACGGCGCTGCCCAGGACCTTGGCGTAGCGGGCGCGGGTGTCTTTCTCTTCGTCGGTCTGCGGGTCTTCGGGGAAGTCCGGAACGGCGTAGCCCAGCTTCTGCAGCTCGGCGATGGCGCCCTTGAGCTGCGGTACCGAAGCGGAGATGTTCGGCAGCTTGATGATGTTGGCTTTGGCGTCGGTGGCCAGTTGGGCCAGATAGGCCAGATCGTCTTCGATCGCCTTGTCGCCGAGCTTGTCAGCGAAGGAGGCCAGGATACGGCCCGAAAGAGAGATGTCGCGGGTCTCGACGTCGATGCCGGCGGAGGCGGCAAAGGCTTTTACGATGGGAAGAAGCGAATAGGTCGCGAGGGCGGGTGCTTCGTCGGTGAAGGTGTAGGTGATCTTCGAGCGGATGGACATCTCGTTCTAACTCTCTTCTTTGCTGGGCGCGCACAGAGTCTCGAATCGCGTTGGTACACGCTTGCGTTCAACGAAGTGGTTGACCGACCTTCGAGATTTGCCGCGGGGATATTGGGGCGCCAGTAGAGCGTTGTACGGCGGGATCCTGGTGGGGACGTGCGCCGCTGCGAGGAGAGAGTCTGGTCCCAGACTGCTCGGACCTCGATGACCATTAAGTCATGCCGGCCAGTATACCACCCTAAAGGCAGGGTGAAGCGTGTCCCTTTTTTAGACTAAGGAATGATGTAGTTCGATTACCGACTTGTGAGCTACCCTCAGTGGCTGCAAGAGGGTTTCAATCAAAAAGCGGAGTTCAGCATGGGATACCAAAAGATCCAGGTGCCGGCCGGTGACAAAATCACCGTCAACGCCGATATGTCCTTGAATGTACCGAAGAACCCGATCATCCCCTACATCGAGGGTGATGGCATTGGCGTCGATATCAGCCCGGTCATGATCAAGGTCGTCGACGCTGCCGTCGAGAAAGCCTACAAGGGCGACCGCAAGATCGCGTGGATGGAAGTCTACGCGGGCGAGAAAGCCACCCAAGTCTACGACCAGGACACCTGGCTGCCCCAGGAAACCCTGGATGCCGTTCGCGATTACGTCGTTTCGATCAAAGGCCCGCTGACCACTCCGGTGGGTGGCGGCATCCGTTCGCTGAACGTGGCCCTGCGCCAGCAACTCGACCTTTATGTCTGCCTGCGCCCGGTGCGCTGGTTCGAAGGCGTTCCCAGTCCGGTGAAGAAGCCCGGCGACGTGGACATGGTGATCTTCCGCGAGAACTCCGAAGACATCTATGCCGGCGTCGAGTGGAAGGCCGGCTCGCCCGAGGCGCAGAAGGTCATCAAGTTCCTCACCGAGGAAATGGGCGTCAAGAAGATCCGCTTCACCAACGACTGCGGCATCGGCATCAAGCCGGTCTCCCAGGAAGGCACCAAGCGCCTGGTGCGCAAGGCCCTGCAGTACGCCGTGGACAATGACCGCAGCTCGGTCACCATCGTCCACAAGGGCAACATCATGAAATTCACCGAGGGGGCGTTCAAGGACTGGGGCTACGAAGTGGCCCGCGACGAGTTCGGCGCCCAGTTGCTCGATGGCGGCCCGTGGATGCAGTTCAAGAATCCCACTACCGGCAAGAATATCGTGGTGAAGGACGTGATCGCCGACGCCATGCTGCAGCAGATCCTGCTGCGCCCGGCCGAGTACGACGTCATTGCCACTCTCAACCTGAACGGCGATTACCTGTCCGACGCCTTGGCGGCGGAGGTGGGTGGGATCGGTATCGCGCCGGGCGCCAACCTCTCTGATTCGGTGGCCATGTTCGAGGCAACCCACGGCACTGCGCCCAAGTACGCTGGTCTTGACAAGGTCAATCCGGGCTCGGTGATCCTTTCGGCCGAGATGATGCTGCGCCACATGGGTTGGCCGGAAGCGGCCGACCTGATCATCGGCGGTGTGAATGGCGCCATCGCCGCCAAGACCGTGACCTACGACTTCGAGCGACTGATGGACGGTGCCAAGCTGCTGTCGTGCTCCGAATTCGGCGACGCGATCATCGCCAAGATGTAACCGGGTGATGCTTCGCCCATGAAAAAGGCCGGCTTGTTGCCGGCCTTTTTCGTTTCGTCTGATCCGTGACGAATCAGGCTTCCGCCGTGAGGTTCTCTACCTCGCTGCTAGGGGCAGCTTGTGCGGATGGGGTGGATGCATTGGCGTTGACGGGCTGGATGTTCACCGCGTGCAACCCCTTCGGACCTTGCAGGATCTCGAAACTGACGGGTTGGCCGGCCTTGAGAGTCTTGTAGCCATCCATCTGGATTGCCGAGTAGTGAGCAAACAGGTCCTCATCTCGGCCATCAGCCAGGATGAAACCGTAGCCCTTGGCGTTGTTGAACCACTTGACCTTACCGCTGAGCATGCTGATATCCCTCTGCAAAGGACTCCATCGCTGGAGTATCATCCACTACTATTCCGCTATGCCTTTTTCCTGAAGACTGGCGTCCGGAACTCCTGATACCCTCCGGGGGTATCCTTTGGTTGTAACACCCTTTTGCCGTTAGTCAAGGCGGCGTCGTCTGGGCCTGGGAGGTGTTTCAAACTCCGGTCGGCCCACTCATTCACCCACTCGCAAAGCTTTTATTCCAGCATGCATGCAAGTAGCCAGATTCGACTAACATTCAATCAGGACCGCCCGAATCCATTGGAAGACGACGGGGCGGGGCTGGCGGTTGAAGAAGCCAAGCCTGCCCTGAAGGCACCATCGATGTATCGGGTCATCATGTTCAACGATGATTACACCCCGATGGATTTCGTGGTTGAGGTGCTCGAGCTGTACTTCAACATGAACCGCGAGCAGGCAACCAAGGTCATGTTGACTGTGCATACCCAGGGCAAGGCGCACTGCGGGACCTTTACCCGTGATGTCGCGGAAACCAAAGCCATGCAGGTCAATCAATATGCGAGGGAGAGCCAACATCCACTGTTGTGCGAAATTGAGATAGAAGGTTGATGCGGATGTTTGGGAGCGAGGTGAAGTCATGTTGAATCGAGAGCTCGAAGTCACCCTCAATCTCGCCTTCAAGGAGGCGCGGGCGAAGCGGCATGAGTTCATGACCGTTGAGCACTTGCTGTTGGCGCTTCTTGATAATGAGGCTGCCGCAACGGTTCTGAAGGCGTGCGGTGCGAATCTGGACAAACTGCGGCGAGACCTGCAGGAGTTTATTGATTCCACCACGCCGCTGATCCCCCAGCACGACGAGGATCGCGAAACCCAGCCGACCCTGGGCTTCCAGCGCGTTCTGCAGCGTGCCGTATTCCACGTGCAGAGTTCCGGCAAGCGCGAAGTCACCGGCGCTAATGTGCTGGTCGCCATCTTCAGCGAGCAGGAGAGCCAGGCGGTGTTCCTGCTCAAGCAGCAGAGCGTCGCGCGGATCGACGTGGTCAACTACATCGCCCATGGCATCTCCAAGGTGCCGGGCCATGCCGAGCATCAGGACAGCGAGCAGGAGATGCAGGACGAAGAGGGCGGCGAGTCTTCCACTTCCAGTCATCCGCTGGATGCCTATGCCAGCAACCTGAACGATTTGGCGCGCCAAGGTCGCATTGACCCGCTGGTCGGTCGTGAATCGGAAGTCGAGCGCGTCGCGCAGATCCTCGCTCGTCGCCGTAAGAACAACCCGCTGCTGGTGGGTGAGGCTGGCGTCGGCAAGACCGCCATCGCCGAAGGTCTGGCCAAGCGTATCGTCGACGGCCAGGTGCCGGACCTGCTGTCCGATAGCGTCGTCTATTCCCTGGACTTGGGCGCATTGCTGGCGGGCACCAAGTACCGCGGCGACTTCGAGAAGCGCTTCAAGGCGCTGCTCAACGAGTTGCGCAAACGTCCGCACGCTGTGCTGTTCATCGACGAAATCCACACCATCATCGGCGCCGGTGCGGCATCGGGTGGGGTGATGGATGCGTCCAACCTGCTGAAGCCGCTGCTTTCGTCCGGTGAGATTCGCTGCATTGGCTCGACCACTTTCCAGGAGTTCCGCGGCATCTTCGAGAAGGATCGCGCGCTGGCTCGTCGCTTCCAGAAGGTCGATGTCACCGAGCCGTCCGTCGAGGATACCTTCGGTATTCTGAAAGGCCTGAAGCCACGCTTCGAGCAGCACCATCACATCGAGTACAGCGATGAGGCGCTGCGTGCCGCCGCTGAACTGGCCGCCCGCTACATCAATGACCGCCACATGCCGGACAAGGCCATCGATGTGATCGACGAGGCGGGTGCCTACCAGCGACTGCAGCCGGAAGAGAAGCGCGTGAAGCGCATCGAAGTGCCGCAGGTCGAGGATATCGTCGCGAAAATTGCGAGGATTCCGCCCAAGCACGTGTCCAGCTCCGATAAAGAGCTGCTGCGTAACCTTGAGCGCGATCTCAAGCTGACCGTGTTCGGCCAGGCTGCAGCCATCGAGTCGCTGTCCACCGCGATCAAGCTGTCACGTGCCGGCCTCAAGTCGCCGGACAAGCCGGTCGGTTCCTTCCTGTTCTCCGGTCCGACCGGTGTGGGTAAGACCGAGGTGGCTCGCCAGCTGGCCAAGGCGCTGGGCGTGGAACTGGTGCGCTTCGACATGTCCGAGTACATGGAGCGGCATACCGTGTCCCGTCTGATCGGTGCGCCTCCGGGCTACGTCGGTTTCGACCAGGGCGGTCTGCTGACCGAGGCGATCACCAAGACGCCGCACTGCGTGCTGCTACTGGACGAGATCGAGAAGGCGCACCCGGAAGTCTTCAACCTGCTGCTGCAGGTGATGGACCACGGCACCCTGACCGACAACAACGGGCGCAAGGCGGACTTCCGCAACGTCATCCTGATCATGACCACCAACGCAGGCGCGGAAACCGCGGCGCGGGCCTCTATTGGCTTCACGCAGCAGGACCACTCCACCGATGCCATGGAAGTGATCAAGAAGAGCTTCACGCCGGAGTTCCGCAACCGCCTGGACACCATCATCCAGTTCGGCCGCCTGAGTCACGAGACCATCAAGAGCATCGTCGACAAGTTCCTCACCGAGCTGCAGGCGCAGCTGGAGGATAAGCACGTGCAAATCGAGGTCAGCGATTCGGCGCGTGCTTGGTTGGCGGATAAGGGGTACGACCCGCAAATGGGCGCTCGCCCGATGGCGCGGCTCATCCAGGACAAGATCAAGCGGCCGTTGGCTGAGGAGATCCTGTTCGGCGAGTTGGCTGAGCACGGCGGCGTGGCTCATGTGGACCTGAAGGATGGCGAGCTGGCCTTCGAGTTCGAGGTGATCGCAGCAGAGCCGGCCTGACGCGCTTTCGTCAGGCCAAACGAAAACGCCCGGCAATGCCGGGCGTTTTTCTGTGTGCCGGTTTCTTGCCGGCACCTACCGTCTGTCAGCGAGCGCGGTAGGTAATGCGACCCTTGGACAGGTCGTAGGGCGTCAGTTCAACGCGAACTTTGTCGCCGGTCAGGATGCGGATGTAATTCTTGCGCATCTTCCCGGAGATGTGCGCGGTAACGACGTGCCCGTTCTCCAACTCCACGCGGAACATGGTGTTGGGCAGGGTGTCGACGACAGTGCCTTCCATTTCGAAGCTGTCTTCTTTCGACATGCAGTAGAACCCTCGGTATCTATGGTTGCCTGAAGTTTCAGGGCATTAAAAAAGGCACACATTGTGCCTGAAATCGCCCCACAACGCCAATGGGTGTTTTCGCTTCAGTTCAGCGCCACCCAGCGCTGGTTCACGAAAAGCTCGATCGGGCGGTACTGGGTCTTGTAGTTCATCTTGCGGCAGTTCTTGATCCAGTAGCCGAGGTAGACGGCGTGCAGGTTCAGGCGTTCGGTCTCGGCCACCTGCCAGAGGATGGCGAATCGGCCGAGACTTCGCCGCTCCTCGTCCGGGTCGTAGAAGGTGTAGACCGCGGAGAGACCGTTGGGTAGTACGTCAGTCACTGCCACGGCCAGCAATCTGCCATGCAGGCGGAACTCGAAGAAGCAGCTGAACGGCAGGTCGCGGACCAGGAAGGTGGCGAACTGATCGCGACTGGGTGGGTACATGTCCCCGTCTGCGTGGCGCTGCTCGATGTAGCGCATGTAGAGGGCGTAGTACTCCTCGGTGAAGGCGGGGCGCTTGCGGAGCACTTCCAGGTCGGCGTTGCGCTTGATGATGCGCTTCTGCTGGCGGTTCGGTTGAAAGCCAGCGGCCGGAATGCGCGCAGGGATGCACGCGGTGCAATGCTGGCAATGTGGCCGATAGAGGTGCTCACCGCTGCGCCGGAAGCCGACCTCGGAAAGCGAGGCGTACAACTGTGCGTCCATGGGCTGGCTGGGGTCGAGGAACAGGGTGGTGGCCTGTTCCTCGGGCAGATAGCTGCATGGATGCGGTTGCGTGGCGTAAAACTTCAGGCGGGCGAGCTCGGTCATCTTCAACCCCTGCGAGGTCCCTCAGGCAAGTTTAAGACAGGCTGAGCGGGTCCGCCTGCGAAGTCCAGTCCTGCGATGGCGTTTCGTCGAGATGACGGCGCAGGTAGTTGGCAAATTCGCGGCGGGAAATAGGGCGGGCGCCGAAACTGTGCAGGTGCTGGGTCGGCATCTGGCAGTCGATCATCACGAAACCGGCGGCGTGCAGGCGTTGCACTAGGGTGACGAAGGCGACCTTGGAGGCATTGTCGGCGTGGCTGAACATGGATTCGCCGAAGAACAGGCGGCCGATGGCCAACCCGTAAAGTCCGCCGACCAGTTCGCTGCCGCGCCAAGCTTCTGCCGAGTGAGCGATACCCAGGCGGTGAAGCTCGCAATAGGCGTCCTGCATCGGCGTGGTGATCCACGTGCCGTCCGCATAATCGCGCGGGCCCGCGCAGCCGTGGATGACTTGCTCGAAGGCCCGGTCGATGGTGACCTGGTACTGCTGCTGGCGGATGACCTTGGCGAGGCTGCGGGAGACGTGCAGTTCTTCGGGAAGCAGAACGGTGCGCGGGTCGGGCGACCACCAGAGAATCGGCTGGCCGTCCTGATACCAGGGGAAGCAGCCATGGCGGTAGGCCTGGATCAGGCGCTGCGGGTTGAGGTCTCCGCCGGCCGCAAGCAGTCCGTTGGGCTCATGCAGGGCCTTATCGAGGGGCGGAAAGTCGAAATTGCTGCGGGAAAGCCACTTGATCATAGGGAGGAGGGGAGGGCGAGCCTCCCCTGGCGCCGATCAGTTGTCGTCGAGGAACTTTTCGGCGTCCAGCGCGGCCATGCAGCCGGCACCGGCGGAAGTGATCGCCTGGCGGTAAACGTGGTCGGCCACATCGCCGGCGGCGAACACGCCGTCGATGCTGGTCAGGGTCGCGTTGCCTTCGGCGCCGCCTTTGATCTTCAGGTAGCCGTCGTGCATCTCCAGCTGACCCTTGAACAGGTCGGTGTTGGGCTTGTGGCCGATGGCGATGAACACGCCGGACAGGTCCAGTTGGTGGGTTTCGCCGCTTTCAGCGTCCTTCAGGCGAACGCCGATCACGCCCGTGTTGTCGCCCAGGACTTCGTCCAGGGTGGTATTCCAGTGCAGGCGTACGTTGCCGTTCTTGGCTTTCTCGAACAGCTTGTCCTGCAGAATCTTCTCCGAGCGCAGCTTGTCGCGGCGGTGGATCAGGTGGACTTCCTTGGCGATGTTGGACAGGTACAACGCCTCTTCCACGGCGGTGTTGCCGCCTCCGACCACGCAGACGACCTGGTTGCGGTAGAAGAAACCGTCACAGGTAGCGCAGGCGGAAACGCCCTTGCCCATGAAGGCTTCTTCCGAGGACATGCCCAGGTACTGGGCCGAGGCGCCGGTGGCGATGATCAGCGCGTCGCAAGTGTAGGTGCCGCTGTCGCCCTTGAGGGTGAAGGGCTTCTGCTGCAACTCGGCGGTGTGGATGTGGTCGTAGACGATCTCGGTATCGAATCGCTTGGCGTGCTGCTCCATGCGCTGCATCAGGGCCGGACCGGTCAGACCCTCGACGTCGCCGGGCCAGTTGTCGACCTCGGTGGTGGTGGTCAGCTGGCCGCCGGGCTGGATTCCGGTGATGACAACAGGCTTGAGGTTGGCGCGCGCAGCGTACACGGCCGCGGTGTAGCCCGCGGGGCCGGAGCCCAGGATGATCAGGCGCGAATGCTTGACTTCACTCATAAAAAGACTCCATAAGCCTTTGTCACGTAAGAGAATGCATGCTCCAATTGAGCAGCCGAAAAGCGGTGTTGGGCTATGCTACACCGAACCCCGGAAAGCCGGCAAAAGCGCAATCGGACACGCCCGGGTTCGCTGGCATCGGCCGGCCAAAGCCGTACAATAGGCCCATTTCGCGGCCCAACGACTCTCGGACGCGCGTATAGCGCAGGAATAGAAGCGTTTTGAAGGACACCACAGCAAGCCATGCCGCCGCCTGGCGCCAGCAACTGCACTACCGTCTTAAGGAAGGGGCTCTGATCGCGCTCGGTGCGCTCTGCCTTTACCTTTGGATGGCGCTGCTCACCTACGATTCCTCCGATCCGGGCTGGAGCCACTCCAGCCACGTCGAGCAGGTGCAGAACGCGGCCGGACGCTTGGGCGCGCTGAGCGCGGACATCCTGTTCATGGTGTTGGGCTATTTCGCCTACCTGTTCCCGCTGCTGCTGGCGGTGAAGACCTACCAGGTCTTCCGTAAGCGCCACATGCCCTGGGAGTGGAGCGGCTGGCTGTTCTCCTGGCGTCTGATCGGCCTGGTGTTCCTGGTCCTGTCCGGCTCCGCACTGGCTTACATCCATTTCCACACCAGCGGTGCCCATATGCCGGCCACGGCTGGCGGGGCTCTGGGCGAGAGCCTGGGCCAACTGGGCATCAATGCGCTGAACGTGCAGGGCAGCACGCTGCTGTTCCTGGCGCTGTTCCTGTTCGGCATGACGGTGTTCGCCGACCTGTCCTGGTTCAAGGTGATGGACGTCACCGGCAAGATCACCCTCGATCTGTTCGAACTCATTCATAACGCCACCAACCGCTGGTGGAGCGCCCGCAGCGAGCACAAGCAGCTCGTCGCCCAGTTGCGTGAGGTCGACGAGCGTGTGGCCGAAGTCGCCGCGCCCATCGTGGCGGACCGCCGCGAGCAGGCCAAGGTCAAGGAGCGCCTGATCGAGCGCGAGGAAGCGCTGGTCAAGAGCGTGCAGGAGCGCGAGAAGCGCGTGGCGCCGAAGATCGACGTCCCGCCTCCGCCCACCAAGCCGGCCGAGCCGAGCAAGCGCGTGCTGAAAGAGAAGCAGGCGCCGCTGTTCGTCGATACTGCCGTGGAAGGCACGCTGCCGCCGCTGTCGATCCTCGACCCGGCGTCGGAAAAGAAACAGAGCTACTCGCCCGAGTCCCTGGAGGCCATGTCGCGCCTGCTGGAGATCAAACTCAAGGAGTTCGGCGTCGAGGTCATCGTCGAGTCCGTGCATCCGGGCCCGGTGATCACCCGTTTCGAAATCCAGCCGGCCGCCGGTGTGAAGGTCAGCCGCATCTCCAACCTGGCCAAGGACCTGGCGCGCTCGCTGGCCGTAATCAGCGTGCGCGTAGTGGAAGTCATCCCCGGCAAGACCACCGTCGGCATCGAGATTCCCAACGAAGACCGGCAGATGGTGCGCTTCTCCGAAGTGCTGATGACGCCGGAATACGACGAACACAAGTCCACCGTGCCGCTGGCCCTGGGCCACGACATCGGCGGCAACCCGGTCATCACCGACCTGGCAAAGATGCCGCACCTGCTGGTGGCCGGTACCACCGGTTCCGGTAAGTCGGTGGGCGTGAACGCCATGCTGCTGTCGATCCTGTTCAAGTCCACGCCGGAAGAGGCGCGGCTGATCATGATCGACCCGAAGATGCTGGAATTGTCGATCTACGAAGGCATTCCGCACCTGCTCTGCCCGGTCGTCACCGACATGAAGGAGGCTGCCAACGCGCTGCGCTGGAGCGTCGCCGAGATGGAGCGCCGCTACAAGCTGATGGCGGCCATGGGCGTGCGTAACCTCGCCGGCTTCAACCGCAAGGTGAAGGACGCGGAGGAGGCCGGCGCCCCGCTGACCGACCCGCTGTACCGCCGCGAGAGCATGGAAGACGAAGCGCCGCTGCTGCAGACCCTGCCGACCATCGTGGTGGTGGTCGACGAATTCGCCGACATGATGATGATCGTCGGCAAGAAGGTGGAAGAGCTGATCGCGCGTATCGCCCAGAAGGCGCGTGCGGCGGGAATCCACCTGATCCTGGCGACCCAGCGTCCGTCGGTGGACGTGATCACAGGCCTGATCAAGGCGAACATCCCGACCCGTATCGCTTTCCAGGTCTCCAGCAAGATCGACTCGCGCACCATCCTTGACCAGGGCGGCGCCGAGCAACTGCTGGGTCATGGCGACATGCTCTACCTGCCGCCGGGCACCGGCCTGCCGATCCGCGTCCATGGCGCCTTCGTCTCCGACGATGAGGTGCACCGCGTCGTCGAGGCGTGGAAACTACGTGGCGCGCCGAACTACATCGAGGACATCCTCGCCGGCGCCGATGAGGGCGGTGGCGGTTCGTTCGAAGGTGGCGGTGGCGGCGAAGGTGGCGAGGGCAGCGAGGACGATCCGCTCTACGACGAGGCAGTGCGCTTCGTGACCGAAAGCCGCCGGGCTTCGATCTCCGCCGTACAGCGCAAGCTGAAGATCGGCTACAACCGCGCCGCGCGGATGATCGAAGCGATGGAAATGGCCGGTGTGGTCACTCCGATGAATACCAATGGCTCGCGCGAAGTAATGGCGCCGGCCCCGATCCGTGATTGATTCGACTTCGAGGATTTCGATGCGTCTGATCCGCCTGTTGTTCGTTGCTGCGCTTGCTGTTGCCGGCGTCCAGGCCCATGCCGACGAGGCTGCTGCGCAGCGCCTGAGCGGGATGCTTACCAAGGCCCAGACAATGACCGCGCGCTTTTCCCAGCTGACCCTGGACGGCAGCGGCACCCGCCTTCAGGAAACCACCGGCACCCTGGGCCTGAAACGCCCCGGCCTGTTCCGTTGGCACACCGATGCGCCGAACGAGCAGCTGCTGATCTCCAATGGGGAGAAGATCTGGCTGTACGACCCGGACCTGGAGCAGGTGACCATCCAGAAGCTTGATCAGCGCCTGACCCAGACCCCGGCGCTGCTGCTCTCCGGCGACGTGTCGAAGATCGGCCAGAGCTTCGACATCACCGCCAAAGATGGCGGTAACGTGGTCGACTTCACCCTCAAGCCGAAGTCCAAGGACACCCTTTTCGACAGCCTGCGGATTTCCTTCCGCAGCGGCGTGGTGAATGACATGCAGCTGATCGACAGCGTCGGCCAGCGCACCAATATCCTGTTCTTCGACGTGAAGATGAACGAGGCGATGGACGCCAAGCAATTCGTCTTCGACGTGCCCAAGGGCGTCGACGTCATCCAGGAATGATCGGCGCCCGGCGCCTGCTTTAAGTAATAGGTAAGACAGTGGATCTGTTCCGCTCCGCCCCCGTTTCCCAGCCCCTGGCCGCGCGCCTGCGCGCGACCAGCCTGGACGAGTACGTCGGCCAAGAGCACCTGCTCGCCCGCGGCAAGCCGCTGCGCGAGGCACTGGAGCAGGGTGCGCTGCACTCGATGATCTTCTGGGGCCCGCCCGGAGTGGGCAAGACCACCCTGGCGAAGCTGCTGGCCCAGGTCACCGACGCGCATTTCGAGACCATCTCCGCGGTGCTCTCGGGTGTGAAGGAAATCCGCCAGTCAGTGGAAGTGGCCAAGCAGCACGCGGCGCAGTACGGCCGCCGCACCATCCTCTTCGTCGACGAAGTGCATCGCTTCAACAAGAGCCAGCAGGATGCCTTCCTGCCCTATGTGGAAGACGGCACGCTGATCTTCATTGGCGCGACCACCGAGAACCCGTCTTTCGAGCTGAATAACGCGCTGCTCTCCCGCGCCCGCGTCTATGTGCTGAAAAGCCTGGACGAAGCAGCCCTGCGACGACTGGTCGAGCGCGCGCTGACCGAGGAGAAGGGGCTGGGCAAGCGCAACCTGAGCCTGCCTGACGACAGCTTCGCCATCCTCATGGCTGCCGCTGATGGTGATGGGCGGCGCCTGCTCAACCTGCTGGAGAACGCCTCCGACCTCGCCGAGGACAACGGCGAGATCAGCGCCGAGCTGCTGCAGAACCTGCTGGGCGACTCGCGCCGGCGCTTTGACAAGGGCGGCGAGGCCTTCTACGACCAGATCAGCGCGCTGCACAAGTCGGTGCGCGGTTCCAGCCCTGACGGCGCGCTGTACTGGTATTCACGTATGCTCGATGGCGGTTGCGACCCGCTCTATATCGCCCGCCGCGTGGTGCGCATGGCCAGCGAGGACATCGGCAATGCCGATCCGCGGGCCCTGACCCTGTGCCTTCATGCCTGGGATGTGCAGGAGCGCCTTGGCAGTCCTGAAGGTGAGCTGGCGATTGCGCAGGCTATCGTGTACCTGGCCTGCGCGCCGAAGAGCAATGCTGTCTACAACGCCTATAACACGGCGCGCCGTGACGTGGCGGAGAGTGGCTCGCTGGAGGTGCCGCTGCATCTGCGCAATGCACCGACAAAGCTGATGAAGAACCTGGGCTATGGCGACGAGTACCGCTATGCCCATGATGAGCCGGATGCCTATGCGGCTGGAGAAGACTACTTCCCCGAGGCCATGGAACCGCGCCAGTATTACCAACCCGTGCCGCGCGGGCTCGAACTGAAGATTGGCGAAAAGCTGCGCCACCTGGCCAGCCTCGACAAGGCCAGTTCCCGCCGTCGCAGAAAATCCTGAAGTGGCGCCCGCGAGCGCCGCCTGACACTAGACACGAGAAGACACCATGCTCGATTCCAAACTGGTTCGTACCCAGCCGCAGGAAGTGGCCGAACGCCTGGCCACCCGTGGCTTCACCCTGGATGTGGCGCGTATCGAAGCGCTTGAGAGCCAGCGCAAGTCCGTGCAAACCCGTACCGAGACCCTGCAGGCCGAGCGTAACTCGCGCTCCAAGGCCATTGGCCAGGCCATGAAGAATGGTGAAGACGTCGCGCCGCTGAAGGCCGAGGTCAACCGCATGGCCGAGGAGCTGGAATCCGGCAAGCGCGAGCTGGACGCCATCCAGGCCGAGCTGGACAGCCTGCTGCTGAACATCCCCAACCTGCCCCACGAGTCGGTGCCGGTGGGCGCTGACGAGGAGGAGAACGTCGAAGTCCGTCGCTGGGGCACCCCGCGTACCTTCGATTTCGACATCAAGGACCACGTCGCCCTGGGCGAGCAACATGGTTGGCTGGACTTCGAGACCGCCGCGCGCCTGTCCGGCGCCCGCTTCGCGCTGATGCGCGGCCCGATCGCCCGCCTGCATCGCGCCCTGGCGCAGTTCATGCTCGACCTGCATACCCGCGAACACGGCTACGAAGAGGCCTACACCCCGTACCTGGTGCAGGCTCCGGCGCTGCAAGGCACTGGCCAGCTGCCGAAGTTCGAGGAAGACCTGTTCAAGATCCAGCGCGAAGACGAAGCGGACCTGTACCTGATCCCGACTGCCGAAGTCTCGCTGACCAATATCGTTGCCGGCCAGATTCTCGATGCGAAGGAGCTGCCGCTGAAGTTCGTCGCTCACACGCCCTGCTTCCGCAGCGAAGCCGGTGCGTCGGGCCGCGATACCCGCGGCATGATCCGCCAGCACCAGTTCGACAAGGTCGAGATGGTGCAGATCGTCGAGCCGTCCAAGTCCTGGGAAGCCCTGGAAAGCCTGGTCGGCAACGCCGAGAAAGTCCTCCAGGCCCTGGAACTGCCATACCGCGCCCTGGCGCTGTGCACCGGCGACATGGGCTTCGGTGCCGCCAAGACCTACGACCTCGAAGTCTGGGTGCCGAGCCAGGACAAGTACCGCGAGATTTCCTCCTGCTCCAACTGTGGCGACTTCCAAGCCCGCCGCATGCAGGCGCGCTACCGCAACCCGGAAACCGGCAAGCCGGAGCTGGTGCACACCCTCAACGGCTCGGGCCTGGCCGTGGGCCGTACCCTGGTCGCCGTGCTGGAGAATTACCAGCAGGCCGACGGCTCGATCCGTGTGCCGGAAGTGCTCAAGCCGTACATGGCGGGCATCGAGGTAATCGGCTGAGATGGACTTCCTGCCGCTGTTCCACATCCTGCGCGGACGTCGCGCGCTACTGGTCGGCGGCGGTGATGTCGCACTGCGCAAGGCGCGCCTGCTGAGCGATGCCGGCGCAGTGCTGCGAGTCGTGGCTCCGGAAGTGCATTCGGAGCTGCGTGAGCTGATCGAGGAGGGCGCGGGCGAATTGCTCCTGCGCCCCTACGCTCATGGTGATCTTCAGGATTGCGTGCTGGTAATTGCCGCCACCGACGATGAACCACTCAATGCCCAGGTTTCCCGCGACGCCAACGAGCGTGGCGTGCCAGTCAACGTCGTCGATGCGCCGGCGCTATGCAGCGTGATCTTCCCGGCCATTGTTGATCGTTCTCCGCTGGTGGTGGCGGTTTCCAGTGGTGGCGACGCGCCGGTGCTGGCACGTCTGCTACGCGCCAAGCTGGAAACCTGGATTCCCGCGACCTATGGCCAGCTGGCCGGTCTCGCCAGCCGCTTCCGCGAGCGGGTGAAGCAGCGCCTGCCGGATCTTCAGCAGCGCCGGAAATTCTGGGAAGACGTCTTCCAGGGCCCGATCGCCGAGCGCATGCTCGCCGGCCAGCCGAGCAAAGCTGAGCGCCTGCTGGCGGACAAGCTGGAAGCGCCGCAGGCCGAGTCTCGTGGTGAGGTCTATCTGGTTGGCGCCGGTCCGGGCGATCCCGACCTGCTGACCTTCCGCGCCCTGCGCCTGATGCAGCAGGCCGATGTGGTGCTCTACGACCGCCTCGTTGCGCCGGCCATCCTCGAGTTGTGTCGGCGTGACGCGGACCGACTCTACGTCGGCAAGCGCCGTGCGGACCACGCCGTGCCGCAGGACGAGATCAATCGCAAGCTGGTCGAGCTGGCTCAGCAGGGCAAGCGCGTGCTGCGCTTGAAGGGCGGTGATCCGTTCATCTTCGGTCGGGGAGGCGAGGAGATCGACGAACTGGCGGCCAATGGCATCCCGTTCCAAGTCGTGCCGGGTATCACGGCGGCCAGTGGTTGCGCGGCTTACGCCGGTATTCCGCTGACTCACCGCGATTACGCGCAGTCCGTGCGTTTCGTGACGGGGCACCTGAAAGATGGCAGCACCGACCTGCCGTGGAACGATCTGGTCGCTCCCGGGCAGACGCTGGTGTTCTACATGGGCCTGGTGGGGTTGCCGGTCATCTGCGGGCAACTGGTGCGCCACGGTCGCTCCGCCGATACGCCTGCCGCGCTCATCCAACAGGGCACCACGCTGCATCAGCGGGTTTTCACCGGCACCCTGGGCAATCTGCCGGGGCTGGTGGCCGAGCATGAAGTGCATGCGCCAACCCTGGTAATCGTCGGGGAAGTGGTGCAGCTGCGCGAGAAGCTCGCGTGGTTCGAGGGGCAGCGGTGAGAACCCTGCGCGTCGCAATCCTGGGGGCCGCGTGTGCCCTAGGTTGCTTCGCCTTACCGGCCCATGCGGCCAGCTTCGACTGCAAAAAGGCCAGGCAGGCAGACGAGAAGGCCATCTGCGCGGATCGCCAGCTTTCCGAAATGGATGTGCAGGTGGCGACGACCTACCGCCTGCTGCGTGGCCTGTTTGCCATGGGCATGCGCGGTAACCTGGGGGACTCCCAGCTCGCCTGGCTGGAGCAGCGCCGCGCCTGTGGCGCCAACAAGGCCTGCCTCAAGCAGCGCTACCAGGAACGCCTGGACGCGCTGCAGAAGGTCTACGACGGTATCGACAAGCCGATCTGACTCGGCACTCCTGCAGGCGCGGACCTTGCCTGCGAATCGCGGTTGTGGCCCACTCCTAGAGGAGCGGTGCCGCTGGTCAGCCCTTGCGCGCTATCCCTTTACCCGGCAGGTGGTCCCGTCCGTGCGGCCCGGTGAAGTCCTGCAGGGGGCCGAGCGGCACGACGCCGGTCGGGTTGATGGTGCGATGGCTGGCGTAGTAGTGGTTCTTGATGTGCTGGAAATCCACCGTTCCGGCAACGCCCTCCAGTTGATACAGCTCGCGCAGCCAGCCGGACAGGTTCGGGTAGTCCGCCAGGCGCCGCAGGTTGCACTTGAAGTGGCCGTGGTAGACCGCGTCGAAGCGGATCAGCGTGGTGAACAAACGCACATCGGCTTCAGTCAGGTATTCACCGGCCAGGTAACGCTGCTCGCCCAGGCGCTCTTCCAGCCAACCCAGATCGTTGAACAGAGTCTTGAAGGCCTCTTCGTAGGCGTCTTGCGTCGTCGCGAAGCCGGCGCGGTACACGCCGTTGTTCACTGCCGGGTAGATGCGCTCGTTCAGCTCATCGATCTGCGCGCGCAGCGGCTCGGGGTAGAGGTCCAGCGTGTTGCCGGTGATGCCGTCGAAGGCGCTGTTGAACATGCGGATGATCTCCGCCGACTCGTTGCTGACGATGCGTTGCTCGTGCTTGTCCCACAGGAGCGGCACGGTCACGCGGCCGGTGTAGTGCGGGTCATCTTTGGTATAGCGCTGGTGGAGGAAGGTCAGACCGTCCAGCTTGTCGCCGCTGGAGCCGAGGGCATTGTCGAAGGTCCAGCCGTTTTCCAGCATCAGCCAACTGACGACGGAAACGTCGATCAGCGATTCCAGGCCCTTGAGCTGGCGGTAGATCAGCGTGCGGTGGGCCCAGGGGCAGGCCAGTGAAACGTAGAGGTGATAGCGGCCGGCTTCGGCGCGGAAGCCGCCTTCGCCGGTGGGGCCGGGCTGGCCGTCGGCGGTAACCCAGTTGCGGCGCTGCGCGTTCTCGCGCTGGAAGCGGCCGTCCTTGCTGGTGTCATACCACTGGTCATGCCAGCGGCCATCGATCAACTGTCCCATCTGATTGCTCCAGAAAACGGGGGAGATGGGACCAGTCTATCGGCTGTGACTCGATTGTTTAGCGCAAAAACAGGATTCCAAGTATCGACTAAATCGATTTGTCCCGCGCAGCCCAGCGCCTATCGGCTTCCGCGAAGGCTTTGTCGCGCTGCAATCCCAGGGCGCGCAGGGCGAGTGCCATGGTCGCGCGGACGGCCAGTTCGCCGTAGGCGTCCTCGGCTTCGCCGCGCCAGAAGGCGGCCAGGTGTGCAGGGTTCAAGGTTTCAGGCTTGACGTGGCGCAGCGGCGACAGTGCCGGCCACTCCTCGTCCCAGGCCTCGCCGCCGCGACAGCCGTAGAGATGGGAGGTAGCGTCGGGGTTCATCTCGATCTCGCCGCCTTCGCCCTTGATGACGATGGCGTAGTCGCCGAGCAGACGGCTGCCCTCACGGTGCACTTCCTGATAGCCGGGGTGGAAGATGCTCTGCAGGACGCAGGTAGCGCCCAGCGGGTTGAGCAGGCGTACGGCGGAGTGCATGGGGGAGCGCAGGCCCAGGGTGTTGCGCAGATCGATCATGTGCTGCAGGCGTGGCATCCAGTCAACCAGAGGGGCGAAGGCGATGCCTTTGGCGTCCAGTGCTGCGCTGACGGAATTCCAGTCACGGCACAGCGGCAGGCCGAGCTGCTCTAGAAGCTGTTCGCTGTAGACCCGGCCGGCGGTATGCGCGCCGCCGCCGTGCAGCAGGATACGGGTGCCGCTGCCTCCCAGGCACTTGGCGGCCAGCAGGTACCAGGGCAGGTGACGCTTCTTGCCGGCGTAGCTGGGCCAGTCGAGGTCTACGGCGATCTTCGGCGCCTGTAGGCGGGAGCGCACGGCTTCGGTGAAGCCGGCGAGTTCCTCGGCGCTTTCCTCCTTGTGCCGCAGCAGCATGAGGAAAGCGCCCAGCTGGGCTTCCTCGACCTTGTCGTCAAGGATCATGCCGAGGGCTTCGCGGGCTTCCTCGCGGGTCAGGCCACGCGCGCCGCGCTTGCCTTTGCCCAGGATGCGGACGAACTGGGCGAAGGGGTGTTCGGCGGGTGTCTGCAGGACGAGCGGGGCGGCGGTCATAGGCAATTGGTCGGCTTCGGCAGGCCGGCGAGCTTGGCGGCAAGCTTGGCCGGGGTGCCCTTGAATAGGAGGTTTAGGTGCAGACTGCTGCCCTTTTCCGCGCCCAGCTTCTGGGCTACGTACTTGATAAGTGGACGGTTGGCCGGCGAGAGCTGGAACTCGCCGTAGAACTCGCGCAGCAGCAGGAGAATTTCCCAGTGCTCGGGCGTCAGGTGGATGCCTTCGTTCTGCGCTAGGGCCTCGGCGGCTGCATCGCTCCAGTCGTTCAGGTCGACGAGGTAGCCATCCTTGTCCAGCGGCAGGGAGCGGCCGTTGACCAGTAGGGTGCTCATAGCCAGGCGTTCACCTTGTCGAAGCGGGTGCAGAGTTCGACGAAACCGGGGTAATCCACGGCAACGACTCGGGAGGGCACACCATTCAGGCCGCGGGCCTGCAGGTCTTCCTGCAGGGCGAATAATGCGTTGCCAGCGGGGAGCGCCTGGAGCGCCTGTGCAGGTTTGCTGCCGGGTCGCAGCGCGTAGACGGCGTCGCCGCTCAGCAGGATGCCGTCGTCTGTCCCCAGCAGGAGCAGGCAACTGTCGAATCGGCCGTCATTGAACGGAGAGTGCGAGAGCAGGTGGAGAGTTGCCATCAGATCGTAATCACCTGGTCGTGGGATTGCAGCAGGTTGCGCAGGGCGTCATCGTCCAGCGCCTGGGCGGGCAGCGTCAGGCAGGTGCCGTCCAGTCCGCGCTCTGCGAGGCTGCGGCTACTGGTGTAGAGCGCTTCCACGCCGAACAGTGGTAGAGCTTGCAGATTGGCCTGCAGGTCCTTCTGCTCGACCGTTGCGGGACGCTGGTCGGGCGCGAGCTGGAAGGCTCCGTCATCGAGAAAGAGCATCGAGATCGGCAGGTCGAAGGCGCCGCCGGCGAGGGCGATATCCAGCGCCTCGCGGGCGGCTGGGCCGGCCCAGGGCGCCTGGCGGCTGATGATCAGCAGGGACTTGGCCATCAGTTGCCTCCGAAGCAGACCAGGCGGTCCGCCAGTTGCGCTGCTTCATGTAGTTGGCCGAGGCCGGAAAGCTCCCAAGGCGCTTGCAGGTTCGCCGCGGGGCGGGAGTAGCGGTTGGCTTCTTCCGTATTGAGCACACCCCGGCGCAGCGCGGCGGCAATGCAGACCACTCCATCCAGCTGGTGGTCGGCGACGAAGCGCGTCCAGGCGGCGGCGACGTCCAGTTCGTCCTGGCTGAAGACGTTGTTTGCCGAGGCGCTGTGCACGCCGCCCTGATAGAAGAACAGTCGGGTGATTTCGTGGCCGCCGGCCAATGCAGCCTCGGCGAAGCGCAGGGCGCGTCGGGCTGCCGGCGAGTGCGGGGGGGAGAAGAGGGCGATGACGAATTTCATGCTCGGACTGATTTCATGCTCGGACTGACTGCAGCGATGTATCGCCGAATGATACGGTAACGCATATTTTTTGCCCTGCTGGAAATGAAAAAAGCCCGTCGAAACGGGCTTTTTCCTGGGCGGCTTGAGAATCAGTCGTCGCTGCCCATGATGCCGAAGATCTGCAACAGACTGATGAACAGGTTGTAGATCGACACGTACAGGCTGATGGTGGCCATGATGTAGTTGCGCTCACCACCGTGAATGATCGCGCTGGTCTGGAACAGGATCATCGCCGAGGAGAACAGCACGAAGCCGGCGCTGATGGCCAGTTGCAGGCCGCTGATCTGGAAGAAGAGCGAGACCAGGACGGCGCCCAGCAGCACGAAGAAGCCCGCAGTGATGAAGCCGGACAGGAAGCTCATGTCCTTTCGGGTGGTCAGTACGTAGGCGGACAGGCCGAAGAACACCAGGGCGGTCATGAAGAAGGCCGAGGAGATGATGCTCGCACCGTTGGCCATGCCGAGGTACATGTTCAGGATCGGGCCGAGGGTGTAGCCCATGAAGCCGGTGAGGGCGAAGGTGCTGACCAGGCCCCAGGCGCTGTTGCGCAGCTTCATGGTGAGGAAGAACAGGCCGTAGAAGCCCAGCAGCACCACGAAGAAGCTGGGGTAGGGCAGACGCATCTGCTGCGAGGCGAAGGCCACCAGGCCGCTGAAGGCCAGGGTCAGGGCCAGCAGGCCATAGGTATTGCGCAGGACGCCGCTGACCTCTTTCTGCTCCACAGCTACGGAGTCGAGATATTGCCGTTCTTGCATGTCGAGACACTCCTGTTAAGCGGGATACGGATCCATGACCGTAGTGGTGCTCATCATAACAGAGGGAAAAGCGTGCTGAATCATCAGAGTTTGACAGTGTGTTGCGATCCGGTAATATTGCCGCCCACTCATGTGGAAGCGTGGCCGAGTGGTTTAAGGCAACGGTCTTGAAAACCGTCGACGGGCAACTGTCCTAGAGTTCGAATCTCTACGCTTCCGCCACCATTACAACGTTGAAAGCCCCGCACTGCGGGGCTTTCGCGTTTCTGGCGTAGTTGGCGAGTTGCTCGCCTGGGGAACTATCACGCGTAGAGTTCCGAAATGATCCGGAACGCGTTCCGAAACTTTCGCTAAATCGACGGCTTGGCGATCGCTCCGACCCGCATGTAAACCAGCTTCGTAATTTCCTCTTCGGTGTGGCCAAGTAACCGGCTCGCCTCCTTCACGTTGTTGATCTCCGTTACAGCCTTCGGGCGGATGTCGCGGAACTGGAACTCGCCGATCCGCTTCGCCAACTGCTCGTCGCTGGCCTCGATCTCCGCGCCCCGCGCCTGGTCGCGCGCGGCGTCCCAGCGCAGTTGCAGCATCTTGCCGGTCATCCGCCGATCGTTGGCGCTGGTGATCAGGTAGGGGCTCTGCCATCTGCTTGATCAGCTGGCCCAGGCTGTTGTCCTGGTCGCCGTTGCGGATCAGGATGCGGAGCTTGTTCGTCATCTTCGCCTGCTTCACTAGCATGTGGTCGCCTTCGATGTCGTCGCGGCGCATCACCAGGACGTCGGCCGGGCGCTGGCCGGTGATATAGGCCAAGTACATCGCGTCCTTTAGCTCCGGTGTCGCACAGCGGTACACGGCAGCCCAGACCACTCCGTTGGCGTAGTAGTCCCGCGGCGTCTCCTTGTTCTTGCGCACGCCCTGGCATGGGTTCTGGCTGGCGGTGAGCCCCCACTCCCTGGCCAGGTTGAAGACGGGCGATAGGGTGGCGATCTCCCGGTTGCCCCGGACCTTCGCTTTCCGCGCATCGTGGTACTGGGCATTCATCGCCGGCGTCAGCGCGTCGATCGGCGCGTCGTCGAACACCTTCCGGAGCTGCTTCAGCTCCATCAGGTTGTCCTTTTGCGTGCGGGGCGCCTTCTTCGGGATGACGTCCCGGACGTACCGGTCGAAGATCGAGCGCATGATGCGCAGGTCCGCCGGCTTCTCCTTGTCCTGTAGCTCAGCCCACTTGATGCTCGCCATGTCCAGATCGGTGCCCAGCGGACGCTCCTTGCCGCTGGAGGTCCTCGTAGTAGTAGCCAATCCAGACTTTTCCATTCTTGCGACTGCGCTTCCGCCGGTACATGCCCGGCGGAAGGTCGCGGTTTTCCTTGTTCCGTGGTCGCATTCAATTCACCCGAGTGAAGTCAGGCGCCCAGGCTGGGGGTGGGAAGTTGCGCCGGCTGGATCACCAGCGCGTCCGGCTTGGTGCCGAGCATCATCCTGGCGTACTGTCGGCCGACCAGCGGGCGCTTGCCGCGGGCCTCGACGAACACCCAGTTATGGGACTTCAGCCAGCGGCGTTGCCAGCCGTAGGCGGTGTAGCCGGTGATCTCGGCCAGTTCCTCGTCGGAGAGGATCTCGCTTTCCATGGGCAATACCTCTTCGCGCTGGCGCTGGCCGGCGGGTTTCGGAGTGGTTGGTCAGACGGAGGCTGCAGCGCGGCGCTTGCGCATCAGCTCGGAGACGTCGTTGGGGTAGTCGATCTCCGCCGCGCCGTGCTGGATGGCCAAGGCCTTCTTGCTGAGGCAGATGTCGAAGTGGCTTTTGATGGTGCCGGGGTGCTGGTGTCATTTCCGCTGCACGCCGATCTTGTCAGCCATGGCCAACAGTTCGGCATCATTGTCCGCGAACATGTGGCACATCTTCATGCGGCCGAAGGTGGCGTTCATGTTGTCGACGTAGACCGCCATCAGGCACCTCCTTGCACCGACGAAGCGATCAGCTTCACCAGGAAGTTGTGCGATTCCTGGGCGTCCGGGAGGTTGGAGAACTTAATCTTCACTTCGTACTTTCCGTTGCCGGAGCACGACGTCCTGACCGTCCGCTTGACTGCATCCACCCGCTCAACGCGATGAACTCCATAATATGGAGGAGGTTCATGCAGTGGCTTCTGCCGGACGAGTCGCTCTATCCCTACCGGACAAACACCTTCACCAACCACGCGTCGCTCACATTCACCTTCAACAACGCCACCCCTCCGAGTGACTACCAGATGGGGCTGCATCACTATCGGGCGACAACTGCTGGCGGTGCTCCTGTCGATGGATTCGTCGTGCTGCAGAAGAATCCTGATGGAGGTGCATTGCAGACCCTCTACCCGTATGCAGCTCGTGACAGCCGGGTCCTGACCAGCACTGCAAACGTCTCCGGGAACTCGTGGAATCCATGGACAGGTTAGGTGCATGGCCCGTTGAACGGATGGGCGGACTACAACGACGGAACCGTCGTCACCTCTGCCAGCCACGTACTGACGGTCGACGGCTATGTGGAGCTCTTTGGGATGATCAAGGGGGGGCGGTGACTGACGGGACGGTAGTTGCGAAGCTCCCCGTCGGGTTCCGCCCCCCTGAATCCTGAGAATGCCATTACCTATTCCGCCGCAACCGCGGGCCTTGCCGCTTGGTCGGTTCTCTCGAACGGAAACATTGTTGGCGCGAAGGGCTTGTCATCCGCGGGTACCAGTCTGGCTGGGATCAAATTCCGCCGCGGAGCGTAAGAACGATGACCATGGATGGTCGAGCCAATTGGCCATCCATTGATCTTGTACCGAACCTGAGACAATATCCGCAGCCAGTAGGGTTCCCGATACATAATGACAAGGGAGAGGTCAGGCAGTGGTATCTGAGAGTTGGTGCACAAATCTAAGAACATTTTCCATGTTTCTTGTGGTCGCTTTGCATGCTTCTGGCATCTGGCTTTTCGGAAACATTGAGTCGTTTAATTGGAGCTTTGCCAATGTTGTAAACTCGGTCGGGCGCCCGGCAGTCCCATTCTTCTTCATGATCAGTGGATATCTTCTGTGTGGATCAAAGCAGTTGCCATTTAAAGTGTTTTTTAAGAAGCGGTTTAATAGGATTTTCCCTTCATTTGCTTTTGTAACGGCCTTTGCGCTGCTTTACCGGTATGTGAACGGAGAGGAGTTTGCCTTCAGGGTCCTATGGGACTGGGTATATAATCCTCAGTACTATCATCTAGGCTTCCTTTACGCGCTTTGCATGGTCTACCTTGGCATCTGGCTGGTGAGGCCTTCGAGTGATTCGATCAATCCGCTTGCAGGGGCAATTGGATGCCTGTGCTTCATTCTCATCGTGGGCGGAGGGATTGCTCAGCATGAAAGGGGCGAAGCGCTCCGGATGGAGACGTATGCTGGGTATCTGTTCTACGCATTTGCTGGATATTTCCTCGGCAAAATTCCGAGGTCTTGGTCTGCCGTCATAGCGAGCGCAGCGCTAGGCTTTATGTCCTTGGCGTTCATCGTGATTCAGACTTACTCACTTTCGCTTCAAACTGGGTCTCTCAATCAGTTCTGGTATGGATACATGTCAATGCCAGTGATTCTTGGATCATTTTTCCTGTTCTACGCGTCTCGGCATATATTTGATCTTTGGGCTCCATCAAAATTTGTTTTGATTCTGTCGAATGCATCTTTATTCGTGTATTGCTTCCATCCCTTCATAATTGACGTTTTCCTTCGTAACGTAAAGTCTGGCGTGCTGTTGGAGAATGCCCTTCTCGGCATGGCGGCTATTGTCATATTCTGCGTTGGGGTACTCACATTCATATACACCGCTTGGAATGCTGCTTCCCGGAGACTGACGGCCTCTGATGTTGTATGACCGTATTCGAACCCTGAGTGGGAATAGTCAAGCTCGCGTTGTGCCTATCAGAGTTAGCTGAGCCCTAATTTAACTTCCCCAAAGCCCGCCTCCTGGCGGGCTTTTTTTCGCTTGGAGAAAGCCCATGACCACCCGCGGCGTCCGCAACCAAAAGCCCGGAAACATCGACTGCAACCCGCGCAACGACTGGCAGGGGCAGCTCGGCCTGGAGGTTGGCGTGGCCAAGCCGCGCTTCGCCCGCTTCGATACTCCGGAGAACGGCATCCGAGCTTTGGGCAAACTGCTGTTGGTGTACCGCGGCAAGGACGGCATGCCCGGCGTGGGTGGCCCCGGCATCGACACCGTGCGCGAGACAATCGGGCGCTGGGCGCCGGGCAACGAGAACGACACCGAGGCTTACATCGGTGCCGTGGCCAAGGTCCTGGGCGTGCAGCCCAACCAGGTGATCGACGTCCGGCTGTCGGCGACGCTGCGCGGCCTGGTGGTAGTGATCATCCGGCCCGAGAACGGGGGTGTGCCGTACCAGGACGCGGTGATCGACGAGGGTGTGCGGAGGGCGCTGGCGTGACTTGGCTGGCTGCCAACTGGAAGCCGCTGCTGGCCGGCCTGCTGCTGTTCCTGGCCGCCGCCGGTGGCTGGATGAGGGGAGCGCGCGCATGGATGCGTCTTGGCAGGTCCGCTGGGACGACCACGAGAAGCAGGATCAGAAGGCTTCGGCCGCCTTCGAAGCTCGGGAGCGCGCCGAGGAGCACCGCCGCCAACAATCCATCAACAAGGTTGATCGAGGATGGCCAGAGGAACATTGACCAGGCGCGCGCTAATTCTGATGCCGCTGCTGATCAGCGCGTGCGGGACGCAGCCGCCAAGCACGCCGACCGGATTGCTGCAGCTGAAGCCGGCCGCGATTCCTGCACTGCCGCCGCAAGCCAGGCAGCGGCCAAGCACGATCACGAATGGCGACTGCAGTTGTCGACGGTCGAGGAGGAGTGCCTTGCTGACGGAGCCGGCGATTTCGGGCGACAAGCGCCGGCGAAGCAGATGCAGCATGAGGTCCGTTTGCGCAAAGGCGGCTCCCGCGGTGGTCAATGGCGGATCGGCCAGCACCATGAAGTCAGGGTCGACACGGTAGCCCGGAGCGATTTTCCGCAGGTGCGGTGCCAGCCACCAGGAGGTCGTAACCCGCCGCCCCTCCAGCAGTCCCGCCGCATGCAGCAGAAAGACTGCAGAGCATGACGCGGCGATCTCCTTATCGCTTGCGACGTGAGTATTCAGCGCCGAAAGCAGGGGACTCGCCCAGGGCTCTTCGAGGCGCTGCTGAAGCACGCCGACGTCACCGACGCCGATACCCGGTATGACCCAGGAGTTGTCCTGGACGTCATGCTCGAGCGGTTCCACCTACAGTTACAGACCATGTGCCAGTGTCACCGATCCGGGGCGAGGGCCACATATCCGCCAGCGGGGCGTGGCCAGGCCGCGCCGCTCGCCGACGCTTGCGGCGGTGGCGAGGATGTCCAGCGTAGAGGCCACGCTCGAGGCGAAAGCACCCGGTATCACCACAATGGTGAAATCGTCCATTGTGGGATTAGGCTCGAAAGAGGACGGATCAGACACCATTGCCTGAAGCGAACGCCAGGCTCAATAGCGCCTCAATCCATTGCCAAGGTTTCAGCCATGCCCAACATCCTGATCAAGGTACCCACCGGCGCTTTCAGCGATCAGCAACGAGAGCGACTACTGACGCGCGTCAGCGAGGCAGCCATTGCTCATGAGCACATGGGAAACGATCCTCGGCAGCGCAGCCTGTGCTGGGTACTGATCGAGGAAGTGCGGGCTGCCGACTGGCTCTGTGGGGGGATCAGCGTGCGCGTCCACGCGATTCCCTGTATCGTCATGGTCAAGGTGCCGGCTGGCGTCCTTGATGAGCAGATGCGCAGGGACTACGTGATGGGCCTGCACCAGGCAATCGAAAAAAATGCAGAGCCGGATGACGGTCGCATGCTGATGACTTCGATACAGCTGACGGACATTGCCGATGGCACATGGGGGGCGAACGGCAGTCTCTGGCGCCTGGCCGATTTCACCCGGGCTGCCGGGTACGGGCATCTCCTCCTTGGTGCGTAGAACGCCGTACCGGGTCGGGAGGCCAGATGCGGTTGCAATCTTTCCTCCCGCAGACGTCCGCCATCGGCCGGTTGTTGCCTCTGACGAGAGGCAGCCACCGGCCCATAGCTGACTTTTCAAAATATCGCGACCCGAATACCCAAGCACTAATGCAATCAGTCGGTTGGGCGCCGTAGGTGGCCTGATAAGAAGATTTTCAGGAAGTTAAGGTGGAAGTTGAGTATCCCTGATCTATGGCAGGACAAAGTATTCGAGCGTAGTGCAACTGCCCCTTTGTCGTAAGAAGCTTGTAAATATCGCTGGGTACTGGCGTATCGAGGTCGGCGACAGAACTGGAGATGTCGAAGCCCGTTAAAGGACGGTAGGCGAGGAGGCGCAATCATCCTGCCGGTGCTTCCTCAGGGGCTGCCAGCCAGAGACCTGCTTCCGCCCAGATGTGGGCGGAAGTGGCCGGGGAATTTTTGGAGCCTGCGTCAGGTTCCGGACTTTATCTTCGTCCAGCTGCGGGTCATGGTGCGCTCGATGCTGATGGGCACCGGCGACAGGGTAAACAGGTTGCCGCGCTGGTCGGCCGGGATGAACATTGCGTGGTTCTGCAGCAGCTCCTGGGCAACGTTGTCCTGCGCGTCACGGTTGGGATTCGGGTAGCCGATGATGTTCGATACCTGGACGATCACCCTTGGGTCCAGCAGGTAATTGATGAACGCCTGCGCCTCCTCGGGATGTTTTGCGCCCTTGGGAACAGCCATGGTATCGGCCCACATCAGTGTGCCTTCGCGGGGTAGCAGCATGCGGATGTCGTTGCCATTCTTCGCGCTGGTGGCCATTGCCTGGGCCTGCAGTACCGCGGCGGACCACCCGACCACGATGCACACGTCGCCGTTGGCCAAGTCGGAGGCCAGCTTGGCCGAGTTGAAGTAGCGGATGAAGGGGCGGATTTTCAGCAGCAGCGCTTCGGCTTTTTGATAGTCGTTGGGGTTGCGACTGCTCGGGTCGAGCCCCAGGTAGTGTAGGGCGATCGGCAGCAACTCCTCAGGCGCATCGAGGAAGGCGACGCCGCATGATTGCAACTTGCTGATGTTCTCCGGCTTGAACAGCAGGTCCCAGCTGTCCAGCTTGGCCGCTGCACCCAGGGCCTTGCGCACCTTTTCGGCGTTGTAGCCGATCAAGGTGGTGCCCCACAGGTAAGGCACTGCGTACTGGTTGCCCGGGTCCACCCGTTCCAGGTTATGCATGATGCCCGCATCCAGGTGCGGCCAGTTGGGTAGTTGCTGGCGGTCCAGTTTCTGGATGGCGCCGGCCTGGATGAACTTGGCGATCTGCACCGTATTGGGGAAGACCAGATCGTAGCCGGATGTGCCGGTGAGCATCTTCGACTCCAACGTGTGCGGGCTGTCGAAGACATCGTAATTGACCTTGATGCCGGTCTGGGTTTCGAAGTCCTTGATCACCTGCGCCGGCAGGTAGTCGACCCAGTTGTAGATATTCACTTCACGTTGCGCAGCGCTCGCAGGGGTGAATGGAAGGCTGGCGCAGAGGAGCAGGGCGGCGAACCATTTCTTGTCTAGTTTCATCGGATCAGCTCACGTTGAGGGGGCGGCCTGGGTCACAGCTTGTAGATGAAGAACCATTCCAGAGTGTCGAAGCGGTCGTTGCCCAGCACTTCCTTGGCGCCGGCCTGAGGGTCGACCCAGTTGTAGGCCAGCGATGTATAGATGTGCTCGGTGGGCATCCACTCGACGTACACCCCGGTCTCGTTAGCGAAGTCACGGTCGCTCACCGGGATGCCGAAGTAGTAGTTGGAGTTGAGTTTGAACTGGTGATACTGCGCACCGGCGGACCACTGCTCGTTGAAGTGCACTTTGCCTCGCCAGGTTTGGGCTTTCTCGTTGCTGTTGTAGAGCAAATAGTTGCCGACGACGTCGCCGATCACCCAGGTGCCCCAGTCAACATAGCCTTTGCTCAGCGGGTCCCAGTCCTTGCGGGTGTTGTCGTTGGGATCGTTGTCTCCGGAGAAGTCGGCGTAGCGGTAGCCAATGGTCGGTTGCAGCGGCAGGTCCTGGAAGCTGTAGTCCGCGGAGGCATACCAGGCGCTGGCATCGTAATCGATGCCCTTGCCGCCGCCGCGTTCGATGGCGTATTCGCCGTTGAGCTGCAGGGATTCGAGGCCTGGAGGACTGGCATTGAGTACGCGCAGGTTATAGACGTCCATGCCGTCGCGCGGGATGAAGGCATTCTGCTTGTCGTCCTTGGCGTCGACGCTGAAGCCCATGGCGCCCAGAGTGGCGTTGGGCAGCTTGAGGTCAAAGTTGGCACCGGTCATGCGCAGGTCGCCTAAATGATCGTCGGTGCGCAGGCTGAAGGCTTGGGCCGAGAACATCTCGTGCTGCCAGGACAGTACTCCCGCATCACGAAAGGCAGTGCGCGGCGCGCTGAAGTAGGCGCCATCGCCGTACTGGTCGAGGTTGCCGTCCATCACCAGGAAGCCGTTGCCGACCATGTAGTTCTGGTCGCCCAGTGTCAGGCGCCAGTCACCGGCGCGAAAGCCCGCGTAGGCCTCCTCAACCGAAGTGTTGTGTTCGTCACCGCGGGTATATCCGCCCGGGTCGCCATCGCCGGTGGTGCCGGCGGCGACCAGCGAGCCGCCGCCTAGAAAGGCGAAGTCCGGGCTTACTGCATACTCGAAGGTTACGCCTGGCTTGAGGTAGTACTCCTGCCAGTCGTAGTTCTCTTTGTTGCTCAGTTCGCCGCTGCGCAGGTCGATGCGACCCAGGCCGAAGTTGGCGTTGTGGCTGTTGATTGCGGTGGCCGATGCACTGAGCGAGTACTCGCCCTTGAAGTCACCGCTCTCGAAGGCTACGCCCGCGCTGGCTAGTGGGCTGCCAGCGATGAGCGTTAACGCAAGTGCACTGCGGGGCGCAGACGTGAAGCGTCTGGTGGTCATGTCAAAGCTCCTGTATGTCGTTTTTGTTGGAACAGGGCAGTTACGCGGGCAAAGCGGGGCCCGCAAGGACGCATGCATGGGCTGCGTCCGTCTTGGGTGACAGGGTTATTTCAGGTCTCGCTCAGGGATTGGGCGAGCGTCTTGAGAAGGTGCACTGTGTCGGTATCGATCACGTTCTCGGCTTCGGGCGCGGAGGACTGCTTGATGATCACCACCTCGGCCTTGTAGTCGATGAACACCCACTGGCCATGGATGCCGACAGCCATCAGCGCGTGGTCGTTGAAGACATACCACTGGCTCTTGTAGGAGGCCTGCGGACTCCACTCGGAGAACTCCTTGTTGGTTGCATACACCGCCGGGTCATTGCCCTTCAGCAGACGCTCAACCGCCGCCTCCGGCAGCACCTGATGGCTGTTGAAGTGGCCCCGGCCGAGCAGCATCAGGCCAAAGCGGCCCATGTCACGCAGCGTTGCGTTGAAACCGAAACCGACTACGCCCTGGCCCGACGGATCGGCCAGCAGGAAACCATCGCGCTCGCACCCCAACTGCCGCCACAAGCGCTCGAACAGGACGTGGCAGGGCAGACCGCTGGCGCGCTGCATGATCCAGCCCATGGCTTCGGTGGTTGCCGTGACATAGCGGAAGAAGCCGCCATGCTCGCCCTTGCGTCCGAAGGTGCGCAGCCAGTCGTGGATCGAGGCGGATTTCTCGAACCCCGCCGGCACCGGGGTGAGGCCCACCGTGTAGTGGAGCCGCGATGTTGGTGAGTTAGGGTCTTCATAGTGCTCGACATAGTCGATGCTGATGGCCATATCCATCACCTGGCGCACGCTCGCGGTCTCGAACGCGGTGCCGACAAATTCGGGCACGTACGAAAGCGCGGGGCGGTCCGGGTCGAGCAGGCCCTGCTCGATCAGTTGCTCGGCCAGGGCGCCGGTGAGCGACTTGGTGACCGAGAACATGATGTGGCGAGTGTCCGGGGTCTGATGATTGAAATAGCGTTCGCAAAGCACGCGGTCTTTCTTGAGCACCAGGAAGCCGTCGGTAAAGGTGGCGTCCAGGTGCTGCTGCAGGCTGACCTGCTCACCACTCAGGCTGGTGAAGGCGAAGTCATGCAGCACGTCCTGCGTCGGCCCGAGGCCACTGACCGGCGCATTGCCGGCGGCCACCACCAGGGTCGGACAGAGTTGGCTCATGTGCTGGAAGGTCCAGCGGTTGTGGGGCGGCAGCAGGGCATCGGCGGCCCCGACGCTCAGTTGCGCAGCGTACGAACGCTCCCGCGGCTGCGGCGGATTCGGCTGGAGGCTCAGGCGTTCGGCATAGGCTTGCACCAGGGCCGCTTGCAGATCGAGGGACATGGATCACTCCTGGGAGAACGATGAGGCCACAGGCGCTGGCCGTGGCAAGCTTTTCTCACCATAAAAACTTTTAGTCAACTAAAAGTTTTATTCGAAGAAAACCTATAGAATCTCCCGGAGACTGATTCAGCAGTGAGGGAACGCCTTGAGCGGACTTCGTGAACGACAGAAAGTGGCGCGGCGCCAGGCGATCAGCCAGGCAGCGGTTGAGCTGTTCCGCCTCCAGGGGTACGGCACCACCACCGTTGAGCAGATCGCCGAGCGCGCCGGAGTATCGCCGCCTACGGTGTTCAACTACTTCGGAAGCAAGCAGGAGATCCTCAACGACTTGCTACGGGCGACCGACGAGCGCGTCGTCAAGGAGATGGTCCAACTGGCGCTGGACTTCGAGGATCCGGTGGATGTGCTCTGCCACCTGGAGAGTCTGGTTCTGAAGTACGAGCTCGAAGCGCTGCCGGTATCGGTCTGGCGCGAGCTGTTGGCGATGCACTACAGCGGAGCGTCACCGGAGCAGCTAAAGCTGAATAACGAAGTGCTCAATGCCGAGGTCAGTGTTTTGCTTGGCCATCTCCAGGAGGCCGGCAAGGTGCGTCACGATCTCTGCCCAGACTATGTGGCGCAGTTGCTCAACGAGTTTCTCACCCTGGAATTCCTCAAGCTGATAAGCGTCGAACCCTTGGATTTCCATACCCATCAGCTAAGCGTACGGCGTTTCGTCGAAGTGCTGTTCACGGGCATCAGACAATAGACGTGTACGGTCTATCTGCAGCAACCCAAGGAAGTCGGCTTCCGACCCATGCTGGCGTTAGGTAGCTTGGCCAGTTAAGGCTGCTCACTATGGGCGAGAGCCCATATTTCCCACGAAAATCACTGACCTGGCACAGAGTCTATTTACCTCAGGCGCACCACGCACGGCCTCTCAGCACTTGCGGATTCGTGATAAACATCGTCCAGCCAACTCAAGATTTCATCCGCACCTATGAAGTTGGGGATGACTAGATCCGTAGCCCTTGAGCGCTTTCCTGCACTTTGATCAAGAAAATAAACCTGCCATTCATTTTCGACCTTCTGGACGCCTAGCGTTCTTCCGAATACGTCATAGACCATCATCACTTTTCGTCCTGTTTGATTCGGCGAGTCGAGAGGGCTGCTCATGGTGGGCGTCGGGGTGTGGCAGTCATGCGGCAGGTCAATGCGAGTCCCGATGTCCATCATTCGAAGTGAACCGATATCGTGCCCCCATGCCTGCTAATGGCCTGAAGACGCCACGAATGATCAGTACGGATCAGCTCGCGCGGGTCGTCTGCACTCCTGTAGCGATCTCAGGAACGGAGCTTCACAAACACGAGCTCCGGGTCGCCCTCATCCAGGTTCTCGATCTGACCACTGGGACTGAAACCGAGCTTGCCGAGTAGCTTGCGCATTGGCGCGTTCGAGGCATTCGTCGACGTGAATAACTTCGCCGCCTCGCACTGAGACTCCAGCTCGTGGAAAATTGCGGATCCGACTCCTCGGCGTCGCGCCGAATCCCTCTCCACGATGAGCGGGATGAAGGCTTGTTCGAAGAACGAGTCGTTGAGTACGCCATACCCCAGCAACACCGAGGTATCGCGTGCATCCACTGCGACCCAGCATTGTCCGACTGAGATCGCCTGCGCGATGAACTCCCGGCGCCTCAGTTCCTGCTGGGCGATTGCATCCAGATCAATCAGCGAATCGAGGTCACTGCTCAAGGCGAGCCGCACCTGTGATTGTGAAGTCATTGTGGTACCGGGGCGTGGGCTGGAAGTGGTCAGTGTAACCGTCTATTCGACGTCCAGCGCATAACAGCTTCCAGCGACCCAAAGCGGGCATCGCGGACATCCGATCAAGCTCGTGCTACTTCGGTCGTATCGGTGATTCAGTTGTGGCTCGCCAGAACCTGATGTGCGTCTCGACGTACCGCCTGCGGGGGAACACCGAAGCCGCGAAGGAAGGCTTCGCGCAGGTGGCGGCGATCGCGGAAACCCGTCTCCCTGGCAACCACATCGAGAGAGTGGCGACTCTGTTCGATCATCAGTCGGGCGGCCTCCAGTCTCAGCCCCTCGATGGCCTTGGCCGGAGACTGCCCGGTTTCGGCGGTGAACACGCGGGTGAATTGGCGGGGACTCAGGTGAGCAACTTCGGCCAGCTCCTCGACGCTGAGTGGCCGCATCAGGTGCTGGCGGGCGTAGTTCAGGGAGCTCTGGATACGGTCGGACTTGGGCGCGAGATCGAGCATTTCGGAGTGCTGCGATTGCCCACCGGAACGGTGCTGGTGCATGACCAGCTTGCGCGCCACAGAGCGAGCGACGTCTGAGCCCAGGTCCTTTTCCACCATGCCGACGGCGAGATCGAGGCCGGCGGTCATCCCCGCCGATGTCCAGAAGGGTCCGTCGACGATGTAGATGCGATCCTCCTCGACCGCAATCTCTGGATGACGAGTCTGCAAAGCCTGGGCATAGGCCCAATGGGTGGTGGCTCGGCGTCCCGCGAGCAGCCCGGCCTCTGCAAGTACGAAGCCGCCGGTGCAGATGCCGACCGTGCGTCGTGCCTGGTTGCCGGCCTTGCGGACAAAGTCGAGTACGGCAGGGGAGGGTTCGCTCTCGACGGGGTTGTTCACCCCGACCACTATCCAGGTGTCGGCCAGCCGTGGCGCCTGCAAGGCGCGGGTTTCCAAGGCTAGACCCAGCGATGAACGTACCAGTCCGCCAGCTGGCGAGTAGTTCTCGACGCTGTAGAAAGGCTCCCCGGCGACCAGGTTAGCGAACTCGAAGACCGTCTGCGTGGCCAGGGAAAGTACCTGGAAGCCGTCGGTCAGCAGATAGCCGATGCGGTGCATGATCGTATCTCGTATGTCCTGAATCACTACCTTATACGTCATTTAAGATATCGCCAAGCCGCTGCATCCTGATCTCCAGTTCCTTCCCCACCCCCTGGAGAATCACCATGACTCAATCTGATCTCGGTACCGCACTGATCACCGGCGCTTCATCCGGTATCGGTGCCATCTACGCAGAACGCCTGGCCCGTCGCGGTCACGACCTGATCCTGGTGGCTCGTAATCGTGGTCGCCTGAACGCCTTGGCCAAGCGTCTGAGCGATGAAACCGGTCGCTCCGTCGAAGTCATCGTCGCAGACCTGGCCGACAGGGCAGATCTTGCAAAGGTCGAGGAGGTGCTTGGATCCGATGCCAGTATTTCCTTGCTAGTGAACAACGCCGGTATTGGCGCGACGCGGCCCTTGCTCGAGTCGAACGTGGACAAGCTGGAAGATCTGCTGACGCTCAATGTGAATGTGCTGACGCGCCTGACCTATGCGGCTGTGCCAGGTTTCGTCGCTCGCGGTCGCGGTACGCTGATCAACATTGCCTCCATCGTGGCCATCGCCCCGGAGGTGCTGAACGGCGTGTACGGCGGTTCCAAAGCGTTCGTTCTCGCCTTCAGCCAATCCCTGCGTCATGAGCTTGCTGACAAGAATGTCAGGGTGCAGGTAGTACTGCCCGGGGCGACCGCTACTGACTTCTGGGGCATCGCCGGCACCCCGCTGGAGCACTTGCCAGGGGCTATCGTGATGAAAGCGGACGATATGGTGGATGCGGCGTTGGCAGGGCTCGACCAGGGCGAGTTCATCACCATTCCGGCGCTACCGGAGATAGCTGATCTCAACGAATATGAGGCAGCGCGTCAGCGGCTGATGCCCAACTTGTCGCGAAGTGACCCGGCTGCACGCTACCACGGCTGATCTGCGAGTTTACCGGCCGCCGGCTCGGCCATGGTGCGGCGAAAGGATCGCCGCACCATGGCTGGCGAATACCCAGGTGGCAGTCGACACCAGACTGATAGGCCTCCGACTTCATATCCATTCAAGGCACCGAGCGAACGAACCATGCATGTCGCCATTTTGACCTTCGACGGCTTCAACGAACTGGATTCCCTGATTGCCTTCCACCTGCTCAAGCGCGTGAAAAGGCCGGATTGGCGGGTTTCTATCGCAAGCCCTGGACGACACGTGTGCTCGATGAATGGGTTGATAGTGGAGGCGCAGGCGTCCCTGGAGGACGCCTGCCAAGCGGATGCCGTGCTCGTGGGCAGTGGTATCAATACACGCAACGTGGTTGCGACTCCCGAACTGATGTCTCGTCTGCGATTCGACCCTGCGCGACAACTGCTGGGCGCTCAGTGCTCGGGCACGCTGATCCTGGCCAAGCTCGGGCTACTCGAGGGTGTGCCAGCCTGTACGGATCTGGTCACCAAACCCTGGGTAGAGGACGCGGGAATCGATGTGATCAACGAGCCTTTCACTGCAAGGGGCAACGTTGCGACCGCCGGTGGCTGCCTGTCGTCCCAGTACCTGGCCACCTGGTTCATAGCCCGCCTGGCCGATGTCGATACCGCCAGGAACGTGATGTTCTATGTGGCCCCAGTGGGCGAGAAGGAAGCCTGCGTCAGCCGAGCACTGGACAACATTTCGCCGTTTCTCTAAGGGAATGGTGTAGCCATCTGCTACTGACTGCGAAGCGGACGCGCACTTCCGAGTTATCAAGTCCGCCTCAGGGCAGCGTTGCTTCGCCCCTATCACCCATAAGCCAAGCGAAGCGACATTCAGCGCACTTATCTTCCCTCATTGCGCCGTGAATAAGCCCGAGAGTTCCTTGACCTTAAATCTAACTTCAACCTTAGGGTTCCGCATAGACACCGCCAACTGAGTTGGTGGAGATGCTGCCTCCCATCGCGGAGCAGCCCAAGACGCGGATACCTTCGATATGAAACCTGTTTTACCTGCCCTCGCTTGCGGCTTTCTTCTTAGCGCTTTCGTTCTGCCTTCCTGGGCTTCGGAGCCAAGCGCTCCAGTTGCCGCCCAAGCCTCCACGACGATTGCCGGACAAGTGATCCCCGTTGTGGCAGGAGGGCTGTACGATCGGTACCACTCCAATCCACCGCTCTCGGTGATTGCCCAGGAAGCTCCGGAAATCGACCTGAGCTGGTTCAAAAGCCTGACGAAGACCAAGGTGGACATGGGCTTTGAGTCCTATTCCCCGAATTTCTACTACAGCAACAGTCGGGTCACGGCGGTTTTCACTGCTGATCTGGACAGACTGAGGGAGCTGATGCCCGCCAAGGTATTGGAGCAGGTGCAGCCACTGCAGATCTGGCCGGGGCGAGGGGTGGTTGCCCTGACTGCCTATGCCTATCACTACTGCGATAACGACAGTTACAACGAAATCGCCTTGTCTATCGTTACCAACAAACCCGGTAGCCGCAACCTGGGGCCCCTCAGCCTGGTCAGCCAGTCGATGAGCAAGGACTTGTGGGGATATGTGCTGAAGCTGCCGGTCAACACTGAGCTTGCCAGAGTGCGAGGGGTAGTCGGCTACAACCTGCCCAAATGGTTGACCCCCATCGACTATCGCGAAACCGACAAGTCGGTGGTCGTGACCATCAGCGATAGCCAGACCGGGAAGACCGACGTGACGCTGGAAACTGCAAAGCTTGCCGATCTGTCGCAGGACGATGAATTGGTGACCAACAGCTTCACCAACCTCGATCACAAATCAGAGCTCAGCTACGGCTATGCGGTTTCACGGCAGCAGCGTCACGCCTCCACGACCAGTGCGGATGCCGTCAGGTTGACCCTGAGCGATGGCAGCCTGTCGACCTACATCAGGTCGCTGAAACTGGGTTCGATGTTGAAGTATGAGTACGTGCCGCAGTTCCAGAGTGCGCTGTATGCGCCGGCGCCGCTGCAGACCATGCTGCCACGCGAATAAGAGCTGCAGACCCAAGGTCCATTGAGGAGACCGCATGCAAACCATTCTGGGCGCCACCGGCCAGATTGCGGTGGAACTGGCGCGGGAGCTGTGCCGCACCTATACGACAGACTTGCGCCTTGTGAGCCGTAGCCCCAGGAAGGTCAATGACTCCGACTCCCTGGTGTCGGCCAACCTGCTCGATGCAGCCCAGGCTGCCAGGGCGGTGGAGGGCAGCAGCACCGTCTACTTCACTGCGGGGCTGCCGCCGGATACGCGGCTGTGGGAAGAGCAGTTTCCAGCGATGCTCAGGAACTCGCTGGAGGCGGCCCGGGCGGCAAAGGCCAAATTCGTCTATTTCGACAACACCTACATGTACCCGCAGGATGATCGCTTGCTGACCGAGGCTTCGGTATTCGAGCCAGTCGGCCGCAAGGGCAGGGGGCGCGCGGCGATGGCGTCGATGGTTTTGCAGGAGATGGCGCGCGGCGAGATTCCCGTCGTCATCGGCCGGGCACCGGAGTTCTATGGTCCCGACAAGACGCAGAGCATCACCAACCGGTTGATCATCGACAAGATCAAGTCTGGCCAGACGCCGCGTGTGCCGGTGCGGGACGACACCAGGCGCACGCTCATCTGGACTCCCGATGCGAGCCGTGCGCTGGCTGCCCTGGGCAACGCAGCGGACGCGTTCGGACAAACCTGGCATCTGCCCTGCGACGATGATCGCCTGACCTACAGGCAGTTTGTTGCGCTGGCATTCGAGCTCTGCGGGCGCGAGCCCTCGTATCGAGTGCTTGGCAAGTGGGCTTTGACGGCGGCGGGCATCGTATCCCGGCAGGTCCGTGAGCTCCGGGAGCTGCTGCCGCGCTATGAGCGCGACAACCTGTTCGACTCGACGAAATTCAAGCAGCGTTTCCCGGAGTTCGAAGTGACCACCTATCGCCAGGGGCTCAGGCACATGCTTGCCGAACCCCGCCGCGAAGCCATTTGAAAGGTAGGCCGTCATGCCCCGTCGCATTCTCCATGTCGTGTCCAACGTGGGTCACTTCGATAACCCCGATGAGCCAACCGGCTTGTGGCTGTCGGAGCTGGCCCATGCCTACGATCTGTTCGCGGCCCAAGGCTACGAGCAGCGGCTGGTGAGCCCCAAGGGGGGAGTAACACCGCTTGAGCCACGCTCACTCAAATGGCCGAACGCCGACGCCTCCGCCAAGCACTGGTTGGCTGACCCCGCCAGCATGGCGTTGCTCTCGAACACCGTCTCGCCGGGGGAGCTAAACGGCAAGGATTTCGATGCGATCTACTTCACGGGCGGTCATGCCGTGATGTACGACTTTCCGGATGATGAGGGACTGCAGCGACTCACCCGCGAGGTCTATGAGAGCGGGGGAATAGTTGCCTCTGTGTGCCATGGCTACTGCGGCCTTTTGAACACTCGGCTCTCTGACGGCTCGTTGCTCGTTGCAGGTCGGCGCGTGACCGGCTTTACCTGGATGGAAGAGATCCTGGCGGGAGTTGCCAAGCAGGTGCCTTACGACGCCGAGGAAGAGATGAGGCGACGTGGCGCCCGGTTCGAAAAATCGCTGGTTCCCTTTACTCCCAAGGCTGTGGTGGATGGCCGCCTGGTGACTGGGCAGAACCCTCAGTCAGCCAAGGTGACTGCCAAACGGGTCATTTCAGTGCTGAGCGCCTGAACGCAGCCAACGTGCTGGCCCGGGAAACATGGAGGAGGTGCAGCTTGGCTTGAGTCCCGGAGTAACCGAACAGCGATGCGTGGTGATTGAACGGGCAATTCGGAGGTCACATTGCCGCTGTGATTGACGCGAAGGAGGCTCCAGCGGATGGCGGTCGTTCATACATCGGACAGCACGCTGTGGAGCAGCCCGTACAGGGGCGTAGTGGTCTCGCTGCAGAGTCAGTCTGGGGCGATTTTCGCTTCTCGTTCCGGCCGACGGATGAAACAGCACGCCCGGCAACTGCACGTATGCAGGCGCCGGCATCGATCAACACATAATCCGGAGAGACGAGCATGGGATACGTCTCGACCAAAGACGGTGTCGAGATCTTTTATAAGGATTGGGGCCCGCGGAGCGCCCCGGTCATCCACTTCCATCACGGCTGGCCGCTCAGTGCCGACGACTGGGACGCCCAGATGCTGTTCTTCGTCGCGAATGGCTTCCGAGTCGTTGCTCACGATCGTCGCGGACATGGGCGATCGAGCCAGGTGTGGGACGGGCATGACATGGACCACTACGCTGACGACGTGGCCGCGGTAGTCAATCATCCGGGTACCCAGGGGGCGGTGCATGTGGGCCACTCCACCGGTGGCGGAGAGGTCATCCACTACATTGCCCGCCACGACGAGGACCGCGTATCCAAGGCCGCGATCATCAGCGCGGTTCCTCCCCTGATGGTCAAGACCCAGAGCAATCCTGGCGGTCTGCCCAAGGAGGTGTTTGACGACCTTCAGGCCCAGCTCAAGGCCAATCGCGCTCAGTTCTATCATGACGTGCCGGCCGGGCCGTTCTACGGCTTTAACCGTCCGGGAGCGAAATCCTCCGAAGGCATCATCTGGAACTGGTGGCGCCAGGGCATGATGGGGTGCGCCCAGGCTCACTACGATGGCATCGTTGCGTTCTCCCCAGACGGACTTCACCGAGGACCTCAAGAGCATCACGATTCCCGTACTGGTGATGCATGGGGATGACGACCAGATCGTGCCCTACGAGGACTCCGGGCCGCTGTCGGCAAAGCTGCTCAAGAACGGGGTTCTCCGAACCTACCCTGGTTTCCCCCATGGAATGCCGACCACCGAAGCCGAGACGATCAACACAGATCGCGGCTAACCTCCCAGGGAGCCAGGTCTTCCTGGCTCCCTTCAGTTGCGCTTTTCCGCCGGCAACTACCGACCCGGATGCTGGCGCTGCGTGGTCCAGGTCTTGCTCCGCCGTGCTGCGCGCTGGCGCCATCTGTAGGACTGGCGAGGCCAGTTGAACTGGATACTGAAGCGTATCGATCCTGATGTTGACGTGCCGTTTCACCGGCTCAGGTATTGCAAACAGATTTTTTACATCTGTTGTTATAACGTTACCGGCCTCCCTCGCAGCAGTCCCTCCCTGCGTCGGCCGATACCGGGTGACGGTTGTACTTCCTGGAGTTTTCATGAAAGTCGATCTAGACGACGAGGCCACCGACCTCGATGGATTGCCACGTTTCCAGCGCGCAAGGATTAATACGCGCAGGCTGGTGCTGATCAGCTACCTGGCGCTGGCCATAGTGATCCTGTTTGCGGTGCTCCAGGGACTGGTCGGCGTGTTCAGCCCCGACTCCCATTGGCTCGTCCTGCTTTCCGTCAATGCCGCCGCGCTGCTCCTGCTGGCCGCGACGGCGCAGTCTGCCTGGCAGGTGGCGAGCTGGCGCGCCCTTGCGGCGGGCCAGGAGCCTTCGTCACTGTTCTTCTGGCGCAGTGCCCCCAGCAATCCCCCCGAGGCGCTAAGTCTTGTCGAGCGCTGGTTCGCGCAGTTCGGCGGCGCCTTCGGGCGGCAACTGCGGCGTCTCGGCGCCGAGACGCCCTGGCTCATCGGTCTGGCAGGGCTCGCGCTGCTGATGGTCAGGAGCTCCTGGCGCCTCGACCTGCCGTTACCACAGGCAGCAGGCCAGGTAACCTGGGTTGCGGTTGGTGTGCTGGCGGTGTTCGCTTTCTGCCTAGTCGTGGTCGAGCGCCACCTGATGGCAGAAAACGCCACGACCTGGCCGGAGGCCGCCGCCATTGCGGCGATGTTGCGATTGGTCATTGCGGTTCAGGTTCTGACCATTGCGTGCCTGGTAAGCGTCGACGGCGAGCGTCTGTGGCCGGCGCGGATGGCGGTATTGATCGGGGTACTGCCCGCTGTTGCCGCGCTGGAGTTGCTGCTGCGCACCGTACTGGCGATGTTCCGTCCCTCGCGCCCGCGGGAAGAGCCCGTGCTGGTTGCACGCAGCCTGGTTGGCGAACTCCTGCAATGGCCACCTCGACCGTTGGCGATGTTGCAGAATGAATTGCATGAGCGCCTGGGCATCGACCTGCGCCAGGTGTGGGCCTTCGCGTTCATGCGCCGGGCGTTTCTCCCGGTGGCGGCGCTGGTGGCACTGGTCGGCTGGCTGCTGACGGGAATCGTTGAGGTGCCAATGAGCAATCGCGGCGTGTACGAGCGTTTCGGCAAACCCGTGGCGGTCTATCAGCCGGGATTGCACATTGGCCTGCCCTGGCCATTGGGCAAGGTGTTGAGCGTGGACAACAGTATCATCCACGAGCTGGCGACCTCGGGCGAGGAGGGCGCAGTGGAGCCGCTGGCCGCGGCCGAAGGGGCGGCGCCGCTGACGGCCAATCGCCTGTGGGACGCCACCCACCTGAGCGAGAATTCCCAGGTTATCGCTGGCACCGAAGGCGGCCGCCAGGGCTTCCAGATCGTCAACATGGACGTGCGCTTCCTCTACCGTATCGGCCTGAGCGACGCGGCGGCGCTAGCGGCGACCTACCATAGCGCCGACGTCCCTCAGCTGCTGCGCAGCGTGGCCAATCGTGTGCTGGTCCACGACTTCGCCGGTCGTTCGCTGGATGGTTTGCTGGGCGCCGAGCGTGAAGCACTCGGCCGCGACATCGGCCGAGCGGTGCAGGAAGACCTGGACCGAATGGACAGTGGCGTGGAACTGCTGGCGACCTCGGTGGAGGCGATCCACCCGCCAGCAGGCGCTGCTAACGCCTACCATGCCGTGCAGGCCGCGCAGATCACGGCTCAGGCGCTGATCGCCCGCGATCGCGGACAGGCCGCGCAGCAGCTCAACCAGGCCCGCCTGAACGCCACCTCGCTGACCGACAAGGCGACTGCTGCTGCCCATGAAACCTCGACCACGGCCAGCACCGCCGCGCTGCGCTTCGACGCCGAGCGAACGGCCTGGCAGCGCGCCGGCCAGGCCTTCATCCTCGAACAGTACCTGTCTCGCCTGTCCCAGGGGCTCGCAGGCGCGAGCAGCCTGATCATCGACCACCGCTTGACGGCGCGCCAGGCGCCGACTCTGGACCTGCGCAGCTATATCGTGCCTTTCGACCCTACGCCGCCCAATCCCGCCGCGGCTCGCCCGCAGGAGCGCAACAATTGAGTTCCCCTAGCTCACACGGCCATGACCACTACCACGATCATCACCACCATGATCACGATCATCACCACGACTACGACCATGACCACGGTGGCCCCAAGGTCCGCGCCCGCCCGGCTGGGCTGCGCATTGGTGTGGCGCTGCTGCTGGTTCTGGTGATGGCGGCGACGGCATGCTTCGTCCAGGTTCGCGTTGGCGAGGCGACGGTGATCACGCGCTTCGGCAATCCTTCGCGCGTGCTGATCGAACCAGGCCTGGCTTGGCGCTGGCCGGTGCCGTTCGAGACCGCGGTGCCGGTCGACCTGCGCCTGCGCACGACTTCCAGCGGGCTGCAGGATGTGGGCACGCGGGACGGCCTGCGTATCATCGTCCAGGCCTATATCGCCTGGCAGGTGGCGCCGGACCCGCAGAGCATCCAGCTGTTCATGCGGGCAGTGCAGAACCAGCCCGACGAGGCCGCCCGGCAGATTCGCACCCTGGTGGGCTCGGCGCTGGAAACCACCGCCAGCGGATTCGAACTGGCTGACCTGGTCAACGTCGATGCCAGCCGCGTGCGCATCGATGCGTTCGAACAGCGCCTGCTGGAGCAGATCGAGCACCAACTGATCAACACCTACGGGGTACGTGTGGTGCAGGTGGGAATCGAGCGCCTGACCCTGCCCAAGGTCACCCTCGACGCCACCGTCGACCGCATGCGCGCCGAGCGCGAGACCATTGCCACCGAGCGCACGGCCGAAGGCAAGCGCAAGGCTGCCGAAATCCAGTCGGCTGCCGAGCGCGATGCGAGGATTCTGCAGGCCGACGCGAACGTCAAGGCGGCGCAGATTCAGGCCCAGTCGCAGGTCGAAGCGGCGCAGGTCTATGGCAAGGCCTATTCCGGCGCCCCCGAGCTCTACACCCTGTTGCGTTCGCTCGACACCCTGAGCTCGGTGATCAACCCCGGTACGCGCCTGGTATTGCGCACGGATGCAGCGCCGTTCCGCGCACTCGTCGATGGGCCTGCGCTGCCCGCTGGAGCGGCCCGTGAGCAGCAGTGATGAGTTGTCCAGCCGGCAGCCCGCAAGCCCTTGGCTGCAGTCCGGTCGTATCGGCTTCCTCGCGCTTTACGGGGTGACGCTGCTGGCGGCGATGGGCTGGCTGTTCGGCAACGTGCGCCAGGTGGGCCCTGAAAGCCGCGCCGTCGTGCTGCGACTGGGGGCGGAGCAGCGCATCCAGAATGCCGGCTTGCTACTGGCCTGGCCGCGACCGTTCGAGCAGGTGGTCATGCTGCCCTCGGCGGGACGGGTCACCGAGCGCCGGGTCGAATTGCTGCTGCGCTCGGAACTCGCGCAAAAGTCCGATCGTGACGGCTCGCTGGCCAGCGATGCCACGGCCGGCTCCGGCTATCTGCTGACCGGCGATTCTGGGGCTGTGCAGCTGGACGTGCGGGTGTTCTACACGGTGAACGATCCTTATGCCTTCGCGCGCCAGGGGGCGCACGTGGAACCCGCCCTGGACCGCCTGGTGGAGCGCAGCGCGGTGCAGATCTGCGCTTCGCGCGACATGGATGCCATCCTGGTCGCACGTCCCGAGCTGGTTGGCGGGGACGCCCAGTTGGCCGCGCGTCGCGAGCAGCTGCGCGGCGACCTGCAGCATGGCATCAATCGCAGCCTGGCCCGCCTGAGCTCGGCCGGCGTCAGCCTGGGCATCGAGGTAATGCGGGTCGATGTGCAGTCTTCCTTGCCCTTGTCCGCTGTCAGCGCCTTCAACGCCGTGCTCACGGCCAGCCAGCAGGCCGAGCAGGCCGTGGCGAAAGCTCGCAACGATGCCGCACGCCAATTGCAGCAAGCCACCCAGGCGGCTGATCGTACGGTGCAGGTGGCGCAGGCGCAGGCAAGCGAACGGCTGTCCCGCGCCCAGTCCGAGACCGCCACGATCGTCGGTCTGACGCAGCAGCAAGGTCCGCAGCTGTTGTTGCGCCTTTACCGGGAGCGCGTACCGGCGATCCTTGCCCGCGCGGGCTCGGTCACCACGGTCGACAAGGACGACGCCGGGCGGATGATCCTGCCGGGGCCCAAACCATGAGCATTCCCATGCGCCGACCTGTTTCGCCCCACATTCATTCTCGGAGCTGCTCGCGATGAGTACTCATCACAGCCATTGCGATCACCACCACGCACATTCGCACCTCACTTCCGGCTTGCTGTCGCAGGCCGAGCGCCGCACCGCCGCACGCCAGCTGAGCCTGGCCATGCTGGCGCTGGGGCTGCTGGCGCTGGGCCTCGTCTGGCGCTGGCTGGTGCCGGCCCAGGAGGGCGTGAGCCAGCTGCTGCTGGGGATTGCCTCGCTGCTGGTAGCCATCCCAGTCTTGCGCTCGGCGTGGTACAGCCTGCTCAGGCCCAGCCTGCACGGCATCACCGACCAGCTCATCGGCCTGGCCATGCTCGGCGCCTGGGCGACCGGTGACCTGGCCACCGCAGCGCTGCTGCCGATCATCATGATCTTCGGCCACATCCTCGAGGAGCGCAGCGTGCTGGGCTCGCAGGAAGCAATCGCGGCGCTTGGGCAACTGACCCGCAGCCAGGCGCGCCTGATCGATGCAGCTGGCCAGGTGCGCGAGGTCGATAACGCCAGCCTCAAGCCGGGGGATCAGGTCGAGGTCCGCGCCGGTGACCGCGTGCCGGCCGACGGCCGCGTGCTCGAAGGTCAGGCTAGCCTCGACACTGCTCCCATCACTGGGGAGGCGGTGCCGCTGGAGGTTTCCCCCGGCATGGATATCCATGGCGGCTCGATCAACCTGGATGGCCTGTTGCGGGTAGAGATCACCCGTGTCGGCGATGATTCCACCCTGGGCAAGGTCATCGCGCTGATGCAGCGGGCCGAGCAAGCCAAGCCGCCGATCACTCGGCTGCTCGAACGACATGCCGGGCGTTACCTGATTCTGGTGCTGCTGATAGCCGCCGTGACCTGGTTCATTACCAGCGACGCCCAGGCCATGCTGGCTGTGCTGGTGGCTGCCTGCCCGTGTGCCCTGGTGCTGTCGGCACCGGCGACGGCGGTGGCGGGCATCGCCGTGGCGGCCCGGCACGGCATTCTTATCCGCGGCTCCGCCTTCCTCGAGGAGCTGGCCGACCTGTCGTCACTGGTGATCGACAAGACCGGCACGCTGACCTACGGCGACCTGCGCCTGCACAGCGTGATCGACACTGCGCAGGAGACGCCTCGCACAGAGATTCTGAAGCTTGCCGCCAGCCTGGGCGCTGCCAGCAGCCACCCGGTCAGCCGGGCGCTAGCCGCGCTGGTAGCGCACGAACAGCATCTGGCGCTGGTGGATATTCACGAGCGCCAGGGTTTCGGTGTCGTGGCGCACACGGCTGCGGGAGAGGCGGCGCTGGGGCGCCCGGAGCTGTTCCGCCAACTGGGCCTGGAGGTTCCGGCAGTCCCCGAACACGATGGCCCCATTGCCGGTCTGGCCTTGAACGGGCAATTCCTCGCCTGGCTGCTGCTGGCCGACAACGTGCGCGCGGAGTCCGCCGAGGCCATGCAGCAATTGCGTGAGCTTGGCCTGCGGCGTCAGTTGCTGCTGACCGGCGATCGCAGCCGCGTGGCCGAGGCCATTGCCGCGCAGGTCGGCATTACTCGCGTGGTGGCCGAGGCGCTGCCCGAGGACAAGATGCGCCAGGTTAATCAGGAACTTCAGGCGGGTTTTCGTCCGCTGGTGGTGGGCGATGGCATCAACGATTCGCTGGCGCTCAAGGCCGGAGTCGTGGGAGTCGCGATGGGCGCAGGCGGTGCCGATATCGCTCTGGCAGCGGCGGATATCGTGCTGATCAACGGCGATCTGCGACGCCTGGGTACCTGTGTCCGCCTCAGTCGCCAGTGTCGCCGTACGCTGCAGGTCAACGTGCTGATCGGCTTGGGCTGGACCCTGGCTATCGTCGTCGCGGCGGCTTTTGGCCTGCTGGGTGCGGCGGGGGCGATGATCGCAGCCCTCCTGCACAACCTCAGCACCTTGCTGGTACTGACCAACGCCGGGCACCTGTTGCGCTATGACGAGAGGCTCGTGGAAAACCGCGCTACGCTGGCGGTGCAACCAGCGTAGCGCCTTGTCGCTTCGGCGGGGGCGACCGTCCCGCCGGACGAAGGCTCTTGTTTGTGTATCGCCCCAATCGGGAGGCAGCTGGTCGAGTCTCTCTGTACGATCGCTACTCTGTATAGTTGTATGATGCAACCATTTGGGGAGCGCTGCCGATGCCGATTGATCCGTCAATAGTGGAGCAGATCCGTTGCGCATCGCGCACGATGGTTCGCGAGCTGGGGTTCATGCGCACGACTCTGGCAGGCACCGACTACTCGCCTTCCGCTGTGCACGCCCTGCTGGAACTGGGTTCGCGCGGTGCGCTCACGGCAGCTCAGCTTGTCCAGATTCTCGGGCTGGAAAAGTCCAGCGTCAGCCGCATGGTGGCGAAACTCATACAGGCCGGCGAGGTGGCGGAGAGTGCAGGCGATGACGACGCGCGGACCAAACAGCTCAGCCTGACAGAGCAGGGCACGCGCTCGGTCGAAGCAATCCATGCCTATGGCCAGATGCAGGTGACAACAGCGCTGACCCCCTTGAATACTCAGCAGCAGCTGACCATCGCGCAGGGGTTGGACGCCTACGCAAAAGCCCTTACTGCTTACCGTTCTGGCGCGCAAGAGCAGGTAGGTTCTGTCATCCATGTCCGTTCGGGATACCGTCCCGGGTTGATTGGGCGCGTGGTGGAAATGCACGCAAGCTTTTACGCGCGGCACTCCGGTTTCGGACAATTCTTTGAAAGCCAGGTGGCAACCGGCATCGCAGAATTCGCCGGGCGATTGGGCAATCCGCGTAATGAGGTGTGGGTGGCAGAGCATGGCCATCGAATTGTCGGGTCAGTCGTCATTGACGGTGAAGACTTGGGCAGTAACGAGGCGCACCTTCGCTGGTTCATCCTGGATGAGCAGTGCCGGGGTAATGGCGTGGGGCGCCGCCTGCTCGATGAGGCAATGGCCTTCTGCAATGAGCAAGGCTTCTCCGCCGTTCAGCTCTGGACTTTCAAGGGACTCGATGCCGCGCGTCGGCTCTATGAATCGTTTGGCTTTGAGCTGACCCATGAAGAACCTGGAAACCAATGGGGCGCCGCTGTCCTGGAGCAGCAGTTCACGCTCAAGCTCTGAGCGGTGGGACGGTTCGCACCGGGCCGATTGCAACCCCATGAAAAGGCGGCAACCGGCCAGGTGCAACGAGCCCCCGGATCAGTCCTGGAAAACAGGAGCACCCAGGGTAAAGCCTGCTCCCTCGATGTGATGAACCTGCGGCTCTTCCGCGAAGTATTCCTGCAGGCCTTCCATGAACTGTCGATGGTCGTCACTCGCTTCGAAGCCGGGCGTGTGGTCCTCGAGTGATTGCCAACGCACGATCAAGGTGAAGTGCATCGGCGTTTCAATCCCCTGCGCGAGCAGGTGCCCGCCATAGCCCTTTGCGCGGCAGAGCAGGGGAGCGACCTCGGCAAAGGCCTGCCGGAAGCGTTCGATGTGTTCCTGGTGGACGGGCAGTAGAGCGATTTCGTAAATCATGGGAACCCTCTGAAGTCAGTTCAATGAGGTGGACTAAGGTGCGACTGCAATCGCGATCTTTCCCCTGAGGCCGTTGTTAGGACTTTCCAGCAGGGCATGCGCCTGCGCGATATCGGCCAGCGAATAGACGGCGCCCACGTGCGGTCGCAGTTGCCCACGTGCTACCAGCGCGCTTAATTCATCGAGCTTGCCGCGATTCTGCCGGGTGAAGACGAAGTGGTAACTGGCGTTCTTGCCCCATGCCTGGATGAGGTTCTGCGGCTGAGCAATGTCAACGATGGTGACGACCCGGCCGAGTTGGGCGAGGGCGTCGGGACTGCGGGACAACGTGTTCCCGCCGATGGTGTCGAACACCACATCGACGCCGTGCCCCTGGGTTTCTTGCTGGATGACTTCGACGTAGTCTTGCTTCTCGTAGTCGATGATTACGTCGGCGCCCATGCTGCGCGCAAACTCGACGTTATCCTCGCGCACGGTGGTGAAGACCCTGGCGCCAATGGCTTCCGCCAGTTGAATGGCCACATGTCCTACGCCTCCCGCTCCGCCGTGAATCAGAATGCTTTCGCCGACTTTGAGCGCCGCTCTGACGGTCAATGCTTCCCACGCCGTTCCGCCCACAAGACTCAGACTTGCCGCCTCTAGATGGCTCAGGGAGGCGGGTTTCCTGCCGACGATGCTCTGATCAGCAACGTGGTATTCGGCATAGCTTCCCGGACCGTCGAATATCTGTGGGGTGTACCAGACCTCGTCGCCGGGAGTGAAGGCCGTCACTCCCGGCCCGACCTCCGCGACAACACCGGACACGTCGTGTCCGGTAATCGCCGGAAGGGGCACAAGGTCGGCATAGTCACCGCGTCGGACCTGATAATCCAAGGGGTTGATGCAGGTGGCATGTACCCGGACCAGGACCTGTCCCGCGCCCGGCACGGGCTTGGGGGCGTCGCAAAGCTCGAACGAGTTCGGGCCACCGAAGGACTTGAGCATCATCGCTTTCATTGCAGAGCCTCTATTCTCAGAAAAATGAATATCGCGAATTACCGATATAGTGAGGGGATTTTTACCCCGTATCCCAGGTCATCACGGATCTCCTGTTCGACTAAAAGGGATATCGCGAATTAGCGATGTAATGATGTGAAAGCAGGCGGAAAATGGGTGGAAAAATTACAGGTCCGTACCGATGGCTTCGGCAAGAGCCCTGATGGCTGCTTCGTTGCGCTTGTAATAGGTCCACTGGCCGATGCGCGTGACGTCGACCAGCCCGGCGCGCTGAAGGGTGGCGAGATAATCGGACACCGTTGACTGCGACAGGCCGACGCCTTCCTGAATGCTGCTCACGCAGACGCCCACGGTGAGTACGTCACCCTCATCCTGCGGAGGGAAACTGTTCGCAGGATCCTTCAGACCCTTGAGGATCTGAAGACGGGTGCGGTTGGAGAGTGCCTTGAAGACGTCGAGTAATTCCATGGGGCGATGATATCGGTATTTATCGATATGTCAATGCGCGCGACAGGCAGCGTTCGTGGAGGAAGCTTCATCGTTGGGGGAGGGCAGTAGCAGGAAAGAGTGGCGACTCGCAGCTCAGCCCGAACGGCGCTTGCTGCGTTTGACCATCCCGAGGACGGCCTGCCGGAGCTCTTCCTTGGCATGCTCCTCCGTGATGTCTCCCCGCACGGCAGCATCCGACAGGGCGTCGGCGGCGCCAAGCATCGCCCAGAGGCTGGCGCTCGATACACCTGGAGCGTCGGTAAATGGCGCAAATACCTCAGCGCACTTTTCGATGAACGCCTTTTGGTATTCGCGCTTGACCGCCGCCAGCTCCGGCGAGCCGCTCAGTGCGGCCAGGACGCCCTGGATCTCACGGCCCTGAGTCAGCACGCAGTCGACATACGCTGCGGCGAAGGTACGCGCCTTGTCGGCCAGGGTCGGCCTGGCGCCTTCGATGGCTGCATCGAAAAGGACGGTTTGTCGGACGTCATAGTCTTCGTACAAGGCAGCGAGCAAGCCATTGCGCGTTCCGAAATGATCGTAGACCACGGGCTTGGTGACGCCGGCGACATCGGCCAGGCGACCCAGCGTGAGGGCGTCCGTACCCTCGTCGCTGATCAGTGCCCAGGACGCTTCCAGCAATTGGCGTGTACGGGCCTCTCGGGTCAGACGGCGGCGCGAAGGCTCAGGAGTTGATGAGGTCATGCACTAGATTGTCCCACTCTGCCTCAGCACTGGGAAGCGACACCTTGGCTCCTATCCCGAACGCCGTCTCCAGGTGAGCGGCCGGATAGCCTTCATCCGAGGCCAGGAGAAACGTGGAGCTGTGCACGCGGGCCCCGCAGTAATCGAAAATGCCGTGGTCGATCTGGATCTTCATGGCAGGCGCGTAGCCGTGGCGAGTGAAGGTGCCTGCATCTGCTCCACCCACAGCCACCAGATGGACATTCAGACGCTGCAGCTTCTTCACGACCTTGCCGTTGCCGTTGTCCTCGTAGGCCCAGCCTATCGAAAACACACGATCGATCCAGCCTTTGAGCAAGGCAGGGAATGACCACCAGTAGATCGGGTAGACGATCACCAGGGCATCGGCGCGATCCAGGCGTTGCTGCTCGACAGCTACATCGGCAGGCACTGCTCCCTGCCCGGTGAACAGCGCCTGATCCTCCTGGTTGAAGCGCGGATCGAAACCTTCGGCAACCAGGTCAGCAATTTCAGTGGTGTGCTGCGAGTTGGACGCGCTTATGCCCAGAGCGACCTGTTGGGCGATGGCGTGAGTCAGGGAATGTGGATTGGGATGGGTGACGACAATCAGGCTGTGCATGGTGGAGGCTCCGGTTACTTGGCGAACGGCCCGCAAGGCCGCAGGTTAGAAGTAATTGCTACCTACTAAAAGTAACCTACCATTGGTAACTTGTCGAGTTGCACGTGGCAGCGTACAGCGACCGCATCTTCCTTGAATCGTACCCACGCCTGAGAGGAAACTGCCTCGGTCGTTGGCTATTCGCCCCAGCAGCGAGAGCGGGCAGGGTCAAAGTTGCCCTTGCTGATGGCGCGCCGAGGCGGCACTGCTGAGGCTCGAGGGCGTGCTCGACAGCCATGTGGGCTACGCTGTTGAAACTAGCGCGGAAGCGCCTCTGATCGAGGTGTGGCCGGGCGATCCGCCCACCCGGCGCTGATCGTGCCGGGTGGTGCGGCTCGCCGCTATGCCTTGGACGGCCGTGCAGCGGGACGGCGTAGTCCGAGGTGCTCGCGCAGGGTTTTGCCGCGGTACTCGCGACGAAACAGCCCGCGTTTCTGCAACTCCGGCACTACCAGTTCGACGAAGCTGTCCAGGCCACTGGGCAGGAGTGGCGGCATGATGTTGAAGCCATCGGCGGCGCCGGCGCTGAACCAGGCCTCCAGGTGGTCAGCGACTTGCTTGGGGCTGCCGACTACGGTGCAGTGTCCGCGTGCGCCGGCGACGCGCAGATATAGCTGACGCAACGTCAGGTTCTCGCGCCTCGCCAGTTCGATGAACAGTGCCTGGCGGCTTTTCATTGCATTGCTCGGCGGAAGCTCCGGTAGGGGGCCGTCCAGGGGGAAACGGGAAAGGTCGATCCCGCCGGCCATCCCCGAAAGCAGGGCGAGGCCGAGTTGCGGCTCGATCAGGTCCTGTAGCTCGGTATAGAGGTCTTCCGCCTCGCTCTGGGTGCGCCCAAGCACCGGGGATATCCCCGGCATGATCTTCAGGTCACCAGGCTCCCGGCCCTGCGCGCCGAGGCGATCTTTAAGATCGACATAGAATTCCCGTGCACCTTCCAGCGTCTGTTGCGCGGTGAATACGACCTCCGCGGTACGCGCCGCCAGCGTCTTGCCTGGCTCGGAGGAGCCAGCCTGCACCAGCACCGGATGGCCCTGCGGTGATCGCGGCTGGTTCAGTGGACCGCGCACTCGGAAGTGCTCTCCGCGATGCTCGAGGGTGCGCAGTTTGTCGGGGTCGAAGTAGCGTCCGCTGGCCTTGTCACGCACGAAGGCGTCATCCGCAAAGCTGTCCCACAGGCCCCGCGCGACATCGATGAATTCCTCGGCGCGTGCATAACGGTCGGCATGCTCGAGGTGCTGCTCGAGACCGAAGTTCTGCGCTTCCTGATCGGTGGCGGAGGTCACCAGGTTCCAGCCCGCGCGACCGTCGGAAAGGTGGTCGAGAGAGGCGAAGCGCCGCGCCAGGAGATAGGGATCGTTATAGCTGGTGGACACAGTGGAGATCAGGCCGATGCGCTCGGTGGACGCGGCCAGGGTGGCCAGCAGCATCAGCGGGTCGAGGACTTCGCCGTGGGTGGTGTGGGCCGCCAGCTGGTTGCTGCCCAGCAGGGCGAGGTTGTCAGCGAAGAATATGGCGTCGAACAGACCGCGTTCGGCGGTCTGCGCCAGGCGCCGGAAGTGGGCGAGGTCGAGAGCGCTGGCGGGCGCTTGCGGATGACGCCAGGCGGCCAGGTGATGGCCGCTGCCCATGAGAAATGCGCCGAGGCTGATCTGTGCTTGGCTCATGTACACCTCAGAAGTCGTAGCGCAAGGTCACGCCAGTGACCCGCGGTTGGCCGGGATAGCTCACGTAGAGGCCGTTGGAGGAGGCGATGACCGCCTGGTAATACTCCTTGTCGAAGGCGTTCTTCACCCACAACGAGGCGTCCAGCAGCCCGTCGCCGACCTCGCGGCGCAGACCCACCGAGAAGTTGGCCAGGCCATAGCCGGGAATCTTCGACAGGTTGGAGTTGTCCAGCGTGCCCTCGGCTTCGGAGCGGTAGGCATAGCTGGCGGTGACGTAGGGCTCGAAGCGGTTTTCCAGCTGCCACTTGTATTCGCCGTTCAGGTTGGCGATCCAGCGCGAGGCGCCCATTACTCGCTCGCCGGAGAGGTCGCAGGTAGTCGGCGCGTTAGGTTGGCTGCTGACTTCGGCCGGGCAGGGGGCATCCTTGAACGACAGGTAGGTGACGTCGTTGAACGAGCCGTTGAAGTTCAGGGTGAGGCCGCGCAGCGGCAAGGCGGTGGCCTCGAACTCCACGCCGCGCGAGCGCAGGTCGCCGGCGTTGGCCAGCACTTGATAGCCGGTGACCGACCCCGCCGGTTGGTAGTAGGTAGTCGCCTGGTAACCGGTGATGCCGGTCCAGAACAGGTTGGCATTGAGTTGCAGGCGGCGGTCGAGGAGGGTGCTCTTGAAGCCCAGTTCGGCGTCGTTGGCACGCTCCGGCCCGACCAGCAAGGAGTCGGCACCTGCGCTGGGGGCGCTGCCGACGCTGAGGTTGACCCCGCCGGACTTCTCACCGTGGGACAGCGAGGCGTAGCCGAGCAGGTTGTCGTCGAATTTGTAGCTGAGGCTGAGTAACGCCGAGGGCGCGGCGTTGTGCAGGCTGAGATCGCCGGAGTCATAGGCGCCGGCCTGGCTGGCGCGCACGGCCGCCGGCAGGCCGGCGACCGGTGCTCCGCCTTGCGGTGCGTAGCGCTCGACCTGCGCTTGTTTCTCCTCGTAGGTGCCACGCAGCCCGACGGTGAAGTCGAGCTTGTCGGTCAGGTGCCAGGTGCCCTGGGAGAACAGGGCGAAGCTGTCGGTGTCGATCCAGCCCTTGCTGGTACTGCTCACGTTGTTCAGCGCGTTGAGGTTGGCGCCGATCAGGTTCAGGTCGGCGAGCGGGCCGAGGTCGACGAAGTAGCGATTGTTCAGGCTCTGGCGGAATGCATAGGCGCCGACCACGTAGTCGAAGGCGCCGCCGGTGGGTGAGGCCAGGCGGATCTCCTGGGAGAACTGTCGGTCGTGGATCTCATAGCCGAGGTCGCGGATCACCGGAACGTCCAGTTCGTCCGAATCGTTGGCCGGGTTGAAGTGCCAGTAGCGGTAGGCGCTGATGGACGTGAGGGTGAAGCCGCCGCCCAGCTGCCAGTTGGCTTCAAGAGAACTGGCGTTCTGATGGACGCTGACGTTCTGCCGGCCATCGATGTTGGATTTGCCCTCGACCGGGTTTGCCCCGACCAGCGCGGCGCGGCGCCAGAACTGGCTGGAAGCGCCGTAGATGACGCCGCTGCCCTGGCTGGAATTCTCGCTGTTGTACTCGTTGATCCAGCGCAGGCTGAAGTCTTCACTGGGTTGGAACAGCAGTTGGCCGCGCACGCCTTCGCGCTCGCCGCCCAGCAAGGTACGGCCGTCAGCCAGGTTATTCAGGTAGCCATCGTCGCGGGTCCGGTAGAGCGACAGGCGCCCGGCAAGCGTCTCGGTCAGTGGCCCCGAAAAACTGCCCTTGCCCTGAAAGTATCCGTTTTCGCCGCCGGAGGTTTCGATGCTGCTTTCAGGGGTGAAGGTCGGTTTGCGCGTCGTGATGTTCAGCACCCCCGCGGTGGTGTTCTTGCCGAACAGGGTGCCTTGGGGGCCGCGCAGCAGGTCGAGTTGTTCTATGTCCATCAGGTCGAACACCGCCATGCCTGGGCGGCCCAGGTAAACGTTGTCCAGGTAGATCCCGGCGGAGCCCTCCAGGCCATCGCTGGCCGGGTTGTTGCCGATGCCGCGCACGGCGATGCTCGACTGGCGGGCGTGGATGTAGGCGACGTTGACGCTGGGCAGGGCCTGCTGCAGGTCCTGGATTTTGTAGATGCGCTGTTTTTCGAGAGTGTCGCCACCCAGGGTGGTAATCGGCGTCGGAACGTCCTGGGCGTTTTCCTCGCGGCGCCGCGCAGTCACGGTGACTGTCTGCAGGGCGTCGGCGACGGGCTGCCCGTCGACCGAGGCGCTGGCCTGTTCTTCGGCGAGCGCGCCGCCGCTGGCGAGCAGCAGCGCCAGGGTCAGCGGATGCAACGCCGGGCCGGTACGGCGGGCGCGCAGGGGGAATCTTTGCATGGCTTGTCCTTGCAGCAGGGCCGTGGCACGCACGGCTATCAGTCGGCGAAGTGGGGGTTGGCCACCCCTCTGGACGCCGATGCTAGGCAAGCGCCATGGAAGGCGATGGGCTTTGGCGGACAATCCATGGTCCGTTGCGGACAGGGCCGAGCTAGAGCGCCAGGGCAAACCCTTTACCAGCCTGGGTAGCTGGCGGCTGTTCGAGAATACCCAGCTCGCCCTGGCGCCATTGGCCCGGGCTCTGTCCGGTCCAGCGGCGGAAGGCTCGATTGAAGCTGCTGGGTTCGTTGAAACCCAGGCGGTAGCACACCTCGTTGACCGAACACTGCGCCTGGCGCAGATAGTCGAAGGCGAGCTCCCGGCGAATGTCTTCCAGCAGCTCGCTGAAACTGGTGGCATGGCGCAGCAGGTGACGATGCAGATTGCGCGCGCTCATGCCCAGCTCTTCGGCAACCAACGCTTGCTGTACTTCGCCGCTGGGCAGTTGACGGATGATCGACTGGCGCACCTGTTCGGGCAGGTCATGCCCGGAGAGGCGCTTGAGGTAGTTGTTGAGACTGCCGTCCAGGGTTTGCGCCAGTTCGCGGTTGCCGCTGCGCAGGGGGACATCTAGCAGCGCCGGGTCGTAATCCACGGCATTGTTCGGCGCATCGAACGTTAGGCGTTGGCCGAATCGCCGCTCCCAGGTGGCGCTGTCTGCCGGCCGCGGGCGGTCGAGATGGACGCAACGCACCACGCCCAGGCCCCAGATCGATGTGGCATGGCGCAGGCCGGAAGCGAGCAGCGCCTCGGTGGCCATCTGCTCGACCTGGGCGCGGGCGATGCGTCGGTAAACCAGGCGGCAGAAGCCGGGCCCGCGCTCCAGGCTGACCTGCCCCGAAGTGCTGACTACCGGGGAAAACCGCACCACGCGCTCCAGCGCTTCTCCCACGGTCGCGCTGCTCTGCAAAGCGAACAACAGACCGTGGAAGTCCGTCGGCAGGCTGTGCTCCGCCACCTCCAGGCCGAAGCCCGGATCACCGGTGGTACGCTCCACCGCCCGCCAGAGAGCGCTCATGCGGTCCAGCGGAATGCGCAGGTTGGCGTCATGCAGCCGCGTCGCATCGATGCCGGCGGTACGCAGCAATGGCAGCGGGTCGTATCCATGTGCTCGCAGAGCACGGGCGATGACCTGCGCCCAGGTGGCAATGGTGTCGGCTTGCATTGGCCTACTCGGTTGGCGTGCGACCCGCGCGTGAGCCGGCGCCGGTCTTCAGGACGTTGTGCTGGCCATGATGGGTACTTTTATATAGTTCCTGAAGTAATTATTTTTATTATTGAAATAACTGAAACAGCTAAAAAGTAGCGATCACCTCATCCGGGTTAGCGCTGATTTAAACGTCAACCTTGCAGAGGCTCACAGTGTCCTCGGCTGTCGAGTGAAGAAACGCAACAGGCCACGCGCCAGTTCGCGACTGAGCCGGCCAGCGAAACTGAAATCGCGCACACCGGTTTCATCGACGTAGTTCTGCCAGTGCTTCTTCAGGGTTTGCAGCCGCTCCGGTTCTGCCTCCGCCAGATCGTGGATTTCACCGGGGTCGCGCGCCAGATCGTAGAGCTGCCAGCGGCCGGGGCCATCAGGCTTGGGGATATACAGTGCTTTCCAGTTGCACTGGCGAATGGCGCGGGCGCGGAACAGTTCCCAGCCGGTGGTTTCGTCGGCTGCGTGCGGTGCCTGTGTCTCGCGCTGGAGATAGCCGAGCAGTGAGCGACCACGGATCGGCAGTATTTCGCGACCCTTGTAATGGCTGCCCGGGTGGGAGGTTTCGGCCAGCTCCAGCAGCGTCGGTACGATGTCCATCACGGTGGCGAAATCGTGGCTGACCTCGCCTTGTCGGCGCAGGCCCGGCCAGGTGATGAACGCGGGAACGCGAATTCCTCCCTGGCTGGTGAACAGCTTGTACTGGCGCGACGGAGCGGTGGCCGCCTGCGCCCAACGCGGCCCGTACCAGACATAGGAGTTGGCGCGGCCGATGTTCTCGACACGGTTGTCGTAGTGCTTGCCAATGAAGCGCTGGGCAAGTTTGCCGACGATGGGCAGCGCTTCGAGCGCGGCTCCCTCGGCGCCGTTGTCCGAGAGGAAGATCACCAGGGTGTTGTCCAGCTCACCTGTGGCGCGCAGATGGCTGACGACGCGACCGACGTTCCAGTCCAGCCGCTCTACCATCGCCGCGTAGACCTCCATGGCTTTTGCGGACTGCCGCCGGCCGTCCTCGTCCAGCTCCTGCCAGCTCGGGGTGTCGGCGATGACAGGATGGGCCTCGACATTCTCGCCGATCAGGCCCAGTTCCTTGAGTCGTGCCAGGCGTTGTTCGCGCAGTGCATCCGGGCCGCTGTCATACCGTCCCTGGTACTTTCCGATCAGCTCATCCGGTGCTTGTAACGGAAAATGCGGAGCCGAGAAGGGCAGGTAGGCGAAGAATGGGCGGTTCTCGTCCGGCCGACGTTCACTCAAATAGTCGAGCAGGCGATCGGCGAAGGCATCGGAAGAGTAGAAGTCTTCGGGCAACTCGGTCAGCGGTTCGAGTCCTTCGCGGTAGGTGCCTTCTACGGCATGCAGCAGGCGCGGCATCTTGTGCGCGGGTACCTGCGGCGACCAGCCATAGTGGTTGTGCGCAGCGCCTTCGAGGATGAAGGACTGCTCGAAGCCGCGTGCCGCCGCTGAGGTTTCCGCGGTGCGCCCCAGGTGCCACTTGCCGGAGATTAGTGTGCGGTAGCCGGCATCGCGCAGCAGTTCGGCTAGGGTGACCACCTGTTGGTTCAGGTGACCTTCGTAGCCTGGGTGTTGGCGAATGGTCTCATCGCTGAACTCCGCCATCGCCCCGATGCCGGCCAGGTGGTGATCGGTGCCCGTGAGCAACATCGCGCGGGTGGGCGAGCAGGCGGATGCGGCATGGAAATCGGTCAGGCGCAGGCCGGCGAAAGCCAGCTCGTCCAGGTGAGGCGTATGGATTTCGCCGCCGAAAGCGCCGAGGTCGGAAAACCCCAGGTCATCGGCAACGATCAGGAGAAAGTTCGGGCGTTTGCTCATGGCGGCTCGCGAAGGAAGGGGGCTGGGGCAGCGCCCATTAAGACCATTGCCGTAGCGGCACGCCATTACCTTCGGAGAATACTTTTCATGCCTTTGCGGCATGGCTCAAAGGGGCAGACGCGGACGCCCGCCGAATCATTTTTCAGCTGCACGACGCGCAACCGCAGGCGTGGCGATGGCCTGTGGAATGCCTGCTTGCCGAAGGCCGACAAGCAGGCCGAGCGGTCAGAGGGTGACGAACAACGCGGAAGTCCACACGCGCGATTGATCGCGTTGGCGGGCGCTGATGAACAGCGGGTGTTCGCGGCCTTCCTCCAGGCCCAGCGAGTGCAGATCGATGCGGCCTGACACGTCGCGGGGCAGGGCGGTTTCGCTGACCTGCTCCAGCGCTACCTGCAACTCCGCTCCCGGCAGAGGCTTGACGATGGCGCCAGCGGCAAGCAATTCCTCACCCGAGAGTTCCAGCACCACCGTGGGAGCGTGAGGATGCGGATGAGGCTCCAGCGGATCGCCGACCTTCACGTAGCCATCGATCCGGCAATGCACGCGGATGGTCGCGCCCTTCAGCTGGGAGATGTCGATCTCCAGGCTGTCGGTGTCGCCGTTGGTGTCGGTTCTGAGTGCCAGGGTGGTGGCGTCCTTGCGCCATGCCACCTGTTCGGGATGGTCGGCGCCAAGGAAGCGGAAAGCAGTGAGGGTCGCGCCGGTGATGCTGATCTCGGCGTTCCAGTAGGCGCCACGGTAGCGATCCTTGATTCGGGCGCCGCCCAGGCGCAGGCGGATGCGGCGCGGCGACAGGCCGGCCTCGGCATGCAGGTTGCGCGACCACAGGCTGTGCTCGCCGCGGAACAGCTCGACGTGTTCCCAGCCCGCATCCCCCAGCAGACGATAATCCAGCGCGCTCTCGCCGCTGGCCGTCACCACATCGCCCATCAGGTGCTGGCCCAGGCGCAGCAACGCGACGCTGCGCTCGCCGGTGGTGGCGAAGGTGTGCCGGGCGCGCAGTGCGCGGCCTACGCCGGCGCGGTCGAAGCTGTCGGCGATCACCCCGGTGAGCCCGCCGCGCGAGCCGAACACGGCGGTCGCCGGTACGCCGCCGCCACAGCGGCCCTGGTGCTCGTCGCTATTGGCGGCGGCGCCGACACGGTAGCCGCGCTGCAGCGCCTCGGCGTAGACCCAGTGGAATTGCCCCCACGCCGAACCGACCTCTACCAGCCGTTCCAGTTGCGGATGGTGCCAGTCGAGGTTGCAGCGACGGCCGCCGACGTGGGGCATCATCAGGTGACCTTCGGGATCATGGGCGTAGGCGGCGTAGAGTTCGTCCACGGGCCACGCGCCGGGCTTGATGGTGCCGGCGGTGAACTCGTTCCACTCGAAGGAGCGCACCAGGCGGCCCCGGGCGTCGAAGGGAAACTCCGGCTTGCGGTCGTGCAGGAATACGACGTTGCGGTCGCCACCTGCGCAGGAGTTGCCGCACCACTCGGTACCCGGATAGCAGACGAAGCGACCCGGCTCATTGAGCTGGTGAATCAGGGCGACTGCAGCATCCCAGCGCTGTTCGGTGATGTTGAAGTCATTGGCGGTGTAACCGAGCACGTCGAGGCCGGCGACGTCGCGGCCGTAGCTCAGGTTGTACAGCGTGTCGTTGGTGCCCACGGTGTCATCGGAGTGCACGTGCAGGTCGGCATACAGCGGGCGCAAGGCAGAAGTCGCCGCGTCGACATTGACGAACGCCGTGGCCGGCAGCACCTCCGGTTGCGTGGTGGTGGCGCTAATCGACCATTCGCCCTGGGCCGGAAGCTCGACTGCCGGTACGCGCAGAATGGCCCAGCCTTCGCTGGCGAGGGTGAACGGCAGGCTGCGGACGTGCCCGCCCGGACCGGCCAGGGTGATTTCCCCGCTCATCGGCGTGAAGCGGCAGGTGTTGCCCCAGGCATCGTCGGCCCGCACCAGCAGGTCGAACGGCTGGCCTTCGCCCACCAGGCGCGGCGCGATGATCTGCAACCTTTCAGCGGCGCCGGGCACGATGTCCAGCAGCAGGTCTCCGGGCACCTCGGCGAACTTCGAACTGCCGAGTGGGTCGATGAACAGGCGCAGACGGAAGTCCTTCTCGACGAAGCTCTGTACCCGCGTGCCGGCGCCGCCCTGGCGTCGATCGCCGAGGCGGATGACGATGCGGTCGCCGGGGTTCAGGTAGCCGTCCACGATGTCGATCAGGATAGCCTTCTGGAAGGGGCGCTCGTGACCCTTCTGGTCGAACCGCACCTTCAGGTGTTGCACCGTCGCCGGGCTCTGGCCTGGCACGAGATCGCCGGCCTGGTATTCGGCACTGACATAGTTGGCGGCGCGCGGGTCAGAGGTCTGGAACAGTGCCCAATCCGAATAGAACTTGAACGCCAGCTTGAGCCAGGCGCCATCGGCCAGGCCGCTGGCCCCCACCTCGTAGACGAAGGTGATCTCGTCCCACTGGCCGGCCACCAGCGTCTGCCGATCGCAACGGATGCTGCCCAGGAAAGGTCGCGCCTTGTTGCGCTCGTAGAGTCCGCTCGGGGCGATGTACTCGCCGGCGTCACGGGGATCGAAAGTCTGGCTCACGCGGATACCTCGTTGCGAAGGATGTTCAGGAGTGCGGGCGCCTCAGGCGGCCCGCCAGGATTGGTAGTGGCGCTCCAGGCGACGGAACACCAGGCTCTCCATCAGCCAGGCGAGCAGGCCGATGACGGCGATGCCCAGCAGCACCTGGCTGCTGTTGCCGATCTGCCCGCCCATGGAAACCATCCAGCCGATGCCCTGCGAGGCGCCGATCATTTCGGCGGCCACCAGGGCTCGCCAGCCCTGGCTGAAACCGATGCGCAGGGCTGCAGTGAGGAAGGGCAGGGAGGCCGGCAGGTAGATGTGCAGGAGCAGCTGCGCACGCGTGGCGCCCAGCGTCCTGGCCGCGCGGACTTCGCCGTCGCGGATGCCGAGCACGCCTTCCTGCAGGGTGACGATCATCGGGAACACCGCCGCGATGAAGATCACCAGCATGATCGAGAAGAACCCGAGGCCGAAGATGATCAGAATCAGCGGCGCCCAGGCGATCGGCGGGATCGCCATGAACAGGCTGTTGAGCGGCGCGACGAACTCGCGGAAGCGCCGCGACAGGCCGGCGGCAGTGCCGACGATGACTGCGGCTATGACCGCGCTGCTGAAGCCGGCCAACTCCTCCAGGACGCTGGCACGGAACTGCTTCCACAGTGAGCCGTCCGCAATCCAGCGCAGCGCTTCGGCGCCGACCACCCAGGGTTGCGGCAGCACGTAGCTGGGGAAGCGGCTGGCCAGGGCGATCCAGACCAACAGCAGAAAGGGCAGTGAGGCCCAGCCCCAATTGGGTGTTGGCAATCTCATGGACAACTCAGTGGGAGGCTTTCTGCAGGAAGGAGGTGTCCACCAGGTCCTTGAGCGGCACGGTGGTGGTCATGAATTTCAGCGCGTTGGAATAGCCCATCAGGCGCTCGATGAACGCCAGGTCGGCGGCGTTCAGGTCGGCCGACCAGCCCAGGCGCTTGCGCGCTTCGGCGACGATGGCGCGGCCATCGGCCTGGCTGCCGTCGGGGCGCTGCACCGACTCCAGGCGGAATGCGTCGGCGATGATTGCGTCGGACTCCTGCGGATGCTCGTTCAGGTAGGTAATGGCGCGGCGGTGGGCGCGGAGCAGTTTCACCACATCGTCAGGGCGTTCGCGCAGGGTTTCCGGCAGGCCGATGACGACATACCAGGGGTACTGCGGCAGGGCCTGGTTGACGTCGAGCAGCAACCGCGCCGAGCCGCGCAGTAGCGCCTGGCTGACGAAGGGCTCCCAGGAAAACGCCGCATCGACAATGCCGCGATCCAGCGCCGCGTTCATGTTGCCCGGTGGCATGTCGACGATATCCAGATCGGTCTCCGGATTCAGGCCGGCGCGCTCGCCCAGCACATAGCCGCGCAGCAGAACATCCATGCCGCTGCCTTTCTTCACTCCGGCCAGCTTGTGTCCCTTAAGCCCGGCCAGGTCCTGAATCGGGCTGTGGATACCCGCCAGCACGGCGGCCTGGCCGTAGTTCACCTTGGCCAGGATCACGCTCTTGAGCCCGCGTGCATACCACTGGTAAACCGGCGGCGCACCGACGTAGGCGACATCCAGTTCATGGGCCGCCAGGGCCTGCTGGATCACCGGACCGTCGCCCAGTGCCTTGATGTCGACATCGAGTCCTTCGTCGCGGTAGTAGCCGAGCTTGTCGGCGATCAGCACCGGCGCGTTGGCCATGGCGAAGACGTAGCCGATTCGCAGCGGTTCGGCGGCATGGACACAGGCGATCCAGGAGGTCGCTGCCAGGGCGATGGGCAGAAGCAGTTTCTTGATCATGCGGGACTCGTTGTCAGTGGGGGGTGTCGATGCTTAGCGGAGAGGCGGCCATGACCTCGCCAATGCGGGCCATCAGCTCATTGCGGTTATCGAGGAAGGCCGGCAGGCGCCGGGTTTCCAGATTGCTGCGGGGACGCGGCAGGTCGATGGCCAGCTCGCTGTGGATGCCCCCCGGCGCGATGTTCATCACCACCACGCGGTCGGCCAGGAACACGGCCTCGTCGATGTCGTGGGTGATGAACAGAACCGTCTGCCCCAGGGTTGCCCAGAGCCGCAGGGTCTCTTCGTTCATCGCGGCGCGGCTGATCGCATCGAGGGCGGCGAACGGCTCGTCCATCAGCAGCACCTCGGGTTCCAGCACCAGAGCGCGGGCGAGGGAAATCCGCTGCTGCATGCCGCCGGACAGCTGGCGCGGAAGCTGGTGCGCGGCATGCTCCAGGCCCACCAGGCGCAGGTAACGGAGCGCGCGCAGGCGCTGCTGCGCGGCATCGCCCTGGCCGGCGAGCCTGAGGCCGAAGCGCACGTTCTCCAGCGCGCTCAACCAGGGGAAGAGCTGCGGGCTCTGGAACACGTAGCCCAGGCGCGGCAGTTCCGGGCGGGTTGCCTCGCCGTGCACCAGCACCTGGCCGGCACCGGGTTTCTGGAAGCCGGAGAGCAGGTTGAGCAGGGTGGTCTTGCCGCATCCCGAAGGACCGAGGATGGCAACGAACTCGCCAGGCCGCGCGCGCAGGTTCAACCCACTGAAAACGGTGTGTCCGTTCGGGTAGGCGAATTCGACGTCCTGCACGCTGAGCGCATCGGGCGGCAGGTAAAGTTCGGCGTGGGACATGGCAAGCGGCATCGAGTCATCTAGAATGGAGGATGCCTGGCATAATACGTATTAATACAAGTTATCCCAAGACTGAATGGTCATAACCTTAGAAGCGAAGCGCCAGCACTCGGCTTCATTCCAGCGGATCGGTAACTACGTGACTCTCCAGCGAGCAAGTACCACGTCTCTCTACGAACAGATCGTCCAGCAGCTGCTGCAGGAAATTCAGCGGGGCGACTACGGCGCCGACGGCAAGCTGCCCTCCGAGGCGGAGCTGATGGCGCGCTTCGACGTCAGCCGCGTCACCATCCGACTGGCGCTCGGCAAGCTGGAGGAGGAGGGCATCGTCGAGCGCAAGCAGGGCAAGGGCACCTTCGTGGCGGCGCAGCAGGTGAGGCATAACCTGGATGCCTTGCGCAGCTTCCACGAATCGCTGCTGCTTCAGGGACTGCACCCCACGATGCGCATGCTGGGGCATGCGCGCTGCGCGGTGCCCGAGGATGTCGCCGGCCTGTTTGACGGGCACTGCGTGAAGGTCGAGCGCCTGCACCTGGTCGACCAGGAGCCCATCGCCTACGCCTGCAGCTATTTGACTGATGAGCTGCGCGCAGTGGACTGGGAGGAGATGGCGGAGGTGCCGCTGTACTCGGTGCTCGAGCGCGTGACCGGGCGCGCGGTGATGCGTGCGGACATGGCCATCCGGGCGCGGGAAGCGGACATAACGCTGGCTGGCCATCTTGGCGTGAAGCGGGGGACGGCGCTGCTGGTGATGGAGCGGACGTCCTGGTTCGACGACGACAGCTGCTGCGACCGCTCGACCTTTTTCATTCGCCCCGAACGCTATGCCTTTGTGCTGAGCGGCGTGTTCAAGACACGGTGACGGAGAGCAACATGCCCCTTCGGCCCGAGGCGGATAGAGCGACAGGTTGATGCACGCTGCGCGGACTTGCTTGTCATGAGCTGAGAGGCATCACCAGAGAAGCAGGGGGCGTGTTGTCGGTTCGGGCCTATGGCAGGAAAAGCTAGAGGCAGTTACCGACCCAGGCTGTGTGAAAACGTCGTCCTCGCCTAGAGTTGCTGGAGCAACGTCAGCGGGGGCGGCGTATGAAGCGATTCATCGAAGAGGTGAGCCGAGCACACGTCAGCTTGCTTCCCTAATGCCTGGATGACTTCGTCGCCGAAGACAACCCGATCCGCGTGGTCGAAGCGTTCGTCGAGCAACTCGATTTGGTGGCCCTGGAGTGCAATGGGGCCACGCCTGCCGTAACTGGGCGACCGTCCTATCGCCCTGCCGTGATGTTGAAGGTCTACATCTACGGCTACCTCAACCGCATTCAGTCCAGCCGTCGCCTGGAGCGCGAATGCCAGCGCAACCTCGAGCTGATGTGGCTGACTGGGCGACTGGCTCCAGACTTCAAAACCATTGCCGACTTCCGGCGCGACAACGGCAAAGCCATTCGCAATGTCTGCCGGCAGATCGTCGTGCTGTGCCGCCAACTCGATTTGTTCTCCCAGTCGCTGGTGGCCATCGACGGCAGCAAGTTCAAAGCGGTCAACAACCGTGATCGCAACTTCCCCCATGGCAAGCTGCGCGCCCGGATGGAGCAGATTGAAAAGAGCATCGACCGTTATCTGGCAGCGATGGACACCGCCGACCGAACTCAATCCGATGTCGCCGAAGCCAAGGCCAGCCGCCTCCAGGACAAAATCGAGAAACTCCGCCAGCAGATGCAGGCGCTCAAGGAGATGGAGCAACAATTACGCGAAGCACCGGATGGACAAGTCTCGCTCACCGATCCGGATGCACGCTCCATGGCTACCAGCGGAAAAGGCACTGGCGTAGTCGGCTACAACGTGCAGACTGCGGTCGATACCCAGCACCACCTGATTGTTGCGCACGAAGTCACCAACGTCGGCCATGACCGTGCAGCGCTTGCCACGATGGCCGAGCAGGCTCGCGAAGCCACCGGGTCTGAACGCCTTAGCGTCGTTGCCGACCGAGGCTACTTCAGCGGGGTGGAAATCCTGGCGTGCGAGCAGGTGGGCATTACTCCCTTCGTGCCCAAGCCGATGACCTCCAGCAGCAAGGCTGAAGGGCGTTTTGGTAAACAGGACTTCGTCTACATAGCCGCTGATGATGAGTACCAATGTCCTGCTGGGCAGCGTGCAATCAAGCGCTTCTCGACGGTAGAAGATGGCCTCGAGCTGGATGCTTACTGGAGTTCTGCCTGTCCGAGCTGCTCAATACGAGGCCGTTGCACTACCAGCAGTTTCCGCCGACTCAAGCGTTGGCGGCACGAAGCGGTACTGGAGGCCATGCAGCAGCGGCCGGATCGTCAGCCGGAAATGATGAGCGTGCGCCGCCAGACCGTGGAGCATCCATTTGGCGCGCTCAAACATTGGATGGGCGCGACGCACTTTCTGACCAGAGCGCTGCCCCAGGTAAGCACGGAAATGAGCTTGCATGTGCTGGCCTACAACCTCAAACGGCTGATGAGCATCTTCGGCGTCACCGGTGCGATGGCGGCACTGCGGGCCTGAGGTCGGTCATTTTCCTGCGGCTCCTCACCTCAAACAGCCATCTACCGCTTCAGGAGACTCAGTCATTGGATAACGGCCGGTAATCGCTTTAGGCGCGCGCACTTTCGAGGGCCAATCCCAAATTCGGTTCTGGTGTAAGCACTTCGACGTTTTCACACAGCCTAGGTCGGTAGCTGACGCTCAGCCGGCTATCTCCGGATAGCGACGAGGGGCTGCAGGCGAGCTAACCGGCGCACCTAGCTCCAAGCGCCAGTAACCCACGTCGTGCCACTGGCCCAGCTTGAAACCGACCTGAGGGAAAGTGCCGATGTGCCGGAAGCCCAGCCGCTCATGCAAGCCGACGCTTCCAGCGTTGGGCAGCGCGATGCCGGCATAGGCTGCGTTGAACCCCTGCCTGGCGAGTATGGGGAGCAACTCGGCATAAAGGCTGCGGCCAACCCCGGAGCGACGTTCGCCGTCCGCTATGTAGACGGTGACATCCACCGCCCAGCGGTACGCAGCACGCGCCCGGTGCTGACTGGCGTAGGCGTAGCCAACCAGGCGGCCATCGCGTTCCGCGACCAGGTAGGGGTAGGCCTGCAGCGTCGTGACGATGCGCTCGCGCATCTCCTCTACGGTCGGCGGTACTTCCTCGAATGAGATCGCCGTGCCAGCCACTATGGGGGCGTAGATGAGCTGGATTGCCGGCGCATCTTCAGGGCGTGCTTGTCTGATTTCGATGGGCATGGCGGCCTCAGATCAAGCGCTGATTCACGCGGGCGGAAAGCTGCTCGGCGCTTTCCTTGCGCTCGGAATAACGATCCACCAGGAACTCCTGGCGGTCGCGCAGCAGCAGGGTGAACTTCACCAGTTCCTCCATGACGTCCACCACGCGATCGTAGTAGGCCGACGGCTTCATCCGGCCGGCGTCGTCGAACTCCAGGTAGGCCTTGGGTATCGAAGACTGGTTGGGGATGGTGAACATGCGCATCCAGCGGCCGAGCACGCGCAACTGGTTGACCACGTTGAACGACTGCGAGCCGCCGCAGACCTGCATCACCGCCAGCGTCTTGCCCTGGGTGGGGCGCACGGCGCCGAGCGCCAGGGGAATCCAGTCGATCTGCGCCTTGAACACGGCCGATAGCGCTCCGTGTCGCTCCGGCGAGCACCACACCTGGCCTTCCGACCAAAACACCAGATCGCGTAGCTCCTGCACCTTGTGATGCTCCACCGGCACATCGTCAGGTAGCGGCAGGCCGGAGGGATTGAAAATGCGCGTCTCGGCGCCGAAGTGCTGCAGCAGGCGCGCGGCTTCCTCCACCAGCAGGCGGCTGAAGGAGCGTTCGCGGGTCGATCCGTACAGCAGCAAAATGCGTGGCTTGTGCTCACTGGTGCGGACTGTCGCTGGCGGCAGGTCGAATAGAGAAGGGTCGAGATTGGGCAGTTGCTCGGACATGTTTCCTCCTGCTCAGAGAGCGCCGATGCGATCCAGCTTACGCTTGAGTTCGTCGCGACCGAGGGTGGCGAAAGGAAGGGCGAAGAAGGCACGGCAGCGCAGCTCGATGCGGGCCAGCGTGGCACGGAAGGCAGCGTCGATGGCGGGTTCATCACCCACTACATCGGACGGGTCTTCCAGCCCCCAGTGGGACTTCAACGCCGGGCCGAAGTACACCGGGCAGGCGTCGCCGGCGGCCTTGTCGCAGACAGTGATGACGATGTCCGGCGGATTGCCTTCGAAGGCATCGTTACCCTTGCTGCTCAGGCCCTCGATGGAGATACCGGCCTGCTGCAGGGTGGTGAGGCTGCGCGGCAGCACCTGGCCCTTGGGGAAACTGCCAGAGCTGACCGCCTCGAAGCCTTCCGGCGCCAGGTGGTTGAATAGCGCTTCAGAGAGGATGCTGCGGCAGCTGTTGGCCGTGCACATGAACAGGACTCGCATGGAGGTCTCCTCCGCTCAACGCGGAAATCAGAGGCTCAGGCGCAGCGCCAGGGCCGAAAGGGTGATCAGCAGGACGGGCAGGGTCAGCAGGATGCCGACCTTGAAGTAGTAGCCCCAGGTGATGCGCATGCCTTTGCGCTCCAGCACATGCAGCCAGAGCAGCGTGGCGAGGCTGCCGATGGGGGTGATCTTCGGGCCGAGGTCGCAGCCGATCACGTTGGCGTAGATCATCGCTTCGCGCACCAGGCCTTCCGCGCTGCTGCCCTGGATCGACAGGGCGCCGACCAGCACGCTGGGCATGTTGTTCATCACCGACGAAAGCAGCGCCGAGAGCAGGCCGGTGCCGATGGCGGCGCTCCACAACCCCTGTCCGGCGAGACGGTCGAGCAGTTGGGTGAGAAAGTCCGTGAGGCCGGCGTTCTTCAAGCCGTACACCACCAGGTACATGCCGAGGGAGAAGATCACCACCTGCCAGGGCGCATCGCGCAGTACGCGACGGGTAGAGATGCGGTGCCCGCGAGCGGCGACGGCAAACAGGATGGCCGCGCAGACGGCGGCCACGGCACTGACCGGGATGCCCAGCGGCTCCAGGGCGAACAGGCCGACCAGCAGCACCAGCAACATCCACCAGCCGACGATGAAGGTAGCGCGATCGTGGATCGCCGCCTTTGGCTCCTTCAGCGCATCGAGCGCGTACTGCCTCGGGATGTCGCGACGGTAGAACAGGAACAGCACCAGCAGGGTGGCGGCGACACTCGCAAGGTTCACCGGCACCATCACCGAGGCGTACTCGGCGAAGCCCAGGCCGAAGTAGTCAGCCGAGACGATGTTCACCAGGTTGGAGACCACCAGCGGCAGGCTGGCGGTATCGGCGATGAAGCCGGCAGCCATGACGAAGGCCAGGGTCGTGGCGGGAGAGAAGCGCAGCGCGAGCAGCATCGACATGACGATGGGGGTGAGAATCAGCGCCGCGCCATCGTTGGCGAACAGCGCCGAGACAGCAGCGCCGAGCAGTATGCAGAAGGCAAACAGTCGGTTGCCGCTGCCATTCGCCCAACGCGCCACGTGCAACGCGGCCCACTCGAAGAACCCGGCCTCATCCAGCAACAGGCTGATGATGATGACGGCGATGAAAGTGGCGGTGGCGTTCCAGACGATGGCCCACACGGTCGGGATGTCGTGCAGTGAAACCGCGCCGGCGGCCAGGGCGATGATCGCTCCCAACGCGGCGCTCCAACCAACGCCAAGGCCCTTGGGTTGCCAGATGACCAGAACGAGGGTGAAGACGAAGACAGCAACGGCGACCAGCATGGAGGACTCGCTCGAAGGGATCAGCAGCAGGCGGAATCACGGACGGGGCGGCCGTCCATGTTCTGCAGGCGGAGGGTGTTGTCGGCCAACCATTGCGCGTTGGCCAGCAGGGTGACCTGCAGCATCTCGTGCACCCAGCCAGGCAGCTCGGGGTTGAGGCGGTAATACACCCACTGGCCCTGGCGGCGATCCAGCAGCAGGCCGCTGCTGCGCAACTGCGCCAGGTGGCGGCTGATCTTCGGCTGGCTGTCGTCCAGCGCGCACATCAGCTCGCAGACGCAGAGCTCGCCCAGACTGGCGATGAGCAGGGTGGCGCGAGCGCGGGTCTCGTCGGCCAGGCTCTTGAAGACTTCGGGTGGAGTGATCATGGCGTCACCTTACATATGGAAAAGCGAATATACGAATTTCCATATGTAAGACGCAAGCCCAGTTGAACTTGAGCGGCCGCCTCTGACCCAGAGCTCGCGGAGCTTGGCAAACAAAGGTGCATCGCTCGACGCTTCTTTGGCCTATCTAGAGAGTGTATTCGCTGCGAACGATGGCAGCTGTACTGCGCGCCATTCCTTGGGGCTACAACCATAAAAGTCGCGGAAAACCCGACTGAAATGTGACATGTCATTGAAGCCCCACCGAAAGGCGACTTCAGAGATGCGCAGTGTTGAGCAGAGCGGACTCCGCAGCTCGGCTCCGCAGCGTTCCAGGCGACGACGCAGGACGTATCGCATCAGGGAGCTTCCCTCGCGTTCGAACAACTTGCCGATATAACGAGCGGAGAGGCCGGTCGCACAGGCGATCTGCTGCGCGCTCAGTGCGGGGTCCCGGAGGTTGTCGTTGATGAAGATCTTCACTCGCGTGAGCGTCAGCATCTGTGAGCGAGAGTGATCGGGGGCGAGGTTCTGCAGGTTGCCCAGTGTCAGGGCGATGAGGTGGGTGGCCGACTCCGACAGTCTGGCCATCTCCTGCGGTGTGAACTCTCCAATCTGCGTGCTCAGCGTTTCGAGGAAGGAGCGAAGCACTCGCCCCGTCGGGTTGTCGAGCGAGACGCGTGTAGCCGTCCGGCTCTCCATGTCCACCACCAGTTGATTGAGGCTGGCCCGCGGGACGCTGACGATGATCTGCCGCCAGTCACTGTCGAAACTGAGGTGGTGGGGGCGGGTGGCGTCGTAGATCGAAAGCTCGCCGGGCCCGATCTTCGCCCGGCTGTCGCCTTGCTCAAGGCACTCGCTGCCTTCGAGCATCAACACGGCGAAGTACTTGTCTTCCTCGCGACAGCGGGGGTGCAGGTGTCGGCGGTTGACGGCCTGTGCCGAAGCGCCGACGTCGCTGACGCGCAGCAGCTCGCACTTCTGTGAGCGCACGCGGCCGAAGAACGCCGGATTGGGAAGGGCGCCGATTTCGACATCGGCGAACAGCCGCAGGATCATTTCCCGCCAGTAGTCGACCCGATCCTGGAATGAGTTGCTGAGCGTTGCCAGTTCGATGCGGTCACTGGACCAGAGCTCAGGCGATGGCGCCGGCTCAGCCCCTTGATTGTTGTCCATCGTCGATGCACCCCTGTTGTTCATTACTTTTCAGGATGAATCCGTCGTTGCCTTCGCTCGCAAAGGCCGACTCGAAGGTTTCGTCTATCGGGCTGTCGCGCCCTTGATTCCTTCATACAACAGCAATCGGCTGCCCGCCAGCAAACCGGACGCAAGGGCCGTTCGAACAAAGTTGTTGTTCCGCTTCAGCCAAGAAGGGCGTCGCTTTGAGTTTCATGCTTGAGCCGTGACAAGGAAGACCTGGCAGACAGGCCAGAGCGTCGGACCGCCATCCTCGAACAGGGGCGGGTAATCAGGACGGTCATGCATTTCAATGCCCTTCGGGGCTCCGGCTCAAGGCAAAACCATGAAAACAACAAGATCCCTGTTTTGCGAACTGAAACGCTCCGCTCTCGCGGGGTTGATCCTGATCGGCGTGTCGTTCTCCTCCCTGGCGGTGGAGGTGGCGCCGGGTGACTACGAGCAGTACCCAGCGGGTGCAACCATCGGTCTGGTCTATTACCAACACGCGACGACCAATGCGTTACGTAGCGACGGCCATTCCGTCAGCTCGGATTTCAACATCACCTCCGACGTCGGCATCCTGCGTCTGCTGCACGTCTACCAGCTCAGCGACAAGGTCACCATCGATCCGCAGGTGCTGTTGCCGTTCGGCCATCTGTCGGGCAACGGCGACGCATCGCCGCTGGGGGATACCAGCGGCACGGGCGATCTCATCCTTACCGCACCGATCAAGGTGCTGCTCAACGATGCTCGCGATGTCTTCAGCGTCAACGCCTATCTCTTCGCGCCCACGGGCAGCTATGACAAGAACGATGCGCTGAATCTGGGGGAGAACCGCTGGAAGGTCGATTTCCAGAGTGCCTACATCAAGCACTTCAGTGACAAGTGGGCCGTCGACCTGATCGGCGATGTCATCTGGTACGCCAACAACGACGACTATGGCCCGGCCTCGCTCAAACTGGAGCAGAAGACCTCCTACAGCGCCCAACTCATGGGCCGCTACATGCCGGACCAGGCAACCAGCCTCGGTCTTGGAATCGGCCAGCTGTGGGGCGGGGAGACCCGCGTGGACGGTGTGGATCGGGATGACCGCCAGCGCACGACCAACTTCCGCGTGACCGCCAGCCATTTCGTCACCCCCAAGGACCAGCTGCAGCTGCAGCTGGGGCGCGACCTCGCGGTGGAGAACGGGCCGCGCGAAGACTTCCGCCTGAACCTGCGCTACGCGCACATCTTCTGACGCCGTGTCTTCTGGCACTCCGTCTTCAGACACAGCATCGACCCACTCGCACCACCGCCGGCTTGCCGGCGACCTACAACAAAAAACTGTGAGGCTTCCATGGAATCAGCAATCGACAAGCATCTGCTTTGCCCCCGTTCGCGCGCGCGCCGCGTCGACGACGACTACACCCCTCCGTTCCCGGCCTGGGTCGGCCGCGCCGATGCCGCGATCACCCGTTATGTCATGGCGTACATCGGCGTGCAGAGCAAGGGCGAAAGCCAGCTCGGTGCGGCCTGCTCCGCGCTGCGCATGATCGTGGAGAGCCTGAAGCAGGTTGACGGTCCGCGCTATCACGATCTCGCCCATTACCGGGATACGGATGGCTACGATAACCTGATCGCCATCGCCTACTGGGATGATCCTGCGGCCTTCGAGCGCTGGAAAGCGGACGAGCGCAATGGAGCGGCGTGGCCTTCGCACCTCGATGCAAGCAGCGGTCTGGGGTTCTTCCGCGAAGTCATCACGCCCGGCGTCGAGCGCTTCGAGACCTTGTACGCCATGCCCGAGGGCATGGAAGGCGTGGGGCTGGCGATGGGCTCGCGCAGCAATGAGATCCAGGAGCATGGCTACTGGGGATCGATGCGCGACCGCATCCCTATTTCGCAAACGGACGCCATGACGCCGTCGGGCGAGCTCGCCTTCAGCCATGCATCGGACATGGTCAGCGTCAGCGGTCATGAAAACCTGGTGGTGATCCGCTCCGGGCAGGACTGGAGCGAGACCCAAGGTCGCGAGCGCGAGCTGTATCTGGGCGAGATGGAACCGGTCCTGCGCGCCGGCATGGACTTCCTGCGCGATCAGGGACAGCCGGTGGGCTGCTACAGCAACCGCTACCTGCGGCACATCGATGCCAACGGGCAGCCCCAGGAAAAGAGCTTCTCCGTCAGCCACTGGCGCTCCATGTCCCATCTGGAACGCTGGTCCGAGTCCCATCCCACGCACATCGAGATCTTCGGTACCTTCCTGCGGATGGTCCAGTCGCTGCAGGGTGAACTCAAGTGGAAGGGCTACCACGAAGTCAGCGTGCTGCGGGCTCAGGACCAGCGCTACGAATACCTCAACTGCCATCCCGGAACCGGGTTGATGCGTGGCATCTGAGCGGCCAGTCACGAGGAGACAGACATGAATCAAAAAGCAAACATCTCTGCAGGCACCGCTGCCGACCGCGCGTTCGCCCTCAAGCACGCCCTGGAAGAAAAAGGCGTGGTGCCTGAAGGCTATGTTGAAAACTTCACGCAGGTCATGGAGAACGACTTCGATCCCGCCAACGGCGCGCGGGTGGTGGCCCGTGCCTGGGTTGACCCGGATTATCGCGACCTGCTTCTGCGCGACGGCACCGCAGCCTGCGACCAGTTCGGCTACACCGGGGTGCAGGGCGAGTACATCGTCGCCCTGGAAAATACGCCGACCCTGCAGAACGTCATCGTCTGCACGCTCTGCTCCTGTACCGCCTGGCCCGTCCTGGGGCTGCCGCCGGACTGGTACAAGAGCTTCGAATACCGCGCGCGGGTCGTGCGCGAATCCCGCAGCGTACTGCGCGAGATGGGGCTGGACCTGCCCGAGTCAGTCGCTATCCGGGTCTGGGACACCACAGCCGAGACTCGCTACATGGTGCTGCCGGTGCGCCCGGAAGGCACCGAAGGCTGGAGCGAGGAAGAACTCGCTGCTCTGGTGACCAAGGATGTGCTGATCGGCATTGCTCGCCCGGAAGTGCCCGCCGCCAGCGATTCGACGAAGGAGGTGAGCTGAACATGGACGGCATTCATGATCTTGGCGGCTTGCAAGGTTTCGGGCCGGTCGCCCACGTGGCCAATTCGCTGAGCTACAAACCCGTCTTCCACGAGGACTGGGAACACCTGGGTTACAGCCTGCTGTTCCTGGGCGCAGCTGAGCTCGGGCTGTTCAACGTCGATGAGCTGCGGCACGCCATCGAGCGGATGGAGCCACGGCATTACCTGTCCTCCAGCTACTACGATCGCATCGTCATCGGTGTCGCCTCGCTGTTCGTCGAGAAGGGCCTGCTGAGCCAGGAGCGCCTGGCGCAGCTGGCCGGCGGGAGCTATCCGCTGGCGTTGCCGATGGGCCCCGGGCGCGAGGCAAACCCGCCGCGCCGGCCGTTCCAGGTTGGCGACGAGGTGGTGGTCCGCGACGAGCGCGTCTCCGGACATATCCGCATGCCCGGTTATGTGCGCGGCAAGCGTGGCGTGGTGCTGCACCGCACCCGCCATTCGTGGCCATTCCCTGACGCCGTCGGCCACGGGCGGGACAGCCCGCTGGAGCCGACCTACCACGTCCAATTCACCACCCAGGAACTGTGGGGCGATGCGGCGGACGCAGGCACGGTGGTGGTCGACCTGTTCGGCGGCTACCTGCTCCTGGCCTGACGAACAGCTTTTGGGGGCGGCGAGGTCTTCCCGGAATATCAGCCCCTCGTCGCCCCCGTTTTCTTCTCTGCAGAGTGAGACATCAACATGGCCATACGCAGACCGGATTCCGCTGAGCTTGGCGAGATCGCCAAGAGCCTCGGCATGACATTCAGTCCATCGCAACTCAACGAATATCAGGATTTGCTTCAGGCAAACTTCGACGCATATGACCTGCTCGATAGTCTCCCTGACTATCTGCCGCCCGTGCGCTATCCCCGCAAGGACCTGCGCGTGCCCTCGGCGGATGAAAACCGACTGGGCGCCTGGCAATGCAAGGCGCTCATTCCAGGGAACGCGGAAGGGCCTCTGCTGGGCAAGCGCGTCGTGATCAAGGACAACGTCGCTGTGGCCGGCCTGCCCATGCTCAACGGCACCTTCACGCTCGATGGCTACGTCCCGGAGATCGATGCCACCGTGGTCAGCCGGCTCCTGGATGCCGGGGCGACCATCACCGGCAAGGCTGTCTGTGAAGCGCTGTGCTTCTCCGGTGGGTCGCACACGGCGGCCAGCGGCCCGGTACATAATCCGCGGCGCCAGGGCTATTCGGCGGGCGGTTCGTCCTCGGGCTCCGCAGCGCTGGTCGCCGCGGGTGAGGTCGACATGGCCATCGGCAGCGATCAGGGTGGGTCCGTGCGCATCCCGGCGGCCTACTGCGGCGTGTACGGCATGAAGCCCACGCATGGGCTGGTGCCTTATACCGGCGCGATGCCTATCGAATCGACACTGGACCACCTGGGGCCGATTACGGCCAGCGTGCGCGACAATGCCCTTATGCTGGAAGTGCTGGCTGGTCCGGATGGCCTGGACCCCAGGCAGAATGCGCTGGCCCCCGCTGGCGGCTATCTGGATGCGCTGGGTCGCGGTGTTGTCGGCATGCGCATCGGCGTCCTGCGCGAAGGCTTTGCCCACGCCAACTCCGAGCCCTTCGTAGATGAGGCCGTACGCCAGGCGGCGGATGTGTTCCGCGCTTTGGGTGCCACGGTCGAGGACGTTTCATTGCCTGCTCACAGCCAGGGGCCGGCGATCTGGCTGGCGATAGCGGCCGAAGGAGCCTCCGAGCAGATGATGAAAGGCAACAGCCACGGCTTCAATTGGCGCGGCCTTTACCTGACCGGAATGATGGAACACCACGCTCGCTGGCGTGATCGCGCCGATGACCTTCCGGACACTGTGAAGATGACCTTCATCCTGGGGGAGTACGCCAATCGAAACTATCGAGGCCGCTTTTACGCAAAGGCGCAAAATCTCGCTCGCCGCCTGCGCGCTGACTATGACGGCCTGTTGAGCAGCTACGATCTGCTGTTGATGCCGACCCTGCCAGTTCGCGCCACACCGTTGCCGGCCCCGGACGCACCGCTGGCTGAAGTGTTGGCCCGCGCGTTCGAGATGCTGGGAAATACCTGTGGCTTCGACGCTACCGGTCATCCTGCCATGTCGATTCCCTGCGCCAGTCATGATGGTCTCCCGATAGGTCTTCAACTGGTCGGTCGACATTTCGCCGAGGCGGATATCTACCGTACGGCCCATGCGTTCGAGCAGACTACTGACTGGCGGACTCGCCAGTAACCCGGAAGAAATCTGACGCTCCGTGTCACCGCGCCGACCTCGGGTCGGCGCTCGCCTCCGGCAATTGCTGACCCGAAGCGGTCCCCCGAATACTGTCATCGCCTCTCACAGATGCCATTCCAGGTTCAGGAACGGCGTATTGGCCTCGGTGCCGGGCGTGTTGGCGGAGTTGTTGCCGAACTTGTTCTTCCAGTATTCGTAACCCACCCCGGCGAAGAGCGTGTTCTTCCTGCCGAACGTCAGCTCGCCCACGTCTACCAGCACAGCCGCGTGTACCAGCGTCTCGCTCACGGTGTCGTTGCCAAAGCTGTCCTTGCCCTTGGGCGGGACGAAGTTGGCGAAACCCCTGAATTTGAGTGATACCGAGCCGAGCTGGAACGGGGTGTCCCAGGCGGTTTCCACATAGTACGTATCGTCGAAGCGGATATCGTGCTCGCGGGCGAAGGGCAGGCCATTGTGGTTCTTCTCGGTGCGGTACATCAGGCTCAGGTCCCAGAAGCCCGGCACGTCGAAGTTGAGGGTCGGGCCGACGACGAACATGCGTTTTTCCGGCGCGAAAGCGGTGTTCTTGGTGTTCCAGTCGAGCCCGGCCGACAGCGACCAGTCGCGCACGGGGCCCCACTTGAAGTCCCGGTCGGAAATCTTGTTGAGTGACAGCTGATGGCGGTATACCACGTAGAATTCTGTGGCGCCGTCGTCGCTGCCTTCAGCCGGGTCCTTGCTATCGGAAAACAGCGCCTGTACGTCGAGGAAGTTGCCGCCGTACTGATATCCATCGACATAGGTGAATTCGACGATGTTCTTGGTGATCGAATCATCGATGCCCGGCTCGGCAAAGCGGGTGCCGTACAGGTAGCTGAAAGAGCTGTCGCTCCACTCGGCTGCCTGGGCAGCAACGACCGCGGTCAAGGACAGTACGCCGACGGCAAGGGCGTGGCAGGCGGGCAAGGTAGGTTTCTGCATCTTCTGTATCCCGTGAGTCATCCGCCGTTGACACGGGGGATTCCTGGTTCTTTTCCCGGTGGGGCTTTTGCGCAGGGCGCGCGTCTCCCGGCACGGCGCGGCTGGCCGCGCCTGTCGAGTTGTCCAGTGGGGAAGTGAGGGCCGGTCTGAAGGCAGCCGGTGGATCAGTCGTCGACCTGTATCAGCTGCCGTACGCCGTCCCAGGCTTCGGCGCGCATGCGTTCCAGGTCCAGCCCTGGAATCACGCCGTCGTCGACCACCATCCGGCCGCCGACCATGCTGTAGCGCACGCTGATCGGCTCGCCGGCGGCCACCGGCGCCAGCGCGGTGTCGTGGAAGCCGAAGAAGCGCGGATGATCCAGGCTGTAGATGACCAGGTCAGCTGCCTGTCCTATTTGCAGTGTGCCGACCGAGTCCAGCCCCAGCACCCTGGCCCCGCCGGCCGTTCCCCAATGGATCACGTCTTCGACCGTGGTGGCTGCCGCGCCTTGCTCCGCGCGATGGATCAGCCAGGCGGCATGCGCTTCAGCGACCATGCTGCCGGACTCGTTCGAGGCCACGCCGTCGACCCCGAGGGAGATTGGCACCCCGGCCTCGTACATCTGCGGCACCGGTGCGATACCGCTGCCCAACCGTGCGTTGCTCACCGGGCAGTGCGAGACGCCGGTGCCCGTTTGCGCGAGCATGCGGATTTCCCCCGGCTGCATATGGACCGCATGGGCGAACCATACGTCAGGGCCGAGCCATTCGTGTTCGGCGACGAATTCCACCGGCAGGCAGTTGTATTTCTCGCGGCAGAAGTTGACGTAGTTCTGCGTCTCCGAAAGGTGCGTGTGCAGTCGCAGGCCGAGGCCGCGTGCAGAGTGGGCCAGCTCGCGCAACAGGGTTGGCGGCAGCGAGAAGGTCGGCGTGGTCGGCGCTACCACCACCCGGCGCATCGCATCCGGGGTGTCCTGGTGGTACATCGATTTGAGTCGCTCGATGTCGCCGACCATCTGTTCCAGTGACTCCGGTTGCAGTGCTGTTTTCGAGAAGCCCGGATGCGCGCTGGCCGACTCCAGCGCCCCGCCCCGGCACAGGACGAAGCGCATGCCGAATGCTTCGGCCATGTCGAACAGCAGGTCGCCGGTCTCGGTGGTGCCGTTGGCATGGTAGAGGTAATGGTGATCGGCGCACGTCGTCACCCCGGACAAAAGCAGCTCGGCCATGCCCAGGCGCGCGGCGATCCGCGCCAGCTTCGGGGTGAAGAGGTTGAGGCGGGGATAGGGCACGCTGGCCAGCCAGCCTTGAAGGTCCTGGTTCATGCCCGCCGGCACCGCCTTGAGCAGGTTCTGGAACAGGTGATGGTGCGTGTTGATCCAGCCCGGGTACACCACTGAGCCACGTGCGTCGATGACGCGTTCACCGGGGTGAGCCGTCAGGCCCTCCGCCATTTCGGCGATGCGGCCGTCGACGATGCGGATGTCGACGTGGCCGGCCCGGGCGAGTGGCCCGTGCAGGCCGGTCATCACCGCCTGCGGGTTCTTGATCAGGGTGTTCTGAAGTCGAGTCATGGGCTTCTCCAGTCAGAGGGTGTGGGAGGCGGATTTGCTGGCCGTACTGTCGGGAGCGCTGACGCCGTTGAGCGCCGCGTTGAGCAGCACCGACACCAGGCAGGCGATCACCACGCTGCTGTGCAGGAAAGGCTGCGACCACTCGGGCAACTGCTTGAACAGGGCCGGCGCCATCACCGGCACCAGGGCGGCGACGATGGTGAAGCCGACGATCAGGATGTTGTAGCGATTACGCTCGTAATCGACCTTGGCCAGGGTCTGAATGCCGGCCGCAGCGACCACGCCGAACATGGCGATCCCGGCGCCGCCGAGGGCGGCGGTGGGCATCGACGCGATGATCGCTCCGGCCTTGGGCACCAGCGCCACAGAGCACATCATCAGCCCGCTGATTGCCACTACCCAGCGACTGCGCACACCGGTGAGAATCACCAGTCCGACGTTCTCCATGAAGGCAATGAACGGGAACGCTGCGAACATTCCGGCAATGGTGCTTGCCAGGCCGTTGGCTCGCAGCCCGCTGATCACCTGTTTCTCGGCCACCGGTTTTTCGGTGATGTCGCCGATGGCTACGAACAGCCCCATGGACTCGACCATCTGCACGATCATCACCACCACCATGGTCGCAATCGGAATCAGGCTGAAGGTAGGCAGGCCGAAGTGGAAGGGGTAGGGCAGGGTGAGCCAGGGCGCTTCCTGTACGCTGTGGAAGCTACCCATGCCCAGGCTGTACGCCAGCCCCGCGCCTACCAGCATGCCGAGCAGCACCGCCATGTTGCGCAGCATTGGCGTGCCGTAGCGGTTGACCAGCAGGATGGTCGCCAGTACCACCACGGAGACGGCAAGATAGGCCGGTGCGCCGAAATCACTGGCGTGGCGGCCACCGCCGATCCACTCGTAGGCGATCGGGAACAGTTGCAGGCCGATCACCGTGACGATGCAACCGGTGACCACCGGTGGAAAGTACCGGCGCAATCGGCCCACGAGTGGTGCGGCGAGCAGGGTGAAGATTCCCGCGCCGATCACGGCTCCACACACACCGGTAAACCCAACCAGCGGGTCGCTGCCGATGGCGATGACCGGGCCGACGCTGCTGAACGCCACGCCCTGGAGGATCGGCAGGCGCACCCCGAACTTCCAGAAGCCGACGGTCTGCAGCAGGGTGGCGATGCCGGAGCAGAATAGCGTGGTGCTGATCAGCACCACGGTATCGGCTTCGGACATCTTCAAGGCGCTGGCTACGATCAGCGGCACTGCGATGGCGCCGATGTACGAGACGGCCATGTGCTGCAGGCCGAGGGTGAGCATTTGCCGGACCGGTAATACCTGGTCGACGGGGTGGACGGTGGAGACGGTACTGGCTGACGACATGGGGAATCACCTCTTGCTGTTTTTATTGGGTTGAGAGGGGTATTCGTTCTGCGTGCCCGGAGCCGCCATCCACCGGCGCCGATGCTTTTTCTCAGCCGGCCAGACAGGCCGCAAATCCCTGGTTCAGCGCCGCGCGGTCCAGGTCGCGGCCGATGAACACGATCTTGCTGGAGCGTGGTTCCGTGCCCCATGAGGTGGAGGCGCGGAACTCGACGAGGCTGTGCACGCCCTGCAGCACATAGCGCTGATCCTGGTCCTTGACCGCCAGCACGCCTTTCATGCGGTAGAGGTTGTCAGCCTGCTGGACGCGCAGTTCGCTGATCCAGCGGTGGAAGGCGCCCAGGTTTACCGCGCCATCCACGGCGATGCCGACGGAGGACACACTGGGATCGTGGTCATGCTCCAGATCTTCGTGGTCGTGATGATGTTCTTCGGCGTGGTGATCGTGGTCCGCGCCGATCTCCATCAGTTTCTGGGTTGACTCGAACGCACCGACGCCGAGGATCTTCGTCAGGTCGATCGCCGCATAGCTGGAGGTCACCAGGTCCGCCGTGGCATTCAGGCCGCGAATCTTTTCGCTCAGGCTCTCCACCTCGACAGCGCTGACCAGATCGATCTTGTTGATGACGATCCGGTCGGCACAGACGATCTGGTCCACGGCCTGATTGTCCGCGCCGTCGAGCTGCAGGTCCTCCAGGTGCTGGGTGATGTGCTTGGCGTCGACCATGGCCACGATGGCGTCCAGTTCCACTTCCTCGGAAATCGGGTCGTTGATGAAGAAGCTCTGTGCCACCGGGTACGGGTCGGCCAGGCCGCTGGTTTCGATGAGGATGTGATCGAGCCGCACGGGGCGCGCCACCAGCTCGCGGACGATACGCACCAGGTCCTCGCGAACCTCCGCGGTGCAGCACACGCAGCCGTTGACCATCTCGTAGATTTCTTCGGTCTCGGAGCTGAGCACCAGGTCGCCGTCGATGCCGACTTCGCCGAACTCGTTTTCGATCACGGCAATCCTGCGACCATGGTTTTCCTTGAGGATGTAGTTGAGTAGCGTGGTTTTGCCGGCGCCGAGGAAGCCGGTGAGGATGGTCACCGGAATCTTGCGGTTCGGAGTCGGTTGCTGGAGTGGGCTGTTCATGCGGGCTCCTTCGATTGCGAAAAATGGCCGGTGGACGCCGGGCCGGGTTCGCCCCAGCGCAGCGCGGTTCCGGCGTCGAGGCCGAACAGGTCGAGGACACGGCCGAGGCTGTGATCGACCATTTGCGAAAGGGAGTGCGGGCGGGCATAGAAGGCCGGTACCGGCGGGGCGATGATGCCGCCCATCTCTGTGACGGCAGTCATGTTGCGCAGGTGGGCCAGGGTCAGCGGTGTTTCCCGGGCCATCAGCACCAGCGTCCGGCGCTCCTTGAGGGTGACGTCGGCGGCACGGCCGATCAGGCCGGTGGAGGTACCGGTCGCGATTTCCGCCAGGGTACGCATGGAGCACGGTGCGACTACCATACCCAGGCAGCGGAACGAGCCGCTGGCGATGCCGGCGGCCACGTCGTCGGCGCGGTGGTAGTGGCTGGCCAGCGCAGTGACGTCCGCCAGTTTGTAGTCGGTTTCGTGGGCCATGGTCAGCAGCGCGGCACGGCTGATCACCAGGTGGCTTTCGATGTCCAGCTCGGCGAGCAATTCCAGCAGCCGCACGCCGTAGATAAAGCCCGACGCGCCGCTGATGCCGACCACCATCCGCTGGCGATTCATGACTGAAGGCTCTTGAGAAGATCACGGGCACGCTCGACGACGTCCTGGTCCAGTTGCGCCCTGATGCCGTCGAATCCCGAACCCCGGGTGGCATCCAGGCCCATCCGCGACGTGGTGCCGTTGACCGAGGAGGAGGGGTCCAGTGGGCTGCCGGGCAGGCCGTCGACGACGAAGATGTCCTGGTGGGGCTGGAAGTGCGTGGCCAGCGCCCAGAGCACCTGGCTGTCGTCGGTGATATCGATGTCGCCGTCCACCGCGATCACGGTTTTCAGGTACGGGTCCCAGCCCAGCAGTGCGAGCATGATCTGCCGCGCTTCACCATCGCGGCTCTGATCCAGTGCCACGTAGCAGTGGAAGTGAGTGCCGGAGTTGGGGTAGTGCACGGCGGTGACGGAGGGGAAGCGCGCCTTGAGCTTCTCGCTCATCTCCGCTTCCCGCGGCAGCCGCGCCAGGGTCAGGTGCTCGGAATAGCGTCCGCCAACCACGTCCACCAGCCAGGCGTCCTTGCGCCGCATCAGGGTATCGACCCGCAGGACGTTGTTGGTCGAGCGGTCCGAGGAGTAGCCGCTGAACTCGCCGAACGGGCCTTCCTCGGCATACCCGGCAGGGTCTATCGCTCCTTCCAGCACGAACTCGGCATAGGCCGGCACGCCGATGCCATAGCGCGGGGTCCTGACCAGTTCCAGCGGTGCGCCGAACAGTCCGCCGGCCACGGCGCGTTCGTCGCTGCCAAACGGCAGCCTGGCGGCGGCGGCCAACATGAACAGCGGATGTGCGCCGACCACCATGGCCACGTGCAGTTCTTCGCCGCGCTCGCGGGCGCCTTGCAGCATGCGCCACAGGTGGCCACGGGAATGCAGACTGGTGGCGAGGGTCTGCCGGGCATGGCGCATCGAGCGGTGGTAGCTCATGTTGGCGATGCCGGTGACCGGGTCCTCGGCGATGATGATCGCGTTGGTGATGTACGGCCCGCGGTCGCTGTCGAAATGCTTGAGCATCGGCAGCAGCGCCAGGTCCAGCGCTTCGCCCTCGAATATCTCGTCGAGCACCGGGCCGGTTTCCACATGGCGCGGCGGGATCGGCTGGTTGGCGCGGCTCTGGAAGGTTTCGTGGAGCTGCGCCGGAGTAACGCCGAAGATCCGCGCGATGCGGGTCCGGGAGGCGAACAGGTTGGTGATCACCGGCACGCCGAGCGTGCCGACGTTCTTGCAGATCAACAGCGGGTCGCGGCCCTGAGCGGCCAGGGCATCGACCAGGGCAGTGACGTCCTGGTCGGCGGAAAGGGGCGACTCGATGCTGAGCACATCGTCCGGATACTGCCGGCGATAGCTGTCGATGAAATCGTGGAAATCCTGGGTATCGCCGAGCGTGGAGAGGGACATGCTTTCACCTCCTGAAAAAAACAGGCGCGCAGGGCCGAGGGCGACGTTCGATCGAAAGGCCAGTGGCCTGCCCGATCGAACACCGGTTCATCTGTGCGCCTGGAAGTCCCGCTGTGTTACAGGTAGGTCTTGCTCAGACGGGCGTCTGCCTCGACCAGGTTCCTGGGTGGCGGTGTCGGCTCGATGCCGCACAGCCGGGCGATGTTGTTGCCCAGGTAGTCCTCGAGGTGGTCCTCGTCGATGCCCAGGCCCTGGGGTGCCGGTGAGCACAGCACTTCCAGTTCCCGCAGCCACATGCCCGGCTCGTTCGGCGGCGAGTCGGTGCCGAACACGATCTTGTGGCGTGGCAGGTCTTTGGCGAACTCGACGATCCGTGACTGGAAGCACCAGCCGGACTCGCAGTACACGTTCGGCGTGTCCATGGCCATCCAGAACGCCTCGAACGAGTAGTTGCCGCCGGTCTGAATGCCGAAGTGGCCGATGATGAAATTGACCATCGGGAACTCGCGGATGATCGGGTAGAACATCGTCGGGATGGTGTAGGGCCCGTCGCCGGTGTGGATCAGCACCACGATGTTGTACTTGGCGCAGACCTTCATGGCCGGACGTAGCCAGTCGAGTGCGCGGTCCGGGCGATAACCGTGCATGTTGGCGTGCAGCTTGAGCATCTTGAAGCCGTATTCCTTGACGTGGAATTCCAGCTCCGCCGCACCGTTTTCCGGGCCCCAGCGCGGGTTGAAAGTGAAGTTGCCGATGAAGCGGTCCGGGTACTTCACGCAGAGTTCGGCGACATAGGACATGTAGTCGCGCACGCCCTCGCGGCCCCGGCGGTTGCCGTCGCGGTAGCCGGTGTTGCCCGGCGGCGGCTGGATGAAGCCCATGTCGATGCGGCGCGGTTTGCCGTTGATCATGTACGGGCCGTCCATCAGCTTGAGCATGCGCTCGCCAGTGAAGGGTTCGCCGGTGTGGCGCCAGGCCTCATCGACCAGATTGGTGGGGTGCAGATGGGTATCGATGATCATGGGTTCAGCTCCTGGCCAGTTGAGTCGTGACAGGGCGCTTGAGTTGCGCCTCGGCTTCGGAAACGGAACGCGGCGGCGGAGTCGGCTCAAGCCCGATCATTCGCGCGGTGTTGTTGCCCAGGTATTCCTCGAGGGTGTCCTCGTCGAGGTTCAGGCCCTGGGGCGGCTCATGGCAGAGCACTTCCAGCAGGCGTAGCCACATGCCCGGCTCGTTCGGCGGAGTGTCGGTGCCGAAGAGGATCTTGTGCGTCGGCAGGACCTTGGCGAATTCGACGATCCGCGATTGCAGGCACCAGCCCGACTCGCAGTAGACGTTGGGCAGTTCCATCGCCCATTGCATCGGCTCGAACACATAGACCCCGCCGGTCTGCACGCCGAAGTGGGCCATGATGAAGTTGACGTTGGGGAATTCCTTGATCATCGGAACCCATTCCGATGGGATGCTGTAGGGCCCGTCGCCGGTGTGCAGCTTGACCGGGATGCCCAACTCGGCGCACTTCTCGAAGGCCGGGCGCACCCAGTCCAGTGCGCGGTCGGGGCGATAGGCGTGCATGTTGGCCTGCATCTGGACCATCTTGAAACCATGCTCCCTGACATAGCGCTCGATCGCTTCGACGCCGTTCTCCACGCCGCAGCGCGGGTTGTAGACGAAGCAGCCGATGAAGCGGTCCGGGTAGGTCTGGACCATCTTCAGGGTGTAGGCCATGTAGGCGTCGATGGATTCGCGACCGCTGAGTTCGCCGTCGGTCCAGGTGTAGATGGTGTTGCCTTGCGGCGGCTGGATGAAGGCTTTGTCGATGCGGCGAGGTTTGCCGTTGACCACGTACGGGCCATCCATCATCTCCAGCAGACGCTCGCCGGTGAACGGGTCGCCGTCATGCCTCCAGGCCAGGTCAACCTGGTCAGTTGGATAGCAGCTGATATCGATGATCATTGAAGTCGATCTCCTGATAGCGGGGAAGGGAACCTTGCGGTTCGCAGCAACCACGTCCCGGATAATCGGCCGTTTCTATGCGCGACAGGCTCGCGCATTCCCTCGCCCGGTCGCATCCGCTCTGGGACGCTGGCTGCTTGGTGGGCAGTATTGGAAGGGGGCGGAAGGTTCGTACAATATTAATTGGGCGAGGAGTTGATACGTGCTCGATATGGCCGTTCGCCGGTGTGGCGTTGCGCCTGCCACCGGCCTGTGCGCGGCGGGTTCAGCCCTGCGTTCGGGCAGCCATCCGCTTGATCAATTCCACCACCGGCGCTACCCGTTCCGCCTGTCCTGGCGGCCATACCGCGTACAGGTTGTAATGTGCTGGAATCTCCGCCTCGTTCAGTTCCACCAGACGCCCTGCGCGTAAGGCGTCCGCCGCGAGCAGGCCGCGCACCAACCCTGCGCCAACCCCGGCTTCGGCCGCTGCGATGAGGTTCGCTGCATTGTCGAAGACCATCCGTGCGCCCGGCTCGATCGGCGCCATCCCGACCGAATCCAGCCATGGAATCCACGAGCGGCGCGTGTACCCCAGCAGCGGCAGTTCCAGTACCTGCTCCGGGGTGAGCGGGACCTGCAAACCATGGCGCTCCAGCAACGCCGGAGAGGCCACTGCCACCACCCGGTCACCGCAGATCTGCGTCATCTCGCAGTCCTCCCAGTCGCCGTAGCCGTAGCGCAATGCCAGGTCCACCCGCTCGAAGGAAACGCGCTCGGTGCGTGGCATCGACAGCAGCGCCACCTCATGCTCGGGCAGCGCATCGAGCAATTCGGGGAGCCGTGGATTGAGCCAGCTCTGGGCCAGTTCGCTGTCCACATCCAGCGTCAGTCGTTGCGCCACCCGGCGGTTCTTGACCGATGACAGCGCCCGGTCGATCTGCGCCAGGCCGTCGCTCAGGACGCTGGCGAACAACTGGCCGGCGTCGGTCAACTTGCTGCCGCCTCCTTCGCGCACGAACAGCGCCTGCCCGACGAAGTCTTCGAGGCTGCGGATCTGCTGGCTGATCGCGCTGTGGGTGAGGTCGAGCTTGCGCGCAGCGCTGGAGAAGCTGCCGCTGCGGGCGGCCTGGATGAAAGCACTCATGGACTGCACCGACGGGTATCGCTTGTACATGCTGTTAGTCCTGCTTACACACGATGGCAGAAATCGTTGCTGGCCCGAATTTTCCCGGGTTACCACTATTCGGTCACCAGGCCCGCGCAAAGACGGGCCGCTCTCCTGGAGCCTGACAATGATCGAGTTAACGGTAAACGGCGAACGACACGAGCTGGCAGAGGCGTCACCGTCCATGCCGCTGTTGTGGGTGTTACGAGACCACCTGAAACTGACCGGCACCAAGTTCGGTTGCGGCATGGGCCTGTGCGGCGCCTGTACCGTGCACCTGGATGGCGTCGCGGTGCGTTCGTGCCAGCTGCCGGTCGCCGCCGTCGCGGGGCACCGCATCACCACCATCGAAGGCTTGTCGCCCAATGGGCAGCATCCGCTGCAGTTGGCCTGGGTTGCCGAAGATGTTCCGCAATGCGGTTACTGTCAATCCGGCCAGATCATGTCCGCCGCCGCGCTGCTCAGCACCGGGGCGGTGGTGACCGATGACTCGATCCGCAACGCCATGTCCGGCAACCTGTGCCGCTGCGGCACCTACGGGCGGATCAACAAGGCCATCAAGCGTGCGGCGTCCGCGCCGAAGGAGGCGTGATGAGACTTGTCGATGACGGGACTGTCGAGCCGTCGCGCCGGCGTTTTCTCAAGCAGGCGGCCACTGCCGCTTCCGGCCTGGCGATTGCGTTCTATCTTCCCTCTGACGCGGCAGCGACGCAGGCCAACGGCCCGGCTCCAGGCGGTGATTTCGAGCCCAATGCCTGGGTGCGGGTACTGCCCGACGGCACGGTGAAACTGGTGGTGCACAAGCACGATTCCGGCACCGGCACCCAGACCGCGCTGGCTGCATGCGTGGCGGAAGAGCTGGACGTCAACCCGATGACGGTGCAGGTGATCACGCCGGAAAATCCATTCTTCGAGGCCTACATTCACCCGATCTGGAAGGTCTATTCCACGGGCGGCAGCACCAGCGTTTCGCTGGAGTACGAGCGCTTGCGCACGGCAGGCGCGACAGCCCGCGCGCTGTTGATCGCGGCGGCTGCCAAGCGGTGGAAGGTCACTCCCGAGAGCTGCACCACCGAAGATGGTCGGGTGCTGCACGCCTCCAGTCAGCGCAGCTGTGGTTACGGTGAGGTAGCGGGGCTCGCCGCGCAACTGCCGGCGCCGGCCAAGGTCACGCTGACGGATCCGCGGCAGTTCAAGTACATCGGCAAGTTGCGCCACAAGCGGGATGCGGCGGCCAAGGTCTGCGGGCGCTTCACCTACAGCATCGACGTGACGCTGCCGCAGATGCTGGTGGCGGTGGTCCAGCGCGCGCCGGTGATCGGCGCCAGGGTACTGAAGCTCGACTCCAGCGCGACGCTGCAGGTGCCGGGCGTGCGCAAGGTCATCGCGATTCCAGGCCGGCCCGATGTGCTGGGGGGCAACCAGGAGGGCGTCGCTGTCCTTGCCGACAACTATTGGGCTGCCCATCAGGGGCGCGAGTTGTTGCAGGTGCAATGGAGCGATTCGCCCCTGGGCGCTTTCGACAGCGATCAGCTGGCGGCCGCGCAGGCAGCGGCCGTTGGCGACAAGGCCGCACAACGGGTTACCGCACTGGCGGCGGGGGATGTCACGGCGCAATGGCCGAAAGCCGCGAAGTTGCTCGAGGTTGACTATCGCATGCCTTACAAGGTGCAGAACCCGCTGGAGCCGGTGTGCATCACCGCGCAGGTATCGGACAACGCCATCAGCTACTGGGGCGGGGTACAGGTGCCGTCGTCGGCGCTGGAGGCCGCGGAAAAAGTGTGCGGGATCGGCAAGGACAAGGTCACTATCCACGAGCTGGTGTCCGGCGGCAGTTTCGGCGCGCGTGAGTCCAAGTACTGGCTGTTCGAGGTGGCCTATCTGGCGCAACAGGCCGGGGTGCCGGTCAAGCTGATGAACAGCCGCGAAGACGAAATGCGCGCGCTGTTCATGCACCCGGCCACCTTGCACCGCGCCAAGGGCTCTCTGGACGCCAAGGGGCAACTGACCGCCTTGCAGCTCAATGCGGTATCGCCGGCCTCGCCGGAGCAGTGGGAGCCTGGCTATTTCGAGCGCCCTGACCACATGGACTACAGCACCACCGAAGCCATTACCGCGTGGGATTTCGCCTATCGCCCGGCGAATCTGGACCTGGCGTGGGTCCGGCATGAAAGCGGGGTGCCCAGCGGCTGGTATCGCTCGGTGAGCTTCATCCCCAATGTGTTCGCCGTGGAAAGCTTCATGGACGAACTGGCCCATGAGGCGGGGCTGGACCCGCTGGCGTTTCGCCTGGCCAACATGCACGAACGGCCCCGTCACGTCGCAGTGCTCAAACAGGCCGCTGAGCGCGCCGGCTGGGGCCAGCCTTTGCCAGAAGGAACGGCATTGGGCGTCGCCACCAACCAGGGTTACACCAGCTTCATTGCGGTGATCGCCAGGCTTTCCCGAAAGGACAGTGCCATCAGCGTCGACAAGCTCACCTGCGTGGTCGATTGCGGTCTGGCGGTGTCGCCAGGAGGCGTCGAGGAACAGATCTATGGTGGCCTGATGTGGGGCCTCGGCCACGCGCTGTTCGACCGCATGGACATCAAGCAGGGGCGGGTGGTGCAGAGCAACTTCCACGACTACCGGGTGACCCGCATGTCGGACATGCCGGCCGTGGACATCCTGGTGCTGGACGGCGAGCCGGGCAAGCCCGGCGGCGTTGGTGAGCTGGGCAGCCCGTCGGTGGCTCCGGCCATCGCCAATGCCCTGTTCAGCCTGACCGGCGTGCGCCAGCGCTCGACGCCACTGACCCTGGGGTAGCCGCCATGGACCTGCGCCTGCTGCGGTACTTCATGGCCCTGGCTGATGAGTTGCACTTCGGCCGGGCTGCCGAGCGGCTGCACATCTGCCAGCCGCCGCTGAGCCAGCAGATCCGACTGCTGGAAGAGGAGCTGGGAACACCGCTGTTCGAACGCAGCCACCATCGGGTCGAACTGACGGCGGCCGGACAGATGCTCAAGGAGCAGGTGCCACTGGTGTTCGAACAGCTGGAGCGCGCGCTGGCCCTGACTCGCCAGACCGGTCGGGGGCAGGTTGGCGAGCTGGAAATCGGCATGATCAGTTCGGTGATGATCGGTGTGCTGCCACGGGCCCTGCACCTCTTCCGCGAGCGCTACCCTCAGGTGACCTGGCGCCTGCATGAAATGACCCCCGCGGCACAGGTCAAGGCGTTGAAGGAAAAGCGCATTGATGCCTGCGTGTTCCGGGTCGGTTACGACGATCCACAGTTGCGTAATGAACTGCTGCTCTACGAACCGATCCGCGTGGTCATGCCGGCCGACCATCCGTTAGCCGGGAGCGACAGCGTGGCGCCGGCGGATCTGGCGCAGGAGCCTTTCGTGGCGCTGGAGCTCAAGCAATCGCGCTTTGCCGACTTCCTCTTTCAGTGCTGCATCAAGGCCGGGTTCACCCCCCAGATCCGCCAGCAGGTCATCGAGGTGCAAACCTTGCTGAGCCTGGTGCGGGCTGGTTTCGGTGTGGCACTGCTGCCGGCGTCCATCGAGCCGATGGCGCCGGCGGGGCTGGTATTTCGACGCCTGGTACCCGCTCTGCCGGAAGTGCCTCTGTATGCCACTTATCGTGCGGATGACGACTCGCCGGTGATCAAGCTGTTTCTCGATACATTGCGGGAGCTGGTCAGCGAGGATGAACGCAAACCCGAAGGATCGTACCCGTAGGAGTTACCGCCCAGTGCGACTGGCTGATCTTGCTCGTGACCTTCTTTAACCGTTGCAGGTTCGTTGCCACACGGTTCAGCGCCTTGTTCTTTGGTCGCTACCGAACCGGAGCGGACATTCCCCGAGCCCCTACATGCCGTTGTGGAAGTCGCTGTGCTCCAGCTCGATGCGCTCGCGCAGGCCTTTCATGCTGTGGCCATATTCGCCCAGCACCCGCAGCGCCCAGTCGGCCCGGCGGCGGATGCGCAGGTCGTCTTCACCGGTGGGGTCGGAGGCGTTCAGGACCTGGTCGACCTGGCGGATGACCAGTTGCTCGGGCAGGTAGCAGATGCGCGAGTTCTTGTAGCTGGAGGCGCGCAACTCGGAGAGCGGGTAGGAACCGCCCAGGCCCGCCGATACGCCCACCAGTAGCGCCGGCTTGTGCGCCAGTTCGGCGTAGCCGGCGTAGAGGAACAGGTTCTTCAGCGCCGGGCAGGCCATGCCGTGCCATTCGGGGGATATCACCACCAGAGCATCGGCGCGCTGCAGTTGCCCGGTCTGCTCCACCCAGGCCTGGTCTTCGATCGATGCCGGCCACAGCGGCAGCGGAGTTCGGCCGAGGTCGACGATGTTGGCAGTGCTGCAGATTTCCAGCGCCTGCAGGCGCGCAGCCAGGTAGCGGGCCACCTTGGAGGATTGGCTGGATGCCTGGCTGGAGCCGGCGATCAGGGTGACGTTCAGGTTCATCGGGCGATCTCCGGTACTTCTTTTGTTTGCGACTGTGGCTGGGCATTACGCACCAGCGGCCAGAACACTTCCTGTTGCCAGCTCACCGGATGCATGTCCTCGATGCCATAGGCCGGGGGACGGCGGCGGGTGATCTTCGCGGTGCCGAACAGCACGTCCCAGAAGAACAGCAGGTTGCCGAAGTTGCCCTTGTAGTTCGTCACGCCGTCCTCTGCGTTCAGGCCGTGGTGCGCCGAATGGGTGGAGGGCGTGGAGATGGTCCGCTCCAGCAGCCACATCAGCGGGCGCAGTGCGCGGATGCGATAGAGCTTGTCGTCCCAGGCGACGCTGCTGTGCGCGCCGAAGATCACCAGCATCTTCACGATCAGGTAGCCGTAATAGAAGTTGGCCAGCCCGAGGTAGACCAGCGCGCTGGTCAGCCAGATGCCGGGCATCAGCAGGTAGTAGAAGCTGTTGTTGCGATAGACGATGCGGATGCTCATGTACGGCGCCGAATGGTGCGCGCGGTGCAGGGCGTAGAGGAAGGGGACGCGGTGGGTCAGGCGGTGCCACCAGTACTGGGTCATGTCGTCGAGCACCAGGAACAGTCCGAGGGCGGCGTACCACGGCAGGTCCGCCAGTTGGCCCTGCCATTGCGGGGCGAAGTGGCCCAGCAGGTGATTGGTGGTGAACAGGATCAGCGGGAAGGTGATCAGCAGCAGGATGCCCGAGCCGAAGATTTCCACCATGGCATCGCGGCGCCGGGAGGCGGGCTGACGGAAGCGGGCGCAGGCCATTTCCAGCAGGATGAAGGCAACGAAAATGGCGACCACCACGGGGGTTGGATTATTGGCGAGCAGTTCAGAGTTCATGGCACTCTCTTCTTGTTAGCTTCTTGGTTGCCCCTCGGGGCGCAGCAAGCACAATAAGAAAACAAGGGCTCGGCCCGCGTCAGGCGTGAAATGGACAGAAATCCCCGAGAAGTGGCCAATCCTCAGCGTTACCATCGCGGCTCGCTGGGGCAGGTACTGGAGCGTTACCTGCTGGGCATGCGCCGGCATCGCGAGGGCGACTACAGCATGGTTGCCCTGGAAGAGCTGCTGGCCGAGGCGCAGCAGCATGACCCCGCCATCGGATTGCACCTGTTCGGGCAGTTCACGGCGCAGGACCGCCACATCCTGGCGATCTCCGCCGGCTACTGCGCCACTGTTGGCGAGGCCCTGCAGCTCTGGGCGCGATACGGGCGGCTGGCGTCGGACATGGACACGCTCGATTACGTCGAGGACGACCAGGGTGCCGGGGTGGAGGTGATGATCGATGCCCCGGTGGATCTCGCCCGTTTCACCGTCGAGCACTATTTCGTCATGAGCCTCACCGTGATGCGCGAGGCTACCGGCTGCGTGATCAAACCGTCGCGCGTGGAGTTCAGCCATCCGCGCCCTGCCTATCACGCACAGTATGCCGAGGCATTCGGCGTACCGGTGGAATTTGCCAGTCGCGGCAATCGCCTGTACTACGCGAAAGAGGATCTCGCCAGGCCGCTGGTGGGTCGTCACGCCGGTATGCTCGAGATCATCTGCCAGGAGCTGGATCGTCGTCTGGGGCGCCAGCGGCAACTCAGTGGCTGGGCGGGGAAGCTGGCGCGGAACATGCGCCGGGCCCTCGCCGAGGGGCGGGTGCCGGGCCTGGAGGAGCAAGCCGCGGCCTTGCACCAGAGCGCTCGGACCTTGCGCCGGCGGCTGGAAGAGCAGGGGCTGAGCTTCCGCCAGTTGCTGGATCTGGTTCGTGGCGAGCTGGAGCAGCACTTCGAGTTGCAGGGGCTGACTGCCGGCGAAATCGCTACACGCCTGGGCTACGGCGACCAGGACGCCTACCAGCACGCCCGCCGTCGTTGGCGCGAGGCCGGTTGACCTGCTCCGGGTGAACTAAGCCGGTCCGGATTCAGCCCTCGGTTGGGTAGGCCTCCGTTACGCGCGCCTGCTCATTTCACGACAGGTGCCACCATGGCGCGGCGTTTCACAGTTGCTACAGTTACTCCGCAAGCGCTGGCACGGCAGTGTGTCGGGAGAGCAGCTCTGGCACGCCATCGGCAAGGAATCCGAATCGACGGAACAAGGAACAGACCGTGTCCACGCGTGAGCAGATTGCAAGTCTGGAAGCCGCCGTATCGGCGCAGGTACTGGGTCAGGAAGAAACCGTCCGGCATATCCTGCTGGGGCTCCTGGCCAATGGTCATGTGCTTCTGGAAAGTCTCCCCGGCCTGGCCAAGACCCGCACCGTCAAGGCGCTGTCCAGACATCTCGATGCGCGGATGAGCCGCGTGCAGTTCACTCCCGACCTGTTGCCCTCGGACATCACCGGGGCGGAAATCCTCCAGCAGACGGAGCAGGGCAACCAGCTGAAATTCCAGCCGGGGCCGCTGTTCGGCAACGTCATCCTCGCCGACGAGATCAACCGCGCGCCGGCCAAGGTCCAGGCGGCGTTGCTCGAAGCCATGGAGGAGCGCCAGATCACCGTGGCCGGGCAGACCCACCGCATGCCGGGGCTGTTCATGGTGCTGGCGACGCAGAACCCCATTGAGCAGGAGGGCACCTACCCGCTGCCCGAGGCGCAGATGGACCGCTTCCTGATGAAACTGCTGATCGACTATCCACGGGTCGAGGACGAATCCCGCGTATTGCAGCTGGTGCGCGCCGAGGAGCGCAGCCAGCAGTCCGGCGCGGCGCCCGAGGCCATCACGCCGCTCGCGCAGGAAGCCGTGTTCGCCGCCCGCAAGGAAGTCGGCGACGTGTATGTGTCAGAGGCCATCGACCGCTACCTCATCGACTTGATCAATGCCACGCGGCGTCCCGCCGACTACGACGCCGACCTGGCGCGCTGGCTGAAGGTCGGCGCCAGCCCGCGCGGCGGTATCAGCCTGGACCGAGTGTCGCGCGCCCACGCCTGGATGGCGGGCAACGACTACGTCACTCCCGATGACGTGCGTGCCGTGGTGCACCCGGTGTTGCGCCATCGCCTGCTGCTGTCCTATGACGCCGTTGCCGATGGCGTGGCGGCCGATCAGGTGATCGACCGTCTGCTCGACAAAGTGGCGATCCCGGCCTGAGGAGGGTTTCCATGGCCGAATCGCAGCCGGTTGCCGATGGTTTTGTCTATGCCTCGCTGCCGCAGCTGATGCTGCTGGAGCATCGCGTGCGCGGGCTGAGCTTTCTGTCGCGGCAACCGCTTTCCAGCATCCTTTCTGGCAGCCATGCGGCGCGCCTGCGCGGGCGTGGGCTGAGCTTCGACGAGTTGCGCCAGTACAACCCCGGCGACGACCTGCGCCACCTGGATTGGCGTGCCTCGCTGCGCTACGGCAAGCCCTTCGTGCGCAGCTACACCGAGGAGCGCGACCGGCCGACCCTGCTGCTGGTGGACCAGCGCATGAGCATGTATTTCGGCTCCCGGCGCAGCTTCAAGTCGGTGCTCGCCGCCGAGCTGGCCGCGCTGGGTGGCTGGATGGCGCTGCAGGCCGGCGACCGAGTCGGCGGCCTGGTGTTCGGCGACCGCAACATCGAGTACATCCGCCCCCTGCGCAGCCGGTCGAGGGTGGAGGTGCTGTGCGCGTCCATCGTCCGGCACAATCATGCACTGCATGCCACGCGCAGTGACGAGGACTCACCGGGGCAACTGGACCGCGTACTGCGTCAGTCTCTGGGCGTGGCCGGCCACGACAGCCTGGTGGTGATCATCAGCGACTTCGCCGGTGTCACTGAGCAGACGCTGCAACTGCTGCGGCAATTGAGCGCGCACAACGATGTGCTGGCCCTGCAGGTCTTCGATCCCATCGCCATCAAGCTGCCTGATAAGGGACGGGTGACGGTTACCCAGGGCGAGCTGCAGGTCGAACTGGAGGTGGGCCGGCGCCAGGTGCACCGGCCGCTGGGTGAGTTTCTTTCCGGGCGGCTCAAGGATGTCGCGACGCTGCTGCGCCGCAGCCAGGTGCCGCTGATGATGTTCAGCAGCGGCCGCGACGCCCTGGAGCAGCTGCGCGGCGAACTCGGGCGCCTGGCGCGATGAGCGTTCCCAGCATCGATCAACTCCAGGAGCTGGCGCCGCCGGCTCCGCTGGTCAGCTACTGGCCGCAGACCTGGGCCTGGGTCTGGCTCACCATCGTGCTGCTGCTGATCCTGGCAGCCTGGGGGTTCTCGCGTTACCGGAAATGGCAGCGTGATCGCTACCGGCGCGAGGCGCTGGCCCTGCTCGATGAACTCGGTGCGGCCATCAGAGAGCCGTCCCATCGATTGGCCGCGCTGCGCCAGTTGCCGATTCTGGTCAAGCGTGTCGCGCTGTCGATGCCCGATGGTGCGGCTTCGGCGCCTCTGGGTGGCGTCGACTGGCAGGCCTTTCTGCTGGCACGCAGCCCGACGGCGCTGCCGGCCGATCTGCAGCGGCAACTGACGCTGCTGGCATACGCACCTGACTCCAGGGTTGCGAATATGGACGAGCAGGAGGTGCAATCCCTCCTGTCGACCTGCCGGCAATGGATCGAGGTGCACCATGTGGCAGCTTGACTACCCCTGGTTGCTACTCCTGCTGCTCTTACCCTGGCTCGCCTGGCGCTACCTGCCGGCCTACCGCGAGTCGCGCAGCGCCCTGCGGGTGCCGTTCTTCGCCGCCATGAGCCACGCGGCGGGCCAGGAGCCGAGCCGTGGCGGCGCCGCTGGCGGGCGCTGGCAGTTGCCGCTCAACCTGCTGGTCTGGGCACTGGTGCTGCTCGCCTGTGCGCGCCCGGTGCTGGTGGAGAAGCCCATCCAGCGCGTGCAGCCGATCCGCGACCTGATGCTGGCCATCGACATCTCGCAATCCATGGAAACCAGCGACTACCGAGATGCCACAGGCAATCGCGTGGATCGTCTGAGCATCGTCAAGGGCGTGGTGCGCGACTTCATCGGCCAGCGCAAGGATGACCGCATCGGCTTGATCGTCTTCGGCACCGGCGCTTTCGCGCAATCGCCGCCGACCCAGGACCACGTCAGCCTGCTGATGCTGCTGGACGAAGTGGGCATAGGCATGGCCGGGCCCAACACCGCCCTGGGCGATGCCATCGGGCTGACCCTGAAGCTGCTGGAAAAGGCGCCGGAGCAGCAGAAGGTGCTGATCCTGCTCACCGACGGCAACGACACCGGTAGTGCCATCACGCCGAGCCACGCCGCGGCCATGGCTCACGAGCGCGGTGTGGTGGTGCACACCATCGGCATCGGCGACCCCGAGGCCAGCGGCGAGTCGAAGGTGGACCTGCAGACCCTGCGCGATATCGCCCATACCACCGGCGGACGGTTCTTCCGCGCGGGCGACCGCGAGGCGTTGCAGGAAGTCTACGCGACGCTGGACCAGATCACCCCGCACCAGGTGAAAACCCTCAGCCACCAACCCAAGCGCGACCTGTTCTGGCTGCCGCTGGGCGCTGCCTTGCTGTTGCTGCTGGTGGCGCATGTGCTGGCGGCCATTGCCGGGCGGCTGGCCGTTCCGCGTGCGGCGCAGGTCGGCCAGGAAACGGAGGGCTGATGGATATCGATCTCAGCGCTTTCCATTTCCTCCGCCCGGTATGGCTGCTGCTTCTGCTGCCGGGCATCCTCCTGCCGCTGCTCTGGAGTCGCCGCCACGACCTGGCGCGTCGCCTCGACGGGATCATCGCGCCCCACCTGCTGCAGCACCTGGTGATCACGCCGGTCGACCAGCACCGCGTGCGACCGGTGCAGCTGCTGGGTGCGCTGCTGGTGGTTGGCGGCGTGGCCGCTTCCGGTCCGACCTGGGAGCAGGATCGCCCGGCCTTCATGGCGAACCGCGCGCCGCTGATCCTGGCGCTGGACCTGTCGCCCTCGATGGCCGCCAATGATGTCCCGCCTTCACGCATCGAGGCGGCCAAGCATAAGTTGCACGACCTCATCGCTCGCCGGCCGGGCAGTTCCACGGCGCTGATCGCCTATGCCGGCAGCGCGCACTTGGTGCTGCCCGCGACCCAGGACGCGGCGCTGCTCGATAGTTTCCTGCAGGCGCTTTCGCCCGGCCTGATCCAGAGCGAAGGCAAGGATGCGCTGGGCGCCATCGAGAAGGCCGTGCAACTGCTGGCCGCCGAGCAGTCGCCGGGCACGCTGGTGTTGCTGACCGATGGCGCCGACAAGCAACAGTTCGACGCCATCGACAAGGCGCTGCGCGGGAGCGATCTGCAGGTGTTGGTGCTGGCAGTCGGCAGCCAGGATGGCGGCCTGCTCGCCGGTGGCCAGCAGGACTCCGCGGGCCGTCCCTTGCTCGCCACTTTCGACGCTGAAGGACTGAAGGGCCTGGCGGACGCCGCGGACGCACCGCTGGGCAGCCTGACCCTCAACGACGACGACCTGGACTGGATCGAACTGCACGCCCAGCAGCATTTCCAGGCTGCCCAGGGTGATGAGCGGCAACTACACTGGAAGGACGCCGGCTACTGGTTGTGCTGGCCCTTGCTGCTGCTCGTGCTGTTGAGTGTACGCAAGGGCTGGAAGGTGCACTGGCTGAGCGCGCTGCTGCTCGCCGCCAGCCTGGGCGGACTGCCGCAGCCGGCGCGCGCCGGCGTGCTCGCCGATGCCTTCTTCACTGCCGATCAGCAGGGGCGCTGGGCGTTCGAGCACGGGCACTACCCGCAGGCGGCGGCGCGGTTCCGTGATCCTTTCTGGAAAGGCCTGGCCGCTTACCATGCGGCGGACTACCCGCTGGCGCTGGCCAGCTTCGCCCGGCTGGACACGGCGCAGGCGTACTTCTACCTGGGCAACACCTACGTGCGCCTGTCGAAGTTCGACCAGGCCATCGGCGCTTATCGCCAGGCGCTGGCGCGTCAGGCGGTGTTCCCGCAGGCCACGGCGAACCTGGCATTGGCGCTTGCCTTGCAGAAGGATCGTGAGGACCAGCAGGAGGCCGGGCCACCCGACGAGAAGCCCGACCAGGAGGTTTTCGACAATACGGCTGACAAGGGCAAGAACGTGGTGCTCAAGAAAGGCGCGGCCGAGTCGGACGAGCAGTGGCTGAACAACCTGAGCACCTCGCCGGCACAGTTCCTGCGCCGCAAGTTCATGCTGCAGGACGCGGCGGCGGGGGCGGGCTCATGACGCGCGTGTTGGCAACCCTGCTGCTGTGCCTGCCGTTGCTCGGCTTCGCCGCAGAACCCGAGGTAAAGGTCCGCGCCCAACTGTTGCCGGGGGATTCGGTGATGGTGGGCGGCACGCTCAACCTACAGGTCGACCTGCTGGTGGACACCTGGTTCAGCCAGCCACCGAAGTTGCCGCCGCTCAAGCTGGCCGGCACGGTGGTCTCCGAGCCGGCCAGCGAAGCCACGCACCTCACCGAGAAGATCGGCGGCAAGACCTTCTTTGGTCTGCGCTTCCATTACCAGATCACTCCACAGTCGGCGCGCGCTTTCGCTATCCCGCCGCTGGATATTCAGGTGCAGCCGGGGCAGGGCAGTGGTCCGGTGCAGGTGCACAGCCAGGCGCTGCACTTCACGGCACGCCAGCCCGCCGGCGCAGGTAGCGAATCGGCGCAGCGCCTGGTGGCGAGCCGGGTGACCATCAGCCAGGAACTCACGAAGTCCCATGAACCGCTGCGCGTGGGCGACAGCGTGACGCGCAAGGTGCATGTCCGCGCCGAGGGCGCACAGGCGATGCTGATTCCCGCACCGGCATTCACCGAGGTCGACGGCCTGCGCCGCTATCTGCAAGCGCCGACCGTGCAGCCCCTGAGCGATGGGCGTGGCGGAGTGCTGGGCGGCGAACGAATGGACGCGGTGACCTATGTGGTCACCCGCGCCAGCGACTTCCAGCTTCCTGCGATCGAGTTGCCCTGGTGGTCGGCGGACAGCGGCGAAGAACATTCGGCCTCCGCCCCCGCATTGAAGCTGTCGGCCAACGGGTCGGCTGTCTATGAAGCGCCTTTCTCGATCAGTGACGATCTGCGCGAACTGGGCCGCCGGGCGCAGGTACGTATCGCCAGCCATTGGCTGGCACTGGCCGTCGCGCTGGTGCTACTGGCGGCGTTTGCCTATGTGCTGCGCACCTGGGGTGGGCCGTTGCGGGTAGCCGTGCTGGGCGCTGTCGAACGCCGCCGCCAGGCCTGGTGGGAGTCGCCTGCATACGCTTGGCGACAGGTCCGCCAGCAGCTCGATGGCGACCCGCCACAGGTGGGGGCGCTGTATCTGTGGCTTCGTCGGACGAACGGTTGTCGTGAAATGAGTGCAGCGATTCCTGAACGCTCCGTCAAATCCGTCAATCCTTTGCTAGCGTTTCTCAGGGGCCGTTATGGGCGCCCGGGCGCGCAGCCCGGCGCGGAGCCGGGGCAACTGATCCAGGCCTTGCCGGACATCCGCCGGGAGCTGGGCACGAGCGAGCCGACGAGCTTGCCGGCCCATGCCCTCAAACCTTTGAATCCGTGATCCAAGGATGTGACATGCATTCGACACTCGCTCAACCGCTGGCCCGCTGGATGCTCCTGCTGCTCCTGGGCATGCCGCTCCTGGTCCGCGCGGCAGACGCATTGCCGGCATGGAACGACGGCCCCTCGCGAGAGGCCATCGTCGCCTTTGTCGAAGCGGTGACCCAGCAGGGCGGCAAGGACTTCGTGCCGCCGGCCGAGCGCATCGCCGTGTTCGACAATGACGGCACGCTGTGGAGCGAGCAGCCGATGTATTTCCAGGTGCTCTTCGCCCTGGACGAAGTGAAACGGCAGGCGCCGCAACACCCGGAATGGAAAGAGAAACAGCCGTTCAAGGCAGTGATCGAGGGGGACCACAAGGCCCTGGCCGACAGCGGCATGCAGGGCATCCTGGAGATAGTCGCCGCCACCCATGCAGGCGTCAGCACCGAGGAGTTCATTGCCAATGCCCGCCGCTGGCTGGCCAGCGCCCGGCATCCGCGCAGCCACAAGCCCTACACCGAGATGGTGTTCCAGCCGATGCTGGAGCTGCTGGGTTACCTGCGTGCCAATGGCTTCAAGACCTACATCGTTTCCGGCGGCGAGGTGGCATTCATGCGCGCCTTCGCCGAAGAGGTCTACGGCATTCCGCCCGAACAGGTGATCGGCACCACGCTGGGCAGTCGCTTCGAGGATCGAGACGGTCAGCTTTCCATCCAGCGCCTGCCCAAGCTGGTGCACAACGACGACGGCCCCGGCAAGCCGGAGAGCATCGACAGCATCGTTGGCCGTCGGCCGATCCTGGCCTTCGGCAACTCCGACGGCGACCTGCAGATGCTGCAATGGACCACCGCGGGCAAAGGGCTGCGCTTTGCCGGCCTGGTGCACCATACCGATGAAAAACGCGAGTGGGCCTACGATCGGCAGAGCAAGGTCGGGCGCCTGGACAAGGCGCTCGACATGGCCAAGAGCAAGGACTGGGTAGTAGTGGACATGGCAAGGGAGTGGAAGCGGATCTATCCGTTCGACCAATAGCAAGCCAGCAAGCTAAACCGCAGGGACACGGGGATTTCCAGCCAGGTAGTCGGCATCTCCAGTGAACGCAGTCGTGGCAAACGACCAGTAACTGGAATGGAGAAACACCAATGAAGCGCACGGGAAGATGGATATCGCGGTTCGCCCTGGCGGCGACGGCGATAATGGGATGCTCGGTTGCCAGTGCGGCGGACAAGCCGAACATCCTGGTGATATTCGGCGACGATATCGGCCAGACCAACATCAGTGCCTACGCCTTCGGCGTGGTCGGCTACCAGACGCCGAACATCGACCGCATCGCCAAGGAAGGCATGATGTTCACCGACTACTACGCGGAGAACAGTTGCACCGCCGGCCGCTCCACCTTCATCACCGGCCAGTCGATCCTCCGCACCGGCTTGTCGAAGGTAGGCATGCCGGGCGTTCCGGTTGGCCTGCAGGACCGCGACGTCACCATCGCGCAGGCGCTCAAGGCTCACGGTTATGCCACCGGGCAGTTCGGCAAGAACCACCTGGGCGACAAGGACGAGTACTTGCCGACCAAGCATGGCTTCGACGAGTTCTTCGGCAACCTGTATCACCTCAACGCCGAGGAAGAGCCCGAGCGCCCGTACTGGCCCAAGGATGACCCGGACTTCGTCAAGGCTGCCTCACCGCGCGGGGTTATCCACTCCACCGCCGATGGCAAGATCGAGGACACCGGCGCCCTGACCAGCAAGCGCATGGAAACCATTGACGACGACACCACCCAGGCCGCGATCAACTTCATGGACAAGCAGGTGAAGGCGGACAAGCCGTTCTTCGTCTGGATGAACACCACTCGCATGCACGCCTTCACCCACGTCCGCGAGTCCATGCAGGGGCAGAGCGGCATGCCGGGCAACGACTACGCCGACGGCATGCTCGAGCACGACGGCGACGTCGGCAAGCTGCTCAAGGCGGTGGATGACCTGAAGATCGCCGACAACACCATCGTCGTCTACACCACCGATAACGGGCCGAACCAGTGGTCCTGGCCGGATGCGGCAACCACCCCGTTCCGTAACGAGAAGAACTCCAACTGGGAGGGCGCCTACCGGGTGCCGGCGATGATCCGCTGGCCGAACCACATCAAGCCGGGCAGCGTCTCCACGCAGATGTTCTCCGGGCTGGACTGGTTCCCCACCCTGCTGGCTGCGATTGGCGACACCGACATCAAGGAGCGTCTGCTCAAGGGTGCCGACGTAGGTGGCAAGAGCTACAAGGTGCACCTGGACGGCTACAACCAGCTCGATTACCTGACCGGCAAGACCGACAAGAGCGCGCGCAAGGAGTTCTACTACTTCAACGACGAGGCCGAGCTGGTGGGCATGCGCTTCGACAACTGGAAGATCGTCTGGTGCGAGCAGCGCGCCCCTGGCGGCCTGCAGGTCTGGAGCGAGCCCTTCACCTGCCTGCGCGTACCCAAGCTGTTCAACCTGCGCATGGACCCCTACGAGCGGGCGGACGTGGTCTCCGATCAGTACTACGACTGGCTGACCAAGAACGACTACCTGCTGTTCCAGGGCACACGCAAGGCGGCGGCCTTCCTGCAGACCTTTGTCGATTATCCGCCGAGCCAACGCCCGGCCAGCTTCAGCATCGACCAGATCCGCAAGGATGTGGATGCGAAGATCGACGCGAAGATGAAGCAGGGCGCCAAGTAGTGAGTGGTAGCCGGGGCGCCTGTAGCGAGGCGCCTCTCCCGTCCCCCGCGACAGCCTGGCTGTCGCGGGGGCTTTACTGTCAGACAAGGTTGTTTCGATGCCCTCAGCGGTCAGCTCGTCCCCGATGAACACCCGTCGCGTCAAACCGACGCAGTTGCGTTCGCAGCCAGGACTCGCAGCCTGGGTGCCGGCACTGCTGCTGTTCGCTTCGGGCGGGTCGGCGTTGATCTTTCAGGTGTTGTGGGTCAAGCAGCTCTCCCTGGTGGTGGGGGTGGAGGTGTATGCCGTCACCACCGCAATCAGTGCCTTCTTCGCCGGGATGGCCCTGGGCGGGTTGGCTTTCGGCCGTCTCGCGGATCACCTGGAGCGACCACTGCGGCTGTACGCCGGTCTCGAGTTCCTGGTGGCGCTGCTGGCCGTAGCCGCCACCGTCGCGCTGGCCAATGCCGCCAGCGCCTTTGCTTTCCTGGAAGACGCCTTCGGCGCCCTGGCCTGGGCGTTGCCGTTCGTTCTGGTCGGCGTGCCGGCGTTCTTCATGGGCGGCACGCTACCGGTGCTGGTGCGCGCGCTGGAACCCGCCGAAGGCCAGATGGGCCGCACCGGCGGTGGCCTGTATGCGGCCAACACCGCGGGCGCGATCGCCGGCACACTGCTGGCTGCCTTCGTGCTGTTGCCCTGGCTGGGTGTGCTGGGCAGCGCCTGTGCGGCGGGTGTGTTCAACCTGTTCGCCGCCACCGGTGCGCTGCTCATCCGCCAGCCTGCGGCGCGGACCACTGAGCATGACGCGCCGGCCACCGGTCCGCGTAGCCGCGCCGCACGCCTGGCCATAGCGCTTTACTGCGTCGCTGGTGGCGTGGCGCTGGGATACGAGGTGATCTGGACACAGTCCATCGTCCAGTTCATGAGCACCCGCACTTTTGCCTTCGCCGTGGTCCTGGCCACCTACCTCTGCGGGCTGGTACTGGGCAGCGCCCTGTATGCCCGGCGCGCCGACCGCATCCGTGACCCCTGGGGCCTGTTCGGTCTGCTCATCGCCGCGGCGGGGCTGCTGGCCATTGCGCAGATCGCTGGTCTCGGAACCTGGCTGATCGGCCTGCAGACCCGAGTCGAATGGCTGGTGATGCAAGTCGGCGGCAGCGAGCTGGCGGGGATGTGCGCGCGCTTCGCGGTAGCGGCGTTGTGTGTGGTGTTCCTGCCGACGACCCTGCTGGGCGCCGCTTTCCCCATCGCCCTCCGGCTGTCGGTTGATCGAAACCATGTGGGCCGCGATGTTGGCGTCGTGGTGGCGCTCAACACCCTGGGCGGCATCGTTGGGGTCATCCTGACCGGCTTCGTTCTCGTCCCTGGGCTGGGGCTGGTGCGCACGCTGGCGGTGCTCGGGACGCTGGCCGCCGCCATCGGCCTGCTGGCCGTCTGGCGCGGCGAAGGTGTGAGCAGGAGGCTGCGCATTGGCGTCGTCGCCGTGGCGGTGCTTGCCGTGGCAATCGGGGCCCTGACGCCGCCGCGGCACCTGGCCGAGCTGATGCCGGGGGCACGCAATGGGCGGATCGGCTTCTATGCCGAAGGCCGCGGCGGCACTGTGGCGGTCATCGAGCAGGGCAGGGGCGACAACCGCTTCAATCGCCTCTACATCCAGGGCGTCTCCAACACAGGCGATGCCATGCCATCTCTGCGCTACATGCGCCTGCAGGCGCTGTTGCCGCTGCTGATTCACAATGGCGAGCCGCGCTCGGCGCTGGTGATCGGCTTCGGCACCGGCATCACTGCCGGCGCCATGCTGCGCTACCGCGACCTTCAGCATCCGGTGGTGGCCGAGTTGCTGCCCGAAGTGCTGGCCGCGGCGCCGAGCTTCAAGGGTAACTTCGACGCCATCCACGATCCGCGCCTGGACATCCGACTGCGCGATGGTCGCCGTGAGCTGCTGCGCAGCGCCGAGCGTTACGACATGGTCACCCTGGAGCCGCCGCCGCCTTCGGCTGCGGGAGTGGTCAACCTGTATTCCCGTGATTTCTACCAGCTCGCCGCCTCGCGGCTGGAGGAGGGCGGCGTGGTCGCCCAATGGCTGCCGTTGCCGACGCAGAACGATGAAGAAAGCCGTTCGCTGGTGCGCAGCTTCATCGATGTCTTCCCCTACGCGACGCTGTGGACTACCGAGTTCCACGAGATGCTGCTGGTGGGCTCGCCGCAGCCGCTGCACCTGGACGTGACGACCATCCGCCAGCGCTTTGAACAGCCGGAAGTTGCCGCTGCACTGGGGGAGGTCGGGGTCGACTCGGTCGAAGGGCTGCTGGCCACCTGGGTCACCGACCGGGCGGGACTGGAGCGCTACGCGGGCGATGCGCTGCCGGTGACGGACGATCACCCGCGCATCGAATACGCGCCCTGGGTTCGTCCGAAGGAGATTGCCCGCGTGCTGCCGACCCTGCTCGCCCTGCGCACGGCGCCCCCGCTTGAGAACGCCCTGCCATCGGTCCGGGCATCGGTCAACGATGGCTGGCGGAGGCTGCGACAGTTCTACGACCTCAGTCTGCACGCCTACCGAGGCGACCGTGAGGCCTGGGCGCGCGATGCTCGGCAGGTGGCTCTGGAGGATGGCGACAACCCCTACTATCGGTGGTTCCTGGGCGCTCCCTGAGTGCCTGAAACCTGCGGGTCACAACCCCGCCGCCGCAGGGGCGCGAGCGGGCCATCGGACATGCCCTGGGCGAAATCCGGTTACCCTAGGCGACACCTGCGCCCGTCACTGGCGCCGGTCGATGCGTTACAGGAGATAACATTCGATGGAGACTTCTTCCCGCCCCCGCAGCACCCTCAATCCACCGGTTTTCTATACCAGTGCCGTCCTGATCTTCATTCTGGTGCTCTACGCCGTGGCCTTCCAGGAGCAGGCCCAGGCGCAGTTCGAGAGGGTCCAGCAATGGATAGTTGTCAACGCCAGCTGGTTCTACATCCTCGCCGTGGCGCTGATCCTGATCAGCGTGGTGTTCCTCGCGATCAGCCGCTATGGCGATATCAAGCTCGGCCCCGACCACAGCGAGCCGGAGTACCGCAGCAGTAGCTGGTTCGCCATGCTGTTTTCCGCCGGCATGGGCATCGGCCTGATGTTCTTCGGTGTCGCCGAGCCGGTCATGCACTTCACCAGCCCGCCGGTGGGTGAGGCGGGTACCGTTGCTGCCGCGCGCGAGGCGATGAAGATCACGTTCTTTCACTGGGGGCTGCACGCCTGGGCGATATACGCCATCGTCGGCCTGATCCTGGCGTACTTCAGCTTCCGCAAGGGGTTGCCGCTGACCCTGCGTTCGGCGCTCTACCCGTTGATTGGTGAGCGCATCTATGGGCCTATCGGCCACGCCGTGGACGTCTTCGCCATCATTGGCACCGTGTTCGGTGTCGCCACGTCGCTAGGCTACGGGGTGTTGCAGATCAACAGTGGTTTCCACCACCTGTTCGGCCTGCCGGTGAACTCCACCGTGCAAATCATCCTCATCACGGTTACCTGTGGCCTGGCCACGCTCTCGGTCGCCAGCGGCCTGGACAAGGGCATCCGCATCCTCTCCGAGCTGAACCTGGCGCTGGCCGTGATCCTCATGCTCTTCGTGCTGCTGCTCGGGCCGACCGTCTTCCTGCTGCAGACCTACGTGCAGAACACTGGCGCCTACCTGTCGGACATCGTCAACAAGACCTTCAACCTCTACGCCTATCAGCCGACCGACTGGATTGGTGGCTGGACCTTGCTCTACTGGGGCTGGTGGCTCTCCTGGTCGCCTTTCGTGGGCCTGTTCATCGCGCGCATCTCGCGCGGCAGGACAATCCGCGAATTCGTCTGCGGCGTGCTCTTCGTTCCGGCCGGCTTCACCCTGCTGTGGATGACGGTGTTCGGCGATTCCGCCATCCACATGATCCTCAATGAAGGCGTGCGCGACCTAGCGACCGTCGTCGACCAGGATAGCTCGCTGGCTCTCTTCGCCTTCCTGGAGCACTTCCCGCTGTCGGGGGTGATTTCCCTGGTGGCGGTGCTGATGGTGATAGTGTTCTTCGTGACATCCGCCGACTCCGGCGCACTGGTGGTGGATATGCTGGCCTCCTCGGGCCATTCGCATTCACCGCTGTGGCAACGTATTTTCTGGTCGGTGAGCATCGGTGTGGTCGCCGTGGCGCTGCTGCTGGCCAACGGCCTCAAAGCTTTGCAGACGGCGACCATCGCCAGCGCGCTCCCGTTCTCTGTCATCCTGCTGGCATCGATCTGGGGATTGTTCCGCGCGCTGAATCTGGACGCCACGCGACGCGGCCTGCGCAACCAGGCTTTGCCTGCACCGCGCCATGCACCCCATCACGAAGGCGGCTGGCAGCGCCGTCTGCGCAGCATCGCCATGAAGCCACGTCGCTCCCATGTCACCCGCTTCATCAGCGAAGTGGTCCGCCCGGCCTGCGAGGAAGTGGCGGCAGAACTGCGCAAGCAGGGTCAAGATGTCACCGTAGTGGAGTTGGATGATGGCCGTGTCAGCCTCGATCTCTCACCTTCAGGTGAGGCGCACTTCCGCTATGAGGTTCGCCCGCGAGCCTTTACCAGCCCGAGCTTCGTGATGCTCGACGACAGCGATGGCGGCGAGGCCCGCAAGTACTTCCGCGCCGAGGTGCACCTGCGCGAGGGTGGCCAGGATTACGACATCATGGGCTGGAGCCGGGACGACGTGATTGCCGACATCCTGGATCAGTACGAGCGGCATTTGCATTATCTGCATGTTGTGCGTTGACTCTTGTTTCCAGCCAGTGGCTACCGCAATGATTATTGCGCCGCAGACCGCCCTTATGTCTGTGCCCACTCAGTACGGGCCAGACCATAAGGCGCTGCTTTCCTCTTACGCATCGAACCCATGGAAATTGCGTTGCGCAAGTTGAACGGTGTCAGAAAAGACGGTAATCCCGATAGATGATTCTGTAGGACGTTGATCCGCTCGGTTAAACTTCAAGTCCCTCTATCCGGAAAACCCTGAATGAACCAAGTCGAAGATCTCGAGCGGCAGATGCGCGAAGCGCTGGGCGTGGCTCCGAAGAAAGTGAAAACCACTCGAGAAGCCAGTAACCCCATGCGGGGCTATCTGATTGTCCTCAGCGTGCGCGCAGAAAGTGGGCCCGCGTTTCGTTTCGAGCATCGTTCGCGTTCGCTGAGCCGCACCGAGGCGATCCTCGAAGCAGAGAAGGCAGCGCGCGGCGCAGGCTACAAGCCGTGGGCCCTGCTGGATGCAGTCGAAGCGTGAATTCCACCTGTATTAGTCGATCCTCCCTGGCAGAGAACTCCCCGGTACGGCCGTCCTAGACGGCCCGGCAGGCATCTGTCAGCATCTATCCCGCCTGCGCTGCATTTCTCTGGCGCTTGCATTTTGGCGAACCGCTTCCAAGCTAGGTCGTAGAGCCGCTTTCTGTTAAGGTTCGACAATTGTTCGGAGTCTCTTTTCGGGGGCTCGCCATTCCATTCTGCTCAAGGGGTGCTGCGTGATTAAGGTGCTGGTGGTCGATGATCACGATCTGGTGCGCACCGGAATTACCCGCATGCTGGCTGATATCGACGGCCTGCAGGTCGTCGGGCAGGCCGACTCCGGTGAGCGTGGATTGCAGTTGGCGCGCGAGCTCAAGCCCGATGTTGTGCTGATGGACGTGAAGATGCCCGGCATCGGCGGCCTGGAAGCCACCCGAAAACTGCTGCGCAGCCAGCCCGACGTGCGCGTCGTGGTGGTGACGGTGTGCGAAGAAGATCCGTTCCCGACTCGCCTGATGCAGGCTGGCGCGGCCGGCTATCTCACCAAGGGAGCGGCCTTGGACGAGATGGTCCAGGCGATTCGCCAGGTGTTCGCCGGCCAGCGTTATATCAGCCCGCAGATCGCCCAGAACCTTGCGCTGAAATCCTTCGAACCGGAAAGAAACGCATCACCGTTCGACATGCTATCCGAGCGCGAGATCCAGATCGCGCTGATGATTGCCAACTGCCACAAGGTGCAGAGCATCTCGGACAAGCTGTGCCTCTCGCCCAAGACCGTGAATACCTACCGCTACCGCATCTTCGAGAAGCTCTCGATCACCAGTGACGTCGAACTGGCGTTGCTGGCTGTCCGGCACGGCATGGTCGACGCCAGCAACTGATCATGGCGCAATTGTTCGATTCGGCGGCTTTCCTGGCCACCTGCAGTGGGCGGCCGGGCGTTTATCGCATGTTCGACGCCGAGGCCAAGTTGCTGTACGTCGGCAAGGCGAAGGATCTCAAGAAGCGCCTCTCCAGTTATTTCCGCAAGTCCGGCCTGGCCCCGAAGACGGCTGCCCTGGTGGCGAAGATCGCCCAGGTCGAAACGACCATCACCGCCAACGAGACCGAGGCGCTGCTGCTCGAGCAGACGTTAATCAAGGAATGGCGGCCGCCCTACAACATCCTGCTGCGCGACGATAAGTCGTATCCCTACGTCTTCCTGTCAAGCGAGGACCCTTTCCCGCGCCTGACCATCCATCGTGGTGCAAAGAAGGCCAAGGGGCGTTACTTCGGTCCGTACCCGAGCGCTGGCGCCATTCGCGAAAGCCTTGCGCTGCTGCAGAAGGCCTTCTTCGTGCGTCAGTGCGAGGACAGCTACTACCGCAATCGCACGCGTCCTTGTCTGCAGTACCAGATCAAACGCTGCAAGGCGCCTTGTGTCGGGCTGGTGAGCGAGGAGGAATACGCCGAAGACGTGCGCCACTCGATCATGTTCCTCGACGGGCGCAGCAATGTACTGGCGAAAGAGTTGTCCACCAGTATGGAGCAGGCGGCGATGCGCCTGGACTTCGAGAAGGCCGCGGAGCTGCGTGACCAGGTTCAGATCCTGCGCCGCGTGCAGGATCAGCAGAGCATGGAGTTCGGCACGGGCAACGTCGATGTTGTAGCAGCCATCGTCACTCCAGGTGGCGCCTGCGTGCACCTGATCAGCGTGCGCGGCGGGCGGGTCCTGGGCAGCAAGAACTTCTTCCCGCAGGTGGCGATCGAGGAGGAGGTAGGCGACGTTCTGCTGGCCTTCCTCGGGCAGTACTACCTCAGCCATCACGAGCGCGATCTCCCGAACGAGTTGATCGTCAACGCTGTGCACGAAGACTTCCCGATCCTGGCTTCGGCCATCGAGGAGTCCCGTGGCCGTCTGCTGGAAATCACCCCACGGGTCCGTGGCACTCGTGCGCGCTGGCAACAGCTGGCAGTGACCAACGCCGAGCAGGCGCTGGCCGCCCGCCTCGCGAACCGCCAGCACATGGCCGCGCGCTTCGAGGCGCTGGGAGAGGCACTGGATCTTCCCGAGCCGCCGCAGCGGCTCGAATGCTTCGACATCAGTCACTCCAGTGGCGAAGCGACTGTGGCCTCCTGCGTGGTCTTCGGCCCGGAAGGTGCGCTGAAGTCGGACTATCGCCGCTTTAATATCGAAGGCATCACCGGTGGTGACGATTACGCCGCGATGCACCAGGCGCTGACCCGCCGCTTCAGCCGCTTGAAGGAAGGCGAGGGCAAGATGCCTGACATTCTTCTGGTGGATGGCGGCAAAGGACAGCTGGCGATGGCCCAGGAAGTGCTTCAGGAACTGGCAGTGGTCGGGTTGACTTTGCTTGGCGTCGCCAAGGGTGTCACTCGCAAGCCTGGTCTGGAGACGCTGTACCTGAATGACGCCGAACATGAATTCACCTTGCCCGCTGACTCGCCCGCGCTGCACCTGATCCAGCAGATCCGCGACGAGGCACACCGTTTTGCGATCACTGGCCACCGTGCTCGGCGCGGCAAGGCTCGTCGCACCTCGACATTAGAAGACGTCGCTGGCGTCGGTCCCAAGCGCCGCCGTGACCTGCTCAAGCATTTCGGCGGGTTGCAGGAGCTGGGCAGAGCCAGTATCGATGAAATTGCCAAAGCCCCCGGTATCAGCAAAAAGCTGGCAGAGCAGATTTATGCTGCACTGCACAGCGAGTAGAATGCCGGCTCAACTCGCAGACCCTCCGACCCGATGAATATCCCGAACCTGCTCACACTGCTCCGCGTTCTGCTCATTCCGATCTTCATCCTGCTGTTCTATCTCCCGTTCCCGGCCAGCCACCTGGCTGCGAGCGCCGTGTTCGCCCTTGCCGCCGCCACTGACTGGCTGGATGGCTACCTGGCGCGTCGGCTGGGGCAGAGCACGCCCTTCGGCGCCTTCCTCGACCCGGTGGCTGACAAGCTGATGGTCGCCACTGCGCTGGTGCTGCTGGTGGAAGAGCACGCGAACCTCTGGCTGACGCTGCCGGCCGCCATCATCATTGGTCGCGAGATCGTGGTCTCGGCGCTGCGTGAGTGGATGGCGGAGATTGGGGCGAGGGCACATGTCGCCGTGTCCAGCCTGGGCAAGTGGAAGACCGCGGCCCAGATGGTGGCGCTGGTGATTCTCCTGGCCAACCCGCCGCTGATGACTTTCTGGGTACTGGTTGGCTATGCACTGCTGATTGTTGCCGCCATCCTCACCCTGTGGTCGATGCTGCACTATCTGGTAGCGGCCTGGCCTCACCTGAACACGACCCCAAAAGAGAAATAAGTATTTTTGAATCAAGGAGTTGACAGGCATTTCCAAATCGTTAGAATGGCGCCCGTCAATACGACAACGCGGGAATAGCTCAGTTGGTAGAGCACGACCTTGCCAAGGTCGGGGTCGCGAGTTCGAGTCTCGTTTCCCGCTCCAGATTTTGATGATTCGCTTTGAGTCATCCGTGTCATGGCTGAGTAGCAGAGTGGTTATGCACCGGATTGCAAATCCGTGAACGCCGGTTCGATTCCGACCTCAGCCTCCAAACAGAAAGCCCCGTAGATCATGCATCTACGGGGCTTTTTGCTTTTCGTCCCTCCCGAATCATTTCCGTTATTTCGGGATCGTTTCCGAAACTCCTCCTTCTGCCGCCGGGTCACCGAGTCGGTTTGACTACTTCGCCGACGCGGCGGTACACCTTCTTCGTGATCTCTTCTTTGGTGTGCCCCAGCAGCTTGCTGGCGTCGCCGATGTCCTCGATCTCGCTCGCAGCTTTCGGCCGTATGTCGCTGAACACGAACGCCTTGATCCTCGCTGCCAGCGGCTGGTCGCCGGCTTCTTTAGCGGCTTTTATCGCTGCGTCACGGGCATCGTTCCAGCGGTTGTTCAGCATGCGATAGCTCAAGCGCAGGCCTCCGGGGTTGGTGATTAGCGTCGAGCTGGAGATGCCGGCGAGCTTGCGGCGCTCCAGCAGGTCATCAACGAATCGGCCGAGGCCGGTGCGCTCGCCGTCGATGTGAAGGCGTATCCGCAGTTTCTTTGTGGTCTTGCCCTGGGCAACGAGCAGGTAGTCGTCGGTCAGGTCGCCTTTCGACACTTTCAGTGTGTCGGCAGGCCGTTGGCCCGCCAAATAGGCCATATCCATGCTGTCACGCAGTTCCTGGCAGGCGTACGCGTATACGGCTGACCAAACATCGTTGCCCGCATAAAAGCTCCGCGGGCGCTCTTTATTACGACGTACCCCGGCGCAGGGGTTGGCGCCGTCGTAGTAGCCCCATTCCCGAGCCATGGTGAAGATGTGGGAAAGGAGGGCAATCTCGCGATTGCCGCGTGTTTTTGCCGTCCGTGCGTCTCGATACTGGGCGATCACCTGGGGGGTGATGGCGTCGATCGGTGCATTGTCGAAGGATTTGCGCAGCTGCTTCAGCTCGGCCCAGTTGTCGCTCTGCGTGCGCGGCGCCTTGGTGGGGATGATTTCCCGTTCGTACCGGTCGAACAGCTCCGACATGTATCTGATGACCTTCGGCGCGGTCGAGCGGGAAAGGCGGGCCCACTCCTGCAGGGCCTCGCCGTAGTCGGTGCCGAGGGGAATTTCCTTGCGCTTCCCCTCGTCGTTGCGCCCGAGGAAGTAATAACCGATCCATTCCTTACCTGATTTCAACGTGCGGACACGCTTGAGCATACGGTAGGGGAGTTCGCGGTTCTCCGGCTTGCGTGGGCGGCCCATCAGCTGACCTTACTCAGGTCGAGCTGCCACGGCTCCTGTACAGCGGCCGAGCTGGTGGGCTTTACGCCGGCCAGCTTCATTCGGGCATAGATCCGGCCGACGACGGGTCGGCCGGCAGCGTTGATCTCGTAGATCCAGTGGTGATCCTTCAGCCACTTGATCTGCAGGCCTTTGAGTTCCCGGCCGACCAAAGCTTTCAGCTCTGCCTCTGTCAGGAACTCCGAAACGGGCTCGCGGGTGGATTGGGTGTTCATGGCGCGTCCTGCCGCTTGTGCTTAATCCTGGGGTTGGCTCGGTCCGGTACGTTTGTCATGGCTCGCTCCCTGGAATGCCGAGGCGAGCTGATGCGGCTGCAAAGATGTCCTGCAGCAGGTCGCGCGGTAGCGCTCCTGCTGCTATGGCGGCGGGGATGTCGGCGGGGTGATAGAGCGGGCCGGCGGGCAGTTGGGTCAGGGTGATTCGGTCCGAGCTGTCGAAGGTGCAGATGAAGCGCTGGGCTATGAGCAGTTCCCGTGCGGTGGCATGCGCCAATTCCTGGTCGGTGCATTGGCGGGCGGATGCGCTGGGTGGTTCCACGATAGTTACGAGCGTTGTCATGACTTGTTCCGTTGTTGTCATTGTCTGGATGCCGTCGAGGGGCTCAGCAATGCAACTGCCACGCGAATTGCGCGAGGTTGGGGAGGTCGCGACAGAGAAATTCAATACGACGCGCATCAGTAGCAGGCATTGCAGATGTCCGACTCTGAGCGCGACAGCAAGTACAAGCTCGCCCGATTTCTCGGAAATCGCGGTCATAGTTATCTGTTTCTGCACCAAGCAGAATGCGAGGAGGATCATGTCAGTTCGTTCTCCAAATCCTGGGCCAGCAGCTGGTCGCGGGTTTCGCGTTTGAGCTGGTGAAGGGTGGGTGCGTCGATGTGTTGGAGTAACCGCGCCTCCATGGCGCGGTCGAAGCGTTGCAAGTCGGCTAGCTGGCGGGTTGCTGCCTGGTAGTGGTGTTGCAGCAGGCCGGCATCCTCGGGGCTGAGTCGCACGGGCCGGACGCGGGTCACGCGGCCTGCCTTGGCGAGGGCTCCTCGCTCTGCTGCTGGATTGGTTGTAGGCGGGCGATCAGGTCCAGCAGGTAGGTGGCGGCAAGGTCGGCGTGGTTGGTTTTCTGCGAACCGGTGCGGCGGAACTGTGCAGCCTGCTGGCCGAGCTGGCGGGCGGCGTGTTGCAGTTGGGGGAGGTCGGCGACCCTTAGCGAGCGAGCTTCGGCGATGTTGAGCAGGGCGGCAGTCTCTTCGAGTGCGGCTGCGGCTGAAGCGTTGTCGCGGCTGAAATCGGCGAGTTGTTCGGCCTGGCAGTTCAGCGCCTGTTCCATGTCATCGACCTGGCCGCGCTCGGCTGCGAGAGATGCCTGAAGGCGCTCATTCTCGTCGTCCAGTTCCCGGCGCCGCCGCTCTGATTCCGCCAGCTGGTCGGCAGCTGTGCCGGCGTCTACGGCTAGGCGCTGTAGTTGCGCGCGGTGTTGCTCGGCTGTGAGCTCCAACTGCTCGCAGGCGTTCTGTTCGCGCTCCAGTTCAGCCTCCAGTGCCAATAGCTTGTCAGCGAAAATGGCTGCCTTGACGTTGCCGCGGCGTTCGCCTTCGTGGCAGCCGTTGAAGTAGGCGATCAGGCCGACGATGACGACGCCGGCAATGATCACGAGCAGGGCGACTATCTGGTGGTGTGCCATGGGGTGTGTTACTCCTTTTTGGTGGGCTCGGTGGTGGCGAGCCGGCGGGCCAGTTCGTCGTCTGCTACGTGCGTGCGTAGGTCGATGAAGACGGCCAGTTGGTGAATTTCGATGTACTGCAGGCCCTTGCGGGAAGGGTCCAGCGTGGTGATCGGTAGGGCTATCCGGCCGCTGGCCAGCGCCTTCTCGAAGCTCTCGCCGTTGAGGTTGCGGAAGTAGTGGACCCGCACCTGCTCCGCCGGTACGAGCACGTCGCCGAACACACGGAACAGCAGTTCCACGAGGTTGGGGCGTGGTGTTGGCAGGAGGCGCAGGTTCGGCTGTTGTCCGCCGGGCTTGGCCGGCGGGGCGGATGGTGGAAATTCCGGGCGCTGGCGGGCGGTAGTCATGGGTCACCTGCCAGTCGCCGGTCGGGTTGTGCCTCAGGCATGGGCAGCTGGCGGCCGATCTTCTCGGCGAGCCAGCGCAGGGAGCTGGCTTTCACACGGGTGCTGTAGCTGGATCGAGTGCCGGTGTAAGGCGTGCTGTAGGTGCCCTGGTGCGTATAGAGGTGGGCGCCGTCGCGTTCGGGGCGTAGCGGGTAGTCGTGGTGATCGAGCAGGCCAGCGCGACGCATCGCGCTGACCAGCTCGCCGCGGCGCATGCCGAGGCGGTGGGCTGCCATCTGCAGAGTCAGGCCGGCCATGGTCAGAATCCTGCAGCGGTTGCCAGCTCGACATCGCCCGCAAGGCGCACGCCCTGGACGAACTGAGAGGCCGTCTCGAACAGTCGCGAATAGGCCCGGCGGCGGTCCAGCTGCAGGCGGAAATGCACGGTCGCGCCGTGGCCGTCCAGCTTGCAGTCGAAGCCGAGCCGGCTGCGGCGCAGCGACAGGGCAATATCAAGGTCATCGACGGGCAGGTAGTGCGTGCCGCGTCCGAGCTGCAGGGCGTGGCGCAGGGTGCTTTCCATGCTGCTGACCAGTTCGTCTTCGCCGATTTCCGGTACGCCGGATGGCGTGAAGCCGTTGGCTTCGGCAGTAATGAAACGCTCGATCCGGTGGTGGTTGTCGCGGGTCCGGTTGTCGAGCGTGACGCTGCAGTTGCGGTCGCCGATGGTGATGTTGACCTCTGCGGCGCGCTCGCATTGTTCGATCGTGACCACGGCTTGGATCGCCAGGCCGGCGCCGTTTGACAGGAGGTGATGGAAAACACCGGAAAGCCCGGCCTGTTGCTGCAGCCGCTCGCGAGACAGGCGGGTAAGGGCGAGATAGGGGGTCATGCTGCGGCCTCCTCGGGGGTAACGGTGAGGAATCCGCGCAGCCAATCGGCTAGTGCTTGAAGTCTTTCAGAGGATTTTCCGTCGTCTGTCGCAGCAAGTACCACGCCGCGATGATTCGGTGAGGGCCACTGCCTGACGGGAAGCTCAAAGTCCGTGTGTGCCGGATACAGCGACACGTGAACGCTCTGGTCGTTGAATGCGACGAAATCGACACTTGCGCGCCATGTTCCTTGGAGGTTGATCTGCAGCGCGGTGCTGACGATTTGTAGGGCGAGTGCCAGGGTTTCGGGGTTCATGCTGCACCCCCGGTGAACGGGCTGGGCGCGGTGGTGGGCGCGCTGGGTGCGGTCTTGCGATTAGGGATGAATTGACAGCCGGCGGCTTGGGCGAGGCGGCGGATCTCGAAAATCCGGTTGGTGTTCCGCGCCGTGGGCAGCAGGTGGATGGTGGCGATAGACATTGTGGTGCTCCTGTTCGTGGTGTGAACAGGAATTAAGATACATCCACAATAATTTTATGCAATACAAATCATATTATGAAGAGGCTTCCCCATTTCCGGTAGGAGAATTCACACAGCTAGAGGCGCCCGCTCTGCCAGACGACACGGCCGAGAATGTCGAGATTCTCAAGGGCAGCCGCAGAGATTAGTTCGTCCGGAAACATCAGTTTTTCAGTGCTGTCGCAACGAATCATCCACCCTTGAGTCAAGGTGCGTACGAGTCGCCGACAAACGATTCTGTCGTCATGGCGAAACGCGTAAACACCGTTGGATTCGACCGATGTTTGCGACGTGTCGATTAGGAATCTGTTTCCCTGCGGCAGAGTCGCTCCCATGCCTCCATCGTCGCAGATATGCCCACGTAGAGCAGTTTCCACGAGGCCCATCTCGGCTAACTCGTCGCGGCTGATGTAGACCGTTGCGCCGTTTGGTTGAAGCGGCGGGATGCGCGCGCCATCGTCCGCTTCGGCTTCAGGGTCGTCTCCGATGAGTTGCGCCCTGGTTGTGCGAAGTGCAGCAGCAAGGGTTTCAAGATCACTGAGACTCGGTCGAGTGCGGTTGCGCTCGTAGCTGCTAATCCGCACCTGGCCGTTATTGTTCCAGCCGCATAGTGCCGCGAGCTGCTTCTGATCCAGATCGAGCTGTTTGCGGAGGATTCGAATGCGGTCGCCGAGTGTATTCATTGGAAAATATTCAAATCCCATATTTGAACGTTATGTAATTTGTTGTATGGTTGCCTCGAAGCGCCCGCCACGGCGCTACAGATCAACCTGAGGATTGTTTCCCCATGAACCGGATTACCGAATTCCGAGCTAGGCGGCGAATCATGCAGAAGACGCTGACGCTGGATTTGGGCTGGGAAGCTACGCGGCTCTGTCGCATCGAGACGGGTCGTACACCGCCAACTCTTGCCGATTGCCGGGCGATCGTTGCTGCCCTTAACGCTCGCGGTGTTGCGTGTTCGCTCGATGATGTGTTCCCCCCGGACGCCGCGCAGCAGGACAACGCCGCCGCTTGACGGTGAAGCAACACCGTCAGCCACCACCACGGGCTGACGGAACTGGGAAGGGCGACCGCCACCACGCGTGTCGCCCCTCCCTCCGACCGACGCCACGGATGGCGCCGGGTCGCCGGGTTCTCACCACAAGAACCTCGGCTGTCATGGCTGGGGAGGCCTGGAGGCTCCCCCAGTCACAACAATCGTCAGCGGGTAATTCACCACGAACAGGCCGCTGACGGTGACTAGGGTCAGCCAGTCACGGGCGCACTTTATCCCATAAATTGCGCGTGTGGCGGCAATATATGGGTTAAGTTGCCATGTCAAAATGCCACGATACTATAGCTCTATACCGTGCATTACATGCGGTTGCGAGAAATCCGGCGCACTGTCGGAATGGGATTTCCGGGTTCGCCCGAGCTACGGGGCGCAATGCCTCGACGCTGGCCCACAAGTTCAACCCTCACGACTCTCCCGCGCTGAATCTCCCTGAACTGCTCGACTTCCTGGACTACGTGTCGCCGGAGGGGCGGCGCATTGTGCTGGACGCGCTGCACGGGACATTGGGCGATTCGTTTGCTGTGTATGTGGGCGATGCTAAGGCGCCGCCATTGTTGGCGAGTTTGGCTGAGCTGCTGCACGGTGCGGCTGCGCTGGCGGCCTATGCGGGAATGCCGATGCGGCGCATTGGGCGGCAGTTGCCTGAGCAGACGCCGCAGGCGGTGGCGGCGCGGTTGATCCGTGCGGCGCTGGATGTGTGGCGTGCGGTGTGCGGTGGGCGCCAGGCTCTGCCGGGCGATCTGCAGGGAGGCCTGATCCATGGTTGACGCTGCTGACCGTGCGCTGGCGGATGAGCTGGTCTATCAGGAGATTGCGCAGAACAACCGACTGCAACGTATAGAGGAAATTGCGGTGTCAATTTCCTACGAATGTTGTGGTGACTGTGGGGTACCGATTCCCGAGGCCCGCCGGGAAGCTGTGCGGGGTTGTACACGGTGCATCGACTGTCAGTCCATTAAGGAGCTGGTGGAGGTGCGGAAGTGCGCCTGACGCCAATCGCTGAGGCGGCATGCCGGTATATACGTGACTTCGGGCTGGCCCCGGTGATGATTCCACCGGGCAACAAGGGGCCGACCGGGTACGGCTGGAACAAGCCGGGCGGGTATTTCACCGATGCAGAGGCGGCGGGGCAGTTCTGGACCGAGCACCCGACGCATAACCTAGGTGTGGTGTTGGCGCCGTCTGGGGTGTGCTCCCTGGACGTGGACGACGTGCCGGCAGCGCGACAGGTGCTGTGGGAGGTGCTGGGCGTTGACCTCGATGCGCTGCAGTTGCATTTCCCGACTGTGGTTGGCAACCCGGCGCGCTGCCGGCTGATGTTCCGTGTACCTGAGGGCGTGGAGCTGGGGGCGCATAAGCTGACCTGGCCGAACCGCGAGGATCCGGACGGCTCGAAGTTCAGGGCGGCGAATCAGCGGAAGGCGTCGGCGAAGAAGCGCGCGGAGGTGGCGCGGAAGACGAGCGACGGGCCAGCGGAATCCGAGGCGCTGGCTGAGATGGAGGCGGCGCAGGCCGAGGTGAAGGCGGTCGCGCCGTTTACGGTGCTGGAGCTGCGCGCGGGGGATGTGCAGGACGTGTTGCCGCCTTCGATCCACCCGGATACGGGCCAGCCGTATACCTGGCGCACGCCGCTGCCGGAGGTTGGGCCGATCCCGGAGCTGCCGGTGGATCTGCTGCGGGGGTGGCAGAACTGGGACATCGTGAAGCGCGACGGGTTGGCGTGCTGCGAGTGGGCGGTGAAGCCGTCGGCGCCGATGAAGGCGAAGCCGGTGAAGCGGCCGAAGCCAGCAGCAGGCGAGGGCGAGTCCCCGGTTGATGCGTTCAATCGTGCGCACGACGTGGAGCAGCTGCTGGAGGCACGCGGGTACGAACGTAAGGGGATGAAGTGGCTTTGCCCTGGTAGTACGTCGGGGATTGCCGGCATCACGATTGTGGAGGGCACTGTGTTTTCGCACCACGGCAGTGACCCTCTGTGCAACGGTCACCGTAATGACGCCTTCGATGTGTTCCGGATCCTCGATCACGGCGGTGACCACAATGCGGCGGTGAGGGCGGCGGCGCGGTTGTTGGGGATAGCTCGGCCTGGTCGGGAGCGACCGCCGCCGGAGCCGGGGACGAATGCGTCCCGACCTGGTGCGCCGCCGGCTCCTCCTCCCGATGCCCCTCCGCCTGTGAGCGCGCCGCCTGACGATGATGGCGGCTCTGCACACCCACTCGGGGGCGTGGGGGGCTTTCGCATCACTGAGCAGGAGCTGATTGAGGACTTCGTGGTCATCTACGGCTCGGATGTGGCGTGGGACGCGAAGCGTTCGAAGATGATCAAGTTGACGGCGATCCGCGAGGCGGTAGGGCGTACGCGCTACAAGTGGTGGCAGGAGAACGAGCTTCGACGCATGGCGCAGGATGTGGTGTTTGATCCGACGCGACGCTGTGGGGAGCTGGTGCTGAACCTGTTCGATGGCTTCCAGATGGAGCCAGACGCGCGTGGGGAGGAGGGCTGTAAGTTGATCCGCAGTCACCTTTACATGCTCTGCGGTGAGCGGGCCGAGGAGTATTGGTTTTTGCTCAAGTGGATTGCGTACCCGCTGCAGTTTCCTGGCGCGAAGATGGATACGGCGGTGGTGATGTTCGGCGAGGAGGGGCCGGGTAAGAGTGTGATTTGGGAGAAGGTGGTTCGGCGGATCTATGGGAAGTACGCGACGGTTATCGGGCAGGCGCAGCTTGAGAGCCAGTTCACGGGGTGGCAGAGCCAGAAGCTTTTCGCGCTGGCCGAGGAGGTGGTGAGCCGTGAGGAGATGCGCCACTACAAGGGGGTTTTGAAGCACCTGGTGACGGGCGAGACGTTGCAGGTGAACGAGAAGAACATGCCGGTTCGGGAGGAGAGCAATCACCTGAATTTCGTGTTCCTGTCGAACTCGACGGTGCCGCTGGCCTTGGACAACGGGGATCGGCGTTATCTGGTGCTGTATGTGGACCGTGTGCTGCCGCCGGACTACTTCCGCGAACTGTTCGTGGAGATCGGGAGCGGTGGGGTCGAGGCGTTCTATCAGTACCTGATGGACCTGGATCTGACTGGGTTTGATCCGCACGTGAAGCCTCCTCTGAACGAGGAGAAGCAGGGCCTCATCGATGGGAGCTTGGCCGCGCCTCGGTACTTCGTGCGGCGCTGGTTGGCTGGTGAAACCGACTTCCCGCTGACGGGTGCGGTGACGCAGGCGGATCTGTGGCAAGCCTTCACGCGATGGTGTGAGGGGGCGAATGAGTTCAAGCGACGAGAACGGGACTTCCATCAGGAGGTGGCGCGCGATCTTGCGCGCGACCGGCACGATATCCGCTATCCCTCGGACAAGGATGAGTGCCGTACGACGCGGATGTATGTGACGAAGGAGTTCGCTGCCCGCAGGAAGGAGCTGGGGAAGAGGTTTGCGTCGCATGCGGGGCTTGAGTGCCGCAAGTTCGGGGCGCACTTCGAGCGGCGTACTTTGCCGCCCGCGGGAGCCTTCGCCTGATGTTCCGACAGTCCGACAGACTTCCGACGCTCGTCCGACAGCCTGCACGCCTAGTGCGGTGTGTGTTCCGTCGTTCCGACAGACTTTCCGACTAGTTCCCACGTGCGGGCGTGCATATACACGCAAGATTTTATGATTTTACCTGTCGGATAGTCGGAAATAGGTATTAACCATCTGTTTTATAAAGAAAAAGCTGTTCCGACAGCTTTCCGACTGAAGTCCGACAGTATTGATTTTGAGCAGGAGTGAAACGAAATGGCAGTTTACGAAGTGAAACAGGCCGAGCTGGTTCGCGTTGCTGAGCAGATCGATGAGGTTTTTCACGCTGATTGGGATAAGTGCGGGTCGGTTGAGAACGCGCTGCTGAAGGCGGGGTTCATTCCGCATGATGAAGTCTCTAGCGCATACATTGTTTTCCGGCGCCTTGGCCCGGGCTTGCGCGAGCGCAAGGATCTCCCAGGCACTGCATACGTTTGGGTTCTGGATGAGCTTTGCTCGATGGACATCGTGCTGGCGGGTGACAGCCTTCCGGACTATCTGATGATGATGCGATTGCTGGAGCCGGTAGTTCGCAGGGCCAAGGCTCTGGAGAAGGAGCTGGAGGCTGTGCGCCGTAACCGGGAGTACGCGTAATGATCCGAGCCATGGACGAATTGCTGCAGGTCTGGGCGTATGAGTTCCATGGTCCTGGGCTGTATCGCCCGGAATCTGCGGGCGGTGGGAATGTGATTGCGCTGCTGATGGATACGGGCGGGGAGCTGATCCGTGGTGCTGGTCGCGGGAGTAGCGTGCTGGTGGGGCAGGCGGCGGAAATCGAGATGATCATGAACCGCCATCTGTTGCCGCATAAGCTGGAGCGGGTGGTGCGGGAGCATTACCTGAACCGGCAGAGCATGGAGTACCAGAAGTGGGCGCACTGTCGGTGCTCCAGGGCGACGTTCTACCGCCGTCTCCATGAGGCGCAGGGGCAGCTGCAGGGGATGATGATGCGCCGCGCTGCGTGAGCGTTCAGGGATGAAGAAATGCGAAACCCTTGCGGATCAAGGGGCTGGGAAATGGATTCAGGGATATTCGGGGATGAACCTTGGTGTTTTGAGAATCGGGGGGTACAAAGCAGGCACGGTGTGAGCGGTGTGCCCGAGTGTTGAATTCCTTTCGCGACCCTATGAAACAGCCCAGCTATTGCTGGGCTGTTTCGTTTTCTGTTTTGCGTAGCAGTGGATTCTGCTTCTTTCGATGCAGCGAGACCCACAGAACAAGAAAAATTATGGATACAGCGAGGTAGTAGGCCGAGATGACGACATTAACTGCCAGCCTGGTTATTTCGAGCCGCGTTATGGGGGCTGTGCTAATGGTGAAGCTCCAAACATCTTTGGCCGCGAAGTAGAGCAGCGTCATCGGGAATGCTGTGGCAACAATCCGTAAAGCGGTCCAGCCGACGTGGCCGTATAGCGTCAAGAAGAAGGCCTTTGCCTCGTTTCGGCTTTCCCTGCTTTGTCCGAAGAAGTTGATGGTCCCTAAAACGACACTGACCAAGATCCCCGCCAAACCGATCCATTCCCCAAAACCCATCGCATATATCTCCCATTAATCGCGTGATGTTAGCGTGACATCGCGCTCCGCTGGTTAGTTTTTTGTTCTAGGAGCTCCTTGTGACAGATCAGCAGCAAACGCTATCAGAAATGCCCCTTTGGGCGGTCGTCATCATGTCAATCGTTGCCGGTTTTGCGGGGGAGATGTGGCGTGCAGACAAGGCCGGCCTCAGCGGGTGGAACATGGTGCATCGCATCGTATTACGGGCCGGAGCATCGATGATCTTTGGACTCTCGACAATGCTCCTGGTGTGGGTTGCTGGCGCTCATGTCCTTGCTGCCGCCGCGGTTGGGTTCGTTGTCGCCACAATGGGGGCGGATGTGGCGAGTGGGTTGTATGAGCGCTGGGCCGCAAAACGGCTGGACGTCTGCGACTCACAGGCACGCGATAAATCGACTGATACCTAGGGCGGTTTCGATCCGTCGGGGACCCTGTGGCGTTCGCTGGATACGGGCGTTCAGACCCGCGATTTCGTGCTAGTGGCTGGGTTTGAGAGTTAGTGAACTGCGGTTAACTGGTTCACCCGGCCAGTTCATTCCGGTTAACAGGTGCCCTCGATGACACTAATGCGCAAGTCCGAGTACGCGGACAGCCGCGGGTGGTCCCGCTCCTACGTTTCCAAGCTGGCGCGCGAGCACCGACTTGTTCTGGCCCCCGACGGCAAACACGTCGACGCCGTGGCCACCGACGCGCTGCTGAAGCAGACCGCCGACCCCAGCAAGGCCGGCGTGACCGCCCGGCACGAATCCAACCGCGTGCAGAACGGCGTGACAGACCACCTGGCGCCCGACGCGCCACCGTTGCCGGCAGCGGAGCCAGCCCCCCCCGGCGTCCACGACTTTCAAAAGGCCCGCGCGCACCGCGAGTTCTACCTGGGCCAGCTGGCCGAGGACGAATTCCGAAAGCAACGCGGCCAGCTGGTCGAGAAGGATGCCGTCGACGCCGGCGCCTTTACCTCTGCCCGCACCACCCGCGACCTGGTCCTGGGCCTGCCCAAGCAGATCGCCCCCGAGCTGGCAGCCCTGGCCGACCCCTGGGAGGTCGAGCGCGTGCTCACCGAGAGCCTGCGCCGCACCCTGACCGACGCTGCCCGCATGATCGCCGCCGACGGCGGCGCCCCCATCGACACGAGTTGAACCCATGCAGCACTACGCCGACGGTGCCGCAGCGTACCGCCAGGCGTACGCCCGCGGCCTCGAGCCCGACCCCGCCCTCTGGATTGACCAGTGGGCCGACGAATACATGCGCATCCCGCGCGACACCGGCGCTGCCGAGCCCGGCCCGTACCGAACCGATCGCACGCCCTACGCCCGCGAGCCCATGCAATGCCTCTCGCCGGCGCACCCGTGCCGCCGTGTCGTGACCATGGTCGCTTCGCAGCTGATGAAGACGCAGATCGCCCTCAACTGGATCGGCGGCTGCATCCACATGGCGCCGGCCAACATCCTCATGCTGCTGCCCAGCCTCAACCTGGCCAAGCGCGTCTCCGCCCGCCTGGACAAGACCATCAAGGCCACACCGGTCCTGCGGGAGAGGGTGGCGGCCCCGCGTTCGCGCGACTCGCGCAATACGATGGACACCAAGGAATTCGAAGGCGGCGCCCTGTTCGCCACCACCGCCGGATCTGCCGCCAACCTCGCCGAGCTGGCCGCGCGCTTCATCTACGGCGACGAGGTGGACCGATGGGACGTCGACGTCGACAACGAAGGCGACCCCATTGAACTGGCTGAAACGCGCGCATCCACCTTCGGTCGCAACGCCAAGGTGTATTTCTCCAGCTCGCCCACCATCAAGGGCGCGAGCCGCATCGCCGACCTTTTCGAGACCAGCGACCAACGTCACTACTACGTGCCGTGCTCGCACTGCGGCTTCATGCAGATCCTGGAGTGGGCCAACCTCAAATGGGATGACGGCTACCAGCTCGTCCAGTATCAATGCAGCAACCCCGATTGCGGTTGCATGATCGAGGAGCACCACAAGGCCGCCATGCTCGCCGCCGGGGAATGGCGCGCCCACGCCAAGGGCGACGGCGAGACCGTCGGCTTCCACCTCAACGCCTTGTACGCGCCCCTCGGCTGGGTCAGCTGGACGGCTCTGGCCAAGCAGTACGACAAGGCATTGCTGGCGCAGAGCAGGGGAGACCTGGAGCCCATGCAGGTGTTCTTCAACACCCGTCTGGCCGAAGTCTGGGACAGCGCCCAGGAGCAAACCAAGGCCGCCGTACTGATGGCCCGGGCGAGGGCGGAAACCTATGTCCTCGGCACGCTGCCCGTTGGCGCGCTGATGCTCACCGCCGCTGTGGACGTCCAGGGCAACCGCCTGGAACTCATGGTGATCGCCTGGGGCATCGGCATGGAACGTTGGGTGGTCGATCATCAAGTCATCATGGGCGACCCCGCCGACGCCCGCACCTGGGCCGCCCTCGATGAGCGCCTGCAGGCTCGATACCTGCACCCCGCCGGGCCATCGCTGCCCATCCTGGCCACCGCGGTGGACTCCGGCGGCCACCACACCGACGAGGTCTACCAGTTCTGCCGCGTCCGCCGCTGGCGCAATGTCTTCGCCGTCAAGGGCGCGAGCAAGCCGGGGCGCCCCGTCATCGCCCAGCGCCCCTCGCGGGTGGATGTCACATGGCGCGGCCAGGTCGAACGCAACGGCGCCGAGCTCTGGATCGTCGGCACCGACACCGCCAAGGACTGGATTTACAACCGCTACAGCCTCGACAGCGGCCCCGGCGCGCTGCACTTCGCCCGCGACTTGCCCGACGATTTCTTCCCCCAGTGCGTGGCTGAACGCAAGGTCGCCCGCTACATCAAGGGCCACAAGCGTGTCGAGTGGGTCAAGGGCAAGGCCGAGCGTAACGAAGCGCTCGACCTGCAGGTTTACAACCTGGCCATGGCCCATTACCTGGGCATCCACCGTTACCAGCAACACCAATGGGAACAGGTCGCCAACGCTTTCAGGCAAAGCGACCTGCTCGAGCAGGCACCGCCCGCGCCGGTCCCCGAACCCGTTGAGCAAGAGCCTCCCAGCCCGGCCCCAGCCCGCCCGGCCACACCACAACCCCAGCCCCTGCACCAAGTCGCGCCCACCCGGCGCAGCTCCCGCAGTGGCTACCTTAAGAGACGCTGACCCATGGCCTACACCCAGAGCGACCTCGACGCAGTTGACCGCGCGATAGCCACCGGCGAGCGCACCGTCCGGTTCAGCTCGCCAACCGGCGATCGAACCGTGGAGTACCGCTCCATCAACGAACTGAAGACCGCGCGGGACCTGATCAAGGCCGAACTGGCCGCCGCCGATACGCCGCCACGCCGAGTCGTCCGCCTCTACCACGGCGGCAAGGGGTTGTAAGCCATGCGCTACCGCCCCAACCCCGCCAGGCTGGCCAAGCTCACCAAGATTCAGGCCAGCTACGAAGGCGCGGCAGAGGGGCGTCGCTCGCAGAACTGGGACGCACCTGACCAAGCCATTAACGCCCTGGTCATGCCCGCACTCAGCTCCCTGCGCAGCCGCTCCCGTGCCGCCATCCGCAATGATCCCTACGCCGGCGGCGCCATCACCAAGCGCGTCAGTAACCTGATCGGCACCGGCATCACTCCGCGGCCCAACATCACCGACGCAGAGTTACGGCAACAGCAACAGCAGCTGTGGGATGACTGGGTAGACGAATCGGACGCCGACGAGCGCACCGACTTCTACGGCCTGCAGGCCCTGATCTGCCGCACGGTTGAAAGCGTCGGTGAGTGCTTCGTACGGCTCCGCCCTCGCAAGGCGGAAGACGGCTACGCGGTTCCGCTGCAACTCCAGGTCCTCGCGCCCGAGTTCATACCGACCGAGAAAAACGAACTTACCGCTCGCGGCAACATCATCCGCGCCGGCATCGAATTCGATGCGCAGGGCAAACGCGTGGCTTATCACTGCTACCGCGTCCACCCTCGCGACCCAACCGCACCGGGTACCGGCTACAACAACCTCATACGCATCCAGGCCGAGCAGATACTCCACATCTACGAGCCCCTGGAACCAGGGCAACTCCGCGGCGTCCCGCGGCTCGCCCCGGTGCTCAAGCGCTTGCGCAGCCTCGACAACTTCGACGACGCCGTGTTGTTCAGGCAGGAAGTGGCCAACCTGTTCGCCGCCTTCATCCGTCGTGACGCACCGGACAACGGTCCGCCGATGCTCGACCCGGTCAGTGGTAGGCCAGTGGAGCAGAGCCACGACGGTGTCGCCATGGCCGGCCTCGAACCCGGCACCGTGCAGGAGCTGATGCCCGGCGAGAACATCGAATTCTCCGACCCGCCCGATGCCGGAAATAGCTACTCCGACTTCATGCGTCAGCAACTCATGGCCGCCGCCAACGGCTTGGAATTGCCTTATGAGCTTTTCTCCGGCGACCTGCGCGACGTCAACGACCGCGGCTTGCGCGTCGTCCTCACCGAGTTCCGCCGACGCCTGGAACAGATCCAGTACGGCGTCTACGTCCACCAACTCTGCCGGCCAGTCCGCGCAGCCTGGCTGGATATGGCTGTCCTCAGCGGAGCGATCAGCCTGGCCGACTACGCCACCCGTCGCCGCGAATACCTGCGCACGCGCTGGGTTCCTCAGGGCTGGGCCTACATCCACCCTGTCCAGGACGTCCAGTCGCAGCAGATGGAGGTGAACGCGGGCTTCGCCTCACGCAGTGAGAAGGCCCTACAGCGCGGCTACGACGCCGAAACCATCGACAAGGAAAATTCAGAGGACGCCAAGCGCGCTGAATCGCTTGGCCTCAACTACCAGACCCTCAACGCCCTGGTCCCCGACCCGGCCGAAAAGGAGACACCATGACCACACAGCACCGGCTGCGGATCCTCAACAAGGTCCCCGGCGCCCCCGTCGAGAACGCCCAACACTGGTACAACATTAAGGCCCGTGCCGAAGGCAGCACCGACCCCATCGAAGTCTTCGTCTACGGCGAAATCGGCTTCTGGGGCATCACCGCCAACGACTTCATCCGCGACCTGGCCGCAGCGGACGACAAGAAAAGCCAGATCATCGTTGCCTTCAACACCATCGGCGGTGACCTGTTCGATGGCCTCGCCATCCACAACGCCCTGCGTCGCCTGGGTGAGCGCGGTACCGCCCGCGTCGATTCGCTGGCCGCCAGTGCCGGCAGCGTCGCGGCTTGCGGCGCCCATCGCGTCATCATGGCCACCAACGCCCTGATGATGATTCACAACCCCTGGACCTACGCCGCAGGCGATGCCGAAGACCTGCGCAAGACCGCCAGCGCGCTGGACCAAGCCCTTGAGGCCATCATCGCCGCCTACAAATCCAAGGCCACCGGCATCGATGACGCCGAGCTTCGCCGGATGATCAACGAGGAAACCTGGCTCACCGCCGCCGAGGCCAAGGACCTGGGCCTCGCCGACCAGATAGGCGAGGGTGTCGAAGTCAAGGCCTGCCTTGGCCCTGGTAACGCTCTGCGTCGCTATCACCACGCCCCCAAGGCGTTGCTGGACCAGTTGGAGACGCCAACAGACCCGGCGCCGGAGCTTGACCCGCCGGCCCCAAGCGAACCACCAGCACCCGACAACCCGCCGCCAGGTATCGACTCAGTCGAAGCATCCGCGCGCGCCTTGCGGATCCACAGCGAGTGCGACAAGGCCAGGCTGCCCCAGCTGGCCGCCATCATCATCAAGGCCACTGAGCTGCGCAGCGACGAGGCCGTAGACGAGGCGCTGACCCGAGCCCGTGCGGTCAACGACCTATGCGTTGCTGCACGCATGCCCAGCCTCACGGCCGATTTCGTGGCGAAGGGGCTGAACACAGACGCCGTGCGCGCCGAGCTGTTCAACAAGGTCGTCGGCACAGGCGGCTTCGAAATCAACAACACCATCCCGCCGGGGGATGACCCGACACCGCCGGCCACGATCAACCCCACCAACATCTGGAAGAACCGCCAGGCCGCCATCGCCGCAGCCCAAACTGGAGCCAAGCCATGACCATCAAGAAAGAACCCTTCCATCCCGGCGAATACCTGATCAGCGAAGGCCCCGGCAGCATCTCCCGCGAGACTGTGACTCTCGCCGCTGGCCCCACACTGTACAGCGGTCAACTACTCGGGCAGATCACCAGCAGCAAGCAGTACGCCCCCTACAACCCGGCCGCCACCGATGGCACCAAGAAGGCCGTGGCCATCCTGCACAACACCGCGCCGGCTTCCGCCAAAGCCCGGCCCGCCCTGGTGATCATCCGCTTGGCCGAGGCCTCACGAGCCCGCCTGACCGGGCTAGATGCTGCCGCTGAAACTGCCTTGGCCTCGCAATACATCATCGTGCGCTGACCACGCCACACCCTTCATAGAGCCCCGCACCTGCGGGGTTTGTCATTTCTGGAGTATCCACCCATGGCAGACCTTGGGATTTTTGACGACGAGGCGTTCAGCCTCTCCAGCCTCACCACCGCCATCAACGAACAACCCTATCTCCCCGGTCGGGTCAGCCGCCTCGGCCTGTTCGAGGAGGAGGGCGTACAAACCACCACCGTGCAGATCGAAAAGGATGGTGATTCGCTGGTGCTGGTCAAAGCAGCTGAACGCGGCGCCCCCGGCCAACGCGTGCACGGCAGCAAACGCAACACCATCCCGTTCAATACGGTTCACCTTCCGCAGACCTGGACGATCACAGCGGACGAAGTTCAAGGCATCCGTGCATTCGGAACTACCACCGAGTTGCAGGCCGTGCAGGAGGTCGTCAACAAGCGCTTGGCCAAATGCCGCCGCCAGCTCGACGCAACCCACGAATACCAGCGCCTGGGCGCGCTGGCTGGCCTGGTGATCGATGCCGACGGGGAAACCGTTCTCTGCGACCTGTTCAACCGCTTCGGCGTGGAGCAGATCGCCCTGAGCCTTGGCCTCGATGATGCTGGCGGTGATTTCCGTGAGCGCTGCACCGAGGCCCTGGAGCAACAGGAGGATGTACTAGGCAACGACACGCCCACCAGTGTCATCGCCCTGTGTGGCCGCCTGTACTGGCGCAAACTGCTGAAGAACAAGAGCGTCAAAGAGACCTACCTCAACAGCCAGCAAGCCTCCGAGCTGCGCGGCGATGGTCGCGCGGACTTCGAATTCGGCGGCATCAACTGGGAGCGCTACCGCGGCAAGGTCAACGGCATCAACTTCATTCGCGACGATGAAGCCCTGCTGATCCCCGTGGGCGTGCCCGACCTGTGCAAGACAGCCTTCGCACCGGCTGACTACATGGACACGGTCAACTCCAACGGCCTGCCTTATTACAGCAAGCAGGAGCGCATGAAGTTCGACAAGGGCATCGAAGGCGAAGCCCAGTCCAACCCTCTGCACATCGTCACTCGGCCGCGTTCCATCCTGCGCCTGCAGATGTAGCCCATGGCCTTCCACGACCTCGCCCAGCGCCTGGACAACGCCGTGTATGCCCATTTGGGCGACTCGGCCGTCCTCGAGGGCCGTCCAGTCTCCGGCCTTTTCGCCGCGCCCTGGCTGGAGCCCAGATACGGTCGACATCCCACAGGACTGCGCGAGCCGATTCTGCAGGTCCGCCAGGCTGACGCCGCCGGCCTGGAACCGGGCGCCCTGGTTACCATCCATCTGCCGGCACCAGACGGCGGCGACTATGACTTCGTGCGGCCTGAGCCGGACGGGACTGGCCTCGTCGTCCTGGTGCTGAGGAAACGCCTATGAGCGTGGGCAGCTTCTACAAACAGTCCGCCAGCGGCGGACTGATTACCCTGCAACCGGCCGCGGCGGATATTCGGGCGTTCGAGTCCTTCGCCGCCGCATGCCCGAAAGCGGCGGCGGTCGCGCAGAGGAGGGCAATCAACAAGACCATCGGCTGGCTGCGCACGCACATCGCTCGCACCGTCAGCAAGGAACAACGCATCGCCCAGCGGGCAGTCCGCCAGCGCCTGCGCAGCTACCTCGCCAAGGGCTCGGCCGTCAGCGGCAAACTCTGGTTCGGTCTCAATCCGATCGAGGCCAGCCGCATCGGCCGTCCCCGCGAGACTAAAAACGGTGTCAGTGTGGCCGGCCGTCGCTATGTCGGTGCCTTTTACAAGCGCGTGCATGGCGGGAATCCAGACATCTGGATCCGCACCGCGAGCAAGCACTTCCGCGCCGCAGACTATCCCGACTCCGACCTGACCTCGCCGCTGCACCGTGGCGGTCAGCGGCGCGGCAGCATGGACGCAGACCAGTACGGCCGCTTTCCCGTCGCCAAGGCCAAGGTGAACCTCGACACCGTCCGCCCAGCCTTCGACCAATGGACCCGCCGCGCCCATCAGCGCCTGCTGGAAATACTGCGTCAGGAACTCAACTACGAGCTTCACAAGTACCTGAGGAAATCGCCTCGTGCCTGAAGACGCCCCCCTGACCCTCGACGCCTTCTACGGCGCCGTAGAGCAGCACATCGCCCGGCATCTGCCGGGCATACAGCAGGTGCGCTTCTGGCCCCAGGTCGGTGACGCCCTGGCGCTGCCGGCCATTCTGCTGGAAATCGCCGAGTTCGAACCCGGTACCGACCTGGGTACCGGCCAGACCACCCTCGAGTGCCGCTGCGAGGCCCGCATCGTCGTCGCCCCTGAGCAGCCAGACGCCACCCGCCAGGCCGCCCAGCTGTCCACCCAGCTGGCGGTCCTGCTGCGCACCCAGACCTGGAACCTGGAGGAGGTAGAACCGGCTCAGTTCCAGAGCGCCGAACAGGATTACAGCCGCCCCGAACTGGACAACTATCTGACCTGGCGTGTCGAGTGGTCTCAGGTCCTGCACCTGGGCGCGGAGGAGTGGCCCTGGACCGACGAGGCGCCCGATGGCACCCGCCGGATCCTGCTGATCGGCCTTGACCCCGACACCGGCCCCGGCAATGAAGGAAAATACGTCCCGGCTGGGGGCCTGCCATGAGTTACGCCACCGCCGAGCACGACCGCATGCTCGCCGCCCTGATCATGCCCTGCGTCGTCGCCGCGGTGGATCTGGCCAACGCCCGCGTGCGCGTCACCGATGGCGAGTGGACCAGCGCCTGGGTCCGCTGGCATGCCCAGGCCGCCGGCGCTGCCCGTCACTGGCGCGCGCCAACCCTGGGCGAGCAGGGCGTACTGATCAGCCCCTCCGGCGTGGCCGAGGCGGGCACCTTCGTCCCCGGCCTGTTCGGCGATGCCGGCGCCCCGGCCGATAACCGCGCCCACGTCGAAGTCTGGCGCTTCCAGGATGGCGGCGCCCTGGTCTACGACTGGCAGGCACGCAGCTACACCATCAGCCTGCCCACCGGCACCGTTGCTGTGCAGGTCGGCAGCTCGGCCGCCACGGTCACCGACGCCGCCGTGGACGTGCAGGCCAGCGCCATCACCATCACCGCCGGCCAGATCACCCTGAAGGGAGCCGTCACCATCGACGGCACGCTGCACGCCACCGGCAACATCACCAGCGCCGGCAGCATTCTCGACACCGGCGGCAACAGCAACCACCACAAACACTGACCGAGGCCCGCAAATGCGGGCCTTTTCTTGAGAGGTCCCTATGAGCAAGCAACGCGCCGACACGCCCGCCGAACCACTGGCAGAGCAATCCGAAGCACCGGCAGCAATCCCAGGCATACCCGCCAGGCGCTTCCGCGATACCCGCTACCTGTCCCGCACCCTCGTCCTCGAGGACGGCCGCATCGCCCAGGTGGAGAACAGCGAAATCGCCGCCATCGACGCGGACTGGATCGCCCACCTGCAGCAGAACCCCGAGTTCGAACCCATCGAGTAATCCAGCATGATCGGCGCCAATCGTCACACCGGGCAGCCGCTGGGTGGCGTCGGCCACCTGCGGCAATCCATTCAGGACATCCTCACCACCCCGCTGGGCAGCCGGCGCATGCGCCCCGAATACGGCAGCCAGTTGCGCCGCATGGTGGACCTGCCTGTGACCGAAGGCTGGAAGAGCGCCGTACAGGCCGAGGTCGCCCGCGCCCTCGGCCGCTGGGAACCCCGTCTGGTCCTGTCCAGTGTGCGCGTGGTGTCCGTGATCGGCGGGCAGGTGACCTTCCACCTCAGCGGCGTCTACCTCGGCGACCACCTGACCTTGGAGGTCAGCACATGAGCAGCATCGATCTTTCCAACCTGCCCGCGCCGCCGCTGATCGAATCCCTGGATTACGAAACCATCTACCAGCAGCAGCTCGCCGACTTTCGCCGCGCCATGGGGGAGGGCTGGAGCGCCCCGCTGGAGTCGGACCCCATCGTCAAACTCCTCGAGGTTGTCGCCTACCGCGAGCTGCTGCTGCGCGCCCGCGTCAACGATGCAGCCCGCGGCGTCATGCTCGCCTACGCGGTGGACGGCGACCTGGACCAGATCGGCGCTGGCTACGACGTGGCGCGCCTGCTGATCGATCCGGGCGACCCGCAGGCCATCCCGCCACGGCAGCCGGTCTACGAGTCCAACGTCGATTTCCGCCGGCGCATCCAGCTTTCTTTCGAGGGCTACACCACCGCCGGCAGCATGGCCTCCTATGTTTTCCACGGCCTGGGCGCCTCGGCGGATGTCGCGGACATCAGTGCCGTCAGTCCCATCCCCGGCAGCGTGACCGTCTACGTCCTGGGCCGGGAGGGCACCGGCAAAGCCAGCGACACGCTACTGGCCGTCGTCGCGGCTGGCCTCAATGCAGAGCACATCCGGCCGCTGACTGACCGCGTCACGGTGCAGTCAGCCAGCATCGTCAATTACCGCATCGTGGCCGAGCTGGTCATGCTGCCCGGGCCGGACTCCGCCGTCGTGCTCGCCGCGGCTCAATCAGCGATCGCCAACTACACCCGCGAGCAGCACGCCCTGAGCCGGGACATCACCCTCTCTGGCGTCTACCACGCCCTGCATCAACCCGGCGTGCAGCGGGTCAACCTCACCAGCCCGAACAAGAACCTGGTGATCGGGCCGGGGGAGGCCAGCTACTGCACCGAGGTCGTGCTGACCGTGGCGGGTGAAACCGATGTCTAGCCTGCTGCCGCACAACTCCACGGTGCTCGAGCGTGCCCTCGACCTGGTCGGCGCCAAGGCGATGGACCTGCCCGTCATGCTGCGCTGCCTCTGGAATCCGGAAACCTGCCCGCTCAACCTGCTGCCCTGGCTCGCCTGGGCCTGGTCGGTGGACGACTGGGACGACAGCTGGACCGAACGGCAGAAGCGCGACACGGTCAAGGCCGCGCTCTCTGTCCAGCGCATCAAGGGCACGCTCGGCGCCGTCAAACGCGCCCTGGGTGCGCTGGGCGTACCGGCGCGCATTCAAGAGTGGTTCAACCAGACCCCGGCCGCCGCTCCCTACACCTTCCGCCTGCTGCTGGACATCAACCAGACGCCCATGACCAAAGCCGACCTGGCCCGCGTACTGGCCGTGGTCGAGAACACCAAAAACCTGCGCTCCCACCTGGAAACGGTGCTGCTCACGGTCACCAGCTCGGCCCAACTCCACGTCGCCGCGGCCGCCTGCCTGGGCAGTGAAATCAGCCTTTCTGGCTATCAAGCCCCGCGCCTGGTGCTGAACGAATTCGCCCTGCCGCTGGACAGCCCCGTTACCGTTTGAGGTCCCCATGGAACTGAAAAACTACTTCGCCCAGAACGCGGCGGGCGACCTGCTGCCCGGCGCTGTGGCAACGCTTTATCTTGCTGGTACCACTACGCTCGCAAGCGGCCTGAAAAACACCGCCGGCGCTGCACTAGGCAACCCCGTCACCGCCGATGCCGACGGCCTGATCCAGTTCGCCGCGCCCAACGGCGCCTATGACATGAAGGTCACCGCCCCAGGGCGCAGCTACACCGTGCGGATCCAGTGCAACGACGTCGGCGAGTCCGTCGCCGCCGCCGAGGCCTCCGCGCTCGCCGCCCTCACCAGCCGGCGGGCCGCCGAAACAGCGGCAGACGTCGCCGCCGTGGGCCAGATCGTGGACAGCTACACCCAGGCCCACGGCGCCGCCTGGGGCCATCCCGACGGCAGCATCCTGCGCGTGCTCGCCGACGAAACCCACGGCAACCGCTCCAGCTGGTACCGCACCCGTACCGCCGCATCCGGTACCGGCCCGACCTTGTCGCTGGACTTCATCGGCGACACACCCACGCTGCTCACCGAAACCCTGTCGCTCGACTTCATCGCTGGCAGATACAGCGTCGACACCGACCCATCGCCGCGCGTGATAGGCAAATACACGGTTGTCCGGGAAACCCTCGAATACGTCGCAGGGGAGGGCACCCGCCTGGTGGCAGTACCCGCCAAGGCCGGCGCCGCCGGCAGCCTCGGTGACGTCGCCGTGGATCCCGCTTTCCTCTACGTGGCCGTAGCCGCCAACACCTGGCGCCGTGTCCCGCTTTCGGAGTTCTGAGCCATGCCTGTGCTGCTCAACATCGCCAACAAACAGGACTCCAGTGACATCGTCAGCGTGCCCGCCACCGGCGATGTCCAGCTGTTCATCCGCGGGAGCCTGGGCAGCGGGAAGGTCGTCGTCAGCCTGAAAGGGCCGGACGGCCAGTTCCACACCTATGACGGCCTGACCTTCAGCCAGGGCAACGTCGCCCAGCAGATCAGCCTCCTGGCGGGCGACCAGCTGCGTATCGAGTGCATCGCCTGCAAGGCCGCCGCTGTCGAGGTCCGCCAGTGATCACCCGCGCGCTCTGCCGGCCGCTGGTGCGGCCCCTGATCGGCGAGCTGCGCGGCCATCCACGAGGCCAAGTCCAGGCAGGCGAGGGCGCCTGGATGCGCGACGGCGCCTCGCTGCTGCTGGATTTCATCGCCGACTACTACGCCACCCAACCCATTGCCGAGGTGCCAACTCTGCGGCCTCTCTTGCTTAACGAATTCGCATTGCCGCTGCGCGCGGCGTGACCCAACGGAGCTCCGTTATGGCCCTGACACAGAAGACCTTCGCCGACCTCATCAACTTCAGCCGCTCCAGCGTAGCCACCCGCTTCAACGCCTTTGGCCAGCTCGAATCCGTGGCCGCCAACGAGCCTCGGTTCGATTACGACCCCATCACCAAGCAGCTGCGCGGCCTGCTGATCGAGGAGCAACGCACCAACATGCTGCGGTACTCGTCCGGCCTGGACAGCGGAGCTTGGATCAAGGGTAGTGGCGTCAGCATCTCCACCGACGGCACCTTAGGTCCCGACGGAGTGCCCATGCAGCTTGTGACCTTGAGCGGGACAGACAGCCACCAAATCTGTCAGGTCCTCCCCAGCACGCTTGTAGTGGGCCGCACCTACACATTGTCCGCATACGTGATGCCCAAAGGCGCCCCGTTTTCCTTGCAGTTGGCCTATTACGACTCCAGCAATTCGCTTGATAGCCGTGGAGTTACGCCAGAAGCCGGCAAGCTTCAGCGCATCAAGTTCACCTTCACCCCCACGGCCGCGGCCGCCTCACCACAAATTCGTTTGATAGGGTTTTCCGGGGGAAGCGACGGTGCCCAGGTGTACCTGGGGGGCCTTCAGCTGGAAGTGGGCGCTTTTGAAACCAGCCTGATCCCCACTGCGACAGCACAAGCGACTCGCGCGGCCGATATCGCCACCGTCAACGGACTCTCTCCCTGGTTCAACCCGTTGGAAAGCACGCTCTACGTCGAAGTAATGCCCTGTGAACCAGACTCATCCTCAAGGGGCTTCGCCAGCCTTTACGTCATGGGCACATCCATTAACAGGCTGGGGCTGTTCCGTCAGTCGGGCGTCGTTGGCAATTTCCTTTGGTACAACAATCCCGGCACCCCTGATCGGGGCGGCAACACCAAAGCCATTCCGCGTCAGGTCAACAAGGGCGCACTGGCATTCAGCAGCAGCGGTGCCCGCTCCTTCTCGGTCAATGGTGGGGCCGTGGTGTCAGCCAATGCCGTTGGCGGTCCCTCCTTCGCGGATATCAACACCCTCGGCTTGATGCGCGCCTACGGTACGACCAATGAAATCGCAAACGGCCACCTCCGTGCCCTTCGCTACTGGCCCCGCCTCCTCTCTGACGCCGAACTGCAGGCCCTCACCGCATGAGTACAACAAAAATGGACCACTTCATCAGCGCCACCGACGCGGCCACTTTGCACACCGTCCTGACCGAGCTTGGTCTCGCCACGGTGGGTGAAGACAGCGGCCTGATTCCAGCTGAAGGCGTCGCCCTCGACGTGCTCGGCACCTGGTGCGAACAACCGGAAGACCCCGAAGCGCCCCCCGTCGTGCTGCCTGGCTACCACGCCAACCTCCGCACCGAGCAGCCCATCGACTGGCCGCCGTCCATAACCGTTCACCAGCCCGAGACCCCCTGGCGCGTCTGGGCCTGAGGGCTGACCCATGGCGTATAAATCCCTCCATACACTAAAAGGCCTTAGCGCGCTCGCCCGCGCCGAGGCCATGCGTGTTCCCATCAACCTAACCCACATGGCTGTCGGTGACGGGAACGGCATCTCCACCACGCCGAGTGAATCTGCATCAGCGTTAGTGCGCGAACGGTACCGCGCCCCGATCAACCGCGTTTTCCAGTCGCCCACTGACGCCCGTCGATTCACTGCCGAACTGGTCGTTCCTGCTGGCGTTGGCGGTTTTACGTTGCGCGAAGTCGGTGTGTTTGACAGCAACGGCACACTGTTCGCAGTCGGCAATCTGCCCGAGACGTACAAACCCACGGCAGAGGAGGGGGCCTTCGCTGACGTCACGGTAAAACTTGACTTCGCCGTATCCAACGCCGAAGTCGTCAACCTTCAGGTGGATCCGAACACCGCTGTCGCAACGCAGATGTGGATCACCACCAACATCACCGCTGCGCAGATCATCCCTGGAGGCACCGTTACTCAGGTACTCGGCAAGGCCAGCAACGCCGACGGTGACTACGAATGGAAAGACTTAGGCGAAATCAACGTCACCGTCGACACCATCGCCGAGAAGCAGTTATTGGCTGCAGGGCAAACCACAGTCGATCTCGCCGTTACTACCACTTATGGGCTCGCGGTTTACATCGAGGGATTGCGCAAAGATCGTGGTTTCGGTGCAGACGAGTGGGAGGCTGACCCGCAGAGCTCAACCCGGCTTAAGCTCGGCAAGAGTTGGCCTGCCAACACACGCATTACGCTCGTCAACAACGAGCCAGCGGGCAGTGCCGCCGCCCCTCTGGAAAGGGCCAACAACCTGTCCGACGTGATCGATCCAGCGAAGGCGCGGGCCAACCTCGATGTCTACAGCCGCGCAGAAATCCGCGAACGGCTTGCCCCCGGTGACATCGTCTACCGAGCCACCAACAAGGTACCCGCTGGGTTCCTCAAGGCTAATGGTGCTGCCGTCAGCCGCACCGCGTATGCCGACCTCTTCGCCGAGATCGGCACCCTATTTGGAGACGGCGACGGCTTTAGCACCTTTAACGTGCCCGATCTGCGCGGAGAATTCGTTCGTGGTTGGGATGATGCCCGTGGTGTCGATGGCGGCCGAGCTCTCGGCACTGGTCAGTCTGCGTCCATTCAGAGCCACGCTCACAGCGGTAGCGTCGCCGACGCTGGTAGCCACAATCACAGTGGCACAGCTAACGCCGGTGGCGCGCACAACCACGCCGCCAGCTCCGCCGCGAGTGGATACCACGCGCACGCAGCCTGGACCGATGTGCAAGGCCACCACGGACACGGTGCTTGGACTGATGCGCAAGGAACCCATGATCACGGTTTCCGCTATGCCGACAACGGAGCAGGTGCAGTCATCGGCTCTGATAACAGTGGTACCGAGTATGTTCACCAAGAGATCCAAGTAGGAAAGAACAAGGATAACCGCTCCATACGAACCGACTTTCAAGGAGCGCACAGCCACAACGTCGGAATCGCAGGGGCCGGCGAGCACGCGCACAACGTTGGTATTGGCGCCGCTGGTGAACATGCGCATGGCATCGCGGTAGGCAACTCCGGCGAGCACGGTCACCCGTTGAGCATTCAGAACAACGGTACCCACTCGCATGCCATCACCATCAACGCCACTGGCATCGACGAGACCCGCCCGCGCAACATTGCCCTGCTGGCCTGCATCCGCTATTGAGGTGCCTCATGATTGCCTTTCAGTACGACACTGCCGGTCTCTACACCGGTCAGACCGAAGCCGACGAGTCCCCGCTCGAGCCCGGCGTTTGGCTAGTCCCTGCACGTAGCACCCTCGCGCCCATCCCTGAAACTTGGCCCGATGACCGTTGGCCACGCTTTAACGGAATCGAGTGGGACCTGGTCAACAAGCCAGAGCCCGAAGCGGTACCGGACCCAATTGCAAAACTCACCGCATTCCTACAGGAAAACCCCGACGTCGCAGCGCTGATCGAGCGTCAGCGCTAAGTCTGCTGCACCCATCTACCAACCGCCTACGGGCGGTTTTTTTACGTCTGGAGAACCCCATGAGCTTCTTTCACGGCGTCACCGTGACCAGCATCGACACCGGCGCGCGCACCATCGCGCTACCGTCTTCGTCCATCATCGGCCTGGTGGACACTTTCACCCCGGGCGCCGGCGCCACCGCCAAGGTGGACGAACCGGTATTGATCACCAACGAACGCGAGGCCGCTGCCGCCTTCGGCAACAGCTCGGCCATCTACAAATCTTGCCAAGCCATCTACAAGCGTGCGGCCGCCGTCATCGTCGCCGTCGGCGTAGCGAAGAACGCCACCCCAGCGACCCAGACCTCCGCCGTCATCGGCGGCGTGGATATCGCCGGCAAGCGCACCGGCCTGCAGGCGCTGCTCGATGGCAAACCACGCTTCAACGCCCAGCCGCGGCTGATCGTGGCGCCCGGGCATTCGTCCACCGCCGCGGTGGCCACCGCCATGGATGGATTGGCCGGCAAGCTGCGCGCGATCGCTATCGTGGACGGCCCCGGCTCAACCGACGAAGCCGCCACAACCTATGCGAAGTCGTTCGGCAGTAAGCGCGTCTACCTGGTGGACCCCGGTGTGCAGTATTGGGACACCACCACCAGCGCCACCGTGGATGGCCCCGCATCGGCCTGGGTCGCCGGCCTGTTCGCCTGGACCGACAGCCAATACGGCTTCTGGGCTTCGCCCTCGAACAAGGAATTCGTCGGTATCACCGGCACCACCCGCGCGGTCGAGTTCCTGGACGGCGACGACACCTGCCGCGCCAACCTTCTGAACAACGCCAACATCACCACCATCATCCGCGACGGCGGCTACCGCCTCTGGGGCAACCGCACGCTGTCCAGCGACAGCAAGTGGGCCTTCGTCACCCGCGTGCGCACCCTCGACATGGTCATGGACGCAATCCTCGCCGGGCACAAGTGGGCGGTAGACCGGGGCATCACCAAGACCTACGTCGCCGACGTCACTGCCGGCCTCGAAGCCTTCATGCGCGACCTGAAGAACATGGGCGCGGTAATCAACTTCGAGGTCTACGCGGATCCGCAACTCAACACCGCCAGCCAGCTGGCCCAGGGCAAGGTCTACTGGAACATCCGGTTCACCGACGTCCCCCCCGCCGAAAACCCCAACTTCCGCGTCGAAGTCACCGACCAGTGGCTGACCGAAGTCCTCGCCGCCTAAGGAGCGCCGCCCATGGTTCCGCAAACACTGTTCAACACCAACCTGTTCATCGACGGCGTGAACTTCTCCGGCGACGTCCCCAGCCTGACCCTGCCCAAGCTCACCGTGAAAACAGAGGAGTACCGTGGCGGCGGCATGGACGCCGCCATCGAAATGGACCAGGGCCTGGAAAAGCTCGAAGCGTCGTTCTCCACCAAAGGCGCTCGCCGCGACGCCATGAAGTTCTTCGGCCTGGCTGACCAGACTGCGTTCAACGGCGTGTTCCGTGGCGCCTACAAGGCGCAGAAAGGGCAGTTCACCCCGGCGGTGGCGACCCTGCGCGGGCAGCTCAAGGAACTGGATCCCGGCGAATGGAAGCCAGGCGGGGAGGCGGAGTTCAAATTCGCCCTGGCCGTCAGCTACTACAAGTTGGAGCTGGAAGGCCGCGTGATGTTTGAAATCGACCCGGTGAACGGCGTGCGCGTCATCGATGGTGTGGACCAACTGGCCGGCATGCGCGCCGCCCTCGGCATGTAAGGAATCATCATGAGCGAACTCAAACCCCTGCCAATCTGGCTGACCCTCACCGCCGATGGCGCCACCGTCCAACTGTCGCGCCCCACCGAGTTCAACGGCGTCCGCACCGACACCATCGCATTGCGCTCGCCCACCGTCCGCGACATCCGCGCCGCCAGCAAGCTGGCCAGCGATGACGACGAACGCGAGCTGCAGCTGTTCGCCTCACTCGCCCAGGTGGGCAGGGCAGAACTGGAAGCGCTGAAGCTCACCGACTACCAGCGCCTGCAGGCCGCCTACTTTCGCCTGGTGCAAGACGACGGGCTACCACCCCGCAATCCATAAACGCGCCGCCAAACGCGCGGCGGCGGAGCTGCGATTCTCCGCCGCGGAGTTGGAGGGAATGCCGTTCAGTGACCTAGTGTGGTGGTTGAGTGAGTGAGGTAAGCGAGCACACTAGGTTGGTGATTCGTGGGAAGCGGTAGCCAGCTTCTTCAGCTCGGCCGCTATCTCCTCTGGGGGTAGGCCCTGCTGGTCCAGCCGGAGCCTGAGCGCTTCGATCGGATCCAGCGGCCCGATGGGGTAATGCTCGTCCTCGTAGCGCTCGATGGCGAGCACCCAGCGCATCAGCTCCTCACCCTCCGGCGTGCCCGGGTCTGAGTTCCACAGGTCATCCAGGCGCGCCATCGCGATGCGGTAGTCGGCCTCGGTAACGATGAACATCACGGGCGCAGTGCGCGCGGCGGCCTGGTCGGCCTTCATCTGATTCACCGAAGCGAGCAAATTGGCATGGAACTGTTCAGTCTCTTTATCCATTGCAGGCCTAGCCTCCTTCAGCTCACGCCGCGCGTGGCTTTACTTCCGCGTTTATCTGGTCACCCAGTTCCAACTCGGCCGTCCGCAGATCGAACGCGCATTGCAGGTTGATCCACAACTGCGCATCGCCGCCGAATCACGCGTCGGGTAATACGCAACGCGTAATGTTTCCGTGAATGTCGGCCGTCCTGACTCGCAGCCTGCGTGGCGTGTAGCGGGCGTACAAGTCATCGAACCCATTTCCCCTATCTGGAATGCAGACATGAGCAGCAAGTTGTCTTTGGGCCTCGTCATCGGCGGCGCCGTCAGCTCCACCTTGGGGGGCGCATTCAATAAGGTCGGTTCTCACATCAAGGGTTTGCACGCCACTGCCGGCAAGATGCGGATTCTTCAGAGCACCATTGGCGACACCATTCGTTTGCGTGCTGAGTGGCAGAAGGCGCACGCCGCTGGTGAGAAGGGCGCCGGCAAGCTCTTGGGCAAGTTGGAGTCCAATCTGGCGGCCCTAAGGGAGCAGGGCGTTGAGGTGCGGAACTTGTCCCGCGCCTACCAGACGCTCGGCAGCCAGGCCCGTCGAGTGGATCTCCGCGAAAGCGGCCTGCAGAAGGTCAACACCGGTATCGCTCAAGGTAAATCCGCAGTCGGTGATGCGCTGAAGTTGACCGCCGCGGTGGCCGTGCCGGCAACAATCTCCGCCAACTACAACGCGATCATTCGTGACATCGCCATCAAGGCAGGCGTGGCCGGGACCGATCAGGAGCGTGAAATGTCCCGCGCGGTGATCGATACCTCCAGGGGCACTGGCATGCAGCGCAACGATGCGGCTGACATGCTCAACCAGCTTGTCGCCGCTGGCATGGATCTGCGCGAAGCCACCCAGTACCTGCCTACCGCTGCCAAATTCGCTATAGGCCAGGGTGCGGAGTCTACCGACACCGCCAAGATGCTTTACGCCATGCGCCAGAACGCAGGCATCACCGACGCTGCTGAAATCCAGAAGGCGCTCGAAGCCATCGCCTACCAAGGCCAGGCCGGATCTTTTGAAGCCAACGACATGGCGCGCTGGATGCCCGAGCTGTTGGCGGAAATGGGCAACAAAGGCATCCGGGGGCTTGATGCGGTCAACCAGATCGGCTCCATGCTGCAGGTACAGATGAAGACTGCCGGCTCCGCCGATCAGGCAGCGAACAACCTGAAAAACTGGTTCAGCAAGATCGGCTCTGGCGAAACCGTGAAGAACTACGGCAAGGCCGGGTTTGACTATCAAAAGAGCATGGACGAAGCCATCGGCAAAGGAATGTCGACCCTTGAAGCAAGCTTCGAGCTAGCCCGGGCCTATATCCAGAAAACTGATCCCGCCAAGGCGCAGGCGATGTCCTCCGCCCTGGAGGCCATCAACAAGGAAGCCGACCCCGCCAAGGTCAAGGCCATGACGGCCGCCCTTGAGGAAAACCTGAAGACCGGCGACCTCTTCAATGACATGCAGGTTAAGTCGGCACTCACGGCCTACATGCAAGGGCGTGGGCTATACCAACAGCTCAAAGCGGAGTCGGCCAACGCCAATGGCATTCTGGAAAAGAACCTGGCGGAGCGGCGGGAGGCTTCCGCCCAGCTCTGGAGCGAAGTTGGACAGGCATGGAACGACAGCCTTCGCAGCATGGGTGATGCCCTTGCGCCGTTTACCGATGGAGTAGGGGAAAAGGCAAAGCAGCTCGGCCAGGGGCTGACCGCGCTGGTGGATGAGTTTCCGAAAGTCATCGGTGGAGTGATCGCCCTGGCCGGCGGGTTGGTCGTACTGAAATCTGCCGTTTCCGCCTGGACCATTGCGCGAGGTGCACTGGACCTTGCTCGCAGTATTGGTCCGATTCGTTCCCGACGTGGCAGGTCGGGTTCGGTGGGGGGCGACCGTCTCGGCAGTCCGATTGGTGGTGCCATCGGGGCACAGCCCGTGTTTGTCACCAACTGGCCGGGTGGTGGACTAGGCGGATCATTGGGCGATGTACCTGGAGGCCGGGACCGTGCCTCCGGAAGCCGCCGAGCAGGGCGTGGCGGTTGGGCGGCGCGTGCTGGTCGCGGTAGCGTTACCGGCCTCAAGGCCGGCGCACCGATGGCGGTCATCGCTGCCGGAGCCCAAGCGTGGGACACCTATCAATATGCCGAAACCACCAACGAGAAGGCAGCAGGCTATGGTGAGGCCGCCGGCAATCTTGCCGGCACTCTGGCGGGGGCTGCTGCGGGGGCTGCGGTCGGATCCATGGTTCCGGTTATCGGTACCGTAATTGGCGGACTGATTGGCGGTGCCTTAGGGGCTTGGGGCGGTGGCGAACTAGGCCAACGGGTTGGTGTAGGGCTATTTGGAGAAGACGAGGCCGCCGCGCCTTTAGCGCCGGTGTCTCTCCTCGCCAGCCGTTCGCCGCCACAGCCGTCACTGGGAGAAGTAGTTCGCGCCATGTCGGCCGCTCCGCCTCCGCCTGTCTCGTTGCTCGTCCAGCCGGCGCCGGCGGAGCAATCCCAGCCCAGGGAGCAACACCAGACCAACACCTTCGCCCCGCAGGTCGCCATCACTGTGCAAGGCGACGTAAAGGACCCGCGCGCCATGGCCAACGACCTCATGCCTCACCTGCAACGAATGTTCGCCGACTATCAGGCCCAGCAACAAGCTAACAGTCTGTTCGACGCCCCCAACCTGTAACCGAGGAACCCCATGGCCTACCTGGATTTACTACAGAGCGGCCTCACCCAGGTCGCGGGAGCCAGTGAAACTGGCCGCCGCAACCTGGACGGCATGCTCGGCCCCCTCAACGGCGCCATCAGCGACATCACCGGAGCCGCCAGCGAGCTGGAAGCTCTCCCCGGTGTGCCAGATCGCGTTGGCGACAAACTCCGACGTGTCATGGGCGGCCTCACCGCCGCCCAGCAGCGCGCGAACGATGTGGCCTCCACATACAACCGGGCCAGCCGCATCCTGGTCGGCATCGATGAGCGCCTGGGCACCCTGGGCGAGCAGGCTGGGCGCGCTGCGGCTGCCATCAACCGTGTCGCTGGCGGCATCAGCCCGGCCCTGGCCAGTGTGCTGCCGAGCGCTGCATTCGCGGCAGACCTCACCCCGGCGCCGGAAGCCATCACGCCGTTCCCGCATCTGCTGATCTTGCAGCCCCTGACAGCCGGATCCGCGCCGTTCTACTTCAACCTGGATACCGCCGCGTTCGACCAGCTCACCCGCCAGACCGAGTTCCGTTGGGCCGCGCAGGAACGCCTCACCCGGCGACCCGCCCAGCAGTCTCCGGGGCTGGGCGATGAACGCATCACCCTGCGTGGCGCCATTCACCCCCACTGGCGCGGTGGCCTCGCCCAACTCGACACCCTGCGCGCCATTGGCGCCCGCCTGGAGCCGCTGAACCTCACCACCGGCTACGGCCAGGTCCTGGGCCTCTGGTGCCTCGCGCGCCTCGAGGAAGAACAGGGCGCGTTGCTGCGCGGCGGCATTCCCCGCAAACAGTCATTCACACTGGAGTTCATCCGCTATGGCGAGGACATGCCGAACATCTGACGGCGACCTGCTTGATACCCTCTGTTACCACGCCTACGGCCACCTGACCGGTACTGTCGAAGCGGTGCTCGAAGCGAACCCGGGTTTGGCTCTGGAGTCGCAACCGTTCCGCGCTGGGCTTCTGGTAGAGCTGCCGGACCTTCCGGCAGCCACGAGCGAGGAAGTGCGGCTATGGGATTGATCGGAGCCGCGCTATGAAACCTACCTTCCAAATCCTCGCCGACGGCGCCGATATCACCGCCCTGATCAATGACCGCCTCCTGCTGCTGCGCACCCTGGACAAGGTCGGCATGGAGTCCGACGAGTTCGAACTGCGCATCGATGACCGCGACGGCGCCGTAAGCCTGCCGCGCAAGGGCGCGCGCCTCGAGGTGCTGCTCGGCTACGAGGGCCAGGCGCTGGCGAGACTTAGCGCGTACACCGTCGATACGATCGAGTTCGCCGGGCCGCCCGATGCCATCGTGGTGCGGGGCAGGGCGAGCGACATGCGCGGTACCGGCAAGGCCGCGCGCAGTGGCAGCTGGGAAGGCGTCAGTCTGGCCCGCATCGTCGGCGACATCGCTGCCCGCAACGGCTGGCAGCCGCAGTGCCCGGTGACTGCTACCGTAGCCCGGGCGGACCAGCTCAAGGAATCGGACTTCCATTTCATCACCCGCCTGGCCCGGCAGTACGACTGCACCGCCAAGGTCGCCGACGGCAAGCTCCTGGTGCTGCCTCGTCAGTCCGGCCAGACGGCCAGCGGCAAGGCGCTCGCGGGCGTCGTCCTGCAACGCGCCGACGTCTCCCGCTTCCAGTTCCGCTTCGATGATCGCGGCGCCCAGAAGGCTGTCCGCACGCGCTATCAGAACAAGGCCAAAGGCGAGCTGCAGGTCCTGGAAATCCCCAACGAAGACGCGCCCCCGGGACTGCCGCCGGTGCATACCGACCGCCACATCCACCCCAGCAAGTCCGCCGCCGAACAGGCCGCCCGGGCGCGCTTGGCCGCCTTCAACCGCTCCACCGCCAACGTGCGCCTGGAAATGCCCGGCCGCACCGACCTGTTCGCCGAGCGCTCCATCACCGTCTCCGGCTTCAAGGCCGGCGTCGATGGTAGCTACCTGGTGGATTCGGTGGAGCAGACCTTCACCGCCGCCGGCTGGTCCACCACTGTTGAATGCAACGCCGGCAAGCACGGCAAGTCGAAGGGTGGTGGCAAGCGCTCTACCGGTAAGAAATCCACCGTCCTCAAGGTTTTATCGGTCTGACCGTGTCAGACGTTGCTCCAGTTTCTGTCGGCAAAGGCCTAAGTGCGAATTACCACCTGTTTGAGTCCTGATCGCTCGTCCATGCTGGCTTCAACAATTGCCGCACAGGACTAAAAGATCATGGGCAACCTAGCATTTCATCGCTGCTTCCGAGACGAAATCATTCTATCCGTCGACCCCGGTGTCAGCGATGAAGAGCTAATCCGCCAACTTCGTTCAGACGGCATCATCGTCTACGTTGGCAAAACGGACGGGCTTACGACAGATGTCCGCATTAGCGCTCCGCGCTCCATCCATATTCTGCGAGTGGGGCTTCTTCCTAATTAACTGCTCAGCCACTCGTACTTAGCCCGCTCACAGCGGGCTTTTTTTCGTCTGGAGAAAAAATGGCTTACATTACTGCAGCGCAGCTGTTGCGCATCCTTCCCAACGCCGGCAAGCAAGCCGGCGTTTTTGTTTCTCCACTTAACCAAGCAATGGCCCGGTTTGGCATCTCCACACCGGCCCGCATAGCGGCCTACCTCGCCCAGGTCGGCCATGAAAGCGCCCACCTGGCCCGCCTGGTCGAAAGCCTCAACTACAGCGCCCAGCGCCTCGCCGAGGTCTGGCCCACTCGCTACGCCGCCAAAGATAGCCGCGGCAACTACCTGCGCCTGGCCGGCAAGCTGGTTCCCACACCCTTGGCCGACCAGATCGCCCGCAACCCGAAGCTGATCGCCAGCACCACCTACGCCGGCCGCAACGGCAACGGCAACGTCGCCAGCGGCGATGGCTGGACCTATCGCGGCCGAGGCCTGCTGCAGGTCACCGGCCGCGGCAACTACCGCGCCGCCGGCGTCGGTATCGGCCAGCCCCTCGAGGCGCAACCCGAGCTGCTGGAGCTGCCGGAGTTCGCGGCGCTTTCCGCCGCCTGGTGGTGGGCCGACAAGAAATTGAACGCCCTGGCCGACGTCGGCCGCTTCGACGACATCGGCAGCATCATCAACACCGGCCAGCCCGGCCGCGTACCGGTCGGCGCCGATGATCGCCGGGCGCTGTGGAAGCGGGCTCAGGAGGTGCTGCGATGAATTTCACCGCCTTACTGTTCGGCGCGCTCCTGCTTTTCGCCATGGGCACGGGTGCCGGTGCATGGTGGACAGGGCGCGACCTACGCCCCGCGCTCGCTCAGTCGGGCCAGAACCTGGCCGTCTGTCGGGCCGGCCGTGGCAACCTCGAGGCGCTGGCAGCAGAGCAGGGCGCCGCCCTGGGCGAATTGGTGAAGCGCGCCCAGGCGCGCACCGAGGAGGCAGCCCGGGCCGTTGCGCAGGCGGAACAGGAATCCGCCGCCGACTTCTCCCGCGCCCAGCGAATCCAGCAGGAACACACCGGCGGCACCGACCAGTGCGCCGCGGCGGCGGCTGTCATCGATCAGGAGCTAGGGCTATGAAAGGATGCGCTGCCGCGCTGCTGTTCATGCTGCTAACCGCCTGCGCAAGCCAACCAGCCCCGGAGCCGCGAACCGTCCGCGTCGAAGTCCCCGTCCCTGTACCCTGCAAAGTCGGCCCGGTGGCTGTTCCGATCTGGGCGACCGCGTCCCTTCGACAGACTGATAGCCTACAGACCAAGGTCCGCGCACTACTCGCCGAGCGTCTGCAGCGGCAGGGGTACGAGCGGCAGTTGGTAGCCGCAGTACAGGCTTGCCAGTAGGGTATGATGCCGGCCGCGATCAACCGGAGGTCGGCATGCTCAGAATCCGCGTCAACGGCAGTACCCGTCTGCATCTGGAACGCCTGGTTACCAAAGCAGGCCAATACGGCGTCTGGGAACTCCACGTCTCCGCTAATTCTGAGATGTTCCCAGGGCTTCAGGCTGGCCGCCGTGCGGCGCTATTGCCGCCGGAGCCAAAGGAAGGGCAGGAAGTCGAGCTGTTCGCTCTGTTGTCACCGCATTCGCCGCAGGAGGAGTGGAAGCCCCTCGGAAAGGGCGTCGCTCATCACATTTAACGCTCGATCGATGTGATTAGCTGAGCGCCTTTATGGGCTGAACTGTTCACCTCGGTACTCACCCGGTACCACTCGAACGTCTCAGGCGGCTCGCTCTGCTGGAGCAGCAACTGCTCAGCGCGTTCCGTGCGCGTTGCCGGATCCAGCCATTCCGCCACCAGCTCGGCCGGCAGGATCACCGGCCGCCGGTCATGGACGTCCACCAGCCCGCCGGCTGCCTCGTCCGTGATGATCGCGCAGCCGTCGTGCTCACGTTGTTCCTGGTCACCGGTTGGAAACTGCCCGATTGCAGCCGCCAGGCAAGGCAGGCCGTCTGCCCGCCGGATGAAGAAGGGGAGTTTCTTCTTCGGATCATCCTGGTCCTTCACCCACTCGAACCATCCCTCGATAGGCGCCACCGCTCGATGCGGCCAGATCGCCCGCCAGTACGAGCTGTGCGCCACCTTCTCGACTCGCGCGTTCGACGGCAAGCGGTTGTCAGTCGCCCAGTGCGGTCGCCATCCCCAGCGCACGAGGTCCTGAATCAGCGTGTCGCCCTCTGCATGTAGCAGCTTCACAAGCGTCGACGGCGGTATGTTGTACCGCGCGTCCGCCTGCTGCCTTTCCTCGGCCGGTCCTGGCCACCTCAACAACTCCACGATTTCCCTGAACGTCCCGAACTGCGCTACCCGTCCACACATCGTCGTGCCCTCCGTTCGTCCCCGTCCTAGTTGTAGGAAAGCGGGCTAGTCTATTACTGTATTTATATACAGCATTTCGGACGTGTCCTATGGTTCCCGATGTAATTGCACGCCTTGCGGCTGAAGGCCATTGTCTTCCCCTGTTCGCCTGGCGAGTGCCGGCTGGTTTCCCGTCGCCTGCCCAAGATCACCTCGAGCGCGAAATCTCGCTGGATGAAATCCTGGACATCCGCGCCCCGCACACCTACCTGGTTCGAGCCGGCGGGGACAGTATGGTTCGGGCGGGCATCCATGATGGTGACCTCATGGTGGTCGACCGCTCCTGCGAAGCGGAGCCGGGTGACATCGTCATTGCGGCAGTGAACGGCGAGCCGACCGTAAAGCGCCTGGCGAAGGAGGGCAGCCAGATCGTCCTGCGCGCCGAGAATCCCGCCTACCCACCGCGCTACATCCTGGAAGGCGATGAACTGCTCGTGTGGGGCGTCGTTCGATACAGCGTGCGGTGCCACGAGCATGCCTGACCGCGCCATCGCCCTGATCGACTGCAACTCGTTCTATGCCAGCTGTGAGCGTGTCTTCAGGCCAGACCTGGCCCGCACCCCCATCGTGGTCCTGTCGAACAACGACGGCTGCGTCATCGCCCGGAGCGCCGACGCCAAGCCCCACGTCGCCATGGGCGAGCCCTATTTCAAGATCCGCCACAAGCTGCAGAAGCTCGGCATCCTCGCCTTTAGCTCCAACTACGCCCTCTATGGCGACATGAGCGCCCGTGTCATGACCCTCCTCGAGGAGATGGCGCCGGCGGTCGAGGTCTACAGCATCGACGAATGCTTTGCCGACCTCACCGGCATCCCCGGTGACCTGGTGCGCGTCGGCCGCGAGATGCGCGCCCGGGTACTGCGCTGCACCGGCATCCCTGTCGGCGTGGGCATCGGCACCTCCAAGACCCTCGCCAAGCTCGCCAACCACGGCGCCAAGAAGTGGCAGGCCCAAACCGGCGGCGTGCTTGACGTGCGCGACCCCGCCCGGCGCGATCGCCTGCTCAAAGCATGCAAGGTCAGTGACGTCTGGGGCATCGGCCGCAAGATGACCGAACACCTCAACGCCCAGGGCATCCAGACGGCCTGGGACCTCGCCCAGGCCGACGCCTGGACGCTGCGCAAACAGTTCAACGTCGTCATCGAGAAGACCGCGCGCGAGCTGCGCGGCATCGCCTGCCTTGAGCTCGAGGAGGCCGCACCGCCCAAACAGGAAATCTGCTGCTCACGCATGTTCGGCAAGCGCTTGCACGAGCTGCCGCCGATCCGCGAAGCCGTGGCCACCTACGCTGCCCGCGCCTGCGAAAAACTCCGTACCCAGGGCTCTTACTGCAAGCGCGTTCAGGTCAGCATCCGCACCGGCATGTTCAACCCCGACGAACCCAAGTTCGCCAAGGGTGTCAGCGTCGAACTGCCGTACCCCACCGACGACACCCGCTTGATCACCAAGGCCGCGACCGACGGCCTGGAACTAGTCTTCCGGGCCGGTTTCGCCTTCAGCAAGGCTGAGGTGCTCCTCCTCGATCTTCGCCAGCCCGGCGAATTCACCGGTGACCTGTTTGCCCCAGCCCAGCCCGAGCGCTCCAAGGCCATGGCCGTAATGGACCAGATCAATGCGAAATGGGGCAGGGGGACAGTCCGGCCGGGTGGGGTGCCTGTGGAGCCGGACTGGGGGATGCGGCGGGAGCTGATGAGTCAGAGCTACACGACGAACTTGGAGCAGCTGTGGAGAATTCTATAGGAATAATGAAATTATTCAGTTTCCTCTGAAAGCGATTCCCATATGGTATTAAGTAGTGCTTCATAAGAGGGGTCTTGGGGGACCAGCCTATATTTTAAGGCATCTCCCTTTTGTAGTTCATAGGTGTCCGCGCCGCCCAGCTTAAGACATTGAGTGGTGAACTCCACAGCACGCTCTGCATTGCCCAATAGGTGATAAGCGTAGCCGATATTTCCAAGTACGATTGGTCGGTAGTCGTTGTCAGCGATGGCTTGGGTAAGAGTTTCTATTGCAAGCTCTAAATAACTTATGCGCTTGGTCGCATCGTTCCAGTTCTTCTTGGAAAGAAGGATGTAGCAGTAGGCTCGCGTGTTTCGAATTCTTGAAAATTCTAACTGGTTATTTTTGAGTTCGGAGTCCTTGAACTCTTTTTCAACATGTTCGCAAATGGAAAGTGCTTCTTTGAATTCATGGTTATTGCTGAGAATAGATGCTTTTGCCCCAAAAATAGTTGGCACATGTTTTGCGATATTTACTTCGTTGCTAGACTCATATTTAGCAATGGTTTTATTTAATAGCTCAATAGCTTCGGGGACTTGGTTCTGCTCGGATAAGCGAACGGACTTGTTGATGGATGATATCAGAAGATATTCGCGAATATTGCTATTGGGCGAGTCCTTAAAGCGATCATGAATTTCATCGTAAATCGCAATTTCCGATTTGTGGCGCTTCAGATTGCCATAGCAAACAGCCAGCGCAAACATCATCTTGACTAGGTTTTCATCGTTAGGCGATGCTGAATAGCTTTCTAAGCTGACGGCTTTCCTGAGATTGGTAAGCGCAGAGTCGAAGCTGTTCTGTGACAGCAAGGAGAGGCCTCGAGCAAAGTGCTCGTCAGAGGTGAAGTTGGATTCTGGCTTAAATTCCAGTTCTTCACTGATCTTTCTGACTTTGTCGATATTTTTATTGCTGCTTGATCCAGTGTTGTTTGAGATGCCTTGAAACATTATCGTAGACGGCGAATCGGTAGAGCGCGCGGCTGTATTTGCATGTGTTGGAGGGCGCGTTGTGAGAAGAATTTCGTCTGCGGCCTTGAAGAATTCATCTTTGCGTTGGTGTATCTCTTGAATGGCTTCTTGAGAAGCAATTTTAAGATTTGCTACTTCGCTGCGTAAGTGACTTGCCTCTTCATGTAGCGACTGAATTCGTGTGGTTAAAGTCTCTCCGTGCTCATGAAACCAGCGCTCAGCAGCTTCTTTAGCCTCGCTGGTGGCTTTGTTTTTTACGCTTATATAAGTAACAAAGGCGACCAGTATAGTAAGTACCGTTATGCCAAGTCCAACAAGCGTCGAAAGGTTAGATATAGATCCCATGTAGTTGGCTTGCTGGGCGGTGTTCAGGCCAATGTCAGAAAGGCGCTTGTCCTGCATGGATAATTGATTAGAAGTTATCGCCTCGAATATAGTGTGCCTTTCAGACAAGGAGCTTATCTGGCTCTTAATTCGCTGGACATCGCTCTCTGCTTTGATCAGTCTGGTCTGTAGTTCCTTTTGCTGTTCGGCGATTTCCAGAGTGGGTTCGTTTGGAGCTGAAGAGATTGAAGAGGGTCTCGTCAGTTCAGTTGAGACACAGGAAAAAGCCAGAGCAAACAAAATGCCGCCAATTATTGCTCTATACATCGGACGACCCAGTTGAATGTAAAGTGTGGTGATTTTCATGGCAATGGCAGAAGATAGCAAGTGGCTGCTATCTTTCCGCTAGCCAATAAATATCGTTCTTTTTTCAACTCTGAGCGGTGATCCGCTCAGATTGTTGAATCGAAGGCTTCGGCATCTGCATCCGTAAGCTTTCGCGATATTGCTCGGCCGGCGCCTCGCGTGTCACCTCAACCGCAGCGTCGTAGTTTTCCCGAATGACCATCTCTATCTCTGTAATGTCCGCTCGGAAAAACTCCTTGCGTCCGTTGACCTTGTTCAAGCGTCCTGCAGCAAACCGTTCATGGAGCTTCGCTTCTAGGGCGGGGGCGTTTTCCGAGAAGACCATCGCATGCACGTCGAACCAGAACGGCACAGATGCGTCGCCTAATTCATCAACGCGGTCCATTGGCTCGAGTCGGCGCGTCATACCAATTTTGTAGACGCCTTCGCCGAAGGCGCCGACGTTGGAGATGACGTATACATAGCCGGCCTTGGCGTTCTGCTCGCGGTAGTCGATGAGCTTTTCTTCGCTCTCCAGGGCCGCATGGCCGGCCTCGACTTCGGCCAGTTTGGCCAGGAGAGGCGTGCGCTCTTCTTCGGAAGCTGCCAGTGCGAGGCGGGCCTGGAGGTCACGCAGAGCGGCTGCGAAGTGTTTGCGCTCCTTGGCAATCTTTTCCCGTGCGGCGCGAATTTCCTGCTCGAGCTTTTGCTGTTCGCGTAGTTCCTCGCGAGCACGCTTGGCTTCTTCCTTCTCTTCCTGCTTCTTGATCTGGAACTCGTGGGCCAGGTGGAGCTCATCGATCTTGAGGGCCAGGTATCGCCGGTCAATTTCGACATCCATCAGTTTGCCAAGTCGGTTGCACGCGTCGAAGGACTTGAGGATCCGCTTTTCGCCCAGCTCGACGTTGTCGAACTTGACGTTATCCACGCAGAAATCCGCCTCGTTGTTGAATGATCGGATGACCAGCTTGATCATGTCATTCACCAGCTTTCGTCCTTGCTGGACGCTGCCGTTGACAGTCCAGCTCATGTTTCCAGAGGCGGCGTCTCCTGATTTGATCAGCGATTTTTGGCGTTCTCGAGTGCTCTCAAGCCGCGACTTGTACTCTTGGCTGGAGTTGAGTTTGAACTTGGGGACGTAAAGGGCAAAGCTTTCCAGGAGGATCGTCTCTTCCCAGACAAGGATTTCTCCTTGCAGCACCTTGGAGCGCTGCGCGATGGCTGCTAGCTCCTGTCCCGCGGCGTAGACATCTTGCCGAATGGCCGCCAGCTTCAACTTCTCTTGCTCGATCAGGTGCTGTACTTCCAGGAGCTCCATGGCCCCGACCTTCCTGTTGAGCGCCTGCAGCTCGACGTAGCTCGCCTGAAGCTCCGTAAGCTTCCTGTCCAGATCATCCGCACGTTGTTTATGTGCCGGTCCGTTCCAATAGTCGCTGAAAGACATGGGTTCCCTCCGCATAGTAATCCCGAAGCTGCTCAGGCTGAGCGAGCTCCATTCTGGGGCATTTATAGCGCAATGCCAGCAGGAAAGGTGCGCGCTCAGATTTCTACGGCAAGAATCGGAAAAGACAACAGGGCAGTGGCCGGCTAGGACCTGGTAGTAGCGAATCAGGGAAGGGCGGACCGCCTGCCGGCAGCGACGGGTGTCGATCTCGTAAGGCCAGCCGCAGAAATCTCGGCTGATTGGCGCTGCCAGAAGAGGAAGGTGTTCGTATGACACGAACGGTTCTCCGTACGGTGGAAAAGTGAACGGCTCCCCGTTACCTTCCTTATCGCATCGTGACGCGCCACCGATGGCCAGGGAAGGATATGTCGTTTAATTCGCATAGGCGGAAGCTGCTGGATGAAACTCAACCGCTCTCGCACCGCGCTTCTCACGCGCGCTCATGTGCCCTTCTGGTGTCCCGAAAGCTGGGGATAAAGCGGGATGCGCTCATCGAACTGGTGCAAAGCAAAACCGGTGTAAATCTGCATGCGCCCCAATCAACCGGTGAGTTGCTGATTGCCCTGGATGAGCTAGAGACTATGCGCCTGGCTCGGTAGAGCTCAGAGGTATTCCTAGGGCTACAATCGGCCAGAAGCAGACATTGCCCTGAGCGGCACTCGGGGGTTCAAGATCCCATTCGCCTATCTTTTTCTGCCGTCTCAGAGCAAGAGCTTTACCTTCGTACCGGCCAAATCAGGGCGATTCCATTGACATCGCAATAAAGTCATAGACGTAAAGGATTAACCACACGCCGAGTTGAATGCCTTAGAATTTTTCCAGGGCATGACTTCCGATTTGATCATGCTCCTTACGTGCAGAAGGAGTTGCCTTGGAGCTGCGGTCAACCGGCAAGAGCCGAAAGAACCACGAGGTGCCACAGCAGGGCCAACGCTGGAACACCCCACCCATTGTTCGCCAGGTGGCGCTGGTTGTTGTGGTTATCTGGCTAGCGTTTGTAGCCATCACGGGCTGGTGGGTATCTCAGCGCCGTACAGCGGAGGATCTCGACAACTTAGCGGCTAGCGCGGCATACGAGGCCCAGATTACGGCGCGAGTTGTGGACCGCCTGTTCACCGAGATGACCAGCGTGGCGAATATGGTGGCCCGTCAAAACGAGGTGATCCAGCTCGCGAGGCGCTATCACTACGACCCGCCCGGCTTTGCGGCCCTTACACGGGAGGAGCGTGCTTCAACACTGACGAAGGACCCATTGGTTCGAAAGGTCGGGGACTTCATGGATCGACTGTCCCGCGATCTGCACTACGCCCGCATCTACATGAACAACCTGTCAGACGATACGGTCACCGCCAGCAACTGGGCCGAGTCATTCAGCATCGTTGGCCAGATCTATTCGGGGCGTGCCTATCTCATCGATGCATTGCGTAATGGCAGATCTGAGATGTTCGGCATCGCCCGGCTGAACAAGACCCCCTCCTACTTTGTAGCCAGCCGCATCGATGATGCCGAGGGTCTGCCGCTGGGCTCTGTAACGGTCAAATTCGATGCGCTGGATGTGGCGCTGTATCTCACGGGACGTCACATTGCGCTGGTCGTGAATCGTCAGGGGCGCGTAACGACAGCATCCAGCGAATCCTTCATGCTCCGTAACGTCGGAGCACTGCTCCCTCCCGCAGTGCGCAGACCTCAAGAAAACGACGAGGAATTGGGCGAGGCCTTGGATATTCGCGCAATTGGCACCACGGATAGGGATGGACTGTGGTCAATTGACGGTCACCCCTATCTGATCCGCCGCCACCCGTTAAGCAACGCGCAATATCAGTTGCTGACACTTGCAAGCCTCGACCACCAGGAACCGATGCGCGTACAAACCTATTGGATTAGTGCCGGTGTTGGACTGCTCGGATTGATCTTGATCCTGCTCTCCAGCCGCGTGGCCGGCCAGGTGCTGTCGCGCCGTCAGGAAGAACGCTACGCCGCAAACTATGACGCGCTGACGGGTTTGAAAAATCGCCGTGCGATCCTGGCCGACTTGGATAAATACTTCGCGTTGGCGAAACGCAGGCGGCAAGGGGTGCTGGTTGCTTTCATCGATCTCGATGGTTTCAAGATGATCAACGACACCTACGGACATGAGGTCGGGGACTTGTTCCTGAAAGATTGCAGTCGGCGTCTGCTGGGAGGTATGCGGGCAAGCGATGAGCTAGGGCGCTGGGGCGGTGATGAGTTTGTCGTTATCGGATTGACCGAGTCTACTCATCCGAGCGACATGGAAGCAGCTACTGCAGCGATGCGCCAACGGTTAGTGCCGCTCCTGGTTGGTAGCTACGTCTTTGACGAGTGCTGTTTTGAATATTCAGGTGCAAGCTTTGGTATCGCGAGCGTAGATCCCTCTGTGACGTCACTGCAGGCAGCGCTCAAAGTGGCGGATCAGCTGATGTATGCTGACAAGGCTGCGCGGCGCGGGCTGCGGAAGCTTGATAAGAGCCGCGCTTCAGGCCCCGACGACTGCGAGAAAACCGATACGTTGGCCTGATCTGATCGATCAGACCGAATGGCCTACGCCCTGAGTGCATTGCACAGGCCATTCGGTTGTCTACGTGGTTACCACATCACGCGAACCCCGACCTTGGCGCCCACCGAGTGGCTGTCGCCGAAATCCTGCAGGCTGGTGCGACCCAGCAGCTCGCCGAACAGCGTGGAGCGGCCGTCATCCCAGTTCAGCGACCCACCTAAGCCCAGGCCACCCCAGAGCGCTTGCTCTTCGCTCTTCACGTGCAGGTCATCCACGTCCGCCGAGGTGCCGTTGGCGAAGTCGTAGTAGAGGTTGGTGATGCCGTAGACGTGCGCCCGACTGGTTTTGCCGTTGCTGGCGATCCATTGGGTTTCGCGGTCCAGGGAAACGCCCAGGCGAGATACCACGCTGTCTCCGTTGTCGTCTGAGACCTTGGCGCCGTAGTCGTCGGCGAATGAGTCGAAGCGCACTTGCGACCAGCTCAGCTGGGCCTGTGGGGTAACGGACCAGAAATCGTTCAGTGCTACACGACGTCCGACCTCGATGCTGGCGGCTGCACCGTTGCCACGGTTGCCGCTCTCCAGCTTCTTGCCCAGCTGCGAGGAACGCAGGTCGCTGTCGTACCAGCTCAGATTCGCCTGGCCATCGACATAGGTGCCGTCGTTGCCGTACCAGGTGGCCGCACCACCGAAGCCGTAGCCGGTCACATCGATGGAGCCGTCACCATACAACGACGACACACTGGAGTTCGCGGTGCCGTAATGCACGGTCGGGCCGACGACCAGGGTGCCGGCGTCGCTTTCGTAGACCGGTGCATCGAACCCGGCCTCGAACTTCCACAGGTGTACGTCATAGTCGGCGTTACTGGTGCTGGAGGACGGATCGATCTGCGAATCCGAGCCCTCCGCTCTCACCCACGCGCCACGGCCGATTGCCGGGCGGCCGTCCTTCGCCTCGCTCTGCAACTCGGCGTCCGGCTGCCAGTAGCGATTACCGACGCGCTGTTGCAGCGTGCCCAGTTCGTTCACGCGCTGCAGCACACTGGCGTAGCTTTCATACAGAGGCACGGAAGGTGCCAGCAGCGGGCCCGACGGCGTCGTGACCGGCGGGGTTACAGGCGGCGTAACGGGTGGTGTAACCGGCGGATCTACTGGGGGCGTAACGACAGGGTTATCCAGCGAGGAGCGCAGGTACCAGTTGCCGTCGTTGGTAGCGCTCGTGCTGCCCTGGTACAGGCGATAGGCGTACGCACCCGCCACGACCGCCGGCTGCCCCTGATAGGTGTAATTGCCGACCAGTGAAAACACGCCGTTGGAGGCGCCCCCAACCTCGATGATCTGGATGCCTTCCACCGTCTGAGCGCCTGCGCCGCCTACGTTCGTCACCAGCACGGGTGTGGTGCCTGATGTTGAGCCGGTGATGACAAGGCGGTCGGTGGGCGAGTCATCGCCTGCCAGTTGGGTCCGAATCTCGATAGAACCACCCGCGGCGGCGTATTCACCGGCAATTGTCAGCGTGCCCAGGGTGCCGGGGTGGCCGGGAGCAATGATCCCGCTATTGGTCGTGGTGCCGACCTGCCCGATGCCGGTCAGGCGAGCCCCAGAGAGGACGCCCATGGTGCCCCCCAGGATGCCATCCACCTGCAACGTTCCGGCCTGCACCTGAGCGTCGCCCGTGAAGTTCGTGCTGTCGCCGGTCAGGGTCAGTGTGCCTGCTCCCAGCTTATTGAAAGTCGAATTGCCGCTGAATGCGGTAGCAATGCCAATGTCATGGGTGTTGCTATCAAACCAGGCGCCTTCACTGCCAACGGTCAGTGCCGAGATGTTTTTCAGGAAATCGGCTTCGTCCTTGTTCGCACGCAGAATGCCGCCGTCCAGATCAAGCGTCACAGTACCGGGCCCCGCTTCCACAGCCGCCGTTTCGATAACGCCCCGCCCGCTCGCATCTCCCTTTAAGTGGACGGTCCCAACCCCAGTTGCGGCGGTGCCGATTCGCACCTCGTCACCCGTCTGCACCAGCCCGCCTTTCTCGACGGTAACCGTTCCGGCGCCCTCCACTCCGACCTGAATGTCGTCGGTGGCGCTCAACCGCGACACGTCGCCAGTGGTGCTCGATACAGTGACGCTGCCATCGGCGCCTGGCAGGTATCCGACATAGACCGTGGCGGCGCCGCCACCGGTTTGCTCGGTTGCGACCGTGCCGCCGTCCAGCACTTCAAGGACGCCCGATCCCTCGAACCCCACGTAGATGTTGTTGAGGGGGGTCCAGCTCGAGCCAGCGCCAGTGACAGTGACCTGACCCAGCCCGCCCGGCGCCGACCCAAGCAGAGCTTGCTCGCTGCGCACCTCGCCACCAGCACTGATGGTGAGGGTGCCGGATCCATACACGCCGATCTGGAAGGTAGGCAATGGACCCGGACCGGCGCTGGCATCCCAGAGCGAGTTTGGCCCTGAAACACTGACGGTCCCGTCCACACCAACGTCAAACCCCAGGTAAACCGTACCGACGCTGCGTACCGTGCCACCGTCAGTGATAGTGAGCTCACCCGTGCCGCCATAGCCGATGTAGGTCTCGCCATTGTTGGTCCAGCGCGAAGCAGCGCCGCTGCCGTCAGTGCCCTGGACGGTGACGCTTCCCTGGGCAAGGTTGCCCACAAAAGCCGAGTCGTTTTCCACGCTCGCGCCGGCATCGATCAGCAGACTGCCGTCGGATAAGTCCCCCACAATCAGATCGCTGCCGACGACCCAGCTAGTAGCCAGCGGGGGCGGCAACGGACTGACATCGCCTGTGGCGCTTACCGATTGGCCCAGGGCCGGCCGAGCACTGCCCAGGCACCAGATCGAGGCGGCGATTGCAAATGACAGGGTGAGAGGGTGGTAACGAGCGCACGCAGTGTTATTGCACTTCAAGGCACAGAATCCTTGTGTTGTTTGTAGTTGTTGTCCTGACTTCTGCAGCGGGCTCCACGATCAGCTGCAGAATCCAGATTAGACAATATCGCTTAGTTGCTTTTTCTCTGCATACCCATTCAGGCCATGCGTAGTCCGGGCGTACAGGAGAGTGGCAGCGAGGCAGGGCAGCTCCCCGACGGCCGTCACAACAGTCATGCTGCCAATATTGGGTATCGGCAGGATTCTTCTTTAGCCCAACATTGTTCGCAGAACGTGGATAAAGCATCCATGATCAGCGGGCTGATCAATGAACCGGGCTTTCCTATCCTGAGTGCTCCCCCACACAGTCAGGAACACCTCAATGGCCGATAACAGCATTCAAGACAAGGTGGTCATCATCGCCGGTGGCGCCAAGAACCTCGGCGGGCTGATTGCCCGCGACCTCGCTGGTCATGGGGCGCGTGCGGTGGCCATTCACTACAACAGCGATGACAGCAAGGCCGCTGCCGACGAGACCCTGCAAGCGATTCGTGCGAGCGGTGCGCAGGCTGTGGCGTTTCAGGCAGATCTCAGCGGGGCGGCGGCTGTCGAGAAGTTGTTCAACGACGTAGTGGCCGCCGTCGGCAGACCTGACATCGCCATCAATACGGTTGGGAAGGTTCTGAAAAAGCCTTTCACGGAAATCACGGAGGCTGAGTACGACGAGATGGCCGCAGTCAATTCCAAGTCAGCGTTCTTCTTCCTTCGCGAGGCCGGCCGTCACCTCAACGACAACGGCAAAATCTGCACCTTGGTGACTTCTCTGCTTGGAGCCTTCACTCCGTTCTACGCCGCATATGCAGGGACTAAAGCACCCGTGGAGCACTTCACTCGCGCCGCAGCGAAGGAATTCGGCGCCCGCGGCATTTCGGTCACCGCTGTCGGCCCGGGGCCGATGGATACACCGTTTTTCTATCCCGCCGAAGGGGCTGATGCCGTGGCCTATCATCAGAGCGCCGCAGCCCTGTCTCCCTTCTCCAAGACCGGCCTGACAGACATCCAGGATGTGGTGCCGTTTATTCGCCACCTGGTCAGTGACGGTTGGTGGATCACCGGACAAACCCTGCTGATAAACGGCGGTTACACCACAAAGTGACGTTTCCGGGGCACCCTCGGGTGCCCCGTCCTGAATCGCCAACGCAAGACAAGGTTGCCCACCGCCCTCATGGAGAGGACATGAGCTTCTGGAGTCACAGTCAACGCTACCGACTACCTCACTCTCCCTGCCTGGCAAGCGGCCCCGGATTTTCTGGAGGAGAAGCCTTTGACCCTTGCGTTCGACCTGAACTTTCTCTCACACCAGGGATTACACCCCGCGCCTGGGGCCAAACTCTCAAACTCCATCGAATCCATTCTGGCCGAGCCACACCACAGGCCACTAACTGGATGATGGGGGTTCACTGGTTGCTCCTCCTGCACTCCTATACTCGGCCGTAGCACCACCGAAGATGAATGCGCATTCCTCGACATGGTTTCTCAGAATGCGCGGCAAGGAACAAAGCATGGACAGGCTTGAGCAATACCGTATTTTCGTGCGTGTCGCCGAGATGGAAAGCTTTATCAAGGCAGCGAACGCCTTGGCGTTGCCGCGTGCATCGGTCTCTGCGGCGGTACAGCGGCTGGAGAATAATCTGGGAACCCGTCTCCTGAACCGTACCACCCGTAGCGTACAACTCACCGCCGATGGCGCCCAACTGTTCGAGCGCGCCCAGGCACTACTGGCCAGCGCTGATTCCATTGACTTTCTGTTCAGGGAGCAGAAGCAACAAGTTAGCGGCCGCCTGCACGTCGACCTGCCCAGTCGTATCGTTCGGCGCCTGGTTGCTCCAGCGTTACCACAACTGCTCGAGCTGTATCCCAATCTTCAACTTCTGCTCGGCTCCAGCGACCGAGCTATCGATCTAGTGCGCGAAGGTGTCGATTGCGTGCTGAGAATCGGCCCGCTGGTCGACAGCAACCTGGTCGCGCGTCCGCTGGGCAACATCGAGCTGATCAACTGTGCCAGCCCTGTCTACCTGAACCGCCAAGGTACGCCTCAACAGCTCGAGGACCTCGTCCAAGGGCACTGGATGATCGGCTACGGCTCACCGCTCAAGGGGCAAGAACAACCCTGGGAGTTCGTTGATAACGGCGGTCAAATACAAAGCCTGATGCTGCCTAGCCGGGTAATCGTCAACAATGCGGAGAGCTATATCGCCTGCTGTCAGGCTGGGCTGGGGCTAATCCAGATCCCGCGCTTCGACGTCCAGGACTTGCTCCGGGCAGGAGAGCTGTGCGAGGTACTGCCAAACCTGCGCGCCGCACCACTCCCAGCGAACCTCCTCTACCCGCACCGACTGCAGCGTTCCGGTGTACTGTCGTTGTTCGCCAACTGGCTAGAGGCTCTGTTTGCCCCTTGCCTGGTGAAGTAAAGGTGGCAGATGCACTTTTGGGTCGGCGTGTTGTAGTCACAGACTGAGCGCTTCTGAGAAGGTGAAGAGGACAAATTTTTGGATCGTTTCCGCTTTGTATTACAGGTCTGAGGTCTCATTGATCTGGGCAGTGGCACTCCTATTCAGAGTCTCCTCAAACAGTCTGATCATTCCCAGTCCGACCTCTGACTCACAAGCGTCCGCTATGGGGCCAGGCTGTGTGAAAACGCTTTCGAGAATGAACGCTGCTCAGAAAACGAGCAAATTTCGCGCTTCCTCGCGAATTCCTGCCGGGCCAACTGAGAAAATTTCCGCAGATTTCACGTAGCGACGTGCACCTCAAAATTAAGCGTACGTTTTCACACAGCCTGAGTCGAAAGCAGCCCCAGGCGAGGCTGCTCGTCTTGATCAGGAGCTGGCCTGGACCACTCGCTTAGCGATTGCCTGGAGGATGCCGCCGATGGTTTCGGGTGGGATGCGGGTGATCTTGCTATCTATATAGGAAGCCAGTTCGTCGACGTGGACGTAGATGCCTTTGCGCTCCAGTTCGTTCAGCACCATGCGACCATCCGGTTGGAAGCTCAGGATGAAGCGGGCGGTTGCAAGCTGTTCCTTTATATAGATGTTGCGGTCGAAGGCATCGAGCTCGGCCGGCTTGGGTTGCCAGTGGGCGGCCAGGACCTGGTAGCACTCGCGCTTGTAGCGGATGAGGGCAGGGCGGATCTCCTGCCGGCAGCGGCGGGTATCGATGCCGAAGAGCCAGCCGTTCAGGTATTCGATCGGTAGGCAGACGAGTTCGCGGTTCTTCTCGTCCTGGGCAACCGTTCGTATGACACGAACGCAGGTCGATAACACGTCGTCGCGTTTGATCCTTTCGAACTGACCATGCCAGGTCAGACCTATTCCCTCGCACACAGGCCGCATTGCGACGAGATGCTGGCCGTCATCAGTAGTGATGGAAATAAGGGGTTGACCGTGGAAGTTGATGGTGAAGAGCTGGTTGCTCATCGGAAACGCTCCTTTGCGAGTGTTTTGAACACCAGCCGGAGCGTTTCTACGCGCGCCGGCATGGCGACCGGGGAGGGTAGAAACCCGTGCAAAGTCGGGCGGGCAGATTTCCCCTTTCGGGTCTTGTATAGCTGCCCCCTCCCGGCCATAGGTCATGACACGGGCGCAAAAAAACCGCAGAGCTTTCGGGTGCGGTCTGCCGCTTTGCATCGGAGGTTTCTACGCCTCCACCCCTAGGGGTAAGCGAACGGTATCCCGCGGTCCCAGGGGCCGTAAACCCCTCAAAATCGTTTCCGTTTCACAATTCTACCCCTTATGGCTCTAGGCCTGTAGGGCGTCGTCAAACTTGCGTTTCGGAAACGATTGTGGCCTAATGCATTGATTCAGTTGGTTTTTGTGGTCGGATTGCAAATCCGTGAACGCCGGTTCGATTCCGACCTCAGCCTCCAATAGAAAAGCCCTGTAAATCGAAGATTTACAGGGCTTTTTCTTTAATAGCCCGCTGCAGGGATTGCGAGTTTCAGCAACTTGCGCAGGGGGAGTGGGGCTGTATATAGTCCAGCCCTTTCCGGGCTTGCACCTGGAAACACTGCAACGCGCGCTGCCGCCCGGATGGCGAAATCGGTAGACGCAGGAGACTTAAAATCTCTCGCCCTTTGGGCGTGCCGGTTCGAGTCCGGCTCCGGGCACCATCTTCGTCTTTCCCGATTCGTTGCAGATCGCATTTCCGAATCGAGGCGAGCACGTCAAAAAGTAGAAACCCGGCCAAGGCCGGGTTTTTTTATTTCTCGCCTATTCAGGCTCCGATATTGGCTATCGAGCGCAACTTCGCGCCAGCCTTTACGATGCGGCGCTGACGCAGCGGCCCGGCGCTCTCGTAGAAGTTCTGCAGCGGGACCTCTTCCTTGAAGTGGTCGGCATCGCGCTCCTGTAGCGGACCGTACTCAGTCGCGAGATCGCGGCGAATGCGGCTAACCAGGCTGGTCAGCAGCTCTTCATTGCGTTGCTCTTCCTGACGCACCACACGACAGGCGATGTGTTCGCCCGCATCTTTGCTCAGTGTCATGATCAGATTGCCGTCCGGTCGAGCCGTGAAGCTCACTTCGAAATCGGAGAAGACCTGGCAAAGGTATTGGGTGGCAGGCAGACGGTCGATTGGCATGGTGTCGTCCTCGGCAATGAATGGGAGATCCTTCTTCTTTCATTGCAGGGTGCATACCAATCTGGATTAAATAAAAAATAATTTAAAATCAAATACTTAGATTTTCATCCCGCCTCGCTTCTCGTGCATCTTGCATAGCGGGGTGCTAATGCCGTGGCATTTTGCACGGCTGGTGGTTTCAATGCGGGATTGGGTGGTGCCGCGAGGAATCGGCTTTCGCTTTGTGCTTGGGCTTCTGCAAGCGAGCCCGACGCATCGGTACGCGAAGGATGGCCCACAGCGTAACCACTGCCAGCAGGACCCAGCCGAAAATCATGAGCGTGACGAACGTGCCTGGATTCATATCGATATCCTCACCCCTCCCTAAGGGTAGTCCACCGTCATCGGTGCGCTGTCCTTTCGGTTGATCGGCATTTCTTCCTGGAGGTTCCATTCAATGGCTTGTCGAATCGACGGCTATCTGTTATCTGTATGGATATACAGTATTCGGAGAAGGTTCATGCAGCAAGCCATTCTGGAAGTCCGAGATGTCGTGCAGCCTGGCGGAGTCACCCGCGCTGCGTCTTTCCATACCTACATAGTCCGTGCATGTGGCGAAGGCATGACGCAGGCGGGTATTCACGACTGCGATCTGTTGTTGGTCGACCGCTCCGAGCTGGCGGCTCCCGGTCAGATTGTGGTGGCCGCACTGAACGGTGAGGCGCTTATCCGTCGCCTGGCTATTGTGGACGGTTCGTTCGCTCTGCAGGCAGCTAGCGATCTATATCCGACGCTGAAAGTCGAGGAGGGCGATGAGCTCTCAATATGGGGAGTGGTGCGCCAGCGGCTTTCCGGAAGCGACGTTGCGCAGGGCGCTAGAGCGTAGAGTTGGGCGAGTTGGAGCAGGATGCTGACCATTTGCCAGTAACTTCGAGAACTAAATCGGGGCAGTGATGGTCAGATGCGGGTGCCACTAGTTTCGCAAGTCTCCACAAGAGTCGTGCAGCTTGCAATCCGGGGCATTGTAAGGCGGGCGCAGCCTGATTAGACTGCGCGCAACTCGCACCCCTGTCCCTCTCGAAGGACTCCCATGATCAAGAAATGTCTGTTCCCGGCCGCCGGCTACGGTACCCGCTTCCTCCCGGCCACCAAGGCCATGCCCAAGGAAATGCTGCCGGTGGTGAACAAGCCGCTGATCCAGTACGCCGTTGAAGAGGCACTGGAAGCCGGTCTCGGTGAAATCGGTATCGTCACTGGCCGCGGCAAGCGCTCCCTCGAAGACCACTTCGACATCAGCTACGAGCTGGAGCACCAGATTCGCAACACCGACAAGGAAAAGTACCTGGTCGGTATTCGTCGCCTGATCGACGAATGCACCTTCTCCTACACCCGTCAGGTCGAGATGAAAGGCCTGGGTCACGCTATCCTGACCGGCCGCCCGCTGATCGGTGACGAACCCTTCGCCGTTGTGCTGGCGGACGACCTGTGCCTGAACCTAGAAGGCGACAGCGTCCTCAAGCAGATGGTCAAGCTGTACAACCAGTTCCGCTGCTCCATCGTGGCGATCCAGGAAGTGCCGCCGGAAGAGACCAACAAGTACGGCGTGATCGCCGGCGAGATGATCCGCGACGATATCTATCGCGTGAACACCATGGTCGAGAAGCCGAAACCCGAAGACGCCCCGTCGAACCTGGCGATCATCGGTCGCTATATCCTGACTCCGGATATCTTCGACCTGATCGAGCAGACCGAGCCGGGCAAGGGCGGTGAAATTCAGATCACTGACGCCCTGATGAAGCAGGCCCAGGACGGCTGTGTGCTGGCCTACAAGTTCAAGGGCAAGCGTTTCGATTGCGGTAGCGCTGAGGGTTACATCGAGGCGACCAACTTCTGCTATGAACACCTCTACAAGACTGGCAAGGCCTGGTAATTTCAGACCTTACCTCTCTTCGATAAAGCCACCTGCGGGTGGCTTTTTCTTTTTCCGGCCTACATCGAGCTCGGAATCGGTATCGCTTCCGAGCCTGGCCCGAGCGGCTGGCCGTAGCTGAACTCGACGTAGTTGCCGGCTGGGTCGCTTAGGCCGCAGTAATAGCCTACGGGGTAGGGCTCTTCCCTTGGTGCCCAGACCAGGCAGCCGGCAATGTCGGCATCCTTGGCGATGCGGTCGACCTCATCTCGGGTGTCTACGGCGAAGCCGAAGTGGCTGTAATCATCGCTTGCCAGATGGCGTTGCTGCCCGCCGGGCATGACGACGAAAATGAAGCTGTGCTCCTTGCCCGGTTCCGCCATCCAGACGATGCGCGAGCCCTTGCCGTCGCGCTCGTGGATCACGCGCATGCCGCAGAATCGCTCGTAGAACGCAACGCAGGCTTCCAGGTCGGGCACGTGCAGGGCCAGGTGGGTCAGGGTCGGGCGCATGGCGATACCTCCTTCGGGACCGGCAGTTGGCAGGATAGGTTAGGCGCCATGAGGTATGCTGCCCGACATATCCAAGCGGAGAACCATGATGTCTTTCGATTTTGACCTGTTCGTCATCGGTGCGGGTTCCGGCGGTGTGCGCGCCGCGCGCTTCGCTGCAGGCTATGGCGCCAAGGTGGCTGTGGCGGAAAGCCGCTACCTGGGCGGTACCTGCGTCAATGTCGGTTGCGTACCGAAGAAACTGCTGGTGTACGGGGCGCACTTCCATGAGGACTTCGAGCAGGCAGCCGGATTCGGCTGGACCTTGGGCGAAGCGAGCTTCGACTGGAAGACCCTGATTGCCAACAAAAATCGCGAAATCCATCGGCTCAATGGCATCTACCGCAACCTGCTGGTGAACAGTGGCGTGTCCCTGTTGGAAGGCCATGCAACGCTGCGGGACGCGCACACCGTGGAAGTCGACGGGCAACGCTTCAGCGCCAAGCACATCCTCATTGCTACCGGCGGCTGGCCGCAGGTTCCGGACATTCCCGGCAAGGAACACGCTATCACCTCAAACGAAGCCTTCTTCCTAGAGTCGCTGCCGAGACGGGTGGTGGTGGTCGGCGGAGGTTACATTGCGGTGGAGTTTGCCGGCATCTTCCATGGTCTGGGCGCACAAACCTCGCTGCTGTACCGCAATGAGCTGTTCCTGCGTGGCTTTGACCGCAGCGTGCGTGAGCACCTGCGCGATGAGCTGACCAGGAAGGGGCTGGACCTGCAATTCAATAGCGATATAGCGCGCATCGACAAGCAGGCAGACGGCACCCTGGCCGCTACCCTCAAGGATGGTCGTGTGCTGGAGGCGGATTGTGTGTTCTACGCCACTGGCCGCCGACCGCACCTGGACAACCTGGGCCTGGAGAGCGTCTCCGTGGAGTTGGACGACCGCGGCTACGTGAAAGTGGATGAGGCTTATGGCACGAGCGAGCCGTCGATCCACGCCATCGGCGATGTGATCGGCCGCGTGCAACTGACCCCTGTGGCGCTGGCCGAGGGCATGGCGCTGGCGCGCAAGCTGTTCCGTCCGGAGGAGTATCGTCCGGTGGACTACAAACTGATCCCCACCGCGGTATTCAGCCTGCCGAACATTGGTACCGTTGGCCTCACTGAAGACGAAGCGCGCAGCGCCGGGCACAAGGTGAAAGTCTTCGAGAGCCGCTTCCGGCCGATGAAGCTGACGCTCACTGAAAGCCAGGAGCGGACTCTGATGAAGTTGATCGTCGATGCCGATAGCGACAAGGTGCTGGGATGCCATATGGTGGGCCCGGATGCCGGGGAGATGCTCCAGGGCATCGCCGTTGCGCTGAAGGCCGGGGCGACCAAGCGGGTGTTCGATGAAACCATCGGCATCCACCCGACGGCTGCCGAGGAATTCGTCACCATGCGCACGCCAGTCGGCGCCTGACGGCGAGGCAGCAATAAAAAAGCCGGTGCAGATGCACCGGCTTTTTTATGGGCGTCAGGTCGTCAGCTACTGCGTTCCAGCGAGGCGTGGCTGTCTTCCTGGCGCTGCGCGTAGCGCTGGGCGAGCACGGCGCAGACCATCAGCTGGATCTGGTGGAACAGCATCAGCGGCAGCAGGATCACACCGACCGTGCTGCTGGCGAACAGCACCGAGGCCATGGGCACGCCGGTGGCCAGGCTCTTCTTCGAGCCGCAGAAGACGATGGTGATGCGGTCTTCCAGGGAGAAGCCCAGGTAGCGGCCGAGAAGGTTGGTGGCGATCAGCGCCAGGGCCAGCAGTACGCAGCAGGCAACGACCAGGCCGGCCAGGGCGGGCAGCGGGATCTGGTGCCAGAGGCCCTGGATTACAGCGGCGCTGAAGGCGGTGTAGACCACCAGCAGGATCGAGCCCTGGTCGACGTATTTCAGCACCGGCTTGTTGCGCTCCACCCAGGCGCCGATCCAAGTGCGCAGCAGTTGGCCCGCTACGAAGGGCACCAGCAGTTGCAGGGTGATCTTGCCGATGGCGTCGAGGGTCGATATGCCGGTGTCGCCGTGGGCGCCGATCAACAGTTGCACCAGCAGTGGCGTCAGGAACACACCCATCAGGCTGGAGGCTGAGGCGCTGCAGATCGCGGCGGGCACGTTGCCGCGCGCCAGCGAGGTGAAGGCAATCGACGACTGCACGGTGGCGGGCAGGGCACAGAGGTAGAGCATGCCCAGGTACAGGTCGGAGGTCACCAGCGGCGACAGCGCCGGTTTGAGCGCCATGCCGAGGATCGGGAAGAGAATAAAGGTGCAGGCGAACACCAGTAGGTGCAGGCGCCAGTGGGTGGCGCCAGCGATGATCGCCTGGCGCGACAGCTTCGCACCGTGTAGGAAGAACAGCAGCGCGATGCCCAGGTTGGTGATCCAGCCGAAGATCACGGCAGCGGTGCCTTCGCAGGGCAGCAGGCTGGCAACGGTCACGGTGGCGATCAGCGCCAGGGTGAAGTTGTCGGGGAGCAGGCGTGGGCGAGCCATGGGCACATCTCTCATCGTTGTTGTGTGTGAAAGACCGCTAGGGTCAGGTTCGCACTCTAAGCCCGGGAGGATGTGCCGGCTAGCGCCAGAAAGTCAGCTTATGTCGCTGAAGGGACAGTTTCTGCGCCTTGCACGTGCAGATCGACGGAGCACACGCTGACCATGCCGCGCATGCGCTGCGCGATTACTTCGGCGCGGTAGCGTGGCAGGGTGTTCACCCGCAGGGCTATGTCCATCCAGTCCTCCCGGCGCGAGGACTCGACCTCGGCCGGGATGTGGCCCTGGAGCGCGAACTGGTTCAGCAGACGGCAGAGGATGTCAGCATCGATCTCAGAACGGATCAGGTAGCGCACGTCGGCGGCCGCTTCGGTGGGAACCGGGCGGTCCTGTTGATCCAGGGATAATTCGACGAGATGGAGTGCGGGGAGCGTCATGACGGCTGGCCGATGCAGGGGGAGTGAGGGATATTCTGCGGCCCGTGCCGAGGATTTATTTGCCTTTTTTTGTCTATTTGTCGGAAACCTGTGCATTAATGATTCTTTGAATTTATCTGCGCAGAATCATCTATGCCCATTTCACTGGATGCTCATGACCGCAAGATCCTCGCCCTGCTGCAGGAGGAGGCCACTCTTTCCACGGCGGAGATCGCCGAACGTATCGGCCTGTCCCAGTCACCGTGCTGGCGGCGGATTCAGCGGTTGAAGGAGGAAGGGGTGATCCGCAAGCAGGTGACCCTGCTGGATCGCAAGAAGATCGGCCTGAATACCCAGATATTCGCCCAGGTGAAGCTCAACGCCCACGGGCGCAATCACCTGACGGATTTCGCACAGGCCATGGAAGCGTTTCCCGAGGTGCTGGAGTGCCATGTCCTGATGGGCGCCGTGGACTTCATGCTGCGCATCGTCACGGAAGATGTGGAGGCGTATGAGCGCTTCTTCTTCGAACGGCTGTCCCAGGTGCCGGGGGTCCAGGAGATCAACTCCATTGTGGCGCTCTCGGAGATCAAGTCCACCACCACGTTGCCGCTGCCGCGCGGCTGAAGGGCGCCGGGGAGGCCAGCGCCCGGGGCGGTCAGACGCCGCCCAGGTAGTCCATCTTGCCGACTTCCACGCCATTGTGGCGGAGGATGTCGTAGGCCGTGGTGATGTGGAAATAGAAGTTCGGGTTGACGAAGCCCAGTAGGAAGTCCGAGCCCTTGAAGCTGACTTCGCGGGTGCGCAGCTTCAGTTCGATGGTGCGGTTTTCGGCGCCTTCGAATTGCTCGGGCTTGAGGGTCTTGAGGAACTCGATGGTCTTGGCGATGCGCGTCTGCAGTTGGTCGAAGGTGGTTTCGTCATCGGCGTAGCTCGGCACATCTACGCCGGCCAGACGCGCGCCAGCGCCCTTGGCGGAGTCGGAGGCGATCTGCACCTGGCGAGCCAGGGCGAACATGTCCGGAGCGAGGCGGGCGTTGATCAGGACGGAAGGGTCGATGGACTTGGCTTGAGCGTGCTCGGCAGCCTTGGTGAGGATCACCGAGAGGTTGCCGAGCATGCGGATGAAGACGGGAACGGAAGCCTGGTAGATCGAGAGGGACATGCTGCGTACTCCAGACAGATAAAGGTGGGGCTCGTCACGCGGGACGGCTGTCGGAGTCTACTGCTGGCGTTTGCGGCTGTCGCCAGGCTTCAGCGCCTGGCCACTTTCGGCGTCGGGCAGCGGTCGGTTTCGATCGGGCCGACATAGGGGTTGCCCCAGCCCATCACGCAGCCAACCATCTGGTTTCGCTGCCGCTCCCAGGCTTCCACCGGGTACTGCTTGCTCCAGGCGGTGAACAGCTGGCGGTCCTGGTTGGACAGCCTCAGGCCGTAGCGGTCGCTCATGTAGAAGTAGGTGCGGGCGATCATGCCGCGAATCTGCGCGCGGGGCATGGCCTTGCGTGCCTTGAAGTCTACTACCATCGGGCAGGCGCCGTACTGCGAGGGCTTCTGCTGCAGCCAGCCGAAGCTGAAGTTGTTCCGATCACCGTTGACCTCTCCGATGCTCGGCACCAGGTTGTGCAGGTCGGCCTCGGCCTTCTGGTACACCCGGTCATTGCGCGAGCAGTTCTTGCGCCCGCCGCTCTGCCAGCACTGGCGCTGATGGCCGATCACCCAGGCGGGGACGATGTGTTCCCACTCGATGCGCGAAGCCCGGTTTGCATTCTTGCGGGGGGTGTAGCCGCAGCTCTTCAGGTCGACCTTGGTGCCGTTGTAGCGGCAGCCGCAATAGAACTCTACTGATTGGCGGGCGTAGAGCTTGCGTCCGACCTTCTTGGCTTCTTCGAAGGTGCGCGGGGCGGCAGCGGTGGCGATAGTGGGGATGGTGAGGATCAGCAGCAGGGTCAGGCAGCGTCCGAACATGAGGCGTTCCTTACGAAAGTCGCTGCATCTTACTGATTGAGAAAGAAATGCCAATCGTGGCAATGGAATGGCAAGGGGTGGCTTGCCCAGACGTAGGCGTTGGTTGGGCCACCGCGCCATGTGCCCGTTGGGAACGCTTCGCAACAGGTCTTCGTCATCTAATAAAAAACTTTAGGATGTCTATTTATCAGATTGTTTTTAAAGGGAAAAATATTCTATAAAAAGCTTTAAGAGTCGGCGCTATCAGCTTGATTCAGGTGAGCAATGAAGCAGTCTCGAGGGGCTTGCCGCCGAGCACCACCCTGATGAGGCTGTTTCGTACTTATGACGTGATAATAATGTTGTAACTAGCTGATCTATAAGAATTTAGATTGAGTTGATGCATGGCTCTGCAGCGAGCGGCAAGGCTTGGTAAGCTGGAGCCTTTCCATCATCGGGATATCGCCATGATCGGTCTCAGAATCCTCGGGGCCATCGCCTGTTGTGCCCTGGCGCTGCCCGTCTACGCGCAGCAGTTTTCCACGCAGCAAAGGCAGTCCCAGCAGAACTACCAGGGCCAGCCGCAATGGCAGCAGTCGCCGCCAGTGATCCAGCGCATCTACATCAGCCCGGGTGCGAGCGGAAGCGTGGAGAGCTCTTCCAGCTGGCAGCGCAATGACGGTTATGGTGGTGTTCGGGTACCTCGCAGCTACGGCGAGACACGCTCGGGCACTGTGATCATCGACCAGGGCAGCGGCGGCATCCGGCAGAGCATCGAATACCCCAACGGCTCGGTCTATCCGCGCGGTAATGGCTATTACCAGCAGCAGTAGGCCGGATCAGTCGATCAGGTCGTCGCGGGTCAGGCGGGATTTGCGCAGGCCGCCGTGGCTGTAGAACAGCCCGGTATCGCCGCGCCAGTGGAAGAGTGTGGCGAGAAACGCGGAACTGACCCGGCCCACATCCCAGCTACGGAGTTTGCGGTAGGCCCAGAGCCAGCTGTCATCGGAAGAAGGGGCGCTCATGGAATCGTCCTTGATTCGGCAAGCGGAAAAAGTGCATGGGACATTAGTGCGCCGGATGGGCCTTCGCAAGTCGCTGCTCCCGCAATTGCGACCTGCGAAAAAGCCCGCCCGCTCAGGCGGTGCTGACCGCCTTCGATTCCTCGACGTACTCCTTCAGCCAGCGCAGGACTTCCACGGCATCCCAGCGGCTGGGATCGAACATGGCGTAGGCCTGGCCCTGGTAACCCACTACATCCAGCGGCCGGTGGTAGCCGGCGCGCTGCATCAGGGCCTCGATTTCCGCAAAGCACACGTTGAAGTGGGTGCGGCTGAAGGGCGTCTTGCCCTCTGTGACCAATCCCTCCAGCAGCAGTTCCGACACGGCCTCGCTGACTTCATCGATGGCCATGTGGTTCACGGTGTATTTCAGCTGATGGATGCTCACCATCGCTTGCTCCTCAATGGGGTTCTGGCCCATGCCCTGTGATTCGAGGTGATCGACGTAGCCAATGGACTGTGGCCTTTCGTCGAGGTTTAAAAAATTTTCGCAAAATACTGTATGCATGAACAGTGTTTTCTCCTAGTATCACTCTCGCGGTCTGACAGAAACCCTGAAGTGCCCGTCGCCACTGGCCCGGCGCGCACTTATCGGAGAACAGGAGCAATGGCGATGCTGCAGAAACTGATGTTTTGCGCAGGTGTGGCGATGCTGGCGGGCTGTGCCCAGCCCCAGGCGGACGTCCCGCGTGCCAATGGTGCCTACCTCATCATTGAGGGAAAGGAAGCCTGGGCCGTGCTGGTGGCCGACGGCAAGCGCATCGAGGAGCGAGGTACGGTGCGCGACGCCATCCGTCTACCGAAGGAGCGCTCGGCGATTGCTGCCAGCTACGTGATTGACACGCCCAACTGCGGTCGCCTGCAATGGCTGACCGAAGGCGAGGGTGACTCCACCGTGCGCCTGTCCGCGCGGGGCGCAGCGGACGATCTGTCGAGCTGCCAGATCAGCGATGGGCTCAGCCGCGTCTGGACCGCGCTGGACTATTCGAGCTGAGTTACAGTCTCCGGACAATGTGATCTCCCACAAAATGTTTCGGCCGGTCCTCTCTTCACGTTTTTTTCACACCCGGGGGCAGAGGATGAAAACAGCTAAGGGATTAGCTCCCCATCGAAAAGCCCGCTTGATTGCGGGCTTTTTATTGCCTGTCGACCAAGGTTGGCTCGCCCGCCTGACGCTGCGCAGCTAAGGTGAAACTCCAAGGAAAAGGCGGAGATAGAGATGCAGCGCGTTCTTGCAGAGCGACTTTGGATTGCCCTGGGCGGTCAGGCCGAACGCCTGAGTCACCTGGCCTTTCGCAGCGAAGGCTCCCTGCCTTCGGCTTTCTTCGTCACCGAATTGGCCGCCGCCAGCATCGCCAGCGCGGGGCTCGCGCTGGGCGAGTGGCTGGAGCCGGACTCCGGTGCCGCCACGTCCCTGGTCGTGGACCGCCGGCTGGCTTCCTTCTGGTTCTCCACTTCCTTGCGCGCCCAGGGCTGGACTCCTCCCGACCTGTGGGACGCCATCGCCGGCAACTACCGCACCCGCGACGGTTGGGTACGCCTGCACACCAATGCCCCGCATCACCGCGCCGCTGCCCTTCGGGTGCTCGGTACCGAGAATGATCGTGATCGGGTCGCAGACGCCGTGGCGAATTGGGATGCGGGCGAACTGGAGCTGGCGATCGTGAAGGAAGGCGGTTGTGCGGCCGAGATGCGCTCCTGGGACGCCTGGAAACAGCACCCGCAAGGCCTCGCCGTTGCCCGCGAGCCGCTGGTATTGCGCGATCTCCAGCTGGTGTCCGCGCCTTCTCTGGATATCGAGATCGACCGCGAGCGCCCATTGGCCGGATTGCGCGTGCTGGACCTGACCCGCGTGCTCGCCGGGCCGATTGCCACACGCTTTCTTGCCGGCTTTGGCGCCGAGGTCCTGCGCATCGATCCGCCGGATTGGGATGAGCCTGGCGTGGTGCCGGAAGTCACCCTGGGCAAGCACTGCGCGCGCCTGGACCTGCGCCAACCAGCGGATCGCGAGCGCTTTCAGGTGCTGCTCGCCAGCGCTGACGTAGTGGTACACGGCTATCGGGCCGATGCCCTGGATCGCCTTGGGTTCGGTGCCGATGTACGGCGGACCATTGCGCCGGGGCTGGTGGATGTCAGTCTGAACGCTTATGGCTGGTCAGGCCCCTGGAGCGAAAGGCGTGGTTTCGACAGCCTGGTGCAGATGAGCAGCGGCATCGCCGAGGCGGGGCGTGTCTGGCGGGGCGAAGACAAGCCCGTACCCTTGCCGGTGCAGGCGCTCGATCACGCCACCGGCTACCTGATCGCGGCCGCCGCCTTGCGCGGCTTGGCCGAGCGCCGGCGCAGTGGCCGTGGCAGCCGTTGGCGGTTATCGCTGGCGCGCACGGCGCAATGCCTACTGGAGGCTGGAGTTTCGTCGGTGGGTTCGCTGGAGCTGGCGGCGGAGACAACCGCCGATCTGGCACCGGGCATCGAGACAACGCCCTGGGGCCACGCGCGGCGCCTGCGTCCGCCGCTGCAGGTCGCGGGCTCGCCGCTCTACTGGGAGTTGCCGGCCACCGAGCTGGGCTCGGCGCCGGCGGTCTGGCAGCCAGTCAGCCCCGAGTGACCTGGAACGCCTCGCCGGTGGCGAAGAAGGCGCCGCCGGTCTGGTAATGAATGGTGCGCAGCTCGTCGCTGGGGAAGTGCCAGCGGCCATTGGAGAAGGCGCGCTCATCCGCATAGGCGGCGACTACTTCGGCGATGAACAGGTCGTACTTCTCCTGGTTGTGTGGCTCGCTGATCACCTTGCACTCCAGGTAGGCGACGCAGCCATCGACGATCGGCGCCTCGACCTGCTTCCCACGGGAAGTGCGAATGTCCAGCTGCTCGAACTTGTTGCCCTCGCCACCGTTGCTCGAGCCAACCGCCAGGGTCAGCTCAGCCTGCTGGCGCGTTGGCAGCTGGATGACGAAGGCGGCCGAGCCTTCCACCAGATGGCGCGACCAGGTGTTGCGGTCGAGCACCAGCATCAGCTTGGGCGGATCGAAATCCAGCGGCATGACCCAAGCGGCGGCCATGACATTGGCGACACCTTCGTGCTCGCTGGTGACTATGGTGCTCGGGCCGTGGTTGAGCAGCAGGTAGGCCTTGTTCAGCGGCACGTCTTTCAGGTGGTTCATTCAGGTGTCCTCAAGTCCGGATCAGAGCAGCAGGCCGTCCACCGGCTTCAGCGGCTCAGGTAGGTCGGTTTCACCGAGGATTTCCAGCACGGCGATTTCCATGTTGCGGCTCATGGCGTCCAGCGGCAGGTCGTTGGGTTGGGTATCGAAAGGGTCGGCGATCTGGTCGCCCAGTGCATCCAGCCCGAAGAAGGTGTAGGCCAGCACGCACACCGCCAGCGGGGTGAACCAGCCGATACTGTCCACCAGGCAGAACGGGAGCAGGAAGCAATAGACGTGCACGATGCGGTGCAGCATCAGGATGTACGGGTAGGGGATCGGCGTGTTGCGGATGCGCTCGCAGCCGCCCAGCACGTACGACAGGCGAGTCATCTGCTGGTCGATGGCGGCCAGGGTGATGTCGCTGGCGCCGCTGGCACGGCCACGGTCGGCGAAGCGCTGGCCGAGGCTGGCGAGCAGGACGTTGGTCGGGCTGCGGCTGGTGGCCAGGGCGCTAGCTTCCTCGCCCATCAAGCGGCGCACATCGTCGCTTTGCGGGATGCCGCGCAGTTGGTCTCGAAGGGCGTAGGTGAAGGCGATCAGCTGATTACCTAACTGATGACGGCTTTCGCTGTCCAGGTCTGGCAGCAGCGTACGGGTCTGTCGCGCCAGGTTGCGGGTCACTATCAGTAGTTCGCCCCAGAGCGTGCGCGCTTCCCAGAAACGCTGGTAGGCGACGTTGTTGCGAAAGCCCAGGAAGATCGCCAGCGTCAGGCCCCAGAGGGTGAAGGGCGTGGAGGTGATGATCACCTTGTAGTGGTAGAGCGTGCCGTGGGTGGCCACCACCAGCGAGCTGAGCAGCACCGTGTAGAGCACCTTGCGCCAGATGGCCGGGATGATCGATCCCTTGAGGGAGAACAGCAGGACCCAGAGTGTCGGGCTTTGCGGGCGGAGGATCATCGGGCGGCATCCGGTGGGGCGGAGCGCGCATGATAGCCGAGATAGGTGGGTTGCTGGGGCAGGTGTAGGAGCGGACTCCGTCCGCGATAGGTTCGCATCGCGCCGGAGACCATCGCGGACGGAGTCCGCTCCTACGCAGGGTTTCAGCTCTGTTCGTAGAGTTTCACGATTGCCGAGAAGTCCAGCTGGCCGTTGCCCTGGTTGCTGAAGGTCTGGAACAGCTGCTGGGCCAGCGCGCCGAGCAGCACGGGCTGGCGCACCTGGCGCGCGGCCTCGCTGGCCAGGCCGAGGTCCTTGAGCATCAGATCGGTGCCGAAACCGCCGCTGTAGCCACGAGTTGCCGGGGCGCCGGTGAGCGGGTTGTTCACTTCCGAGCTCCAGCAGCGGCCGCTGGAAGTGTTGATGATGCCGGCCAGAACCTGCGCGTCCATCCCCAGTTTCACGCCCAGGGACATGGCTTCCGCCACGCCGATCATCGAGATGCCCAGCAGCAGGTTGTTCGCTACCTTGGCCACCTGTCCGTTGCCGGCGCCACCGCAATGCACGATGTTCTTGCCCATGGCCGCCAGCACCGTGCGGGCGCGCTCGAAATCGGCCTGCTCGCCGCCGACCATGAAGGTCAGGGTGCCCGCGGCGGCGCCAGCGGTGCCGCCGGAAACTGGCGCATCGAGCATCGGGTTGCCATGGGCGAGGGCGGCAGTGCTGACCTCGCGGGCGTTCAGCGGGTCGATGGTGGACGAGTCGATCAGCAGCACGCCGGGTTGCACGTTGGCCAGCAGGCCGTCGTCACCGAGGAAGACCTGCTTCACGTGGGCGGCGGCGGGCAGCATGGTGATGATCACCTCGACATCGTCGCGCGCCACTTCGGCGGGGGATGCCAGGGCGCGGGCGCCGAGGTCGACGGCCGCTTCCACGGCCTTGGCGGAGAGATCGAAGACGCTCAGGTCGAAGCCGGCCTTGAGCAGGTTGGCGGCCATGGGGCCGCCCATGTTGCCGAGTCCGATGAAGCCGATGCGCATGGATTGATCCTCTTCTTCTTGTTCGGGGCGCCCGGTCGGGCAGGCGCGAAAGGAGGTGCCCGCCCGCGTGGTGCCGGGCCCGGACCAGCATCCTTGCTGAAGTCCGGGGCGGCTCGGGGCGAGCGGGCGGGCAGGCTGACTTATTTGAGATTGATGGTGGTGTTCACCGCGCCGCCGACCTCGTTCTCATCGAACCAGCGTTCGGTGACGGTCTTGGTCTGGGTGTAGAACTGCACCACCTGCTTGCCGTACGGGCCCAGGTCGCCGAGCTTGGAGCCGCGCGAGCCGGTGAAGGAGAACAGCGGTACCGGCACCGGGATCGGCACGTTGATGCCCACCTGGCCGACGTCGATCTCTTCCTTGAAGTGCCGCGCGGCGGCGCCGGAGCGGGTGAACAGTGCGGTGCCGTTGCCGTTGGGGTTGGCGTTGATCAGCTCGATGGCCTCGTCGAAGGTCTTCACCGACACCACGCAGAGCACCGGGCCGAAGATCTCCTCGCGGTAGATGGTCATCTGCGGGGTGACGCCGGAGAACACGGTCGGGCCGACGAAATTGCCCTTGGCGTAACCGGCCACCTGCGGGTTGCGGCCGTCCAATTCCAGTTTGGCGCCTTCCTGGGTGCCGCGTTCGATCAGGCCGCTGACGCGATCCAGCGCTGCGCAGGAAACCAGCGGGCCGACGTCGGTGTTGGCCTCGGTGCCGCCGCTGACCTTGAGCGTTTGTGCCTTTGCCACCAGGTCGGGAATCCACTCATGGGCTTCGCCCACCAGGATCGCGACCGAAAGCGCCATGCAGCGTTGCCCGGCAGCACCGAAGGCTGCGCCGGCAATCGCGTTGAGGGTCTGCTCCTTGTTGGCGTCGGGCAGCACGATGGCGTGGTTCTTCGCGCCCATCATGCATTGCACGCGTTTGCCGGCCAGGGACGCACGGTTGTAGACGTGGGTGCCGACGCGGGTGGAGCCGACGAAGGAGACAGCCTTGATGTCCGGGTGATCGCAGATGGCGTTCACCACGTCCGGGCCACCATGGATGACGTTGAGCACACCCGGCGGCACACCGGCCTCATGGGCCAGTTCGACCAGGCGCATGGTCACCATTGGGTCCTGCTCGGAGGGCTTGAGGACGAACGTGTTGCCGGTGGCGATGGCCATCGGGAACATCCATAGCGGGATCATCGCCGGGAAGTTGAAGGGGGTGATGCCGGCGCACACGCCGATGGGCTGCAGGATGGTGAAGGTATCCACGCCGCCGGCCACGTTGTTGGCCAGCTCGCCCAGCTGCAGGTTGCCGATGGCCGAGGCGTGCTCGACCACCTCAAGACCGCGGAACACATCGCCTTCGGCATCGGGCAGGGTCTTGCCCTGTTCGGCGGTGAGGATCGCCGCCAGTTCCTTCATGTTCTCGCGGATCAGCTGCTGGTACTTGAGGAAGATGCGCGCGCGGGCGCCGATGGGGGTCTTCTTCCAGGTCTTGAACGCGGCCTTGGCGCTGGCGACGGCGCGGTCGACTTCCTCGGGCGTGGCGAAGGGCACGCGGGCGAGGACTTCCTGGGTGGCGGGGTTGATCACGTCGCGCCATTCGGAGGTGGTCGACTCGACGGGCTTGCCGTCGAGGAAGAGTTTGACGGTCGGGACGGCAGTTGCAGTCATCGGGGTTCTCCCAGCCTGAAGGCTTTCTTGTTGTCTGGAACGATCCTAGCAGTGCATTTTTGATGTGCTCAATGGGGTGATCTGCAAGTATGCTCTGCGTTTTTGCAGACATGCTCCGCGCCGAGGCAGTTATGGACTGGGACAACCTGCGGTTTTTCCTCGAGCTTTCCCGTGCTGGCAAGCTGACCGTCGCCGCGCGACGCCTGGGCGTCGACCACACTACCGTCGCCCGCCGCCTGCAGGCGCTGGAGAAGAGCATCGGCGCCCAACTGCTGGTGCGCGAGCCCGCCGGTTACCGACTGACCGAGGCCGGCCACGGCTTGTTGCCCCAGGCCGAGGCCATGGAAAGTGCCTGCAAGGTCATCGAGAAACGCCTGGCCGGCGCCGAGGACAACCTCTCCGGCAAGGTGCGCATCGGCGCCACCGAAGGTTACGGCTCGACGCTGTTGACCTCGCAACTGGTGGAGTTGAACCGCCGCCACCCGCACCTGGGAGTGGACCTGCTGGCGGTGCCGCGCGCACTGCAACTGTCGCGCCACGAGGCAGACATCGTCATCACCCTGGAGCGCCCCGGCCGCGGGCCGTACATCATTACCCGGCTGACCGATTACGTGCTGCGCCTCTACGCGTCGAAGGACTACCTCGCCGAGCGTGGGCCGATCCGCAATCGGGACGACCTGCGTGAGCACGCCCTGGTGGGTTATGTCGACGACCTGCTCTACAGCAAGGAGTTGCAGTACCTCGACGAGATCGGTCGGCCGCTGCATATGGCGCTGCGCTGCACCAGTATTCTCGCCCAGCAGCGCGCGGTGGCGGAGGGCGCCGGGCTGGCGATCCTGCCGGCGTTCGCGGCAGCCGAAGACCCGTCGCTACAGCCGGTTCTGGCGGGAGAAATCGAATTCGTGCGGACCTTCTGGATGCTGATGCCGACCGAGCTCAAGGACATCGCGCGGATGCGCACGACCTGGGATTTCCTGCGTGAGAAAGCGGAGGGAAGCCAGGATGTGCTGATGGGGCGAACCAACCTGTAGGAGCGAGCTTGCTCGCGAACAAATTCACCGGCAGCTCAGGCGTCAAGCGGGTTCGCGAGCAAGCTCGCTCCTACAAGGTAATACCAGCGCCGGAGTTTGCCCTCTCCACCGGAATGAAAAAGGGCGGCCAATCGGCCGCCGTTTCTGTCTTGCTCCAGCCCGACTTACGCCAGACCGACGTAGAGGTTCTGAACGTCGTCGTTGCCGTCAAGGGCATCGAGGAAGGCTTCGACTTCCTCCAGCTCCGCGTCGGACAGGCTCACCGGGTTCTTCGCCTTGTAGCCGAGCTTGGCCGAGGCGACGGTGAAGCCGTGCTCGGGCAGGGCGCGGCAGACGGCGTCCAGGTCGGTGGAGTCGGTGAGGAACAGGGTGTCGCCTTCTTCCTCGCCCGGCTCGAAGTCCTGGGCGCCGGCTTCGATGGCGGCCAGCTCCGGGTCGGCGTCAGCGCTGGCCGGGGTGGCCTCGACCAGACCCAGGTAATCGAAGTCCCAGGATACCGAGCCGGAAGCGCCCAGCTGGCCCTTGCGGAACAGCACGCGGATTTCCGCGATGGTGCGGTTTACGTTGTCGGTCAGGCACTCGACGATCACCGGCACGCGGTGCGGGGCGAAGCCTTCGTAGACCACGCGCTCGAAGGTGGCGGCGCCGTCCAGGAGGCCGGCGCCTTTCTTGATGGCGCGCTCCAGGGTGTCGCGCGGCATCGAGGCCTTCTTGGCCTGCTCGACGACCAGGCGCAGTTTCGGGTTCATGTCCGGGTCGGCGCCGTTGCGCGCGGCGATCATGATTTCCTTCGACAGTTTGCCGAAGATGCGGCCCTTGGCGTTGGCGGCGACTTCTTTATGTTTGGCTTTCCACTGGGCGCCCATAGTGATCTCTTGCTGGCGGTTGCTGATGGGCGGCAAGTCTAAGGCCTCGCGCGGCCGCTGGCGATATCCGCTGGATCAGCGCGGGACCGCGAACACCGCACTGGCCTGCGCCACCACCTTGTCGCCCACCGACAGCAGCGCATTGGCGAAGGCCATCTGCCGGCCGCGCCGGCTGTGCAGCAGGCGGATGCTCAGCCAGTCGCCGACCTGGGCACCGGAGACGTAGTCCAGGGTCAGGCTGGCGGTCACCAGCGGCTGCGGTGGCTGGCTGGAGAAGGCCATGGCGTAACCCATGCCGATGTCCGCCAGGATCGCGAGGATGCCGCCATGCACGCCGCCGCGGCTGTTGGTGTGGCGTTCGTCCAGCAGCAGGCCCAGCTCCAGTGAGTCACCTTCGCCGCGCACCAGAAATGGGCCAAGCAGATCGAGCAACGGGTTGCGCCGCTGCAGCGGCTGGAAGCCTTCGGGGTAGTCCAGATCGGCGAGTGCGTTCATTGCCAGTCTCCGGTGTGCTGCTGCAGTACGGCGCGAACGGTTTCGATGACCCGATGCGGGACGCGGTAATCGGGGTGGGCGCGGAACACCGCCGCGGCATCGGCCAGGCGGGTGAGGGCGAGCAGCTCGCTCTCGGCCTCGCGGGTGTCGCTAGCGCCAGGCGGCAGCGCGAGGGCCTGGCGCTCGCAGGAACAGGCGGCGTGCGCGTTGACCAGCCCGCAGTGCTGCTGCATGAACTCATCCAGCCGCTGGCGTGCCCGTGACAGGCGCTTGCGGTAGGCCGCCGGCTCGATCTCCAACACTGCGGCTGCCGTCTCCGAATCCAGTCCGAAGGCGATGTTGAGCACGTAGGCCAGACGCTGCTCGCGCTCCAGGCACATCAGCATGCCTTGGGTGCAGGCCAGGGCGATGCGCTCGGCGGCCAGCTTGTCGGCCGGTTCCAGTGGGCGTTCATTGGCTTCTGCCAGGCGCAGGCCGAGGTCGAGTTTGTCCGCCAGGGCTTCCAGCGACACGGTAGGTGTCTCGCGGACCTTGGTGCGCGCAGTCAGCAATGCGTTGCTGGCGATGCGGAAGGTCCAGGTGGAGAACTGGCTATCGCCGCGGAAGCTGGCGAGGTGCGTGGTGATGCGCAGGAGGATTTCCTGGCTGGCGTCCTGGGCGTCTTCCCGGCGGCCGAGCATGCGCAGGGCGAGGTTGTAGACCGGTGCTTGCAGGGCCAGCAGCAACGCGTCGAGGGCGGCGGGGTCGCCTTGCTGGGCGCGTTGCAGTTGCTGCAGGTCGATGGCGGGAAATTTCACGGCGTGCTCCTGACGTGCCGGACGAAATGTCGGCTGTTCTTCCTTGGACTCGGCCCCGCTGAATTTTGTGACCGTCAGACCCTCCAGGCCGCAAAAACATGCCTGGAAATTCTGGTAGGCGCGAGCTCGCTCGCGAACGGACTTGCAGGCAGCCAGGGCGCCTGGGCGGTTCGCGAGCAAGGACTGGGCGTCCCCCTCGGTCCTACAGAAGGGCGGTGGACTTCAACCCTGGGCGGATAAGAAGGTGTAAAGCCGCTCATCCAGCGAGTGCGCAACGTTGAAGCGCATCCACGGCACGCTGCGACCGTCGGGCATGAATAGTTGGCCGGGGAACAGCAGGATCTTCGCCTCCTTGGCGCGGCCGGCGAGCAGGGTAGCATCGTCCACCGCGCGGTGCCGGGCCCAGAGGAACAAGCCGGCGCGGGGTTCGTGGAAGATTTCCAGGCCGGCAGCTTCCAGGCGCCGCGCCACGCTGTCGTGGGCTTCGCCGAGCTGGTCGCGCAACTGGCGCACGTGCTTGCGGTGGCGGCCCTGCAGGAGGATGTCCAGGGCCAGGGTTTCGGTCAGTTCCGAGCTAGTCAGGCCGCTGACCATCTTCAGCGGCACCAGTTCCTCGATCAGCTCGGGATGCGCGGCGATGAAGCCGGTGCGCAGCGCCGGGGCGATGACCTTGGACAGGCTGCTGATATAGATCACCCGCGCCAGCTGGTCGAGGTTGGCCAGCAACAGTTGGCCGGCGGGGTCGAGGTCGGCATAGATGTCGTTCTCGACGATGAGAAAATCGTACTTCTCGGCCAGTTGCAGCAAGCGGTGCGCAGCGGCCAGTGACAGGCTGCCACCGGTGGGACTCTGCAGGCGCGCCTGGGTGAAGTAGACCTTGGGGCGGTGCTCGCGGGCCAGTTGCTCAAGTCGATCGAGATCCAGCCCGTCGGCGCTCCGAGGCACGCCCATCAGCTGCGCGCCCTGCAGGCGCAGGTTGAGGAATAGGTTGTGGTAGCCGGGCTCGTCGACCAGCACCGGATCGCCACGCTGCACCAGGTAGCGCACGGTCAGGTCCAGCGCCTGGCTGGCGCAGGCGGTCAGCAGGATCTGCTCGGGGCTGGCGGCCACGCCCGCATCGCCCAGGCGGTCGGCCAGCTTGCCGCGCAGCTTGGGGTTGCCCTTGCTGTGACCGTAGTTGCCGAACTGCGTCGGCTCTTCCCGCGCCAGGCTGCGCAGCCCCCGCAGCAGGCCTTCGCCATCGAGCCAGTGCTCGGGCAGCAGGCCGACGCCGGGGCGCAGCTCCATGCCCAGCGGCTGGAAGACCTTGTGCAGCAGCAGGTGTGCATCGAAGTCGAATTCGGTGGGTGCTTCATCGTCGGTGCTGTCGTCGACCGCCGGACCGCGGACGTAGAAGCCGGCGTTGGGCACGGCGTTCAGGCAGCCACGCGCCACCAGCCGGTCGTAGGCCTCGACCACGGTGAAGTGGCTGACGCCATTGGCCTGGGCGAACTTGCGGATCGAGGGCAGCTTGGCGCCGGGACGCAGGCGCTGCTCGTCGATGGCCTGGGCGATGCCTTCGACGATCTGGGTGACCAGGGGAATGTCCGAGGTGGGGTCGAGCAACAGCATCCGGAGGTCCGATTCTTGGGTGGGTGGGCGATGGGCAATCTGTACAGGTCCGCGGACCATAACAGCACTGCAATTTCTGCGTTGTCCCTGTGCATGGTGCGGGCGGGGCGTGGCCAGCACACTCGGTCACGTGAAGCGGCAAACCGCCGCAGCGCCTGAATAAGAACCCCCCAACAAGAACAGGGACAGCCCGTCATGCGTGACACAGCTTACAACATCGATCCGTCGAGCATTTCCGCCGAAGAGTGGCAGGCGCGCTGCGACCTCGCCGCGCTGTACCGGCTGATCGCGCACTTCCGCTGGACCGACCACATCGACACCCATATCTCCGCGCGGGTGCCGGGCGAGCCGGGCCACTACCTGATCAACCGCTATGGCGTAATGTTCCATGAAATGCGCGCCTCCGACCTGGTGAAGGTCAACCATGCGGGCGACGTCATCGACCCGCGCTTCGGCCCGAAAAGCGTCAACCGCGCCGGCTTCAATATCCACTCCGCAGTGCACGCCGCCCGCGAGGACGTGGCCTGCGTGATCCACACCCACACCGCCGCCGGCATCGCGGTATCCGCCCAGGAAGACGGCCTGCTGCCGATCAGCCAGCACGCGCTGAAGTTCTACAACCGCCTGGGCTACCACGACTACGAGGGCATCGCCCTCGACCCGGACGAGCGCTCGCGGCTGGTCAACGACCTGGGCGGCCACATGGTGATGATCCTGCGCAACCACGGCCTGCTGGCTACCGGGCGCTGCATTGCCGAGGCCTTCAATCAGATCTACTTCCTCGAACGCGCCTGCCAGGCGCAGGTCCAGGCCCTGGCCGGTGGCCGCCAGCTGCGTTACCCCCCGCACGCCGTGTGCGAACGCGTTGCCGTGCAGGAAGAGGAGGCGCTGGTCGACGGCCTGCACCTGCTGGCCTGGGAATCGGCCCTGCGCCTGATCGAGGACGGTGAGGCCGCCTACCGCAGTTGATGGCAATAGGCGTGCCTGACCCTGTTACCGTGCCCCGGTCCGCAGAGACCGGGCGCCTGCGTGCTTGAACCATCTGCCAACAACAAAGCCAAGAGGTGGAAATGAAAAAACCGATTCTGGGAGCCCTGTTCATGGGCGTGGCGTCCGGCGCCATGGCTGCTGACCTGACCGTGATCTCCTTCGGTGGCATCAGCAAGGACGTACAGACCGAAGCCTTCTACAAACCCTTTGAAAAGAAGGAAGGCATGAAGGTGATCGCCGGCGAGTACAACGGCGAAATGGGCAAGATCAAGGCCATGGTCGATACCGGCGGCGTCAACTGGGACGTCGTCCAGGTGGAAGGCCCGGAGCTGCTGCGCGGCTGCGAGGAGGGCCTGTTCGAACAGCTCGACCCGGCGATCCTCGGCAAGGCCGAAGATTATGTGCCCGGCACCCTCTCCGACTGCGGCGCCGGCCTGCTGGTCTGGTCGATGGCCATGGTCTATGACGGTAAACGCCTCGCCAACGGCCCGACCGGCTGGACGGATTTCTGGGACACGAAGAAATTCCCCGGCAAGCGTTCCCTGCGCAAGGGCGCCAAGTACACGCTGGAAATCGCCCTGCTGGCCGACGGTGTGAAGAAGGAAGACCTGTACAAGGTGCTGTCCACCAAGGAAGGCGTGGACCGCGCCTTCAGGAAGCTCGATGAGATCAAACCGTCGATCCAGTGGTGGGAGTCCGGCGCGCAGCCGATGCAGTTCCTCGCCAGCGGTGACGTGGTCATGAGCACTGCCTACAACGGCCGCGCCTTCGCTGCGCAGGAAGAGGGCGTGCCGATGAAGGTGGTGTGGAATGGCAGCCTGTACGCCATTGACTCCTGGGCGATCCCCAAGGGCAGCCCGAACAAGAAGGCCGCCGAGGATTTCATCGCTTTCTCGCTGTCGCCCGAGCAGCAGAAGATCCACACGGTGAAGCTGGGCTATGGCTCGGTGAACCTGGGGACGAACAAGCTGATCGACCCGAAGCTGATCGAGCGCTTGAACACGGCGCCGGCGAACCTGGAACAAGCCGTGCCCGTGAATTTCGAGTTCTGGGTGGACCACGGCGAAGACCTGGAACAGCGCTTCAACGCCTGGGCGGCGAAGGGCTGATCGACGCTTCAGAGCGGGTGGCGACACCCGCTTGATCCAATCGCCGACTCGGCTCGTCCCTGCCAGGAATCGTGTTCCCGGCAGGGACGGGCCCTGTCTGCGTCAGGCATCCGACAGGGTAAAACCTCGGCGAGGAAGACTCCGGCGCGTATCGCAACAGTCGATACGGTAAGCTGCGCACCTTTGCCAGCGTTCCATCCGGAGAACGATCCATGGAAGACCTCAACACCCTCTATTACTTCACCCAGGTGGTGGAGCAGGGTGGCTTCGCCGCTGCCGGCCGCGCGCTGGACATCCCCAAGTCCAAGCTCAGCCGGCGCATCGCCCAGCTGGAGGAACGCCTCGGCGTTCGCCTGCTGCACCGCACCAGCCGGCACTGCTCGCTGACCGAGATCGGCCAGGAGTACTACCAGCGCTGCGTGGCCATGCGCGTCGAGGCGGAAGGGGCGTCCGAGGTCATCGAGCGCAACCGCGCCGAGCCGCGCGGACTGGTGCGGCTGGCCTGCCCGACGACGCTGCTCAACTCCTGGGTCGGGCCGATGCTCACCCGCTACATGCTCAAGTACCCGCTGGTCGAGCTGTTCATCGAGAGCACCAACCGCCGCGTCGACCTGCTTCACGAGGGTTTCGACATTGCTCTGCGGGTGCGCTTCCCGCCGCTGGAGAACACCGACATGGTGATGAAGGTGCTGGGCAACAGCACCCAGTGCCTGGTGGGGCGTCCGGACTTCCTCGAACGCATGAGCGGCGACAGCTCGCCCCTGGGCTTCGGCCAGTTGCCCAGCCTGCACTGGGGCAGCATGCAGCGCGAGTACCAGTGGGAGCTGTTCAACGAGGAGGGCGAGCGCCTGCTGATCTCGCACAAGCCGCGCATGGTCACCGACGACCTGCTGGCCCTGCGCAATGCCGTGATCGCTGGCGTTGGCATCGCCCACGTACCGCGCGTGGCGGTGCGCGAGGACCTGGCCGCCGGCCGGCTGGTCGAGCTGCTGCCGGGCTGGTCGCCCAAGTGCGGCATCGTCCACGCGATCTTCCCTTCGCGCCGTGGCCTGCTGCCCTCGGTGCGCACGCTGATCGACTTCCTCGCCGAGGAATTCAGCAACAGCGACATGGCCTGAGGCTCTGTGCCGGCTGGCAGCGTTGCGTTTCGCGCACCGCTGTTTTGCCGGCTCGACCGATTCTGCGCGGGGGGGCTGCCGGCATAGGCTGGCACCACTGTTTTTCCCACAAGGAATGGTCATGAACCCCGCTTCGAATTCCCTTCCGGCCGATCACGCGCAGCCGACCCTGTCCTCGGCAATGGTGGTGCTGCTCGCATTCTGCTGCGGCGCTGTCGTCGCCAATCTGTATTACGCGCAACCCATCGTCGAGCTGATTGCCCCGGCGATTGGTCTCTCCACCGAAAAAGCCAGCCTGATCGTCTCGCTGACCCAGTTCGGCTACGCCATTGGCCTGCTGTTCCTGGTGCCGCTGGCGGACCTGCTGGAAAACCGCAAGCTGGTGATCGGCTTCACCCTGGCCGTGGCGCTGTGCCTGGCCGGCGCGGGGCTGGCGAATTCGCCGTCGGTGCTGTTGGCCTGCGCACTGCTGATCGGCCTGACCTCGGTGGCGGTGCAGATCCTCGTGCCGCTGGCCGCCCACCTGGCGCCGGAAGAGGCCCGTGGCCGTGTGGTGGGCAATATCATGGGCGGCCTGTTGCTGGGCATCCTGCTGTCGCGGCCGGTGTCCAGCCTGGTGGCGGAAGTGTTCGGCTGGCGCGGGGTATTTCTTGCAGCTTCCGTGCTGATGCTGGTGATCGCGCTGGTGATGGCGGTGGCGCTGCCGCGCCGCGTACCGGCCCACAGCGCGACCTACCCGCAGTTGATCGGCTCGGTGTTCGCCCTGGCGCGGCGCTACGCGGTGCTGCGCGAACGCGCGCTGTATCAGGGCCTGCTGTTCGCCGCGTTCAGCGCCTTCTGGACCATCGCCCCCATCGAGCTGATCCGCCACCACGGCTTCAGTCAGACCCAGGTCGCGCTGTTCGCCCTGGTCGGTGCAGTCGGCGCCGTCGCTGCGCCTATTGCCGGTCGGCTGGCCGATGCCGGGCACACCTTCAAGGGCACCCTGGTGGCGCTGCTGCTGGCGCCGTTCGCCCTGTTGCTCGGTGCGCTGCCCGGTGCCGGGTTCTTCTGGCTGGTGGTGTGTGCGGTGCTGCTGGATTTCGCCGTGCAGCTGAACATGGTGCTCGGCCAGCGAGAGGTGTACGCCCTCGACCCGCACAGCCGTGCGCGCCTGAACGCGGTGTACATGACCAGCATCTTCGTCGGCGGTGCGCTCGGTTCGCTGGTCGCCAGCCCGCTCTACGAAGCCATCAGTTGGACGCCGTTCGCCATCGGCGCGGCGGTGATCCCGGCCATCGCCACCTTGCTCTTCCTGCTGCGCGGCGACAGCCACGCCTGAGAGCACAGGCGTGCAAGGCGGGCGTGGGGGTGATTGGGTACACTCCGGGATTTCCCGTTCCCGGAGTCTCGCCATGGACAAACTGCAGGCCCTGTCGATGTTCGTCGAGACCGTCCGCTGCGGCGGCTATTCGGCGGCGGCCCGCAAGCTCGGCGTGGCGACGTCCTCGGTGACCCGCCAGGTGGCGGCGCTGGAGGCGGAACTGGGCGCCACGCTGCTCAACCGCACCACCCGCCACAGCAGCCCGACGCTGGCCGGGCAGGCTTACTACGACAAGGCCGTGGAAATCCTCGAAGCACTGGTGCAGGCCGACGGTCTGGTCAGCGACCGGGGCCAGGAAGCGAAAGGGCGTCTGCGGGTCAGCGTGCCGGTGGAGTTCGGCCGCCGGGTCATCGCCCCGCACCTGGGGCGCCTGCTGGCGCAGTACCCGGAGCTGGAGGTTTGTCTCTCCCTGAGCGACCAGATTACCGACCTGCCGAAACAGCAGATCGACCTCTCCGTGCGCCTGGGTTCGAGCCTCACCAGCGACGACATCATCAGCCGTCCCATCGGCCAGTTCCAACGCTGGCTGGTGGCGAGTCCCGACTACCTGCAGCGCGCCGGCAAACCGGCTCATCCGCTGGAACTGATGGAGCACCAGTGCCTGCGCTTCGACTACGGCGGCGCGCACCTGACCTGGACCTGCAGCGACGGCCAGGACACCTGGCCGCTCAACGTGCAGGGCCGCTTGCAGAGCAACAACGCCGACGTGCTGCGCGAGACCGCGCTGGCCGGCGGCGGTATTGCGCTGCTGTCGGACTGGTTGGTGGCCGAGGACGTCCGCGCCGGGCGGCTGGTGCGCCTGCTCCCTGAGTACGACTCATACCCCGGGAACACATCCGGTGTCATCAACGTGCTCTATCCGCCGAGTCTGCGCGAATCCAGCCGCATCCGCGTGTTCGTCGCCTTCCTCGAGGAGTTGATGGCGGCTCAGTGACTGTCCGCGCTGGGCTGCGGGGGCGGGGCTATCTTGCGCATCAGTGGCACCAGCAGCAGCGTCACCGCGAAGCACGCGCCGACCAGCAGGAAGGCGTCGGCGAAGGTCAGTGTCTGCGCCTCGCGCCAGGTCAGGTCCCACAGGTGTTTGAGCGCCTGCTGCGAGGGTTCGCCATTCAACTCCATGGACGGCGCGAGCCAGTGGTTGAGCGCTTCGTTGCCGCTGTTCAGGTGCTCGGCCAGGCGCAGGAAGTGCAGGTTGGCGCGGTCGTTGAGCACCGTGGCGCAGGCGGCGATGCCGATGGCGCCGCCCAGGTTGCGCATCAGGTTGAACAGCCCGGAGGCGAGTTTCAGGCGTTCCGGCGGCAGCGAGCCCAGTGCCAGCGTCACGGTGGGCGCTACGCAGAACTGCTGCGCCATGCCGCGCAGGGCCTGCGGGAACATCAGCTGGGCCGCGCCCCAGTCGTGGGTCAGCGGGGCGAATTCATACATCGACAGGGTGAACATCACCATGCCCAGCAACAGTATCCAGCGCAGGTCGACGCGCCGGGCGAGGGCGGCGTAGAGCGGGATGCTCATGATCTGGAAGATGCCCGTGGAGAAGATCGCCAGGCCGATGTCCAGGGCGCCGTAGCCGCGCACCCGGCCGAGGAACAGCGGGGTCAGGTAGATGGTGGCGAAGATGCCGATGCCGGTGACGAAGCTGAACAGGCAGCCGAGGGCGAAGTTGCGTTCCTTCAGGGCGCGCAGGTCAACGATGGGGTGCGCGGCGGTCAGGCTGCGGTAGATGAAGGCGATGCCGCATAGTGCGGAAATCCACGCGGTGGCGACTATTGTGTCGTCGCTGAACCAGTTCCAGCGCGGGCCTTCCTCCAGGGTGTATTCCAGGCAGCCGAGGAACAGCGCCATCAGCACGATGGCGGGATAGTCGGCGCCCTTGAGCAGCGACAGGTCGGGCTTGTCGATGCGCACCATGATCGGCACCACGATGGCGACGAACAGCCCCGGCACCAGGTTGATGTAGAACAGCCAGGGCCAGGAGGAGATGTCGGTGATCCAGCCGCCGACCACCGGCCCGAGGGTCGGCGCGAGGGAAGCGATGGCGCCGATGGTGGCCGCGACTATCACCCGCTGCTTGCCGTCGAAATAGAGGAAGCCGGTGGTGAACACCATGGGGATCATCGAGCCACCGAGGAAGCCCTGCAACGCACGGAAGGCGATCATGCTCTGGATGTTCCAGGCCATGGCGCAGAGCAGGCTGGTGAGAGTGAAGCCCAGCGCCGAGGCTGCGAACAACCAGCGCGTGGAGAGCACCTTGGACAGCCAGCCGGAGAGCGGGATGACGATGATCTCGGCGATCAGGTAGCTGGTCTGCACCCAGGCCAGCTCATCGGCGCCGGCCGATAGCCCGCCGCCGATGTCGCGCAGCGAGGCGGAGACGATCTGGATGTCCAGCAGGGCGATGAACATGCCCAGGCACATGCAGGCGAAGGAGATGACCTTGCGGCCGGTGGACAGGCTTTCCACCGGCACCACTTCGCTGTTCCAGTGCCTCTGAATCCAGCGCGTGCTGGCGGAAAGGTTCACGGCCGAGTGCCCTGGGCGAGGCGCTGGTCGGCGTCGCCATGCTCGTGGGCACGGGTGTCCACTTCCACCAGTACGGAAAGTCCGGGGCGCAGGTCGCCGAGGTGGCCGTCGGCATCGTCCAGGTGCACGCGCACCGGCACGCGCTGGACGATCTTGGTGAAGTTGCCGGTGGCGTTCTCCGGCGGGAGGATGCTGAACTGCGCGCCGGTGGCCGGGGCGAGGCTGTCCAGGTGACCGTGGAAGACCTTGCCGGGCAGGATGTCGGCCTCGATGGTGACCGCCTGGCCGGGATGCATGCGCGCCAGCTGGTCTTCCTTGAAGTTGGCGTCGACCCACAGGCCCTGTGCGGGCACCACGGCGAGCAATTGGGTACCGGCGGCGACGTAGCTGCCGACCCGCGCGCGGCGGTTGCCGATGTAGCCGTCCACCGGGGCGCGCAGTTCGGTGTAACTGAGGTCCAGGCGCGCCAGGTCGCGGGCGGCGACGGCCTGCTCCAGCGCGGCCTGGGCCTGCTGGCGCTGGCTGTGGATCACGTCGAGCTGGCGGCGCGCGGCGAGCAGGCTGGCGCGGGCCTTGTCGCTGTTGGCGCGGGCGGATTTGAAGCTGGCGTCGGCGCGCTGTGCGGCCTCTACCGACACGGCGTTGGTGCGCACCAGGGTCGCGTAGCGGCGCTGATCGTCGCGGGTGCGCACTTCCTCGGCGGCGGCTGCGTCGATCTCCGCCTGGCTCTGGCGGATCAGCGCATCCTGCAGCGAGGCCTGAGCGTCGACATTCCCCAGCGCCGCTTCCTCGGCATGTACGGCGCCTTCGGCTTTCGCCAGCGCTGCGCGGTAGTCGCGGTCGTCAATGCGAGCGAGCAGGTCGCCGGCATGCACCTTCTGGTTGTCGCTGACCTTCAACTCGGCGATGTAGCCGGCCACGCGCGGGCTGATGACGGTGACGTCGCCGCCGACGTAGGCATCGTCGGTCTTTTCCAGAAAGCGCCCGTCGAGCCACCAATGCCCGGCGTAGGCAGCCGCGCCAAGGATGGCCGCCATGGCGATAGCTATTTTCAGCGCCTTGCGGGATGTCGGTTTGGCCGTGTCGACGGCTGGCGTGGCGGGGAGGGTGACGGGCTGGTTCATGGTGGCCTCGCTCAGGCGTGATCGGCTTGGGGAATGTTCTGGGGATCGGCTTGCGGGAAGACGGGGACGAGTCGGTCGCCCTCGCGGCGGTGAATCTGGTGGTGCGGGCCGATGGGCTCGCCGCTGTCGGCATCCACCAGGGCGATACGCACCTGTCGGCCGCTGCGGGTGTCCACCAGTTCTGCCGCGGTGGCCATGCCGGCGTGACGCTTGCCCCATTCCAGCAGGGTCAGCAGCACCGGGCGCAGGTCGCGGCCGCGCTCGGTGAGCAGGTAGTCGAAGCGCGGCGGGTGATCGTTGTATTGCCGACGCTGCAGCAGGCCGCTGTCCACCAGGGCGCGCAGGCGGCGGGTGAGTACGTTGCTGGCAATGCCCAATCGTGCGAGGAACTGGTCGAAGCGGGTGGAGCCGTAGAAGGCTTCGCGCAGGATGAGCACGTTCCAGCTGTCGCCGATCAGGTCCAGCGCCTGGGCGACTGGGCAGGGCAGGTGGTCAAAGCTGGTTCTGCGCATGGTTGGACCTCTTTACATTAATGACGTCATCTAATCGAGCCGCCTTGTTACGGGGCCTGGCGAGGCGACAGGCAAGGTCTGGTCGGAAAGAATTATGGTTGTAATCTAAATGGGTCACTTGCTTTGCGCAAGTGACTCTTTGCGGGAGGGAAGGAGCAGGGGATGAACGGCGTACCGGGTGAACTTGGGGCCGGCGAACTGTTTGCCCGATCCTGCGGAACTTGTCCGCTGAAGTTCAGGGAAAGTTACCAGGGCGTACTGTTCGTATATCTCGCGAAGTGGCCAGGATAATTATCCGGTAAATGGTCTGGAACGGCTGTTCCATCACTTTCCTCCGGGCAAAAAAAGGCCGCCTGGGGAGGCGGCCAAACCAAAGGATGATGAAGTGGAGCAATCCTCCGGGCGCTCTGGAGCGGGCATCCGGGACTCATGTTCTTCATCGGGGCGCAAGCTTAACGGCCAGAGGAGTAAATGCTGAATCATTCGTCTCGATATCAACTATCGATAAGGCTGGTTGGAGAGCGCGGCACTGGATTGTTATCTCTTCGCTCGCTCTGCCTATGGCGGGGGAAACATAAGAAAGTTGTTCAGCATTCAATCGATATACCTGCCAAGACAAGACCAACAAAGGGGTAGCAGATGTCCGCGTTCCGTCTTTCCGTGCTCGGTGCCTGTGTCAGTGCATCGCTCGCCGGCATTCCGTTCCAACTGGCGCAAGCCGCCGCCGTGTCCGACCAATCCGAAGCCACCGGCTTCATCGAAGGCAGCACCGCCTCGCTGCTGATGCGCAACTACTACTACAACAGTGACCGCAAGTCCGGAGACCGGGACCGCAAGGACTGGACCCAGGGCTTCTCGCTGAACTACAGCTCCGGCTTCACCCAGGGCACCGTCGGCTTCGGCGTCGAGGCCTTCGGCAACTGGGGCATCCGCCTGGATGGCGGCGCCGGTACCTCCGGCACCGGCAACCTGCCGGTGCGTGACGACGGCTCGCCGGAAAGCGAGTACGGCCGCGCCGGCGGCGCCGTGAAGCTGCGCGTGTCGAAGACCGAGCTGCGCTGGGGCGACCTGCAGCCCGCCGCGCCGGTGTTCGCCGCTGGCGGCACCCGACTGTTCCCGCAGACCGCCACCGGCTTCAACGTGCTGAGCAGCGAAATCGAAGGGCTGGACCTGGACGGCGGCCACTTCACCGGCGGCAACGGCCCGGTGACTACCAACGGCGACCATGGCATCTGGGCCTCCTATGCCAACGTCGAGGCCAGCAGCATCGACTATGTGGGCGGCAAGTACGCGGTCAACGACGCGCTGAACTTCTCTCTCTATGCCTCCAAGCTCGAAGACGTGTGGCGCCAGTACTACGGCAACGCCAACTACACGCTGCCGCTGGCGGACGACCAGTCGCTGAACTTCGACTTCAACCTCTACCGCACCAACGACGACGGCAGCGCCAAGGCCGGCGAGATCAGCAACACCACCTGGTCCGCCGCCGCCGCGTACACCTTCCTTACCGCGCACACCCTGACGCTGGCCTACCAGAAGGTCCACGGCGACACGCCGTTCGACTACGTGGCCTTCGGCGTCAACGGCCCAGGCGATACAGGAGATTCGATCTTCCTCGCCAACTCCATCCAGTACTCGGACTTCAACGGTCCGGAGGAGAAGTCCTGGCAGCTGCGCTATGACCTGGCGATGGCCACCTACGGCATCCCCGGCCTGAGCTTCATGGCCCGCTATGTCAACGGTCATGGCATCGACGGCACGAAAATGGCCGCCGACAGCCAGTACCGCGGCTATGGCTATGGCGAGGACGGCAAGCACCACGAGACCAACCTGGAGGCCAAATATGTGGTGCAGTCCGGGCCGGCGAAGGATCTTTCCTTCCGCTTGCGCGAGGCGATCCACCGGGGCAATGCCGACCAGGCCGAAGGCGACGTCAATGAGTTCCGCCTGATCGTCGACTACCCGCTGTCGATCCTCTAACGCCAAGGCTGGTGGGGCCGCTGCCAGTCCGTACGGCGGATAACCTGTTCCAGGTCATGCGCCCTACGGATTGCGGCCCCGCGTTGTCGCGAATGCTGGAGTGAGTGGACGGGGCGTTACAATCGGTGCTCCTTGTCCGTTTCGCGAGAAGAGTCGATGTCCGAAGAAGAGCGCAGCACACAACTGATCGATGGACCGGTGGGCAAGCTGCAGTTGCTGATCGATCGGCCGGGTGTGCCGCTGCGGGGCATGGCGCTAATCAGCCACCCGCAGCCGCTGCTTGGCGGCAGCCCGAAACACCGCGTACCGCTGACTCTATCGCGCAAGCTCTGTGGCGCCGGTTGGCTGACCGTGCGGCCGAGTTTCCGTGGCGTGGATGGTAGTGAAGGCGAGTACGCCGAAGGCCTCGGCGAGGCGCAGGACATGCTCGCGGTGATTGCGTACCTGCGGCGCGAGTATCCCGGCCTGCCGCTGGCGCTGGTGGGCTTTTCCTTCGGCGCCTATGTGTTCGCCCGCGTGGCCGGCGAATTGTCTCCGCCTGCGCAGGCCATCGCGCTGATGGGCCTGCCGGTGGGCACGGTGCCGGGTGGCCGCGACTACGAGGCGCAGGAGTTGCCGGTTGACTGCCTACTGCTGCACGGCGAGGCGGACGAGATGGCGCCGCTGGCCAACCTGCTGGACTGGGCGCGCCCGGCGCAGCGTGAGGTGGTGCTCTACACTGGCGCCGACCACTTCTTCAAGGGTTGCCTGGAGCGCGCGGTGGAGCGCGTACTCGAGCACCTGTCCCACGCGATCAACTGAGCGCCCTGAGATAGGCCCAGGGGTAAATGCCGCGATCGTGGCCATCGTCGAACACCAGCTGTACGCCATAGCCCTGCAGGTTAACTTCCTGCACGACGACGCCGGCCGAGACGAGGTCAATGCGCCCCTGCAGCCGCGCCACCCGGCACTGCGAGCAGGGGCAGGCGCCGCGCAGGCGGGCGAAGGCGATGCACTGTTCGACGCCGTCGTCCCAGCGGATACGCAGCTCGCCATCGACGCTGGAACGGTGCAGCGCGACCGGGGTGTTCATGCCGATTGCCCGAGTTGTGCCAGCGCGATGCGCACGGCCTTGCGGACTTCCGGGTCGCCGTCATGCTCGGCGTTGCGCAGGGCGTCGATGGCATCGCCGCTGCCCAGCTCGCCCAGGGCCAGCGCCGCCTCCTTGCGCAGGTTGCTGATGCCATGGCCGAGCACGACCTTCAGGCCGTCCAGCGCCGGCAGGTAGCGCAGCTTGCCCAGCGAGCGTGCTGCGCGCAGGCGCACCTGCCAGAAGTCGTCTTCCAGTGCCTGCACCAGTGCATCACCGGCTCCCGGCAGGGCCAGCTTGCCGAGGGTGCCGGCGGCTTCCTCGCGCACCTGCCAGGCTGGGTCGAGCAGCGCCGCCTGCAAGGCTGGCAGCACGCTGGCGTCGATGGCCAGGCCGAGGGCGCCGGCCGCCGCGCGGCGGACTTCGGCGTCCGGGTCGTCGCGGGTCAGGCGTGCCAGGTGCGGCAGGGCGTCGGTGCGCTTGAGCCAGCCGAGGATGCCCACGGCTTCGCGGCGCACGCCGGCGTCGCTGTCGTCCAGCGCCGTCAGGGCCGGTTCGGCGGCGTCTTCCAGGCGCAGTTCGCGCAGGGCGCGCAGGGCGCTGCGGCGGACGAAAATGTCGGCATGGCTCGCCCATGGCAACAGGCGCACGCCAGCTTCGGCGGTCTTCAGTTCGCTCAGGCTCTGTGCGGCGGCTTCGCGCACGTCTTCCTCCGTGTCGGCGAGGGCCTGGCAGAGCGCGTCCACCACCTCGGGCTCTTCCCAGGCTTCCAGCAGGCGCGCAGCCTCGGCGCGGACGCTGGCGGCATCGTCATGGTTCAGCGCGTGGGCGAGCCAGGGCAGGCCGTCGGGCTCTTCCAGGTCGGCCAGCTCGATCAGGGCGATGCGGCGCACGCCGGCGTCGGCGTCCTGCAGGCGTGGTTGCAGGTCGAGGATGTTGGGGTTGTCGGTGCTCACAGTGAAGGTAGTCATATGGCGAATCGTGGTATCCGTTGTTGGGTGGGCAGGCCCAGGGGTGTCAGGCGTGGCAGCTGGCGGCCATCTTCGTGGCGCAGCAGTTCCAGGCAGTGGCGCTTGAGCCGGGAGAACTCAGGCGTGGTGAGCAGGTCGGCGTGGCGGGGGCGCGGGAAGTCGAGGCGGATGTCTTCGAGGATGCGCCCGGGGCGCGGGCTCATCACCAGGATGCGGTCGGCGAGGAACAGCGCCTCGTCGATGTCGTGGGTGATGAACAGCACACTGGTGCGCAGGCGCGTCCAGATATCCAGCAGCAGCTCCTGCATCATCATCCGCGTCTGCGCGTCGAGGGCGCCGAAGGGTTCGTCCATCAGCAGCAGACGCGGCTGGTTGATCAGCACGCGAGCGATCTCCACACGCTGCTGCATGCCGCCGGAGAGCTGCGACGGCCAGCGATGGGCGAAGCCGTTCAGGCCGACCAGCTGGAGCATTTCGTCCGCCTGGCGATGGCGCTCGGCGGGGGGCACGCCGCGCATCTTCAGGCCGAAGGCGATGTTGTCGCGTACCCGCCGCCAGGGCAGCAGGGTGTGGTGCTGGAACACCATGCCGCGCTCGGGCGAGGGGCCAGCGACGGCTTGGCCGTCCACTTCCAGCAGGCCGGCGCTGGGTGTCAGGTGCCCGGCCAGGGCGCCGAGCAGAGTGGACTTGCCGCAGCCGGAGGGGCCGAGCACGCAGACGAACTCGCCGGGCTCGATGGAAAAACTCAGCGACTGCACGGCCTCGAAGGCATCGCGGCCGCGGCCCAGGTGGATCGACAGACCGTCGACGCGCACCCGCCCGGGCGCGCTGGCGGGCAGGGTCATGGCTTGCCTCCGGCTTGGCGCTGCCAGGGCGTGACCAGGGTGCCGAGCTGACGTACCAGCAGGCTGCTGGCCATGCCGAGCATGCCGATCAGCAGCATGCCGACGACGATGTCGGGGTAGTTCTGCAAGGTGTAGGACTCCCACGTGTAGTAGCCGATGCCCCATTGCCCGGAGATCATCTCGGCGGTCACCAGGCAGAACCACGAGGTGCCCATGCCGATGGCGAGGCCGGTGACGATGCTCGGCGCTGCACCCGGCAGCACCACTTCGCGCAGCAGTGCCAGGCGGCTCGCGCCGAGGCTGCGGGCGGAGGCGAGCAGGCGTGGGTCCACTGCTTCGACGCCGTGGATGGTGTTGAGCAGGATGGGGAACAGCGCGCCGGTGAAGGTGATGAAGATCATCGACAGCTCGGAACTGGGGAACATCAGGATCGCCAGCGGAATCCACGCCACCGCCGGGATCGGCCGCAGCACTTCCAACGGCGGCAACAGGCTGTCCCGCGCCCAGCGACCACGGCCGATGACCAGTCCGAGGAGAATGCCGGCGAAGGCCGCCAGCAGGTAGCCGGCGAGCACCCGCAGCAGGCTGCTGCCCAAGTGGCGACCAAGCTTGCTCGATTGCGCGAGGTTCCAGGCGGCGTCGAGCACGTCACGCGGACCGGGCACGTTGGCGAAGGTGACCACGCCGAGGTTGACATGGCGGGCGCTGAGCACCTGCCAGAGCGCGAGGCAGACCAGCAGCGAGGCCAGGCGCAGGCTCCAGCGAGTGAGGGTGGTGGTGTTCATCGGGTCGTCTCCGCCAGCCCCGGCGTGCAGGCGCCGGGGCTGGTCCTCGATTCAGCGGCTGGCCACGGCCTGCTGGCTGGCGGCGGCGAAGTCGGCGACTTCTCCGCCATGCTGGCGGGCGAAGGCAGCGGCCTGTTCACGCAGCAGGAAGGCGTCCAGCGCGCCATCCTTGCCGCGCACGAACCACGCCTGCCCGGCGAGCAGCTTGATGCCGCTGTCGCTGGCCTGGGCGTACACCGCGCGGATGTCCTTGCCCTGTTGCTTGAGTTCGGCCAGCTGGCCCAGCGCCTCCTTGGCGGTCGCGTAGCTGCGCACCTTCGGCTCGCCACGCACCCAGATCTGCGCGACCTTGCGGGTATCGGTGATCGGCTTGTTGGTCAGCGCGTCATTGCCCAGCAGCGGCTGCTGCGCGTAGTTCTTCAGCGCTTGGTCGTAGTCGGCGCCGGCGGCCTTGAAGGCCTCGCGAATGTAACGGTCGTCGACGAACTGCTCGACATTCAGCCCGCGGTCGGCCTTCTTCAGCAGCTTCAGGGTGTCGATGGCGGTGGCCACGGCCTGGCGGTATTCCGGTTTCCAGGTCAGGTCGCGGGTCTGCAGACCCAGCGGGCCGTGGAACAGGTAGTTCACCTCGGCGGGAATGCCAGCGACCTTCTCGATCAGCTCGCTGTATTTCTCAGGCTCCTTGGCGAGCATTTGGTTGGCCTCGAAGGTCGCGCGCAGGTAGGCCTCGACGATTTCCGGGTACTTCTGCGCGTAGTCGGCTTCCACCAGCGCACCGTGGAAGGTCGGCGCCTTGGCCTGGGAACCGTCGTAGATCTTGCGGGCGATGCCACGGCTTTCGAACAGCTCGGCGAAGGGTACGAAGTCGGCGTGGGCGGCGATCTTGTTGGCCTGCAGCGCGGAGCCGGCGACTTCCGGCGGCTGCGCGATGATGGTGACGTCCTTCTCCGGGTCCAAGCCTTGCGCGGCGATGGCGCGCAGCAGCAGGCCGTGGGCGGTGGAGGCGAAGGGCACGGAGATGGTCTGGCCCTTGAGTTCGGCCAGCGACTGCACCTTGGACGCGGCGGGGACGACGATGCCGTTGCCGCTGCCTTCGATGCTGCCCGAGAGCACGCTGATGAACAGGCTGCGCTTGCCGGCGGCCTCGTGGGCGACGCCGTTGAGCGAGCCGGGGAAGTCGGCCATGGCGCCGAAGTCGAGCTTGCCGGCAAGCATCTCGTTGGTCAGCGGCGCGCCGCTGGTGAAGTTCTTCCACTGCACGTCGTACTGCGCGTCCTTGTACTGGCCGTCGTGGGGCAGGTACTTGTCGAGCAGGCCGAGTTCGCGGATCAGCAGGCCGCCGGCGGCGCAGTTGATGGTGGTGTCCTGCGTGCCGATGGCGACGCGGATCGTTTCCGAATGGGCGGAAAGACTGGCAATGGCGAGCGCGAGGCCGGCCAGGGTGGTGCGCAAGGTCATGGGTGTTCCCCTCGAATCATCAGTATTGGAATCGTCTCCGCCGCAGGCCTTGCGGTGGGAAACGAGGGGCGGTGCATCAGGCGTCCGGCGGTGGGTCCGGATGGCGTTTCTTATTGGGTGCTTCGTAGGAGCGAGCTTGCTCGCGAACAGCTCTCTGCCGGCCCTGATTCGCGAGCAAGCTCGCTCCTACAAGAGCAGCGGCGCTACGGGTTCAACGCAGCAGGTACGGAATCTCGACCCGCACGGCGCCGGTCGGGCAGTCCTTCTCGCAGGGCATGCAGTACCAGCATTCGTCGAAGGCCATGTAGGCCTTCTGGGTGGCGGGGTTGATCGCTAGCAGGTCCATCGGGCAGACCTCGACACAGACGGTGCAGCCCTTGTCGGCGATGCACTTGTCTTCGTCCACGGTCACCGGGGCGCTGGAGCGGAAGAAGATTTCCTGGGGTTGGTAGGCCATTGCACGCGGTCCTCATGGTGTTGCTTGCCGGCCGTCTTGGCGGTCGGCTGATTCTGTTCGGTGTTTCCGGGGTGGTACTGGTGCTCGGGGTCTTTCCTCACCCTAACCCTCTCCCAGAGGGAGAGGGGACTGTCCTGAGCGGTGAAGAAATCGGCGCTCGCCGGCTGACGACATTGTCGCCCTTCGCGCCGAACGACCCCCTCTCCCTCTGGGAGAGGGCTGGGGTGAGGGGCTCCTCGGCGAACGACCCACTATGCCGCCTCGCTCTTCACCCGCAGCTTCTCGTAAGCCTGCTGCTCATCCTCATCCAGGGCGATCACATAAGGCTCGATGGGCTTCTTGAAGCTGGTCATCGCGCCGTCGTCGCCCTTCTTCAGGTGCGCATGGCAGAACCATTCGGCATCGTTGCGCAGCGGGTAGTCGACGCGGTGGTGGTACAGGCCCCAGCGGCTCTCGGTGCGGAACAGCGAGGCGCGGGCGGCCATCTCGGCGCAGTCGCGGATCACGCTGACTTCCATGGCGCGCATCAGCTCGTGGGGATTATTGGCTTTCATCTGGTCGAGGTCGCGGGCGATCTCGGCGAAGCGCTGCAGGCCGATCTCCATCTTCTTGGTCACCTTGGGCGGCTGCAGGTAGTCGTTGACCATCCGCCGCAGCTTGTACTCGACCTGCGCCGGCGGCAGGCCATGCTCGCGCTTGAGCGGGGCAAAGACGCGTTCGCGCTCGCGCTCGACCTGGACTGCATCAACTTCGCTGAACTCGCGCCCGACGACGTACTGCGCGGCGTTGGTGCCGGCGAACCAGCCGTAGGTGAAGGCCCCGAGCATGTAGTTGTGCGGCGCGGCGGCCATGTCGCCGGCCGAGTACAGGCCCCGGACGCTGGTCTCGGCCTTCTCGTTGACCCACACGCCGGAGGCCGAATGCCCGGAGCAGAAGCCGATCTCGGAGATGTGCATCTCCACCATCTGCTGGCGGTAGTCGGTGCCGCGCCCGGTGTGGAATTGGCCGCGGCTGGGGCGTTCGTTGCTGTGGAGGATTTCCTCGATGGTCTGGATGGTTTCCTCGGCCAAATGGTCGAGCTTGAGGAACACCGGCCCGTTGCCGCCTTCGAGTTCCTGATGGAACTCCCACATCATCTGGCCGCTCCAGTAGTCGCACTCGATGAAGCGCTCGCCCTTGTTGTTGGCGGTGTAGCCGCCCAGCGGACCGGTGACGTAGGCGCAGGCCGGCCCGTTGTAGTCCTTGATCAGCGGGTTGATCTGGAAGCACTCCAGGTTAGAGAGCTCCGCCCCCGCGTGGTAGGCCATGGCATAGCCGTCGCCGGCATTGGTGGGGTTCTCGTAGGTACCCATCAGGTAGCCGGACGAGGGCAGGCCCAGGCGGCCGGCGGCGCCACAGGCGAGCACCACGGCCTTAGCGCGGATCACCTGGAACTGCGCGGTGCGGCAGTCGAAACCGAGCAGGCCGTTGACCGCGCCCTCGGCATCGGTCAGCAGGCGGGTGACCACCAGGCGGTTGGTGATCTCGATGCGCGCACGCTTGAGCTGGCGGTACAGCACCTTCTTGATGTCGTGGCCCTCGGGCATGGGCAACACGTACGCGCCCATGTGGTGGACCTTCTTCACGGCGTAGTCGCCGACCTCGTCCTTCTCGAACTTCACGCCCCAGCGGTCCAGCTGCTGCAGGGTCTCGAAGCTGTGGGTGGCGTAGGCGTATACGGCGGTCTGGTTGACGATCCCGTCGTTGGCGACGGTGATTTCCTTGGTGTACTGCTCGGGCGTCGCGTGGCCGGGAATGATCGCGTTGTTCAGTCCGTCCATGCCCATGCTGATGGCGCCGCTGCGCTTGACGTTGGCCTTGTCCACCAGCAGCACGCGCAGCTCGCGGTTGGCTTCCTTGGCCTTGATCGCGGCCATCGGGCCGGCGGTGCCACCGCCGATCACCACGATGTCGTAGGCGAGTTCCTTGTCCTCGGGAACCTGGGAGAGGTCGAACTGGCTCATTGGTGCTGTCCCTTGTGGCGGTCGATGCGCAGGCGGTACTGGAAGGCATCGCCACGGTAGTAGAGGTGTTCGTAGTCCAGCGGGGCGCCGTCGGCGGTGTGGGTCAGGCGCTCGATGCGCATCACCGGCGAGCCTTCTTCCACCTCCAGCGCGCTGGCCAGCTCGGCGTCGGCGAGGATGGCATCGATAGCCAGGTCCGCGTGGCCCAGGGGCAGGGCACAGTCGTTCTCGAGGATCAGGAAGATGTCGCGGCTGACCAGGTCGGCTTTCTCCAGACGCTTGCCGACGTGCTCGGGCAGCCAGGTGATCTCCAGCGACACCAGCTCGCGGTTGACCAGGCGGGCACGCTTGATCTGCACCACGTTCTCGCCCTCGGCCACCTGCAGGCGGGCGGCGACCTGGGCGTCGGCCTGCACGGTCTTGAAGCTGCGCAGACGGTTGATCACTTCGTAGCCACGCTGGCTCATGGATTCACCCAGGCCCTGCAGGGTGCTGACGTTCTGGAACGCCTTGGGCTTGGCGACGAAGGTGCCCTTGCCGTGGATCTTGAAGATCAGCCCTTCCTTCTGCAGGTCGCCCAGCGCCTGGCGCACGGTGATCCGGCTGACCTCGAAGGCCTTGCCCAGCTCAGCCTCGGAGGGCATGCGGCTGAGCGGCGGATAGGTACCGTCGAGGATGCGCGTGCGCAGGACTTCCTTGAGCTGGCTGTAGAGAGGAACGGGGGAGAGGGGGAGTAGTTCGGCCATAGTTCATAACTTGTTATGACGAGTTGGCGAAACTATAAAGGGAATAATTGATTCAGGACAAGAAACGATTTCGCATAAGCATAGAAAGCGCGGGGAAGCTTTTTGTAGGAGCGAGCTTGCTCGCGAACGGATTACCTGCTGCTCCAGTTCCGTAGGACGAATAACGCGTCAGCGTTATCCGCCGTGCGTGGGCCGGCGGATAAGCTGTGCCAGGTTATGCGCCCTACGGGTGCATCAGAATGGCCGGCTACCCGACAGGCTGATGCGCTTCAGGCGGCGCTTCTCGCTCGCCGGGAAGGCATTGCGGCCATGCAGCACGGCCTGGTTGTCCCACCAGACGATGTCGCCGACCGACCATTTGTGGCTGTAGATCAGCTCGGGCTGCTGCAGGTGTTCACGCAATTTCTCCACCAGCGCGGCGCCCTGTTGCGGATCGGCGCCGGGGATTTCCACCTCGGTGTGCACCGAGAGGAACAGCACGCGCTTGCCGTTCTCCGGGTGGGTGCGCACCAGCGGGTGCTCGGTGCCCTGGATGGGCTCGATGTCCGGAGTGCGGTAGCGCACGAAGGTGCCGTTGTAGCCGCCGCTCTTCAGGCGAATGAACGGGTTGTAATTGATCAGGCGCAGCGGATCGATCTCGGCGCGGGTCGCCTCATCCAGTGTCTCGTAGGCGCGGGCGAGGTTGGTGAACTGGGTTTCGCCGCCGGTCTTGGGGACCTCCAGCGCATAGAGGAAGGAGCCGGAAGAGGGTACCGGGGTCCACTGGTGGTCAACATGGGCCGGCAGGGCGAAGTTGCCCAGTTCGCCGTCCTCGGTGTTGGCTACCTTGACGATGTCCGGGGCTTTGCCGTCGGCGCCCGAGGACAGCACCGGGATGTCCGCCGGCGGCTGGAACACTGCGCCGAACAGGGTGGCGAAGCGCAGGTACTGCTGATCGTCGAGCTGCTGGTCCTTGAAGATCAGGATGTGGTGCTCGCGGTGGGCCTGCTTGATCGCCAGGATCTGTTCCGGCGTCAACGGCTCGCGGGCGTCCAGGCCGCGGACTTCGGCGCCCAGCGGGGCGTCGAGGGGGACGATGGCGAAGGGTTCGGGGGTGGATTGCTGGAGGGCGGATTGGGTCATCTTGCAGTGCTCCGTTCAGGCATGGGCGGCCCTCTCCCTAACCCTCTCCCTGAAGGGAGAGGGAACTGGATCGGTGCCAGGCGAAACCACGAGCCAGTCCTGCGCCGAAGTAGCAGGACTGCACGGGAGATACGCGTCAATCGGATACTCCCTCTCCCTTCAGGGAGAGGGCTGGGGAGAGGGTTCGTCGGCAGAAGACCTTCAAACCTTCTTGATCGTCCGGCTGCGCTGCCCGTCGATGCCCACCGGCACGTCGCCTTCGAGGGTCACGCGGCGCACGATGCGCGGCTGGGTGCCGTAGTCGTCCACGGCGTAGTGCTGGGTCGCGCGGTTGTCCCAGATGGCCACGTCGCCCGGCTGCCAGCGCCAGCGCACGGTGTTCTCCAGGCGGGTGACGTGGCCCTGCAGCACCGCGAACAGGTGCGCCGAGTCATGCTGCGACAGGCCTTTCAGGCGCTTGACGAAATGCCCCAGCAGCAGGGTCCGCTCGCCACTGACCGGGTGCACGCGCACCACCGGGTGTTCGGTTTCGTAGACGGTGGAGGTGAAGATCTTGCGGTACTCCTCCAGGCGCGCCGGGTCGACGTTCGGGCGCACGCTGGCGTAGTCGTACTCGTTGCTGTGCACCGCCCACAGCGAGTCGGCCAGCGCCTTGAGTTCCGGCGACAGGTCGTCGTAAGCCGTGGCGGTGTTGGCCCATACGGTGTCGCCGCCGGCCTCGGGAGCGACCACGTTGCGCAGGATCGAAGCCTTGGGGTAAGCCTCGACGAAGGTCACGTCGGTGTGCCAGGAATTGGCGCGGCGGCCCTGGGCGCCGTCCAGCTCCAGCAGGTAGTGGGTGCCGTCCTGCACCGGCACGGTGGGGTGCGCCACCGGCTTGCCGAGCAGGTGAGCGAAGGCCTCCTGGCCCTGGTCGTCCAACTGTGTCTGGCCGCGGAAGAAGATCACCTTGTGCTTCACCAGCGCCGCCTGGATGGCGTCGACGGTGGCGGCGTCCAGCTCGCCGGAGAGCGTCACGCCGCGAATCTCCGCGCCGATGCGCCCAGCGACCGGGTGGATGTCCAGATTGACGAGGTCTTGCTTGATAGCCTGTGCTGCGTTGCTCATCTCATCGTCCTCTTGCTGTGCAATGGCGCCGCGCACTCTGGCGCGGCGGATGGGGATCAGAAGTCGTAGCGAACCGAGGCGCCCAGCGTGCGCGGCTGCCCCACCGAGGCGGTGTAGGAGCCGTTGATGCTGGCGAAGGCGGCCAGGTAGTAGTCCTTGTCGAAGGCGTTCTTCAGCCAGACGGAAGCGTCCAGCTGGCCGTCGCCGATGTCCTTGCGCAGGCCGACGGAAAAGTTCGCGAGGCCGTAGCCGTCGATCTTCGACAGGTCGGAGTTGTCCAGCGTGCCTTCGGCCTCGGAGCGGTAGGCATAGCTGCCGGTCACGTAGGGGCGGATGCCGTCGTCGAGGTTCCAGGCGTATTCGCCGTTGAGGTTGGCGATCCACTTCGACGCGCCGACCACGCGCTGGCCGGTTAGGTCGCAGCTGGCCGGGGCATTGGGTTGAGTGGAGACTTCCGCCGGGCACGGGGCGTCCTTGAACGACAGGTAGGTGACGTCGTTGTAGGAACCGTTGAAGTTCAGCGTGAGGCCACGGATCGGCAGGGCGGTGGCCTCGAACTCCAGGCCGCGCGAGCGCACGCTGCCGGCGTTGGAAAGCACCGAGACCAGCTGGGTCGAGCCCGGCGGCTGGTACAGGGTGGTCGCCTGGTAGCCGTGGATGCCGGTCCAGAAAATGTTGGTGTTGAGCTGCAGGCGGTTGTCGAACAGGGTGGTCTTGATCCCCAGTTCGGCGTCGTTGGCGCGCTCCGGGCCGACCAGCAGGGAGTCCGCGCCCGCCGTCGGCGCACTGGCCACGGCCAGGTTGACGCCGCCGGATTTCTCGCCGTGGGACAGCGAGGCATAGCCCAGCAGGTCATCGGTGAACTGGTAGCTCAGGCTCAGCAACGCCGAGGGGGCGAAGCTGTAGAGGCTCAGGTCGCCCGAGTCGTAGGCACCCAGCTGGTTGCGCCGCACCACCGCGCCGACACCGGTCACGGGCGCGCCGCCCAGCGGCGAGAAGCGCTCGACCTTGGCATCCTTCTCCTCGTAGGTACCGCGCAAGCCGGCGGTGAAGTCCAGCTTGTCGGTGAGGTGCCAGGTGCCCTGGGCGAACAGCGCGAAGCTGTCGGTCTCGATCTTGCCGTTGGCTTTCGAGTAGGTGTTGTTCAGCGCATTCAGGTCGGTGCCCAGCAGGTAGCGGTCGGCCAGCGGGCCGTAGCTGGTGAAGGTCTTGTTGCCCAGGTTCTGATTGAACGCATAGGCGCCCAGCACGTAGTCGAAGAAGCCGCCGGTGGGCGAGGCCAGGCGGATTTCCTGGGAGAACTGGCGGTCGTGGACTTCCACGCCGGTGTTGTTGATCGCCGAGACGTCGAGCTGCTCGTCGTTGGCCGGGGTGAAGTGCCAGTAGCGGTAGGCGCTGATGGAGGTCAGCTTGTAGCCGCCATTGAGGTTCCAGTTGGCCTCCACCGAGCTGCCGCCCTGGTGCACGCTGACATGCTGGCGAGCGTTGATGTTGACCTTGTGCCGGTCTGGATCGCGCACCGGCGAGGCACCCACCGAGGCGGCGCGCTGCCAGAAGCGGTCGGCGGCGCCGTACACCACCATGCTGCCGTTGCTGGAGTCCTCCTCGTTGTAGTCGTTGATCCAGCGCAGGTCGAAATCTTCGTTGGGCTTGAACAGCAGCTGCCCGCGGATGCCCTGGCGCTCGCCGCCATTGAGGGTGTTGTCGTCGTGGATGTTCTTGATGTAGCCGTCATCGCGGGTGCGGTAGGCCGAGACGCGCCCGGCCAGGGTGTCGGTCAGGGCGCCGGAGACGCTGCCCTTGCCCTGGAAGTAGCCGTCCTGGCCACCGGAGACCTCGACGCTGCGCTCGGGGGTGAAGGTCGGCGCGCGGGTGCTGATGTTCAGCACGCCGGCCGTGGTGTTCTTGCCGAACAGCGTGCCCTGTGGGCCGCGCAGCAGCTCAAGCTGCTCGATGTCCAGCAGGTCGAACACCGCCATGCCGGGGCGGCCGAGGTAGACGTTGTCCAGGTAGACCCCGGCGCTGCCTTCCAGCCCGTCGCTGGCCGGGTTGTTGCCGATGCCGCGCACGGCAATGCTCGATTGCCGCGCGTGAATGAAGGCCACGTTCACGCTGGGCAGGATCTGCTGCAGGTCCTGCACCTTGTAGACGCGCTGGGTCTCCAGGGTCTCGCCGCCGACCACGGTGATCGGCGTGGGCACCTTCTGCGAGTCCTCCTCGCGACGGCGGGCGGTGACGGTGACCTTGCCCAGGGTGGCGTCGGCCTTGGCTGGCGCGGCGCTGACGGGCTTGCTGGTTTCGCTGCCGGTGGCGGCGTCCTCGGTTTCCTCGGCAAGCACGGGCAAGGCGCCGCCCAGGGCCAGCAGCAGGACTACGGCATAGTCCGGAGCACGCAGACGGCGCGGCTTGAAGGGGAAGGGCGAATGTCTCGAAGTCATGCTGTGTCCTTGTCTCTGCACGCTGTTCGCGGGCAAAAGGGGGCCGCGCCACGCAAAAGTGGCGAACGACGTTTTTCGTAGTGGGTGGGTGCGGCTTTTGCTGTCAGCGACAGCGGGACAGGCACATTCGCGAGGAAAGGAGGTGCAAGGCTGGCATCGGGCGACTCCTGGTCTGAGCTATATTCTTAGTTCATAAAAGAATAGATGCTTGCTTTATTCTTCGTTGACGGAATAAGAGCTTGCATTTAAAACCAGCGCATACCCAGCGGCAAATGCCTTTGCCCACTATTTTCTATGCCGGAAATGCATCATGGATTTGCGCCAACTCCGCTACTTCATCGCCCTCAACGAACACCGCAGCTTCGTTCGCGCCGCCGATGCCATGGGCATCACCCAGCCAGCGTTCAGCCGCAGCATCCAGGGCCTGGAGCAGGAGCTGGGCTGCCGTCTGGTGGATCGCGGCAGCAAGGACCTGCGCCCGACCCCCGAGGGCCAGGTGGTGCTGCAGCATGCGCTGAGCCTGGTGCAGGGCGCCAATAACCTGAGCCACGCGGTGGCCCGTCTGAACAAGCTGGACTCTGGCGAGCTGCGATTCGGCAGCGGGCCGGCGCCGGCGCAGAAGCTGGTGTCCGATGCGGTGTCACGCTTCGTCCAGCGCTACCCGCGCATCCACATCCAGTTCGGCGTGGACAACTGGGAGCGCCTGGCGCGCAGCCTGAGCCGCGAGGAGATCGAATTCTTCGTCGCCGACATCCGCCATTTCGAAGCCGACCCGAACTTCCAGACCCGCGCGCTGAAGCCGCGCAGCGGGCTGTTCTTCTGCCGCGAGGGGCACCCGCTGCTGGCCAAGGAAAGCCTCTCCACCAACGACATGTTCGCCTATCCGCTGGCGGCTACGCTGATTCCGCCCAGCGCGAGGAAGATGCTTGCCAACCTCAGCGGCAAGATCGACATCACCACCAATGTGCAGTGCGAGGACATGGCCTCGCTGGTGCGCATCGTCGGCCAGACCGATGCCATCGGCATCGCCGTGGAGGAGGCGCTGAGCGAACCGATGGCACGCGGGGAACTGGTGCGACTGCACTTTCGCAACCTGCCGCAGAATGTCGATATTCTCCAGGCGCGCTGCGGCATCGTCACCCGCAGCGGCGACCGCCTTTCGGCGGCGGCGCGGGCGATGATCGAGTTGCTGGTGGATCTCGATGCGGGGGTGGAGAGTGAGGTGGCGTAGAGCGTCGCTGAACCTGCTGGAGAGGGTTATGCCCGCGGTCTGCTGGCAGTGTTCCTGACCTCCTGACCTCCTGACCTCCTGACCTCCTGACCTCCTGACCTCCTGACCTCCTGACCTCCTGACCTCCTGAGCTGCAATTATGCTGCCTCGGGCTGGGTGTTCCAGCGCCGCTTCGGCGTACGCGCGGACTTCTGGTTTCGCCCCCTCGGGCGACCTTCTTTGGCAAACGACCCAAAGAAGGCAAAGGTCTTGCCCCAATCATCCGGTTTTTCGCTTGGGGCGAAAAATACCCTCGTTGAAGCGCAGTTTAAGGGGCCCGCGTTGACGGGCCATCCCTCGCCCGACAACGCTCTCGCGACATCCATGTCGCTCAACCCCTGAAACTCCGCTTCAACGAGGCCTCCTGAACGGGGCAGTCGGAGTGTGCGGTCATTTCCCTGGAAGACTTAAGAGTCAAAGCCAAAGCTGGATCGGTGGGCTCTTCGTAGGACCGAGGGGGACGCCTGGTCCTTGCTCGCGAACCGCCCAACGCTGAACGGCCCCTGCAGGAGCAATTGTCCTTCCCCGTTAGCTCCGTGTTTGTGCTTCCCCCTCACCCCAGCCCTCTCCCTCAGGGAGAAGGGGCGGATCGTGCCGGTGGGAACCATGGTTTCATCCTGCCCCGAACGGTCCCGGAGGGAGTAGATCGTGCCGGCTGACGCTGGGGCTTCAACCGGCACCGCACAGTCCCCTCTCCCTCTGGAGCGGGGCGCGCAGCCAGGGTTAGGGTGAGGGCCGATCCGAGCGCAGGAGTATCTGCTGGGAGCTAAAACCCACTCTCCCGCAAAGCCACCGCCAGCAATCTCGTAAACCCTTCGCCCAGCCAGCTGCGCCGGGCGCCTTCGATCTGCAGGTGGCCGCGGGTTTCGTGCAGGCCCGGTGGTGCGCCGTCGAGTTTCACCAGCACATGGAACAGCGCCGGGTTGGGCACCAGTGCCTCGCCCTGGGGATTGACGTTCAGCGGGCCGCCGTAGCGCGAGGCGAGCATCGGCTGTTCCAGCTGGCTGATGCGCGTGGTGCCGATCAGCACCACCTGGCCGTCGATGGGGTTCGGCACGCCTTCGGGATAGAAGTGCACATGGCCGCCGTCGGTGAGACGCTGCACTTCGTCCTGTTTGACGTAGGCGTCCACCAGCCAGTGCTGCGGGTCCACCAGCACGCCGATGGGTTCGCGGGTGTTGATCCACTGGCCGGGCTTCCAGTCGGGGTTGACGTCCATCCAGCGTCCGCTGAAGGGAGCCTGCAGGTTGAGGCGGGCCATCTCGTTGCGCGCGGCGCGGGCCTGCTGGTACTCCACGCCCAGGCGCTGGCGGGTAACGGCTTCCTCGGAGAGACCCGAAGGATCGGCCAGCATGCCGGCCAGGCGCCCTTGATAACCACGAATGCTGGCCTCGCTGCCGGCCACCTTGGCGGCGATATCGGGCTCTTCCATCACCGCCAGGGTTTCTCCCTTGCTCACCTCGCCGCCGGGGCGCAGGTCGCGCAGCAGCGCGGGGAAGGGCGCGTAGACGTGCAACTGCTGCGCTGCACGCGCCACGCCAATCGCATGCACCTGGGTGCGCCAGGGAATGGCGAGCAGCAGCACGATGGCGCCGAGCAGCGCGATGCACACCAGCTTGCGCCGCGGCTTCACTTCCGCACGGCGCTGCCACCAGACCTTGAGTTCGCGCCACACGGGCTGAACGATGAACCAGCTGATTTCCACGGCGAACAGGAAGATCCCCAGCAGTTTGAAGAAGAAGTAGTAGACCGCCACGGCGATGCCGAGGAACAGCAGCAGGCGGTAGACCCAGGTACCGAAGGCGAAGGCCACCAGCAGGCGGCGCTTGCCGGCGGGGAAGTGCTCCGGCCAGGGTTCGTCCAGCCCCAGCAGGTTGCGTCTTAGCGTGGTGCGCGCCAGTGCGCCGGCGCGTTCGTGCAGGTTGGGGAAGTCCAGCAGGTCGGAGAAGATGAAATAGCCGTCGAAGCGCATGAAGGGGCTGGCGTTCAGCGCCAGCGACAGCGCCCAACTGGTGGTCGCCAGGTACAGCAGGGCGTTGCGCAGCGGGCCTGGGTCGGCCAGCGCCCAGCCCAGCGTCGATAGCCCGGCCAGGCCCAGCTCGGTGATGATCCCGGCGCTGGCAATCGCCAGGCGCTGGCGGTTGCTGCGCAGCTTCCAGCTCTCGCCGGTATCGGTGTAGAGCATGGGCCACATCACCACGAAGGCGATGCCCATGTGCGCAACCTTCAGCCCCAGCCGCGTCGCCACCAGTGCGTGACCCAGCTCATGCAGCGTCTTGGCCACCACCAGTGCGGCGGCGAAGCTGAGCAGGCCCTCGAAGGAGAAGGACTCCACGACGTCGTGGGTGAAGGTGTCCCACTGGTGCGCCACCAGCACGATGCCGGCGAGGCTGAGCAGCAGCACCAGCATCGCCACGTAGCGGTTGAACAGCCAGTCGAGGCTGCCGGCGACGGCGCGCAGGAAGCGCTGCGGGCGCAGCAGCGGGATACGGAAGAACAGGTAGTGGTGCAGCCACCAGTTCCAGGTCGTCCACTGCTTGCCTTCGCTGCGCGCGGCCAGCCGCGCCAGAGCTTCGGGGCCGGGACGGAGCAACTGGTGGCGTTCGAGGAACTGGCGGAAGCCCAGCACCTGCTCGGCGTCGGGCTTGAGCGCGGTCTGCTCGGCGATCTGCTCGCTGATCTGCCGGGGCGTCTGCTCCCAGCGCAGCAGACATTCGAACTCCAGCCAGCCGATGCGGTAGAAGCGGTTGAGCACGCTGTCCTGGATCACCCACACCGGCTCGCCATCCGGGCCGGGCGCGGCTTCGTCCAGGCGCAGATCGTCGCGTAGCGGCGGGGTGGGCAGGTCTTCGGCGGCGATGTCCATCGCTACTACCAACCGGTCCAGGCGCGCAGGGATGCCAGCGGGCGGCGCAGCAGGTAGTAGCCGAGCATCACTCGCTCGCCATACAGCTTGGCCGTGCCGTGCAGGCCGAGGCGGGCATGGGGCGGGGCGTCCTGCACGCTGGCCAGCAGGCGGTAGGAGGCCACGCCTTCATCGCTGGGCTTGGCCTGGTAGCTGGTGTCGAGGATTTCCCCGTGCAGCTGGTCGAGCGGGTAGGCGGTGAGGAACAGCGCCACGGGTGCCCCCGGCTCCAGCGCGATGGCATCGGCCACCGGCAGCTGGATGCGCATACCCGGTGCCTTCGGGTCGGCGATCTGCAGGATGCGCTCGCCGGTCACCACCGGCTTGCCCAGCCAGTCGTTGGGGTCGCTGTACACGGCCACGCCGGCGCGCGGCGCGAGTACGCGGGTGCGCGCCAGTTGCGCCTGCACGGCGGCCAGTTCGGCGCGGCGCTGTCGCGAGCGGCCGTCGAGCACCGACAGTTCGCTCTTGCTCTGCGGGTTGTCGAAGGCGCGCTGGCTGGCGGCCATGAGTTCGGCGTCGGCCACGGCAACTTCCTTGGCCAGCACGTCGGCGCGACTGCGCAGGGTGGTTTCGTCCAGCTCGAAAAGAGGCGTGCCGACCTCGACGCTCTGGTTCGGGCGCACCAGCATCTTGACGATCACGCCGTCGATGGGCGAGCTGATCACCTGAGCGTTGCGCGAGACTATTTCCGCCGGCGCCAGGGCGGTCTGTCGCACCGGAATCAGCAGCAGCGCGGCCAATGCAATGACGCCGACCATTACCTGGCGCGTGCTCGGTCGCCAGTAGCGCAGGCGGGTGCGGGGCCCGAACGACGCCCAGGCGTGCGCCCAGGTCTGCCAGATGCCCTGCAGAAGCGGTTGCAGGTTGCGCGCCGGCGGCTCGTCGAGCAGGAACAGCACCAGCCCCAGGCGCTTGCCGGCGCGGTCGTGCAGCGGCACGCACCAGAGTCCGGCTGGCCACCATTCGCTCCAGCCCTCGGCGATGTCGGCGGGCGGCTCGATGGCGTCGCGGGCGAGCCAGGTGGGTGTGGCGTCGGGTAGTTGTCCGGCGACCCAGCGGCTGGCGCGTTCCAGCCAGACCAGATAGGGCGAGTCTTCCGTGGGCTTGGCCAGGCCGGACACCGCCAGCAGCTCGTTGCGCGATTCATGGCAGGCGAACACCAGCGCCTGGTGGAAACGCAGCAGCGGGAACAGGTCATTGGCGATGCTGAAAGCGAGGCCTCCGAGGGAGTCGGCCGTCAGCGCCTTGTCCCGCACATTGGCCAGGCTCAGCAGCAGCTGGGGTGGCGGCAGCAGCTCACTCATGGCTTTCGGGGAAGCGCGCGACCCCGCTCATGCCGGCGATCAGTTCGGGGTAGCTGGCGTCCAGCTTCGCTTCCAGCTCGACGGTTTGCGCCACGGCGTCGACCCGCGCGTTGATCACGCTGACCTTGGCCGGGTAGTGCTTGCCGGTTTCGTGGATGTCCACTTCCAGCGGCATGTCCGGGCGCAGGCTGGGCAGCATGGACGAGGGCACGTTGAGGCGGACCTTCAGCGCGCCGTCGCTGACCAGGTCGAACAGCGGCGTGCCGGCGGTCACCGTCTGGTACGGCTTGACGTAGACCTTGGCGATACGCCCGGAGAAGGGCGCATCGACCAGGCAGTAGCCGGCCTGGGCGCGGGCCAGGGTGAGGGCGCCGTCGGCCTTCTGCACTTCAGTGTTGGCCATGGCGACTTCGAGGTCGCCCACGGCATCGAGCTTGCGCAGGTTCTGCTTGGCGGCGAGGTTGGAGCGGGCCATGGTCAGTTCGGCGGCGGCGACCTTGGCGCGGGCGTTGACCTCCACGCAGTTGAGCTGGGCCAGCTCGGCGTCCTTGGCGACCTTGTCGCCCAGGCTCGCCTTGAGCGCGCCGAGGGTGCCGTTCATTTGCGCGGAAAGGGTGGTTTCCAGGTTGGACACCAGCAGCACGCGGATGGCGCCGGGGTCTTGGTTGTCCGGCAGCGGCGGCAGGCCGTCGGGGGCGTCATCGGCCAGCGCCGGCTGGAGCAACATCAGGCAGAGCGGGAGGAGCAGGTACGGCTTACTGCGCGGCATTGGCGGTTCCTTCTGTGCCACTGGAGGTGCTGCTGGCGAGCAGGTTGGTACTGGTCTGTTGTTCCAGCGTGCGCTGGATTTCCCGCGCCAGGGTCTTCACGTCGTGGTTCTCGATTTCCTTGGGCATCACCTCGAAGCCCACCGAGTTGTATAGCCGGCCCCATGCGGCCTGGGCGTCGGAGTAGGCGGCTTCGCGCTGGTAGCGCGAGAGCAGGAAGCGGCCTTCGGCGCGGATCAGCTCCAACTCGCTGCCCAGGGCGGCGCCACGGGCGGACTGGGCATAGCTGAGCAGGCTCTGGTCGACGCGCAGGCTCTCGTCGGCGAACTCCACTTCCTGCCTGGCCAGCTGATAGCGCAGCAGGCCGACGCGAACCTGGGTGAGGATGGCCATGGACAGCGCGGTGCGGCGCATGTCGTCAGTCTTTTCCTGGCTGGCCTCGGCGGCCTTGATGTCCGGATACTGTGCCAGGCGCAGCAGGTTCATCGAGACGTTGATGCCGGTCTGGTTCCAGTCGTTGTTGTACAGGTACTTGTTGGAGTCGTACTCGTAGCCGTAGTTGAAGCTGACGTTGGGCCACAGCTGGGCCTTGGCGATCTTCAGGTCGTTCATGTCGACCCGCTTTCTGTACCACTCCTCCATGATTTCCGGGCGGCGCTCCAGGGATAGGCGTTCGAGCTGTTCGACGTTGTTGGTTACCAGCGGCAGCGGCTGCTCGCCGATGTCGGCCAGGACCATTTTCGTGTTCGGCGGCAGCGACATCAGTGCGGCCAGTTCGGCGCGGGCGAATTCCAGGTCCTGGCGGCGTACGGTGAGCATGTACACCGAGTCGAGCAGGGCGCGCTGGTAGGCGAGGATGTCCTGGCGCGGCAGCAGGCCCTTGCCCTCGGCCTCGCGGGCGGAAGTCAGCGCGCGGTGGGTGCGCATCAGCAGGCCGTCCACTTCCGGCAGCAGACGCTGGGCGCCCAGCGCGCGCCAGTAGGCGTTGCGCACGTCCTGCAGGACGTTCTGCGCGACCTTCTCGCGGCGCTCTTCGGCCATCAGCATCTGGTCGTTCTTCTGCTGGGTGCGGTAGTAGGCGACGCCGAAGTCCAGCAGGCTCCAGGACAGGCCCAGGCTGTAGAGCTGGCGGTAACGCTCTTCCGAGGTGGACGGACGCAGGCTGACCTGGCGGTCCTCAATGCCGATGGAGGTGCCGCCCGAATCGTTGTTGCGCCCGGCGTAGCCGGCGGAGGCGACCACCCGCGGCAGCATCTCGTGACTGGTGACATCGCGCAGGTCGGAGGCTAGCGCGCTTTCCAGCAGTTTCAGGCGGTAGTCGAGGTTGTATTTCAGGGCGCGCGCCGAGGCTTCGTAGAAGGTGATCGGCCCGCTGACCGGCTCCTGCTCCTTGTACATCCGCGCCTGGTCGTCGATCACCCGCTGGCGCATTTCCTCCTCGGTGTAGGGCTTGGGCTCGAACGCCGAGCATGCGCTGAGCAGGATGCTGACGGTGATGGTGGCGCTCAGGCATTTCAGTGCGTAGGCGGGCATGGTCTGTCCTTGATCGATCCTAAAGAGTCGCGAGTTCCTCATTGGCCGCTCCTGCGCTGGGCGGCCTCGCGCAGCTGGGCGCGGAAGCCCTGGGTGTTCTGCGCTTTGTCGGGCTTGCCGACCATGTCGGCGGGGAAGGGAGCCCACAGCGACGGGTCGGGCAGCAGTCCGTCGGCGCTGAGGCTGATGACGCCGTGGCGGCCGTCCACCCAGTTCTTGTCCAGGGCCGCTGCGCGGCGGCTTTCGGCCACGGCGCGGGCTACAAACTGACCCTTCACCACGCCAAGCTGCGCGCCCAGTGAGGGGCTTTCGATTTCCGGCGTGGCGAAGATGTCGATGTTGCTGCCGTCGGCACCCCAGGCGGAAAGCGACAGGCGATCGTCGATACGCTCGACCACTGGTTGCACGAAGATCGCCGGGTCCACATCGGGAAGTCGATCACGCGGATAGCCGTCGTCGCCGAAGCGATCGAAATGCGGGCCCGGCGGGATGTACGGCGTGGCGATGTCCAGGGTAATGGTCAGCACGGCATCGTCGGTGGCGCCGGCCAGGTCGCTGATGGTGTAGGTGAAGTAGTCCTTGAGCACCTGCCCGAGCCCGGCCGCCGCCAGCACTTCGCGGTTGCTCAGGTCGATGGTGTAGGTGTAGCTGCCGTCGGCATTGAGGACGAGCGTGCCGTAGCGCCCGGCAATCGGCTGGCCGATCACACCCGCAGTGCCGCTGCCGGTTTCCTGGCCGGTGCGGATGCCGGTGACAGTCAGCGAATCGCCGCCATCCACGTCGCTGTCGTTGGGCAGCACGTTGCCGGTGGCCTGCGGGGCCGGCGTCTGGTCGGTGGCGCTGTTGCTGTCGTCGCGTGCCACCGGGTTGTCGTTGGCGCCCTGGATGACCACCGTCAGGCGTGCGTCGGAAGTCGCGCCGGCGGTGTCGCGCATGCGGTAGATGAAGACTTCCTGCAGCTTCTCGTTGGCGCTGCGCATGGCCTGTACGGTCGGATTATCGTTGTCGACGCGGTACTCGTAGCTGCCGTCGGCGTTGATCGTCAGCTTGCCGTAGAGACCTTGCAGCACGTTGCCGGCATTGGTCGTGGCGCCATTCTGGTTGGTGAAGTTCACCACCGACTTGGTTTCGCCGTACTGCACGCCATCGACATCGGTGTCGTTGTCCAGCACGTTGCCGCGCGGGTCGAAACCAGGCGTGCCGTTGTTGATCCCGCCCGCTTCCACGGCCAGTGCGTTGTCGTCGCTGGCAATCGGCGTGTCGTTGCGCCCGTCGATGGTGATGGTCAGCACTCCTGGCGTGGCGCCGCCCCAGATGTCCGCGCTCAGGTAGGTGAACTTGTCCTGCAGGGTCTGGCCGCTGGCGCGCAGGGCTTCGACTTCCGGCAGGGAGTTGTCCAGCTCGTAGCTCCAGCTGCCGTCGTAATTGATCGTCAGGGTGCCGTACAGGCCGCGCAGACTCTGGCCGGGAACGGTGGCATCGGGCGGAACGGGGCCGTCGCCGGCCCAGTACGAGACGACGTGCATCACATCCTGCGGGATGGTGGTGATGGTGTCCGGATCGGTGTCGTTGGCCAGCACGTTGCCCGATGGATTGCTGCCCGGCACGTTGTTGTGCAGGCCGCCGTCTTCGACCGCCGTGCCGAAGTCCGGCGCGGTGTCCGGTGGCTGGTTCTGGCCACGGATCAGGATGATCAGCGTGGCCTGGTCGTTGAGGCCGCCATCGTCGGTGACCTGGTAGGTGAAGGATTCCAGGGCGAACGCCAGCGGGCCGAGGGCGATGATGTCCGCGTTGGAGTTGTCGACGAAGTACTGGTAGCTGCCGTCGGCATTGATCACCAGGGTGCCGAACGCGCCGACGATGGTCTGCGGGCTGCCGGGTGTCACCACCACGGTGTTCACCTGCGCACCCTCCGGGCCCACCGCGATGGTGGTGACACGCATGTGATCGCCGGCATCGACATCGGTGTCGGCACCGATGCCGGCGAAGATCCCGGTCAGGCCGGTGATCACGTTGCCGGTGGGGTTGCGCCCGCCGCTGCCGTCGAGGTTGGCCACCGCGTAGTTGATGTCGTCGTTGGCCACCGGGGCGTCGTAGCGGCCTTCGATGGTGATGGTCAGCTGGGCAATGGAAGTGGCGCCAGCGGTGTCGTGCATGCGGTAGGTGAAGGCTTCGGTCAGCGAGTCGCCGTTCTTCAGCGCCTGCACGGCGACCAGGCTGTCGTTGACGGTGTAGGTATAGGTGCCGTTGGCGTTGAGGGTCAGGGTGCCGTAGGTCCCTGCGATCACGCCGCCGCTGGCGGTCAGGTCGATCAGCGTGCCGCCGGCGCCTTTGGTGCCAGTGCGCACAGCGTCGACCACATGGGCTTCTCCGTAAGCCGCGCCGTCCACATCCAGATCGTTGGGCAGCACGTTGCCGGTGGCGGGCGCGCCGGGCGTGGTGTTCAGCGTGCCGCCGGCCTCGATGGCGGCCCCCGTGTCGTCGGCAGCGATGGGAGTATCGTTCTGCCCGTGGATGATGACGGTGAAGGTGCGGGTGACGGTCTTGCCGTTCCCATCGCTGACGCTGTATGTGAAGACTTCGCTGAGCGTATCGTTGTAGGTGCGCAGCGACTGCACCGCCGGATCCAGGTTGTTGACTACGAAGCGGTAGCTGCCGTCGGCGTTGAGCAATAGCACGCCGTAGTTTCCGGCCAGGTCCGTGCCCACGTTGCCACTGACGCCGTTGGGGTTGACCACGGCGGTGATGGTGAGGACATCGCCATCGGGGTCGGTATAGGAGCCTCGGATACTGCCGGTCGGGTCGAGCCCTGCGACGTTATTGAGCAGGCCGCCGGCTTCGGTGGCGTGGATGACGACGGGCTGCACGATGGGCGGGTCGTTGACCCCGAGCACGGTAATTACCAGCTGCGCCTGGTCGGTCAGCCCGCCCGTGTCATGGATGCGGTAGGTGAAGATCACGTCCAGGCTCTGGTTCGCGGTGAGTGCGCGGATGGCCGGGTCGGCGCTGTTGACCACGAAGGTGTAGGTGCCGTCGTCGTTCAGGCTGAGCTGGCCGAAGTTGCCGCTGATGATGCTGCCGTTGGACAGCCGGGCGACCGTGCCGGTGATGTTGGTGGTGATGCCGTTGACGACGCCGGTCAGGGTGCCACCGGCGGTTTCCAGCCCGGAGCGCACGCCGTCGACCTTGAGCTTGTCGGCGTTGGGCCGGTCGACAGTGTCGACATCGGTGTCGGTGCCCACCCCGGCGTTACCGGTGATCACATTGCCGCTGGCATTCACCGCTGCCGGGCTGCCGTCGCTGGCGCCGGCCGTGGCGTTGCCGTGATCGTCCACCGCCACCGGGGCGTCGTTGGCGCCCTGGATGCTCAGGGTCAGCGTAGTGATGGCGCTCAGGCCGCCCTTGTCGGTGAGCTGGTAGGTGAACTGTTCGGTAAGTGGAGGATCGCTGGGAGCCAGCGCTTGGACCACGGGGTTGCTGTTGTCGACCACGTAGCGGTAAGTGCCGTCGGCGTTGATCGTCAGGCTGCCGTAGAGACCGGCGACGGTGGTCGGTGAGCCGGGGGCGACCGGGAGGATAGCGCCACCGCCGGTGCCGTCGAAGCGCACCAGGGTGACGGATTTGGTTTCGCCCAGGGCCACGGAGTCCACGTCGGTGTCATTGGTCAGTACATTGCCGGTGGCGTCCTGCCCCGGCGTGCCGTTGTTGGTGCCGCCGGCCTCGATGGCCGTGGCGGTATCCGGCACCGCCACGGGGGTATCGTTGGCGCCGTGGATGTCGATGGTCAGGGACGTGGAGCTGGAAAGCCCGCCGGTGTCGGTGATGAAGTAGCCGAACGAATCGCGCAGTACGTCGCCCGCGGTGCGCAGCGCCTGGACTTCGGCATTGGTGTTGTCGACCACGTACTGGAAGCCGCCGGTCGCGGTGATGTAGAGCGTGCCGTAGCGGCCGGCGAGGCTGACGACACCGGCAGCGGGCACCACCACGAAGCCGCCGGTGGAATTCTCCAGGCGGGTGACCTTGAGGATGTCGCCGTTGGTGGCGATGTCCACGTCGGTGTCGTTGTCCAGCACGTTGCCCGTGGGGTCGACGCCGACCGTGGCGTTGTTCGAGCCGCCGGCTTCGATGGCGATGGCAATGTCGGGACGGGCGATGGGCGCGTCGTTCACCGGGTCGATGACGATGTTCAGGGTGTCGGTGTCTTTCAGGGCGTCGTCGGGGTTTTCGCCGGGGATGCCATCGCCGTCCGCGTCACCGAAGTTACCCTGGTCGTTGGTGACCATGGTGAGGGTTTCGGCATTGCGGGCGGTGTTGAAGTCCTGGTCGCCCTTGTAATAAATCTGGCTGAGCAACACGTTGATCTGCTGCAGGGTGCCAGTGAGCACCAGGGTGCGGCCGGCGCCGGCCGGAGGTGCATCGTTGGCGCCGGGCGTCGTTGCGCTCTGCCAGAGCACGCCGTGCACCACGCTGAGGGTGACGGTCATGACGCCGTCGGTATTGCCGGCGTTGACGTCGACATCGCTGGTGGCGAGGCCGACGATGTGCAGCACCGTGTCTTCCTGGCCGTGCTGGTCGGCGACGGTGTTGATCGGCGCTTCGTTGAGATGCACGTAGCCGGCATCGGCGATGCCGATGGCCCCTTCGGCGAGGTTCAGGTTGATGTTGCCCAGGCCGACGGTGGAGGTCCCGCTGTCGGAGTCGACGCGCACGTGGAAGCGGTTGTTGCTCGCCTGGGCGAAGTTCTGCGCCACCGCCACCAGGTAATTGCCCGAGGGCAGGATGGCGAACTGGTAGGTGCCGTCGGCGGCGGTCACCGTGCTGAAGGTGCGGTCGTCGGCGTTGCCGAACACGCCGTCGTCGCCGGCCCAGGTCAGGGTTACGTCGATGCCGCCAAGGCCAGGGCCGTCAGGCGTCACGCTATCGGTGGCCGACTTCGTGTCATCCCACAGGGTGCCTTGCACCACGCCCATGCCGGCGCCGTCGCTGAGGATGTAGTTGTTCAGCCCGCTGACGCCGTCCTGGCCGGTGCGCTCGCCGTCGGCGCCGCCGGCGGTCAGTGGCAGCGAGCCGCCCCAGCCGGCGTTCTCGAAGCTGGTGGGTAGGCTGGTCCAGGTCAGGACCGCGGAGCTGGTGACGTCGTCGGGAACGGTGGTGTTGGGCAGGGTGACGCTGTAGATCACCTGCACCTTGTCGTTGACGTTCAACTGGTCGAAGTTGAGCACCACCTGACCGCCCACCACGCTGGCGGTGACGCCTGCCGGCAGGTTGCCGGTGGTGTAGTTGGTGCCGTTGATGACGATGCTCTGGATCGCGTAGTCGCTGCCGTTGGGGAACTGGTCGCGCAGCACGACGTTGTACGCCGGTACTTCGCCGTTCTGGGTGAAGCTGACCGAGACTGTCGCGTTGGTGGTGCCGGCGACGCTGCCGGCAGCGATGTCGATCACCGACTTGTCCATGCCGGTGAAGCTCGGTTCCACGACGTGCTCGAAGATCGTGGCGCTGTGGCCGCGGTCGACCCCCGCGCCGTCGCCGACATGTTCGAACACATTCATGCTCAGCTGCGCGCCGCTCTGGTTGCTGGCGATGTTGGCGACACGGACGTTGAACTCGAGGATCACCCCTTCGATGTCGCCGTCGTTCACCTCGGTGTTGGTCAGGTTGCCGAGGTTGAAGGTGATGGTCCGGCCGTCAGGAGAAATCTGCAGGCGCCCGCTGTTGATATTGAAAATGCCGGTGGGCTTGTCACCGGAGAGGTCCGGATGGATCGGCAGCGAGACGTCGCTGTTCTGGTTGCCGATCATGGTCAGCGAGCCGCCGCTGATCAGATTGGTGGCGTCCGTGGTGAGCCCGCCCGTGCTGGAACCCAACGCGATGAGAATGTTGTTGAGGTCGGCGGGAATGAATTCCAGTCCGGGGGCCAATTCGATACGAATCTGGTAGTTGGGGTTGTCGCCGGTGGGCACTACGATCGCCACGCGGTAGCGGACGATCTCGCCGACCACCACGGTTTCCTGCAGGCCGGCGGTATCGGTGGCGCCCGAGGAGTTGGTCGCTGGCGGCGTGGCGTCGAGACCGCCGACGCGGGAGACCTGGATGCCGTTGGTGACGGGAATCAACAGTGTGTTGATCTGCCGGTAGTCGTTGAGCACCCCGGAATTGAGCAGTCCGTCGTCGCCGCCGCGCTCGCCCGCGAGGGTGTCGGTGGTGTTGCTCAGGCCGTCCAGGCTGGTCCAGCGCACCACGACGTTGTTCGTGATGACCGCCTGGCCGGCTGCCGAGGCGTTCACCACGCCCGACAGGGAAATGATGATGCTGCCGCCATTGGCGATATCGATGTTGGCGCCGCTGGCGGTGACCAGTTGGCCGTTCTGGATGATGAAGTCCACGCCGCCGTTGTTGGTAGCGCCGTTGTAGACCTTGCCGGTGATCACGATGTTGTCCATCTGCGTGGGCAGTATGTTCAGCAGGCTGAGATCGAAGGCATTGGTGCCGGAAGTGTTGCTGATGGTGATGGTGTAGGTGACCGTGTCGCCCTCGTCGAAGCCGCCGTAGGTGGGGGGGGCCGTGACCTGCTGGCTCACCGTCAGGGTCGGCTCGACGATGGTCACCGAAGGCTGCTGCGGGCTGGCGACGGTGCGGTCCACCGCCGTGGCGCCGTTGGGGGTATCGCCGTCGGGGTCGCTGTAGGTCAGCTGCGCGCCGTTGTTCAGGGTGACGCCCTGCTGGTTGCCCTGCACGTTGCTCGCCACCAGCACCAGGCGGATGACGAAGGCGTTGTTACCGATGTTGTTGTCCGCCGTGGAGCCGGCGGCACTGAACAGCAGGTTCAGGTCGCCGCCATCGCTGCCGCCGCCGCTGAAGGTCAGCACCGAGACGTTGCCACCGAAATCCTGGCCCAGCGCGCCGCTGCCGGCGACCGTGGTGATGATCTGGTAGCCCGCACCGCCGAAGGCCGTGAGATCCAGGCGCAGACCCGGCGGAATCAGGTCGGACAGTCGCAGGTTGGCGGTGCTTCCTTCGGGCAGGGTGACGACGATGTCGTAGGTCATCTTCTCGCCGATCACCAGGTTGCTGCCGGTGGTGTGCCCGGCGCTGGAGTCGTCGTCGGTGAGGCTGCCGTTCTGGTAGGTCTTGGTGATGGTCGGCGCGGCCACCTGCTGGTTGGCGACTTCGACGATGTCCACCGGCGTGAAGTCCTGGCCGCCCTCGACGCTGGCGTAGTGGGTCAGCGCGGCACTGCTCTGCAAGGTGCGTGAGGCGAGGATGGCGTTGTCTACGGTGACATCGTAGGTGATCACCACGACGTTGGCACCGGAGAGGTCGTTGGCCGTGCCGGCGCGGCCGGCGAGCAGGGTGCCCTGGTTGTTGGCATCGAGGAAGGTAATGCTGTTGCCGCTGACGCTGTAGTCGACGCCCTGCACCAGCAGAGAGCCGTCGCCGCGATGGATCTGCAGGTTGGCGGTCGACAGGCTGCCGCCGACGAAGGCCAGGCCCGCCGGCAGGGTGATGCTGGTGGCGACATCGTAGGCGTTGCCACCGCCGCTGTTCTTGATGGCGGTAGCCAGGCGCAGGGTGTCGGCGCCGTCTATGCCGCTGACGTTGCCGTCCACCGCCGCCAGGCTGGTGACGCTGCCGCTGAAAGGTGTGCCGGTGGTGCCTGGCTGGGCCCAGGTGCCGGTGGTGCCGGTGACCGTGCCGTTGGTGGTGGAGACCACGCCGTGCTTGATGTCCAGCACTGGCTCGGCGACCGATTCGATGACCGCCACGTCCGAGGAAATCAGCACCGTCTTGTCGATGGTGGTGGTCTGGCTGGACTGTGCCAGCACGTCGAGTTCGCGCTGGTCCGCAAAGGGCTGGTCACCCACGACCATGGTGAACTGCACCTGTACGCGGCCACCGTTGAGGCCGCCGGAGGTGAAGTTGCCGAAATTGAAAATGATCGAGTTGCCCGGTCCGGTGCTTACGCTGTCGGGAATGTCGGCAATGTTGTTGCCGGCCCCGAAGGTCCACTGACCCACACCTGTGCCCTGTGCCCAGTTGACGCCCGGGGCTGCCAGCAGGGGCAGTGGCAGGTAGGCGGTGAGGGTGAAGTTCTCGTAGTCGGCCACTAACAGGTCGTAGGTGATGGTGAAGGTCACTACGTCGCCAGGGCGCAGCTCGCTGTTGGCCGGTGGCGCGCCGCCGTTCACCTGGGTCAGGCTGATATCGATCTGCGAGGTCTTGATGGTGCTGGTGGTGCTCGAACCATCGGTCTGCTCGCCGCCGATGTTCAGCGAATCGCGCAGCACGCTGGCATCTACCACCGCGTTGTTGCTGACGCTATCGCCTTCGTTGAGAGGGTCGTGGGGCGGGTGGTCGGAGGTGTAGGCGGTGTCGATGGTTGCGTCGTAGACCAGGGTCAGGCGCGTCGCGCCTTCCTGCACGTCGCCATCCCACAGATCACCGAACAGCGCGTAGAGTCCCGGCCCCTGGACGGCGGCGGCGATGGAAGCGCCGATGTCGAAGATCAGGGTGGTGCTGCCATCGGCGTTCACCGTGGCGGTGTAGATCACCGGGATGACCTGCGACGCGCCGTGTTGCTGGATGACGATGCTCGGCGGATTGGCGGCGGAGAAGGTCTGGCCGTCGCTGAGCAAGTCGGTGACGGTAAAGCGGCCCTGGCCGAGGATGTTCTTGCCGAAGGCGTAGAAGTCCGAGATGGCCACGTCCATGGTGTAGCGCAGGGTATCGCCGGGGGTGATGCCGGGGGTGCCGACATCGGTCTGCAGGTTGACCGTCTTGAGCAGGGTGATCGACTTGGCGACGAAGGTGACGCCCGCGCCGTTGCCGGTAACGGTGAAGGGATAACCGTCCGGGTCGGTCGGGCGATCGCGCACGTCCAGCGGGTTCCAGTCGCCGTTCACGGTAGCGGTGCCGAAGGTGATAGTGCGCGGGTTGCCCGTGGCGGGGTCGAGCACCGGTCGCCCGGCGGCGTCGATCTCCGGCACGTAGAAGCCGACCGTGGTGGTGCTGGCTGCGCTCAGCGTGTCGTAGTGAATCGTGTAGCTGGCGACGAAGGCGTTGGGGTTGTTCAGCGCCGCGGCGATTAGCGTCGGATTGGTCAGTACGGTGCCATCGTGCAGGGTGATCGAAGTCAGGGTGCCGCCGGCGCCGGGGGTGATGGAGCTGACGTGAACCTGGTCGGGCACCGTCTGGGTGACGGTCACGTTGGTCAGGGTCTGGCCGGGCGCTGGCGTCACGGTGACCGTCTCGGTACGGGTGAAGTTCGGCCCGGTGACGGTCTCGCCTTCGGGCATGTCCACCGTCTGGGTCACAGACAGAAGGGTCGGGGTGACCACGAAGCTGTGCAGCGCCGCTTCCACCAGCGTCGGGTCCTGGGCTGGGTTGTTCAGCGAATCGTTACCGTATTCGAAGCCGCCGCGAGCGTTGATGGTGAGGTTGGGGGCGCCATCGGAATAGCTGGTGTCGGCCAGGTTGCTCAGTTGCGCGGTGACCTGGATGTCGATGGCCGGCTGGCCGCTGGTGACGCTGGCGTAGGGCAATTGCAGCACCACCATCTGGTCGCCGGGCTTCATGCCGACACTGGCCGCATTGATCACCAGGGCATTGCCGTTGGCGTCCTTGGCCAGCGGGTGGGTGGCGTTGCCATTGGCGTCGAAGGTGATCACATAGCTGTTTACCGCCTGGCCAAGGTAGGTGGCGGAAACGAAAGTGGCGCCGTCATTGCCGTCGCGGCCGGTGGCGGGCATGAACAGATCGATGTACGGCGCGAAACCAACCTGGCTGGATGGGTTGCTGAATATGACGTCGAAGGTAAAGGTATCGCCCAGCCGCACTGCCGCGCCGCCGCTGCCCATGGCCACGGTGGGACTGGCATCGGCGAGCAGGCCCTGGAAACTCACCAGGGTGTCGGCGCTCAGGGCGATTGACTTGTCCACGTCGCCCGCGCGCACCTCCAGGTTCCAGTCGCCGCCCGCGCCAGTGGAACCGGTGGCATTGCTGGAGGCTCCGACGTCCGCGCCGGTCCAGCGCGCCAGCTCGTTGACCAGCGCCTGTCCGGCGCTACCCGCGCCGACGTCGCAACCATAGAGCTGGATGTCCGCACCTGCGTTGAGTTCGCCGCGCCAGGCGCTCAGGCGATCGCCGAGCTGGTCTACGCTCTGGCTGGTGAAGGTCTGGTTACCCAGGGTGAATTGGCCGGTGGCGCCGTGAGAGAAGATCTGGATCGAATCGACCTTGCCCAATTGGGCCAGCGCGTTGCTGATGGCCGCGATGGCGTCCTGCCCGGCGTCCACCACCAGGGCGGTGGTGCCTACCGGCAGGTTGGCGGCGAGTTGGTCGCGGTTTTCCAGCCGGGCATCGATCACCACCAGGTTGCGCGGCGCCGCCTGCGTGGGCGCGGCTGCCTGCGCGCGAGCCTCGACGGCGGTGGTCGGCTTGGTCGTATCCTTCGCCTCGGCGGCGGTGCTGTCGTGATGTTGCTGATCGACCGCCGCGGCCGCGGCACCGTCGAAAAGGATACGTTGTTCCAGCGCCAGGGCGTGGGCGACTGGCTGGAAGAGCTTCGAGCGGTATTTGGCCTGCATTTCCCTAATTCCGGCTAGTAATTCCCCAGAGAAAAGCAGTCCTACGCATATCTGCTTACGGAATTGACGCTAGTCGGGATTGGAATTTTCGCCAGCAGAACAGAGACATAACCGACACACTGGCGCCGAAAATGTCGCGGAAATGTAACGGCGATCCTACAGGGGCATGGCAAAACACCTGTCAGACAAAGCATCTGGAGAGGAGTCGGGCGAATTGCCCGATCTAGAGCCTGTGCGAGTTTGTGCCGAGCGCGGCGCGCAGTGATCAGGCCCAACAGGCGCTGTTTTTCTGCAGCGTAGTGCGGGAGCAACTGGCAGCCGGTGGAAACCAGCGCCTATTCTCATTCCTTTCTCCGCTCCCCGGCTCACTGCGGGGGTTCTGTCATTCCCACCGTTGGAGGCACCATGAACCTGTACCTGTCAGACAAGCTCGCCTTGGTCAGCGGCTCGACCAAGGGCATCGGTTTCGCCATCGCCCAGGGTCTGGCCCGCGAAGGGGCGAGGGTGATCCTCAATGGCCGCAGCCAGTCCTCGGTGGACCAGGCGCTGGCACGTATACGCGCGCAGCAGGCCGATGCGAAAGTCGAGGGCTTCGCCGGTGATCTGTCCGACCCGCAGCAGATTGCCGCGCTGGTGCAGCGTTATCCGGCGGTAGATGTGTTGGTGAACAACCTGGGTATCTTCGATCCCAAGCCCTTCGAGGAGATTGCCGACGAGGAGTGGCTGCGCTTTCTCGACGTCAACCTGCTCTCCGGCGTGCGCCTGTCCCGTGCCTACCTGCCGGGCATGAAGCAGAAGAACTGGGGGCGGGTGGTATTCATCAGCAGCGAGAGCGGTATCCAGATTCCCCTTGAGATGATCCATTACGGCGTCACCAAGACTGCCCAGCTCGGTCTGTCCCGCGGTCTGGCCGAATACTGCGCGGGTACCGGGGTGACGGTGAACGCCGTGCTGCCGGGGCCGACCGCCTCCGAGGGGGTGGGTGATTTCGTCGACAAGCTCTCCGGCGGCCAGCCATTCGAGCAATTCGAGGCGGAGTTCTTCCGCACCGCGCGGCCGGGCTCGCTGCTGCAGCGCTTCGCCCGCCCCGAGGAGATTGCCAACCTGGTGATCTACGTCTGCTCGGAGCTTTCCTCAGCCACCAATGGCGCGGCGCTGCGGGTGGATGGCGGGCTGGTGCGCACGGCGTTCTGAGTCACTCGGCGCTGCGGCTTTCGAATTCCAGTCCCAGCGCCAGGTCGCCACAGCCGAGCCGGCCGAGCCACTGTTGTGCTTTCGGGCCGGACAGGTGCGCCTCCAGCTCGGCCTGGCTGGTCCAGCGGGTCAGCACCTGCCAGCGGTCGGCGGCCAGTTCCTGCAACTCGCTGCCCTGGCAGCCGGGTTGCTGGCGGACCTGGGTGACGAGTTGATTGAGGTGCTCGCCCAGCGCGGCAGCCTGACCGGGGAATGCCTGGACGCGAACGATGGCGATGGCGGACGGGGACATGGCGGGGCTCCTTTGTGCTGGGGTGGCCATTGGGCGCTGAAGCTGAAGCCCGGTAAAGGCCGGAACCGGCTTTCAAAACCGATGCTGGAAGATTACGTGCCCGCTGGCGGCGGCTGAACAGCCAATTCCGGGGAAAACCACAGGGCCAATACGCGTGATTTGAACTCACCCAGCAGAGCCCGCGACCGCCTATCGGTACGGGCCGCTTTTCGTAGGAGCGAGCTTGCTCGCGAACCCACTCAACAGCAGGGGCTGTTCGCGAGCAAGCTCGCTCCCACAGTCCATATCCTTTAGCCGTGCGGCTCAGGCCAACTGCTGCAACAGGTCGCGAACCTTGTCCAGCGCCGGGTCGATGTCCAGCGTGTCGATGGCGCCGAAACCCAGCAACAGCCCGTCGCGCACTGGCACCTGATGGTGGAAAGGCGCCAGCCCGTAGAGGCCGACCTCGACCTTGCGCGCCAGCTCGCAGAGCAACGCCACGTTGAGCGGCTCGCGCAGGAGAGCCGTGAGGTGGAAGCCGGCCACCGAGGGCACCGTTTTCAGCCAGGGCGACAGGTCGCTCGCCAGCCGAGCCAGGATGCGCTCGCGGCGGCCAGCGTAGATGACGTGGCAGCGGCGAATGTGCTTGAGCAGGTAGCCCTCGCTGATGAACTTGGCCAGTGCCCACTGCGGCAGCGTCGAGCTGTGCCAGTCGGAAATCTGCCGCGCCCGCACCAGCGCCGGGAACAGGCTGGGCGGCGGAATCAGGTAACCCAGGCGCAACTCCGGCAGCAGCACCTTGGAAAAGGTGCCGATGTAGGCCACCACGCCGTGGCGATCGAGGCTTTGCAGCGCGTCGGTGGGCCGTCCTTCGTAGCGGAACTCGCTGTCGTAGTCGTCCTCGATCACCAGCGCGCCCAGTTCCAGCGCCCGTGTAAGCAGCGCTTCGCGGCGTGCCGGGCTCATCGGCATGCCCAGCGGGAACTGGTGCGAGGGTGTGGTGTAGATCATCCGCGTACCCTCGGGGATCAGTTCGACGCAGATACCCTCGGCATCCACCGGCACGCTGGCCACCTCGGCGCCGAGGGTCTGGAAGATCAGTCGCGCCGGGGTATAGCCAGGGTCTTCCATGGCCACCTTGTCACCGGGGCGGAGCATGACGCGGGCGAGCAGGTCCAACGCCTGTTGCGCGCCGTTGCAGACCATCACGTCGTCCAACTGGCAGTTCACCCCGCGGGCATAGGAGATGTGCTGAGCGATTCCGTCCCTTAGCGGGGCGATGCCTTCGGGCGCGCTGTAATGCCCGCGCAAGCCGGTCATCTGGCGCATGGCATGGTTTACGCAGCGCCGCCATTCCTCCTGGGGGAACTGCAGTTGGGTCGTGGCGCCACCGATGAAGTCGGCCTTGGCGGTGCCTTCGGCACCGGGATGGCGCAGGCGTGTGTCGAGGTTGGCCCAGCGATCAATGTTGTCCTGGCTGGCGAAGCGCACGCCGTCCTGGCGCCTGTCGTGGCGCGGCAGGTGGGTGTTGACGAAGGTGCCACTGCCGATCTTGCCCACCAGCACGCCTTCGTAGGTGAGTTGGGCGTAGGTGTCGGAGATGGTCTTGCGCGAGATGCCCAGCTGCTCGGCCAGCAGCCGGCTGGGCGGCAGGCGGGTGCCGGCTGCCAGGCGACCGGAGTCGATGGCTTCGCGCAGCTGGCGATAGAGTTGCCCGGCGAGATCCTTCTGGCCGTGGATGATCAGGTGCAGTTCCAAGGACGAACTCCGCAGCTTCTGGGCAGTGGCGCAAGCGTAGCGTCGACGGCTGGTACGGTGAAGTTGCGCGGTGGAAATTCCGCGGATTGGTCACCGTGTGCTGGTGAAGCGGGGCGCACAATGGCCGGGTCATCTACTGGAGTGCCGTCATGGAGCCGCGTCTGGATTACTACACCGCCTCGCCGGAAGCGCTGAAGGCGGTGCTGGCGCTGGAAGCCGCCATCTTCGAGCTGTCGCTGGAGAAGCCGCTGCTGGAGCTGGTGCGTCTGCGGGTGTCGCAGGTGAACAACTGTGCGTTCTGCGCCGACATGCACGCCATGGAAGCCCGGCGCAACGGCGAGACCGAGCGACGCCTGTTCGCCGTCAGCGTCTGGCGCGAGTCGCCGTTCTTCAGCGAACGCGAGCGGGCGGCGCTGGCCTGGTGCGAGTCGGTGACGCTGCTGTCCGAGTCGAAGGTGCCGCTGGAGGTCTTCGAACTGGCCCGCGAGCAGTTCAGCGAGCGCGAACTGGTGGACCTGACCGTGGCCATCGGCGCGATCAACGTCTGGAACCGCCTGGGCGTGTCCTTCCGCCAGCAGCCGACTGCGTGAGTTGCGCCTTGCGTGCTGGAACTCCTGCGCTCAGGGCTGGGGTGAGGGGATGCACGCGCACGGACTTGCCCGGTGCAAAGCGCGCCCTTACAACGGCCGGCCAAGCGCCTCAGTCCTGCGCAGCGGCAAACAGCACAACGCCCCAACCAGCAACGCGCTGGCCGCAGCTCCCAGCGCCGGGATGAAGCTGCCGGTCAACCCACGCAGAGCGCTCGCCGCCAGCGGCCCGACGATCTGCCCGACGCCATACAGTGCGGTCATCGCCGCGAGCATGTTGAAGCGTACCTGCGCGGCGACCATGCGGGCCGCCGGCATGGCGATGGTCACCGTCCCCATGAAGCTGCCGCCCACCAACACCGCGCTGCCCAGATAAAGGAAGGCCGAGTCGCCCAGCGCCGGCAGCATCACGCCTACCGCCTGCACCAGCAGGTTGAGCGCCAATGCACGCCGACCCCCGAGCTTGAGGTGTAAGCGGTGCCAGAGGAAGCACGATGGCGCAGCGCCCAGGCCGAACGCGGCCCAGACCTGCAACGGGTCGATGGCGCCCAGGCCACTCTTCATCAGCAGCGGCAGGTAGGTGGCAGTGATGATGTAGCCGAAGCCGGCCACCCCGTAGACCAGCAGGATGATCGGCGCGGACAATTCGGCCGCCGGCCCCGTGCCGCCCGCGGCCTGGTGCGGCGCGGCCGGCGCTTCCCGGCTGAGCGCGGGCGCGGCCAGCAGCGACAACACCAGCCCCGCTAGCGCCAGCACGCACCAGATCGCTGCGCTGCCGAGGCCGAAGGCGTTGCCGGCGGCGATCAGTTCCGCCGAGACCAGGATGCCGATCCCCACGCCGGCAAACATTATCGGCGCGCCGTGGCTTTCGCCCATGCTCTGCAACAGCCATTGCGCGGCGCTGACCAGGGCCATGGCGCTGAGCACGCCAGCCAGCAGGCGCACGCCGATGGCGAACCAGGCTGGAGCTGGAATGGCCATGGCGGCCAGTGTGGCCAGGGTGCCGACCAGGGCGATCACGCAGATACGTGCGGCATGCCGTTCGTGGCTGCGCGCCAGCACTAGCGCGCCAAGCAGGTAGCCGGCGTAGTTGGCCGAGGCGGCCAGGGAACCGCCGGTGACGCTGAGGACGCCGTCGCTCACCATCAGCGGGTAGAGCCCGGTGAAGGCGAAACGGCCGAAACCCATGCCGACGGCCAGGATGAGTGCCGCCGACAGCGCGGCGGGTAGGCGACGAATGCGGCTCATGGGCGTGCCTCCAGGGCTTCCCGCCAGCGCTGGAAGGCGCCGGTGGCGTAGCCGTCGCGCCAAATCAGCAGGGTGTCCACTTCCAGTAGCGGCACCACCTGCAGGTCCGGCATTTCCCGTTGCAGCTCCAGCACCGAGCGCGGCAATACGCCAAAGCAGGAACCGGCGTTCACGCAGGCGAGGATGCCGTGGTAAGAGCCGACTTCCTGCACGGCGAGCGAGGCTCCCTTCAACCAGCGTTCGAGCAATTGCCGGTACGTGCAGCCGCGAGCGAAGCCCACCAGGGTGCGAATCTGCACATCCTCGGGACGGGTTACCGGCGGGTGGTCCCCAGGCAACACCAGCAGCAGCTGCTCGCGAAACACCGGTTCAGCGCAAAGGCCGCGCTCGAGTAGCGATTCGAAGCCCGGCTCGGCGTGGAGGATGTCAGGGTGGGAGATCAGCGCGCAGTCCAGTTGGCGGTCCAGCACCTGATTGATCAGCTTCTGGCTGTGCCCTGTGCTGATGTGCAGTTCCACCTCCGGATAGGCGCGGTGAAAGCGCGCGAGGATTTCCGGCAACCGGCTGGCGGCGGCGGCCTCCATGCTGCCCAGGCGCAAGCTGCCGGTAGCGCTTTGCGGGTGCAGCGACTGCCGCGCTTCGTTGGCCAGGGCCAGTAGCTGCTCGGCGTAGCGGAGGAATTCACGGCCCTGGTCGGTCAGCGTCATGCGCTTGCCGTCGCGCAGGAACAGCGCTGCGCCGAGGTCTTCCTCGAGCTGGCGAATGCGTGTGGTGACGTTCGATTGCACGCGCTGCAGGCGCGCCGCGGCGCGGGTGACGCTCTGCTCCTCGGCCACGCAGCGGAAGATTTCCAGGCTGGAGAGATCCATGATTGATCTTCATTAGAGAACAAGTTGAAGTTAATATTCTCTTTATGAGATTGTTGGTCAAGTGCCAATCAGCCAGGCGGCCCTGTCGCCGGCTCCGACCCCGAGGACCCCGTCATGCCCATCACCGAACTGCTCGGCATCCAGCACCCCATCATCCAGGCGCCCATGGTTGGCGTATCCACCCCGGCGCTGGCGGCGGCGGTGTCCAATGCCGGCGGGCTGGGTTCCATCGGCCTGGGCGCGAGCAACGCGATGCAGGCCCGCGCCCTGCTGGAGCAGACCCGCGCACTGACCGACAAGCCGCTCAACCTCAACCTGTTCTGCCACCGTCCGGCCGTGGCGGACCCGGCGCGCGAAGCCGCCTGGCTGGAACATCTGCGGCCGCTGTTCGCCGAGTTCGATGCGCAGCCGCCGGTGCAGATCACCGAGATCTACCGCAGCTTCCTGGCCGATCCGCGGATGCTGGAATTCCTCATCGAGGCGCGCCCGGCGGTGGTCAGCTTCCACTTCGGCCTGCCGCCGCAGGACTGGATCGACCGCCTGAAAGCCGCTGGCATCCGTTTGCTGGCTACCGCTACCTGCCTGGCGGAAGGCCGCGCCATCGAGGCCGCGGGCATCGACGCCATCGTCGCGCAAGGCTATGAGGCCGGCGGCCACCGGGGCGTGTTCGAGCCGGAGAAGGACGCTCGTATCGGCACCTTTGCGCTGGTCCGTACGCTGGTGAAAGGCACCGGGCTGCCGGTGATCGCGGCGGGCGGAATCATGGACGGGCAGGGCATGCGCGCGGTGTTCGAGTTGGGCGCGCAGGCAGTACAGATGGGCACGGCGTTCATCTCCGCCGACGAATCCTCGGCCAGCGCCGCGTTCAAGGCGGCACTGCGAGGCGAGCGCGGGGAGCACACCGAAGTGACGGCGGCGATTTCCGGCCGCGCCGCGCGGGGCATGGTCAACCGGCTGTTCACCGACCTGGGTAGTGCCGATGCGCCAGCGCTGCCGGACTACCCGATCACCTATGACGCTGCCAAGTCGCTGACCGCCGCCGCGACCGCCAAGGGCAACACGGACTTCGCCGTGCAATGGGCCGGGCAGGGCGCGCCGCTGTCGCGGGAAATGTCGGCGGCGAAGCTGGTCGCGACCCTTATGGCCGAGTTCCGTGCCGGCGCTGACCGGTCGGCTTGACACGTAGGTCGGATAACCTGGAACAGGTTATCCGCCGGTCCACTCCCGGCGGATAACGCTGGCGCGTTATGCGCCCTACAAGAGCCCCCGACTCAACGTGCGCTGACGGCTGTGGCGGGCTTCTCCCGAGGCCGCCACAGCTCGGCCAGCAGCACGCCGGCCAGGGTCAGCGCGCCGCCCACCAGGTGGTAGCTGGTCAGCCGTTCGCCCAGCACCACGGCGGCGATGGCGGCGGTCAGCACCGGCAGCAGGTTGAAGAACAGCGCCATGCGGCTCGGCCCCATGCGCTGCACGCCCTGCATCCAGGCCAGTGCGCCGACGATGGACGCGAGGAGCCCTGCGTAGAGGATCAGCGGGATATTCTCCGCGCTCAGACCATGGTGGGGCGAGGCCACATACAGCGGCGCCAGCGCAACGATGGCCACCAGTACCTGCAGGTAGAGCATCAGCAGCGGCGGCAAGGGCAGATTCCACTTCTTCAGCAGCACGCCGTACACGCCGTAGGCGAGGGTGGCGATGATCATCATACCGTCCCCCAGGTTCACGCCGTGGCTGATCAGTTGCTTCGGGTTGCCCTGGGTAATCACCAGCAGCACGCCGCCCAGAGAAACGAGGGCGCCCAGCACGGCAGCGACGCTCAGCTTGTGGCGCAGCAGCACCGAGGCCAGCGCGAGGGACATCAGCGGCATCAGCGAGAGGATGATGCCCATGTTGGTCGCCGAGGTCAGCGCGGCGGCGTAGTAGGCCAGGCACTGGTAGACGGCCATGCCGAGCAGGCCGAGGGTGATGATCCTGCCCAGGTTGGCGCGGATCACCGTCCAGTGAGCGAGGGTCGCGCGCAGCAGGAAGGGCGTCAGCAGCGCGCCGGCCAGCAGCCAGCGGAAAAAGCCGATCTCCGCCGGGGCGATCTGCCCCACGGCGAGCTTGTTGACGACGGTGTTGCCGGACCAGATGACCACGGCCAGCAGGGGGAACAGGTAGTTCATTGAGGAGCACTTCCGGGGATAACGGTGCGTATTGTCCGTCCGTCCGAATCGAGACGTATAATGAAATCCGGACAATCCACCCCGGCTTTCGGACATGACCCGCATCCTGCCGCTCCCGCTTCCCGATATCGACCGGCTGCCCTCCGATCTCTACTTCCGCTACGACGAGTTCGACGCCGGCAGCCACTCGCCCAGCCACCGCCACGCCTGGGGGCAGCTCAACTACGCGTCCCACGGGGTGATGGAGTTGGAAGTGGATGGCCAGCGCTTCCTCTCGCCGCCGCAATACGCCGTGTGGGTGCCGCCGGGGCGTGAACACAGCTGCTACAACCGCCAGGCCATCATCTACCGCTCGCTTTACGTGTCCGCCGAGCTGGCGCGCAAGCTGCCGCAGAGCCCCTGCACGCTGGCGATCAGCGATATCCTCAAGGCGATCCTCTCCGACTTCGCTGCGCGCGGGGTGAACATCCCGCAAAGCGCCGCCGACCAGCGCCTGGCCGACGTCGTAATCGACCAATTGCAGGCCGCGCAGCCTCATGACGATTACCTGCCGTACGCGAGTGGCGGCGCGCTGGGTGAGGTGCTGGCCGCGTTGCAGGCCGAGCCCGGCGACAACCGCACCCTCGCGCAGTGGGCCGAGCAAGTGCACAGCACTGAGCGCACCCTGGCGCGAGCCTGTCAGCGGGAATTGGGAATGTCGTTCGGCGAATGGCGTCAGCGCCTGCGTTTTCTCGCCGCCATCGAGGCACTGGCATCGGGGGAAGGGGTACAGCAGATTGCCTTCAACCTGGGCTATAGCAGCCCTTCGGCGTTCATCGCGATGTTCCGGCGGTTGTCCGGCACCACGCCGGAGCAGTATCGCTCGACCTTCCGCGCCCTGGCGGAAGGCTGAGTATTACAACTTGCCGTCTTCCAGCCCCTTCAGGGTCTTGCGGCAGTGAATCAGCGCATCGCGCACCATGAAGTTCACCAGGGTTGGGGAAACACCCAGCTCCTCGGCGATCTCCTTCTGCGTGTGGCCGTGCAGGCGGTACATCTCGAAGGCGTAGCGAGTGCGCTCGGGCAGCGTCTGCAGGGCGCTGGAGATGGCTTCGAGGGTCTGCCTGTCCTCGTGCTCGATCTCCGGTGACGCGGACGCCGTCGCGATGTGCATGCCTTCTTCCTCGCTACCCGAGTAGCGCTTCTCCAGCGCCTGGCGGCGATAGAGGTCGATGGCCAGGTTGCGCACCACGCGCATCAGGTAGCCGCTCTGCGACTGGATGCCGGGAGTGAGGTCGCTCGCATTGAGCTTGATGTACGCATCGTGGACCACGTCTTCGGCATGGCTGCGGCAGCCGAGGATGCGTGCGGCCGCATTGATGAAGGTCTGCCGGTGGGTAGCGAACAGCTCGTGGAGAGCGGGGCGCGGCTCGGCGGGCATTGGCTTGGACATGCAAGGTTTCCTATGCGGCGGCGGAGGCGGGGACGTCCACATGGGTTGAGGCGGCCAATCTAGATCAAATGATAATTATTATCAATTTATTCGGAAGACTCCGACTATCGCTCTGCGACAGGGTTCCCGCACAAGTGTGAAGATTTTTCATTCGCATCCGTTCGTCAGATATCTCAGCGCTCGGGTGAAGGACAAGCCAGAAAATTTCGCCGGCGCATATCTTATGAGAATTAATCGCATCCGAGAACACTAACTATTTCATCGCCTCCCTCGTCTTCATGGCAGAGCTGGAAAACATCGGTAATGGCCGGTGGCCGGCATCCCATACAGCGGAAGGAGAAGGGCGATGGCGTTCGATCGCGAAGATGCGATTTACAAGGTGCTGGTCAACGGTGAAGAGCAGTACTCGCTGTGGCCGCAGTACAAGGAAGTTCCGGCCGGCTGGCGCGAAGCCGGCAAGCAGGGGAGCAAGGCCGACTGCCTGGCCTTCGTCGAAGCCAACTGGACCGACATGCGCCCGCTCAGCCTGCGGCAGAAGATGGCCGAGGGGCAGTAACCCATGCTGCGTCTGTTCTGCCTGCCGTACTCCGGCGCCAGCGCCATGGTCTATGCACGCTGGAAGCGCCAGCTGCCGAGCTGGATCGACGTCTGCCCGGTGGAGCTGCCCGGCCGTGGCCGGCGCTTCGCCGAAAGCCTGCAGACCGACTTGCGCGCCCTGGCCAGCCAACTGGCCGATGAAATTGCCGCACGCCTGGACCAGCCCTACGCCCTCTTCGGCCACAGCCTCGGCGGCCTGCTGGCCTTCGAGCTGGCCCATGCGCTGCGTGAGCGCGGTCTGCCGATGCCGCAGGCGCTGTTCGCCTCGGCGGCCTCCGCGCCGGCGCGCCGCGACAGTCATCGCGAGCTGGCGCAGGAGCAGAGCGACGCCCAGTTGATCGAGCGCATGCGCCGCCTCGGCGGCACCCCCGAAGCGGTGTTCGCCGACCAGGAAATGCTGCGCCTGACCCTGCCGGTGATGCGCGCCGACTTCCTCCTCTGCGGCCTCTACGACTACCGCCGCCGCGCGCCGCTGGCCTGCCCGATCCACGTGTTCGGCGGCAAGGGCGACCGGCTCTCGGTGGAGTCCCTGTCCGCGTGGCAGGACGAGACCAGCGCTGGCTTCTCCCTGGAGATGCTCGACGGCGGCCACTTCTTCCTCAATGCCGGCGAGGCGCGTTTGCTCGAGCTGCTGCTCGGCCACCTGCGCCAGCCCGGCCAGTCGACCAGCGCAGCGCTGGCCTGATCGATTCAAGCGGAGACCCAGATGCCCAGCTCCACTCTGTTCGACATTGCTCCCCTGGCCGAAGCGCGCGGTGGTCTGCCACTGCTGGTGCAGGCCCGCGGCGACGGCATCGACCTGCTCGACGCCCTGGCCGAACTTTGCCCGCTGGTGGATGAGCGCCTGCCGGTCTGTGCCGGCATTCTCTTCCGTGGCTTCCAGGTCGGCGCGCCGGAGCGCTTCCGCGAGTTCGCCGCCGGCTTCGGCCATCCGCTGCTCAATTACGAGTTCGGCTCCACCCCGCGCAGCAACGTCACCAGCGGCATCTACACCTCCACCGAGTACCCGCCGCACCAGCACATCCCGCTGCACAACGAGCAGGCCTACACCCGCGAGTGGCCGATGAAGATCTGGTTCTACTGCGTGCAGGCCGCGCAAAGCGGCGGCGAAACGCCGATCGCCGACAGCCGTGAGATCTATCGCCGGGTCGATGAAGGCATCCGCCGCCGCTTCACCGAGCGCGGGCTGATGTACACCCGCAACTTTGGCAACGGCCTGGACGTGGCCTGGGAACAGGTGTTCAACAGCGCCGATCCGGCGGTGGTCGAGGCCTACTGCAAGGCCCACAAGATCGCCTGGGAGTGGAAGGAAGACGGCGAACTCCGTACCCGCCAGGTCTGCCAGGCAGTGGCGCAGCATCCGGTCACCCGAGATTGGGTCTGGTTCAACCAGGCGCACCTGTTCCACGTCTCGAATCTTCCGCCGGAAGTGCGCGAGAGCCTGCTGGAAATCGTCGACGAGGAAGACCTGCCCCGCAACGTCTACTACGGCGACGGCAGCCCCATCGAGCCCTCGGTGCTCGACGAAATCCGCGGTGTGCTGGAGGAGGCCAAGGTGAGTTTCCCCTGGACCAGCGGCGACGTCCTGATGCTCGACAACATGCTTGCCGCCCACGCGCGCTCGCCTTTCAGCGGCCCGCGAAAGGTGGTGGTGGCGATGGCGGAAGGGCATGGCGCTGACGCGTAAGCCTCAAGGTTGCACGGATAGCTCCCTCTCCCTTCGGAGCGGGGCGCGCAGCCAGGGCCGGGGGTGAGGGAAATGGCCGAGCACAGAAGTCGCCGGCAGCACCCTCACCCTAACCCTCTCCCAGGGGGAGAGGGGACTGATCGGAGTGGATGGATATACCAGGAGTACGCCGGACCTTTCAGCCGGCACGGATGGCTCCCTCTCCCTCTGGGAGAGGGCGGGGGGAGAGGGAAGTGGCCGAGCACAGAAGCCGCCGGTAGCACCCTCACCCTAACCCTCTCCCAGGGGGAGAGGGGACCGGTCGGAGCGAGTCAGCAGTTCGGCTCTCCGATCCCAAAAGCGCAAACCAGCTGAACCCACGAATTTCCCTCCGGCGGGCCCCACGCGCCCGCCGACAGAACAGGTGATGTCATGAACGACCGCTACGAAGCCGCAGGAAACCTGGTCGAGGCCCTGCTGCAACGCGCCTGCGAAATGCCGCGCAAGACCGCCCTGCGATTCATCGCCGAGGACCTCGAACAGCCCATCAGCTTCCGCGAGCTGGACGAGCGCGCCCGCGCCATGGCCGCCTGGATGCTGCGCCACGGCCAGCACGGCGACCGCGCCGTATTGCTGCTGCCCAGCGGCCCGGAGTACGTCACCGCATTCTTCGCCTGCCTCTACTCGGGGATCATCGCCGTGCCGGCCTACCCGCCGGAATCCGTGCGCCCGCAGCACCTGGCGCGCCTGCGCTCGATCCTCGATGACGCGCAGCCGAGCCTGGTGCTCACCGATTCCACGTTGATCGACGCCCTGCGCCCGGCCTGCGAGCGCGAGAACGGCGACAGCCCGCTGCTGCTGGCGGTGGACCAGGCCGACCCGGCGCTGGCCGTCGAATGGCAGATGCCCGAGCTGGCCGACGACGACATCGCCTTCCTGCAATACACCTCCGGCTCCACCTCGACGCCCAAGGGCGTGCAGGTCAGCCACGGCAACCTGGTGGCCAACGAGCGCCTGATCCGCCACGGCTTCGGCATCGGTGACGACGACGTGATCGTCAGCTGGCTGCCGTTGTTCCACGACATGGGCCTGATCGGCGGCCTGCTGCAACCGATCTACAGCGGAATCGAATGCGTACTGATGTCGCCGCGCTACTTCCTCGAACGCCCGCGCCGCTGGCTGGAAGCCATCGCCCGCTTCGGCGGCACCGTCAGCGGCGGGCCGGACTTCGCCTACCGCCTGTGCTGCGAACGGGTCAACGAGGCGGCCATGGAAGGTCTCGACCTGAGCAAATGGCGTGTGGCCTTCTCCGGCTCCGAGCCGATCCGCCCGGACACCCTGGAGCGCTTCGCCGCCTGGTTCGCCCCGGCTCAGTTCGACGCCTCGTCCTTCTACGCCTGCTACGGCCTCGCCGAAGCGACCCTGTTCGTCACCGGTGGCGTACGCGGCGACGGCATCGGCCAGCTGGAAGTGGACCTCGATGCCCTGGGCGAGAACATCGCCCGTCCGGGTCGCGGCACCTCGCTGATCAACTGCGGCCGCGCCCAGCCCGATCATGAAATCCAGCTGGTCGACCCGCTGAGCGGCGAAGCCCTCGGCCCGGACCGCGTCGGCGAAATCTGGAGCAGCGGCCCCAGCGTCGCCCTCGGCTACTGGCGCAACCCGGAGGCCAGCGCACGCACCTTCGTCGAGAAGGACGGCCGCACCTGGCTGCGCACCGGCGACCTGGGCTTCCTGCATAACGACGAACTCTTCGTCACCGGCCGCCTCAAGGACATGCTCATCGTCCGTGGCCAGAACCTCTACCCGCAGGACCTGGAGCGCTGCGTCGAGGAAGAGGTGGACCTGGTGCGCAAGGGCCGCGTCTCCGCCTTCGCCATCGAGCATCAGGGCCGCGAGGGCATCGGCATCGCCGCCGAAGTCGGGCGCAGCGTGCGCAAGCTGATCTCCGCCGAGGCACTGGCCAAAGCCATTTCTGCCGCCGTGGCGGAAACCTTCCAGGAAGCGCCGCTGGTGGTGGCGCTGCTGGAACCGGGCGCACTGCCCAAGACCTCCAGCGGCAAGCTGCAACGCTCGGCCTGCCGCACCCAGCTGCTCGACGGCAGCCTGCAGGCCTACGCCATCCAGCGCGCTGGCGAGCCGATCAGCGATGGTGCCAGCGCCAAGCCGGTTGCGCCGTTGTCGGCCGAGGAGCAAGCCATCGCCGCGCTGTGGAGCGAAGTGCTGGAGCTGCCGGCGATCCGCCGCGACGACAACTTCTTCGCCCTCGGCGGCAACTCGATCAAGGCCACCCAGCTGATGGCGCGTCTGCGCGAGCGTCTCGGTCGCGCCGTGGAATTGCGCCTGCTGTTCGAGGCGCCGGAGCTGGGCGCCTTCGCCGCCGCCCTGGCAGCCTTGCCGACTGCTGCAGTCGAAAGCGTGCCGCAGGTTCCGCGTGACGGCCTGCTGCCGCTGTCGCCGGCCCAGCGCCGCCTGTGGTTCCTCTGGAAGCTGGAGCCGGAAAGCGCCGTCTACCACATCGCCGGGCGCATGAACCTGCGCGGCGAACTGCGCCGCCCGGCGGTGGAGCAGGCCTTCGCCGTGCTGCTGGGCCGCCATGAAACCCTGCGCAGCCGCTTCATCGAACAGGCCGATGGCGAGGTGTCGCTGAGCCTGTCCAATGCCGCGCAAGTGGAGCTGACCGAGAGCGACTTCAGCTCCCTGGGCAATGCCCGCCGCGACATCGCCGCCCGCGAGGACGCCGATACCTTCGCCGCGCAACCCTTCGACCTGGCCAGCGGCCCGCTGCTGCGCCTGCGCCTGCAGAACCTCGGCGCTGGCCGCCAGGCACTGCTGCTCTGCGTGCACCACATCATCGCCGACGGCTGGTCGCTGAACCTGCTGCTGGACGAGTTCGCCGAGTGCTACCGCGCCATCGTCGAACAGCGCGAGCCGGTGCTGCCGGCGCTGCCGCGCCAGTACCTCGACCTCGCCGCCGCCCAGCAGCACAAGCTGGAAGCGGGCGAGGGCGCGCGTCTGCTGGACTGGTGGAGCGAGCGCCTGGGCAACCAGCATTCGCCGTTGGAGCTGCCTTTCACGACGGGAGAGAAAGGCCAGAGCGCCGAGCTGATCGAACGCGAAGTGGACGCCGAGCTGACCGCGAAACTGCGCAGCCTGGCCCAGGCCCACGGCGCGACCCTGCCGATGCTCCTGCTCAGTGCCTACAACCTGCTGCTGCAGCGCTACAGCGGCCAGCACGACCTGCGCATCGGCCTGACCCAGGCCGGCCGCGAGCAGCTCGACAGCGAGCGACTGGTCGGCTTCTTCGTCAACCTTCTGGTGCTGCGCAGGGAGCTGCCCGAAGGCGCCAGCCTGCGCGGCGTGCTCCGCCAACTGCGCGACGACCTCCTGCAAGCCCAGGCGCACCAGGGCCTGCCGTTCGAGCAACTGGTAGAGGCGCTGCAACCCGAACGCGGCCACGGCCGCCATCCACTGTGCCAGGTCGCCTTCGACCACCAGTGGCAGCCTCGCGCCGGCAACGGCCTGCCCGGCGTCAGCGTGGAAGCCCTGGAACAGATCGACCTGGAAACACCGTTCGACCTGGTGCTGCGGGTCCGCGAGGGCGAACAGACCCTGCGGCTGAGCTTCTGCTATGCCCGCGAGCGGTACGCCGCCAACGGCATGCAGCGCCTCGTCGGGCACTTCCTCGACCTGCTGCGCGCCTTGCCGCAGCTCAATGCCGACGCCGTGCTGGACGCCCGTGACTGGCTGCCCGCCAGTGACTGGAGCATCGCCGTGGCCGGTGACGCGCCGGCTTTCGAGGCGCTGAGCGAGACCATCGCCGCCCAGGCCCGCCGCCATCCGGCCAAGGTCGCGCTGCTCGACGAGCAGCGCGAAGTGAATTTCGCCGAGCTGGAGGATCGCTCCAACCGCCTGGCGCAACGCCTGATCCAGCGTGGCATCGGCGCCGAGCGCCGAGTCGCCGTGGCGCTGCCGCGCGGCGTGGACATCCCGCTGGCCCTGCTGGCCGTCATGAAAGCTGGCGGCGCCTACCTGCCGCTGGACATCGACTACCCCGAAGAGCGCCTGGCCTGGCTGATGCAGGACGCCGGCGTCGACCTGCTGCTGACCAACGCCGAGCTGGCCGAACGCCTGCCGCTGCCCGAAGGCGTTGAGCGTCTGGTGCTGGAAGAGGCCGACCTCGGCAACGCCCTGGCCGTGCGTCCGCTGGTGCGCATCCAGGCGCAGAACCTCGCCTACCTGATCTACACCTCCGGTTCCACCGGCCAGCCCAAGGGCGTTGCCGTCGCCCACGGCGAGATCGCCGCGCACTGCCGCGCCATCGGCCAGCGCTACGCCATGAGCGAGGCGGACCGCGAGCTGATCTTCATGTCCTTTGCCTTCGACGGCGCCCACGAACGCTGGCTCACCGCGCTGTCCCACGGCGGCAGCCTGCTGATCCGCAATGACGCGCTGTGGACCGCCGAGCAGACCCTGGAACAGCTGCGCCGCCATGCCGTGACGGTCGCCGCCTTCCCGCCGGCCTACCTGCAGCAGTTGGCTGAGCAAGCTCTGATCACCGGTCACGCGCCGAGCATGCGCATCTATTGCTTTGGCGGTGATGCAGTGCCGGAGGCGGCCTATCACCTGGCGCACCGGGCGCTCAAACCCGAACACCTGATCAACGGCTACGGTCCGACCGAAACCGTGGTCACCCCCATGCTGTGGAAAGCGGACGCACACACGGCTTGCGGCGCGGCCTACGCGCCCATCGGCGAAGTGGTCGGCGAACGCAGCCTGTACATCCTCGACGACCGCCTGCAGCCACTGCCGCGCGGTGTGGCCGGCGAGCTGTACATCGGCGGCCACGGCCTGGCCCGTGGTTACCACCAGCGCGCCGGCATGACCGCCGAACGCTTCGTCGCCGATCCTTATGCCGACGGCCTTCGCCTGTACCGCAGCGGCGACCGCGTGCGCTGGCGTGAAGACGGCGCGCTGGACTACCTCGGTCGCGTCGACCAGCAGGTGAAGATTCGCGGCTTCCGTATCGAGCCGGGCGAGATCGAAGCCCGCCTGCGCGCGCTGCCCGACGTGCGCGAAGCGGCGGTGATCGCCCGCGACAGCGAACGCGGCAAGCGCCTGCTGGGTTACGTCTGTGGTGACAGCCTCGCCGAGGACGCCCTGAGAGCCGCCCTGCGCGCACAGCTGCCGGACTACATGGTGCCGTCGCGCATCCTCGTGCTGGAACAGATGCCGCTCAACGCCAACGGCAAGATCGATCGCAAGGCGCTGCCCGACCCGCAGGAAACCGCCAGCACCACCGAAGCCCCGCGCGACGGGCTGGAAAGCCGCGTCGCCGCCGTCTGGGCCGAAGTACTCGGCGTGCCCGCGGTGGGCCGCGAGGACGACTTCTTCGAGCTGGGCGGCCACTCGCTGCTGGCCACGCAAGTGATTTCCCGACTGCGCCGTGACCTGGGCTGCGAAGTGCCGCTGCGCGACCTGTTCGAAGCCAGCCGCCTGGACGAATTCGCTGCACGGCTGACGGCTCTCGCGCCCAGCGCTCGTCCGGCACTGCGCGCCGTGGCCCGCGACGGCGACCTGCCGTTGTCCGCCGCCCAGAGCCGCCTATGGTTCTTCTGGCAGATGGAACCGGCCAGCGCCGCCTACAACGTGCCGGGCGCGCTGCGCCTGCGTGGTCAGCTCGACGAGTCCGCGCTGCGCCGTGCCTTCGACGTCCTGGTGGCGCGCCACGAAACCCTGCGCACCGCCTTCGATGAGGTGGACGGCCAGGCCTTCCAGCGCATCCAGCCGGCGCAGCCCCTGGATATGGCATGGGTCGACCTGTCCGCTGAAAAAGATGCAGAAAGCGCCGCCCGCAAGCTGGCCGAGGAAGAAGCACAGCGTCCGTTCGACCTGCGCAACGGCCCGCTGCTGCGCCTGACCCTGCTCAAGCTGGCCGACGCCGACCACGTATTGCTGCTGACGATGCACCACATCGTCTCCGATGGCTGGTCGATCCGCGTGCTGGTGGATGAGTTCAGCCGCCTCTATGGCGCCTTCGCAGCAGGCGAAGAACTGCAACTGCCGGAGCTGCCGGTGCAATACGCCGACTACGCCCAGTGGCAGCGCGAGCTGCTGGCGGGCGAGGAGGGCCAGCGTCAGCTGAGCTGGTGGACCGAGCAACTGAGCCGTGCTGATTCCGAAAAAGAATCGCCCGTGCTGGAACTGGCCGCCGACCGCCCGCGCCCGGCCGTGCAGAGCTACCGCGGCGGCAGCCTCGGTTTCAGCCTGGACGCCGGACTTGGCAGCCGCCTCAAGCAACTGGCCCGCGAGCAGGACGTCACCCTGTTCATGCTGCTGCTCGGCGCCTACGCCGTGCTGATGCAGCGCTACAGCGGCCAGCGCGACCTGCGCATCGCCGTGCCCGTCGCCAACCGCCAGCAGCTGGAAACCGAAGGGCTGATCGGCTTCTTCGTCAACACCCAGGTCATGCCGTTCGCCCTCGGCGACGACGAATCCTTCGCCGCGCTGCTGGCCCGTCTCAAGCCGCTGGCCCTGGGCGCCCAGGCGAATCAGGACCTGCCTTTCGAGCAATTGGTTGAAGCCCTGCAGCCCGAGCGCAGCCTGGCCTACAACCCGCTGGTGCAGGTGAAGTTCAACTTCGGCTTCGACGTCAGCCGCCTGCCCGATGCCGGTGCGCTGAAGCTGGAACTGTTCAGCGAAGAACAGTACGGCGCGCGCTTCGACCTCGCCCTGGACATGGCCGAGGCGCTGGACGCCAGCGGCCAACCGGGCGATGAGCTGCGCGGCAGCTTCGTCTATGCCCGCGACCTGTTCGACGAGGACAGCGTCGCTGCCATCGCCGGCCAGTTCGAAGCGCTGCTGCGCCAGCTTTGTGCCGAACCGCAGCGCGCCCTCGGCGAACTGCCGCGCCCGGTGGCCTCGCTCCGTCGTGGCGAAGCCCGCCAGTGGCCGCAGCAGGACGTGCTCGGCCTGTTCGCCGCACAGGTTGCCGCGCAGCCGGACGCCATCGCCGTGCAGGACGACCGCATCCGCTACAGCTATGCCGAGCTGGACCAGCGCAGCAATCGCCTGGCCAACGCGCTGATCGCCAGCGGGGTGGAGCAGGGCGAGTGCGTCGCCATCTGCCAGGAGCGCAGCGCGCAGTGGGTGCTCCTGCTGCTGGGCGTGCTCAAGGCCGGCGCCACCTATGTGCCGCTGGACCCGGCGCAACCGGCCGAGCGCCTGCGCCAGTTGCTCGCCGACAACGGCATCGGCCGCGTGCTGGTGAGCGATGCCGCGCTGCTGGAAACCTTCGGCGACGCCGCCACGCTGATCCCGGCCGGTGGCCCGGAGCAGGGCAGCGCTGCCGCACCTGCGCGGAGCATCGACCCGCAGCAGGCCGCCTATGTGATCTTCACATCCGGCTCCACCGGCCAGCCCAAGGGCGTGCGCATCAGCCACGCCGCGCTGGCCAACTATGTGCAGGCCGTGCTCGAACGCCTGCAACTGGACCAGGGCAGCGCCCAGGGCCTGGGCATGGCGATGGTTTCCTCGGTGGCGGCCGACCTCGGCCACACCACGCTGTTCGGTGCGCTGTGCGGCGGCGGTCGCCTGCACCTGGCGGATGCCCAGGCCGTGGCCGATGCCGAGCGCTTCGCCGCGTTCATGCAGGACGTGGACGTGCTGAAGATCGTCCCCAGTCATCTCGCCGGCCTGCTGGCCGCCGCACCCAACGCCGCCGCCGTACTGCCGCGGCGTCTGCTGGTGGTCGGCGGTGAAGCCTGCGACCGCGCGCTGTTGCAGCCGATCCGCGACCTTGCGCCCAAGCTGCGCATCGTCAACCACTACGGCCCCAGTGAATCCACCGTCGGCGTGCTGACCCACGAGTGGTCGCTGCTGGACGACCTGCCGGCAGCCAGCCTGCCCATCGGTACGCCGCTGGCCAACAGTGCCATTCGCGTGCTCGACGAGAACGGCCGCGACCTGCTGCTGGGCGTGCCCGGCGAGCTGTACATCGGCGGCGCGGGCCTGGCGCTGGGTTATCTCGGCCTGCCGGAAATGACCGCCGAGCGCTTCGTGGCGATTGAGGGCGAGCGCCTGTACCGCAGTGGCGACCGCGTGCGGCTGAGCCGTCGCGGCGTCGTGGAATTCCTCGGCCGCGTCGATGATCAGGTGAAGATCCGTGGTTACCGCGTCGAGCCGGGTGAACTGGCGCAAGCGCTCAAGCGTCTGCCTGGCGTGCGTGATGCCGTGGCGCTGGCCGAGCGTGACAACGACGGCCCGATGAAGCTGCTGGCCTGGGTCGTGGGTGAAGGACAGAGCGTGGAAAGCCTGCGCGAAGCCCTGGCCGCTGCCGTTCCGGAATACCTGCTGCCGGCCCAGCTGATGCTGCTGGATCGCCTGCCGCTGAACGCCAACGGCAAGGTCGACCGCAAGGCGCTCCCGCGCGCCGAGGCGGTCGCCAAGGCCGTGGACAGCGCACCGCTTAGCGAACTGGAGCAGCGCATCGCTGATATCTGGCAAGCGGTGCTGAAGGTCGAGCGCGTCGGTGCCGAAGACAACTTCTTCGAGCTGGGCGGCGACTCCATCCTTAGCCTGCAGATCATCGCGCGCATCCGCAAACTCGGTTACAAGCTCAGCCCGAAGCAGCTGTTCGAGCGGCAGAGCGTCCGCCAACTGGCGCAGTGGCTGGAAAACCGCGCTCCGGCCGCGCCGGCAGCACCCGTGCCGGTTGCTGCGGTCAGCGGTGAAGTGGCGCTGTCGCCGGTGCAGGCGCGCTTCTTCGAGCGCGTGCCGAGCGCCCAGCGTCACCACTGGAACCAGGCTTTGCTGCTGCAACCGCGTGAAGCGCTGGACGGCGACGTCCTCGCCCGCGCGCTGCACTGGCTGGTCGACCATCACGATGCGTTGCGCCTGCGTTTCGACGGCAACCGCCAGCGTTACGCCGAACACGGCCCGCTGGATATGACGCTGCTGTGGCGGCGCCGCGCGGCGGACGCCCGTACCCTGGAACGCCTGTGCGACGACGCCCAGGCCAGCCTGGATATCGCCAATGGCCCGCTGCTGCGCGCCATGCAGGTCGGCCTGGAGGATGGCAGCGAGCGCCTGCTGCTGGTGATCCATCACCTGGCGGTGGACGGCGTGTCCTGGCGCATCCTGCTGGAAGACCTGCAATACGCCTACCGCGAACTACGCGCCGGCCGCACGCCTGCCGCATTGCCGCGCAGCGACAGCTATCAGGCCTGGAGCGCCCGCCAGCAGGCGGCGGCGAACAGTGCCGAAGTGGCCGCCGAGCTGGACTACTGGCAGGCCCGGCTGCGCGATGCGCCGCGTCTGACCCGCGCCCGCAGCGGCGCCCCGGCCACCTGGAAGGAAGCCGCCAACGCGCGCTTCAGCCTCGACGCCGAGACCACCCGCCAACTGCTCGGCCCGGCACTGAAAGCGCAGCGCCTGCAGATCAACGACCTGCTGCTGACCGCGCTGGCCCGCGCCCTGTGCGCCTGGACCGGTGAAAGCTCGGCGCTGGTAGAGATGGAAGGCCACGGCCGCGACGTCTTCGATGGCGAAGCCGCTCTGGACCTGAGCCGTTCCGTGGGCTGGTTCACCGCGCTCTATCCCGTACGCCTGCAGGCCGGTGGCGAGCCGGGTGCGGACCTGCGCGCCACCCGTGAACACCTGCGCGAACTGCCGCGTGCCGGTATCGGCTACGGCCAGCTGCGCTACCTCAGCCAGCACGCCGCCAGCCTGCGAGACTTGGCGGCGCCGCAGGTGACCTTCAACTACCTCGGCCAGCTCGACCAGGCCTTCGCCGACGCCGATTTCCTGCCGGCCTTCGAAGGCGTGGGCCGCAGCCAGCCGCTGAACGCTGCGCTGGGTAACGCGCTGGTCTACGCCGGCCGCGTGCTCGGCGGCGAACTGAGCCTGGAGGTCACCTACAGCAGCGCCATGTTCGATGCAGCAGACATCGATGAGCTGCAAGCGCTGCTGCGCGCCGAGCTGCAAGCACTGGTTGCTTACTGCCTGAGCCATCCCTACAAGCTCGGCGCAAATGACCTGCCGCTGCTCGATCTCGACCAGCAACAGCTCGACGCACTGCCGTTGCCGGCCGGGGTGGAAGACCTCTATCCGCTGTCGCCGATGCAACAGGGCATGCTGTTCCACGCCCTCGACGTGCCGGGCTCCTCGCTCTACGTCAACCAACTGCGCGTCGATCTGGAGGGTCTCGACGAGGCTCGTTTCCTCGATGCCTGGCGCGCGGTCATCGCCCGCCATGCCAGCCTGCGCACCGGCTTCCTCGCGAGTGCCGACACCGCGCCGCTGCAGTTCGTCCTGCGCGACGTGCAGTTGCCGGTGCAGTCCTTCGACTGGCGCGACCAGCAGGTCAGCGCACAGCAACTTGAAAAGGTCGCTGACGCCCAGCGCAACCTCGGCTTCGACCTGGCCAAACCGCCGCTGCAACGCCTGGCGCTGGTACGCCTGGGCGAGCGCCGCTACCACCTGATCTGGACCTGCCACCACCTGCTGCTGGACGGCTGGAGCAGCGCGCGGCTGATCGGCGAAGTGCTCGCGCTCTACCGGGGCGAAGCACTGCCGGCGCCGGCGGGGCAGTACGGCGACTACATCGGCTGGCTGCACGCCCAGGACGGCGCGGCGGGCGAGGGCTTCTGGCGCGAGCGGCTGAAGGGCTTCGACGAGCCGACCCTGCTGGCCACCGCCTGCAACGCCGGTTTCCGCGAGGAGCCGCTGCGCGAGCTGCACAGCCGCCTCGACAGCGCGCCGCTGCAACGCTTTGCCCAGGCCCAGCGCATTACCCTCAACACCCTGGTGCAGGGCGCCTGGGCGCTGCTGCTGCAACGCTACTGCGGCCAGCGCAGCGTGACCTTCGGCGCCACCGTGGCAGGGCGCCCGGCCACGCTGCCGGGGGCGGAAGAGAGCCTCGGCCTGTTCATCAACACCCTGCCGATCCTGCAAAGCCCGGATGACGCCCAGCGCGTGGGCGACTGGCTGCGCGAGCTGCAGGCCTTCAACCTCGACGTGCGCGAGTTCGAGCACACGCCGCTGTACGACATCCAGCGCTGGGCCGGCCGTGGCGGGCAGGCGCTGTTCGACAGCATCATCGTGTTCGAGAACTTCCCCATGGATGCGGCGCTGTCCTCGTCCAGCGAGGACGACCTGCGCATCCTCGGCCACCACCCGGTGGACGGTACCAACTACGCCCTGGCCCTGGTAGCCAGCGCCGGCGAACAGCTGGACGTGCGCTACACTTACCGCGCCGACCGCTTGAGCGCGAGCCAGATCGAGCAGCTGCGCGGGCACTTCGAGCACCTGCTGCTGGCCCTGGTGGAAGATGCCGAGCGCCCGTTGGGCCGGGTCAGCCAACTGGCCGACGCCGAGCGCAACGAACTGCTGCAGCGCTTCAACGACACCGAGGCGAAATTCCCCGCCGACGTGCAACTACAGGAGCTGATCGAGCGGCAGGTCGCGGCGACCCCGGAGGCGCTGGCCGTACAATTCGGTGATGAGCGCCTGAGCTACGCCCAGCTCAATGCCCGTGCCAACCAGCTCGCGCACTGGTTGCGTGGTCAGGGCGTCGGCCCGGACGTACTGGTCGGTGTGGCCGCCGAGCGTTCGGTGGAACTGGTGGTGGCCCTGCTGGGCATCGTCAAGGCCGGCGGCGCCTACGTGCCGATGGACCCGGACTACCCGCAGGAACGCCTGCAGCACATGCTGGCCGATAGCGGCGTGAGCCTGCTGCTGACCCAGCAGCACCTGCTGGATCGCCTGCCGGCGAGCACTGCTGAGCTGATCTGCCTGGACAGCCAGTGGGGCGAGATCGCCACGGCCTCCGAGCAGAACCCGGCCAGCGCCGGCAGACCGCAGAACCTGGCGTACCTGATCTACACCTCCGGCTCCACCGGCAAGCCCAAGGGCGCCGGCAACAGCCATCGCGCGCTGGTCAATCGCCTGAACTGGATGCAGAAGGCCTACGCGCTGGACGCCTCCGATCGCGTGCTGCAGAAGACCCCGTTCAGCTTCGACGTGTCGGTGTGGGAGTTCTTCTGGCCGCTGCTGACCGGCGCCGCCCTGGTGGTCGCCGCGCCCGGCGCGCATCGCGATCCGCTGGCGCTGCGTCAGGTGATCGAGGCGGGGCAGGTCACGACGTTGCACTTCGTGCCGTCGATGCTGCAGGCCTTCGTCGCCTCCGGTGAACTGGAGCGCTGCCCGTCGCTTCAGCAGGTGATGTGCTCCGGCGAGGCACTGCCCTATGAGCTGCAACAGCAGTTCCGCCAGCGCAGCAGTGCGAAGCTGCACAACCTCTACGGCCCGACCGAAGCGGCGATCGACGTCAGCTTCTGGGCCTGTGACGAGGACAACGCGCGGCAGGTCGTGCCCATCGGCCGGCCCATCGACAACCTGCGCCTGGTGCTGCTGGATGAGCGCCTGGAACCGGTGCCGCAAGGCGTGGCCGGCGAGCTGTACATCGGCGGAGTCGGTCTGGCACGCGGTTATCACGCTCGTCCCGGCCTGACTGCCGAGCGTTTCATTGCCGACCCGTTCGGCAGTGGAGAACGCCTGTACCGTACCGGCGATCTGGCTCGCCAGCGCGAAGACGGCGCCATCGAATACCTCGGCCGTCTCGATCACCAGGTGAAGATTCGCGGCCTGCGTATCGAACTGGGCGAGATCGAGGCGCGCCTGCAGGCCCATCCGCAGGTCAGCGAAGCGGTAGTGGTGGCCAAGGACGGCGTGCTGCTGGCCTACGTGGTCGCCAGCGCCGAGCCCGAAGCCCTGCGCCAGGCGCTGCAAGGCGAATTGCCGGACTACATGGTGCCGTCGCGAATCATCGCCCTCGACGCCATGCCGCTGTCGCCCAACGGCAAGCTTGACCGCAGGGCCCTGCCGGACCCGCAGCTGGGCGACAGCCTGCGCGAGTACAGGGCGCCGCGCAGCGACCTGGAAGTCGAACTGGCCGGTATCTGGCAGCACGTGCTGCAGGTGGACCGCGTCGGCCTGCACGACGACTTCTTCGAACTGGGCGGCCATTCGCTGCTGCTCACCCAGGTCGGCCTGACCCTGCGTCAGCGCCTGGGCCTGGAACTGCCGCTGCACCGCCTGTTCGAGCTGAGCAATATCGAGGCGCTGGCCGCCTGGATCGAAGCCCAGCGGGCAGGCGCCGCCAGCGCGGAAGAGGAACTGGACCTGATGGACGAACTGCTCGGCGAGCTGGAGAATCTTTGATGAGTGGGGGAATGAACCAGCCGATGGACGCCCAGCTGAAACAGGTCGCGGAGCGCCTTGGTGCGCTGTCCGAGGACAAGCAGATCATTTTCCTGCGTCAGCTGCGAGAGAAGGGCGTGAGCCTGTCGCGCCTGCCGATCCTCCGCGAGGGGCGCGAGCACGCGCCGCTCTCGGCGGCCCAGGCGCGCCTGTGGTTCCTCTGGCAGATGGAGCCGCACAGCGCCGCCTACAACATTCCCGCTGCCGTGCGCCTGCGCGGCGCGCTGGACGAGGGTGCGCTCCAGCGCGCCTTCGCCGCGCTGATCGCGCGCCATGAAAGCCTGCGCACGGTGTTCCGCGCGGCGCAGTCTGGGCACGCTTCCTCGGCGGATAACGCTGGCGCGTTATCCGCCCTACGGGAACCCGCTGGCGAGGTGCTGCAATGCATCCTGCCTCCCGGCCCGGCGCATCTGGAGGCGAAGGATTTCAGTAGCGAAGCCGAGGCGCGGCAATGGCTCAACGAGTGCGCCCAGCGCTCCTTCGATCTCGCCGAAGGCCCGCTGCTGCGCCTGCACCTGGCGCGCCTGCCGGGCGAAGCGCTGCTGCTGGTGAACCTGCACCACATCGTTGCCGACGGCTGGTCCATCGGCGTGCTGATTGACGAGTTCGCTGCGCTCTACAGCGCCGAGGTGCAAGGCACCCAGGCCCAGCTGGGCGCCTTGCCGATCCAGTACAGCGACATCGCCCGCTGGCAGCGCCTGTGGCTGGCGGCCGGCGAGGGCGAGCGGCAGCTGGCCTATTGGAAGGAGCAATTGGGCGACGAATCCCTTTTGCTGACCTTGCCGGGCGACCGGCCGCGCCCGCTGGTGCAGAGCTACCGCGGCGCGACGCTGGACTTCGAGCTGCCCCGCGCGCTCTGCGACGCCCTGCGCGAACTGGCGCGGGGGCAGGGCGCCACGCTGTTCATGCTGATCCTCGCGGCCTACCAGCTGCTGCTGTCGCGCTACAGCGGCCAGCGCGAGCTGCGCGTCGGCGTGCCCATCGCCGGTCGGGGCCGCGCCGAGAGCGAACGGCTGATCGGCTTCTTCGTGAATACCCAGGTGCTGTCGGCGCGCATCAACGGCGACGAATCCTTCAACGCCTTCCTCGCCTGCACCCGCGAAGCCGTGCTGGGCGCCCAGGCCAACCCGGACCTGCCGTTCGAGCAACTGGTGGATGCGCTGCAACCCGAGCGCAGCCTGAGCTACAACCCGCTGTTCCAGGTGGCCTGCAACCACCAGCCGAGCCGCCGCGACGCCTTGCGCGAGCTGCCCGGCGGCCTGCAGCTGGAAAGCCTGGAGCTGGACAGCGGCATCGCCAAGTTCGACCTGACCCTGAACACCGAGGAGAGCCGCGACGGCCAGATACGCGGGCAGTTCATGTACGCCACCGACCAGTTCGACGCGGCGACCATCCAGCGCCTCAGCGGGCACTTCCTCAACCTGCTGCAGGCCCTGGTGCGCGACCCGCAATGCCCGGTGGCGCGCCTGCCATTGCTGGACGGCAGCGAGCGCGAGCAACTGCTCTACGGCTGGAATACCACCGCGATGGACTTTCCGCGCGATGCCTGTCTGCACCAGCTGATCGAACAGCAGGTGCAGCGCTCGCCTGCCGACGTGGCGCTCACCGATGGCCAGCGCAGCTTCAGCTACGCCGAGCTGAACCGTCGCGCCAACCGCCTCGCGCACTGGCTGCGCGAGCAGGGCGTCGGCCCGGACCGTCGTGTCGGCGTCGCCCTGGAACGCTCGGTGGAGCTGCCGGTGGCCCTGCTGGCGGTGCTCAAGGCCGGCGGCGCCTACGTGCCGCTCGACCCGGAGTTCCCCGCCGAACGCCTGGCGCACATGCTCGAAGACGGCGGCGTGCGCCTGCTGCTGACCCAGCAGCACCTGCTCGGCGAGCTGCCGCAGACGGGCGCCCGCGCGTTCTGCCTGGACCGCGACTGGGCGCAGCTCGACGGTTACGCCGACAACGATCTGGCAAACCTCGCCAAGCCGGATGATCTGGCCTACGTCATCTATACCTCTGGCTCCACCGGCAAGCCCAAGGGCGTCGCCGTGCGCCACGGCGGCGTGATCAACTTCATGCTGAGCATGGCCCGCGAGCCGGGCCTGGACGCGCGGGACCGCGTGCTCGCGCTGACCTCGCTGTCCTTCGATATCTCTGCGCTCGAACTGTACCTGCCACTGCTGGTCGGCGGCCGCGTGGTGCTGGTCGACCGCGATGTCGCCCGCGACCCGACACGTCTGCTCGGGGTGGCGCTGGAGCAAGGCGTGACGGTGATCCAGGCGACCCCCAGCACCTGGACGCTGCTCAGCGGCCACGAAGACTTCCCGCGCCTGCGCGGTTGTCGCTTCTTCTGCGGCGGTGAGGCACTGTCCGCCGAGCTGGCGGACAAGCTGACCGCACAAACTGATGCTTTGTGGAACCTCTACGGTCCTACCGAAACCACCATCTGGTCGGCGGCCTGGAAGATAGAAAAGGGCGCCCGCGCACTGCTCGGCAAGCCCATCGCCAACACCCAGCTGTACATCCTCGATGGCGAGCTGCAACCCGCACCGATCGGCGTGGCGGGCGAGCTGTATATCGCCGGCGACGGCCTGGCGCGCGGTTACCACGGGCGCCCGGAGCTGACCTGCGAGCGTTTCATCGCCGATCCCTACGGTAGGGAATCCGGCGCGCGCATGTACCGCACCGGCGACCTCGCGCGCTGGCGTGCAGACGGCGTGCTGGAATACCTCGGCCGAATCGACCACCAGGTGAAGATTCGCGGCTTCCGCATCGAGCTGGGCGAGATCGAATCGCGCCTGCTCGGCCAGCCCGGCGTGCGCGAGGCGGTGGTCATCGCCCGCGACGCTGGGCAGGTGAAGCAACTGGTGGGCTACGTGACCGGCCAGATCGATACAGACCTGCGTGCCGCATTGCTGGAGGACCTGCCGGACTACATGGTCCCCGCGCAGATCGTCCAGCTCGAGCGCATGCCGCTGACCCCCAACGGCAAGCTCGACCGCAAGGCTCTGCCGGAGCCGGACTTCAGCCGGTTGCAGAAGACCTACCGCGCACCCGAGAGCGAGCGCGAGCAGACCCTGGCGGCCATCTGGTGCGCGGTGCTCGGCCTTGAACGGGTGGGGCTGGACGACAACTTCTTCGAGCTGGGCGGCGACTCCATCGTCTCCATCCAGGTGGTCAGCCGCGCCCGCGCCGCCGGCCTGCAACTGAGTCCGAAGGACCTGTTCCAGCACCAGACGCTGCAGGCGCTGGCCCGTGTGGCCGGTGACTTCGTAGCGACCGATGCGCCGGTTGCGATTGCCGCCATTGAGGCGCCGAACGCTGCGCAACTGGCGGTGCTCGGTCTGAATTCAGATCAGATCGAAGACCTCTATCCGCTGTCGCCGATGCAGCAGGGCATGCTGTTCCACGGCGTGGATGGCAGCGAGGGCGGCGTCTACGTCAACCAGCTTCGCGTGGAAGTGCAGGACCTCGACGTGGAACGCTTCCGCGCCGCCTGGCAGGCCGCGCTGGATGCCCACGACAACCTGCGTGCCGGGGTGCACTGGCAGGGCCTTGATCAGCCGGTGCAGGCCGTGCACAAGCATGTCCAGCTGCCGCTGGAAGTCCTTGACTGGCGCGGTCGCGAGGACATGGACGCGGCGCTGGACCAGCTGGCTGCCGCCGAGCGCAGCCGCAGCTTTGACCTGGAACAGCCGCCGCTGCTGCGCCTGGTGCTGGTGCGCAGCGCCGGGGCCAGCCACCAGCTGATCTACACCCACCACCACATCCTGCTCGACGGCTGGAGCAACGCCCAGCTGTTCGCCGAAGCATTGCGCCGCTACAACGGCGAGAGCATCGCCGAGCAGGGCCGCTACCGCGACTACATCCACTGGCTGCAGGTGCAGGACCAGCAGCAGGCCCAGAACTTCTGGAGCGGTCGCCTGCAAGGCTTTGCCCAGCCCACCGTACTCGCCGAAAGCCTGGCGCGCCCGGTCGAAGGCAGCGGCCACGGCCTGGAATACAGCCGCTACGACGCGGCGGCCACCGAACGCCTGAAGGCCTTCGCCCGCAGCCAGCGGGTAACGCTCAATACCCTGGTGCAGGCGGCGTGGATCCTCCTGCTGCAACGCTACACCGGGCAACAGCGCGTGGCCTTCGGCGCCACCGTGGCCGGGCGTCCTGCTCAACTGGCCGGCGCCGACAGCCTGCTGGGGCTGTTCATCAACACGTTGCCCATCGTCCAGGCGCCGGCAGAGCAAGCCGACCTCGGCGACTGGCTGCGCGAGCTGCAGGCCTACAACCTGGACGTCCGCGAGTTCGAGCACACGCCGCTGTACGACATCCAGCGCTGGGCCGGCCAGGCCGGGCAGGCGCTGTTCGACAGCATCATCGTGTTCGAGAACTATCCGGTCGACGAGGTGCTGCGCAGCGCCCAGGGGCCGCGTTTCGGCGAGCTGAAGTCGAAGGACGAGACCAGTATCCCCATGGACCTTGCCGTGCGTGTCGGCGAACGCCTTGAGATCGAGTACCAGTACCTGCGTGCGCACTTCAGCGCAGCCGCCGTAACGCGCCTGCGCTGCAATATGGAGCAGGTGCTGGAGAGCCTGCTGCACGGCGCCGGCAAGCGCGTCGGCGAAGTGCAATGCCTGTCCGCCAGCGACCGTGCGGCCCTGGCTGCCTGTTGTGGCCCGCACCAGTCGCTGCCGCCGGCCGAGCCGGTGCACCTGGCCATCGCCCGCCAGGCTGCGCTGCGTGGCGATGAGGTGGCGCTGATCTGCGGTGACGAGGAGATCGATTACGCGGCACTGGAGCGCGACTCCAACCGCCTGGCCCATCGCCTGATGGCGTTGGGTGTCGGCCCGGAAGTTCGCGTCGGCGTAGCCTTGCCGCGCAGCGTGTGCATTCCGCTGGCGCTGCTGGCGGTGCTCAAGGCTGGCGGCGCCTACGTGCCGCTGGACGCCGAGTACCCGCGCGAGCGCCTGGAGTTCCAGATGTCCGATGCCGGCATTGCGCTGCTGATCACCGACAGCCGCCTGCGCGAGCGCCTCCCGGTGCCGCCGGGCGTGACCTGCCTGGAGCTGGACGGCCTTGATCTGACCGACGAAGACAGTGACCTGCCGGTGGTGGCGCTGGAGGCGGAAAACCTCGCCTACCTGATCTACACCTCCGGCTCCACCGGCAGGCCCAAGGGCGTGGCGGTCAGCCATGGCCCGCTGGCGATGCACTGCGCGGCCATCGGCGAGCTGTACCGGATGGATGCAGCGACCCGCGAGCTGCACTTCATGTCCTTCGCCTTCGATGGCGCCCACGAGCGCTGGCTGACCACGCTGGTGCACGGCGGCAGTCTGGTGCTGCGCGGCGACGAGCTGTGGACGCCGGAGCAGACCTACCGCGTGCTGCACGACAAGCAGGTGAGCGTGGCGGCCTTCCCGCCGGTTTACCTGCAGCAACTGGCCGAACACGCGCTGCGTGACGGCAACCCGCCGCCGGTGCGCATCTACTGCTTCGGCGGCGACGCAGTGCCCAATGCCAGCTTCGAACTGGCCAAGCGCGCACTGCGTGCCGAGCAGCTGATCAACGGCTACGGCCCCACGGAAACCGTGGTCACGCCGCTGCTGTGGAAGGCCGACCGCGCGACATCCTGCGATGCGGCCTATGCGCCCATCGGCAAGGGCGTCGGTGCGCGCAAGCTGTACATCCTTGACGAGCAACTGCGTCAGGTGCCGCTGGGTGTGGCCGGCGAGCTGTACATCGGCGGCGACGGCCTGGCGCGCGGTTACCACGAGCGCGCCGGGCTGACGGCCGAGCGCTTCGTTGCCGATCCGTTCGATGCGAGCGGTGGCCGCCTGTACCGCTCCGGCGACCTGGTGCGCGGCCGCGCCGATGGCGTGATCGACTACGTTGGGCGCATCGATCATCAGGTGAAGATTCGCGGCTTCCGCATCGAACTGGGCGAGATCGAGGCGCGCCTGCAGGATCACCCGCAGGTCAGCGAGGCGTTGGTAGTGGCCCGCGACGGCATCAGCGGCAAGCAACTGGTTGGCTACGTAGTCGGCGAAGCGGAAGGCGATGCGCTGCGCAACTTCCTCCGCGAGCAGGTGCCGGACTACATGGTGCCGGCGCAGATCCTGCGGCTGGAACGCTTCCCGCTGTCGCCCAACGGCAAGATCGACCGCAAGGCGCTGCCTGAGCCGACCTGGCAGGGTGAGGCCTACGAGGCGCCGCGCAACGAGCGCGAGCGTGCCCTGGCGGTCATCTGGCAGGACGTGCTGCAAGTGGAGCGCGTCGGCATCCGAGACAACTTCTTCGACCTCGGCGGCGACTCCATCCTCAGCCTGCAGATCGTCTCCCGCGCCCGCCAGGCGCTGGGCGAGGGCGTGGAAATCCGCCTGCGCGACCTGCTGCAGTACCAGACCATCGCCGGCCTGCTGGAGCGCGCCGAGAGCGTGGCCGAGGCGGCGCCAACGACCGTGGCAGTGGCCGATGACGGTGAATCCTTCGGCCTGGTGCCTATCCAGCAATGGATGTTCGAGCAGCAGCTGGAAGAGCCGAACCACTTCAACCAGGCGGTGTTGCTGGAGTGCCGCCAGCGTCTCGATGCCGAGGCGCTGGAAGCGGCGCTGCAGGGCCTGCTGGCCGAGCACGGCAGCCTGCGCCTGTCGTTCGCCCGTGGAGCCGATGGCCTCTGGCGCCAGCGCTATCGCGAGGCCAGCGAGATTACCGGTGCGCTGCTCTGGCAGCGGCAAGCGGCAAATGCCGAGGAGGCGCTGCTGATCGCCAACCAGGCGCAGCGCAGCCTGGACTTGAGCGAAGGCCGGCTGCTGCGCGGCGTGCTCACCGACATGGCCGACGGCACCCAGCGCCTGTTGCTGGTGATCCACCACCTGGGCGTGGACGGCGTGTCCTGGCGCATCCTGCTGGAGGAACTGCAGCAGCGTTACGTTGCACAGCTCTCGGGCGAGGCGGCGCCGCGCTTCGAGCGCACCAGCGCCTACCGCGCCTGGGCCGAGGGTCTGCGCGACTACGCCGACAGCCAACTGGCCCAGGCCGATCTGCCGTACTGGCTGGAGCAGACCGACACCGCCGGCCTCGGCGAGCCGCAACGCGACAACCCGCGCGGCGCCGAGCGCATGACGCACCTGGAGCAGCTGTTCCTGCGCCTGGACCGCCAGCAGACCCAGCGCCTGCTGAAGGTGGCGCCCGAGGCCTATCGCACGCAGATCAACGACCTGCTGCTGACTGCTCTTGGGCGCACGCTTTGCCAATGGTGCGACAGCGACTCGGTGCTGATCGGCCTGGAAGGCCACGGCCGCGAGGATATCCTCGACGAGGTCGACCACAGCCGCACCCTGGGCTGGTTCACCAGCCTGTTCCCGCTGCGCCTGACGCCGGGGCAGGGCGACTACGCCCAGGCCATCCCGGCGATCCGCCAGCAACTGCGCGCGGTGCCGGACAAGGGCATCGGCTACGGCGCCCTGCGCTATCTGGGTGACAGCGCGCTGCGCCGCCAGCTCGCCGCTCGCGCCGAGCCGCGCGTTACCTTCAACTACCTCGGCCAGTTCGACCAAAGCTTCGACGACAAGGCACTGCTCGTGCCGTTGCAGGAGAAGCCCGGCGACACCTACGCCGCCAGTACGCCGATGAACAACTGGCTGGAGATCGTCGGCCAGGTCTATGACGGCGAGCTGACGCTGCGCTGCATGTTCAGCCGCCGGGTGTTCCGCCCGTCGCGCATCGAGTCGCTGATGGCGCAGCTGCGCACGGAACTGGAAGGGGTGATCGGCCATTGCTGCGCCCAGGTAGAAAGCGGCGCGCGCCAGGAGCAAGCCACGGTATGAACGCAATGATGAAAGAGGTTGGCATGCTGCATCCGGAGATTTCCGCCTTCCTGGACATGGTCGATGACGGCCGCCGCACGGGCCGCCCGGCGCTGCACGAACTGCCGGTGGAGCAGGCGCGACGGGACTTCGAGGCTTCCTCGGAGTCACTCAAGGCCGGCGCACCGTCGATGCCGGTGGAAGACCTGCTGATCCCGGTGCGGGAGAGCCGCCAGCTGCCGGTACGTCTGTACCGGCCAGTGGGAGCTGGTGACGCGGCGATCCTGTATTTCCACGGTGGCGGCTACACGGTCGGCAGCCTGGATTCCCATGACGGGCTGTGCCGGTGGCTGGCGAAGCACTGCGATTGCGCGGTGATTTCGGTGGGTTACCGGTTGGCACCGGAGGCACCGTTCCCGGCTGCGACCCATGACGCCCGTGATGCCTGGAACTGGTTGCTGGAGTCCGCCGCCAACCTCGGCCTGAATCCGCGCCGCCTTGCGGTTGGCGGCGACAGCGCGGGCGCCACGCTGGCTACCGTGCTCAGCGCGGAGCTGGCGGGCGAGGGCGCCGAGCAGCCCTGTGCCCAGCTGTTGTTCTATCCGGCAGCGGACGCCAGTGTGCGCAGCGAATCCCAGGAGCTGTTCGCCGAGGGCTATCTGCTGGAAACGGCCAGCCTGGACTGGTTCTACCAGCAGTACGTGCCTGACGTTACGCAGCGAGGTGATTGGCGCTGCTCTCCGGTCCATGCCGGTGCAGCTTTGCAAGGTAGCGCTCCGGTATTGCTGTTCGCGGCCGAGTTCGATCCCTTGCTGGACGAAGGCCTGGCCTACGCCCGCGCCCTGGTGGAGCAGGGCGTGGAAGTGGAAGCGGAGCGTTGCTGTGGGATGACCCATGATTTCCTGCGCATGGGCAATCTGGTGCCGGAGGTGGAGGGCTATTACCAGCGCGTCGCGGAATTTCTCGCGGCGCGCCGGTAATGGTCGCGTGCCCTTCCTGCGCGAAGTTCTTCGCGAGAGTCTTCCCTCTCCCATCGGGGCGGGAGGCGCTGGCATGCGTCTTCGGAGGAAGGCTGATGTTCCTATGGACAGATCGCATTATCAGCAGGCATCAAAAAACCGGCCCTGGGGCCGGTTGAAGATGAAACGGAGGCTGAAGCCGCCCGGCATCAGTCGCGCTTGAGTACCAGCGTCAGGATGTCGTAGCTGGCTACCAGCTCGCCGAGCTGGTTGGTGACTTCCACGTCCCAGGCCACCACGCCCTGCGGTTCGCCCTTGGGGCTCTTCTTGCCCTGGTCGATCTTGCGTTTGCAGGTCAGGCGGGCCTGGATGGTGTCGCCGATGCCCACCGGGTTGATGAAGCGCAGGGTGTCCAGGCCATAGTTGGCCAGCACCGGGCCGACGCCGGGGGAGACGAACAGGCCGGCCGCCGCCGAGAGCACGAAGTAGCCGTGGGCGATGCGCTTGCCGAACTGCGAGTCCTTCGCCGCCAGCTCGTCGAAGTGCATGTAGAAGTGGTCGCCCGACAGGCAGCCGAAGTTGACCAGGTCAGCTTCGGTGACGGTGCGGCGGTGGGTCAGTAGCGACTCGCCGATCTTCAGGTCGTCGAAGTAGCGGCGGAACGGGTGCACTTCGGTCTCGTAGACCTTGGCGCCGCGCACGTATTCGCCGGTGACGGCCATCAGCATGGTCGGCGAGCCCTGTACCGCGGTGCGTTGCAGGTAGTGCTTCACTGCGCGCAGGCCGCCCAGTTCTTCACCGCCACCGGCGCGACCCGGGCCGCCGTGCTTGAGCACCGGCAGCGGCGAGCCGTGGCCGGTGGATTCGGCGGCGGATTCGCGGTCGAGAATATGCAGACGCCCGTGCAGCGCGCCCATGGCCGGGACGACCTTGGCGGCTACCTGCGGATCACGGGTGACCAGGCTCGCCACCAGGCTGCCCTTGCCGCGGGCGGCGAGGGCGATGGCTTCGTCGATGTCGTCGTAGGCCATCAGAGTGCTCACCGGGCCGAAGGCCTCGATGTCGTGGGCGCCGCCTTCGGCATGCGGGTCGCGGCTGCGCAGCAGGGTCGGGGCGAAGAACGCGCCTTCGCTGACGCCGTCGCCACGCGGGGCGAAGCCATCCTTGGCGCCAAAGATCAGCTCGCTGGACTTCAGCAGCGCTTCGACGCGCTCGGCGACGTCGGACTGCTGGGCGTGGGAGGCCAGGGCGCCCATCTTCACGCCTTCCACCGACGGGTCACCGATCACGACCTTGGCCAGGCGCTCACGCAGGCGCTCGGCCACGGCGTCGATGTGCTTGGCCGGAACGATGGCTCGGCGGATGGCGGTGCATTTCTGCCCAGCCTTGGTGGTCATCTCGCGGGCCACCTCCTTGACGAAGAGGTCGAACTCCTCGTCGTCCGGGGTGACGTCCGGGGCGAGGATGGCGCAGTTCAGCGAGTCGGCCTCGGCGTTGAATGGCACCGAGTTGCGGATCAGGTTGGGGTTCACGCGCAGCTTGGCGGCGGTGTCGGCGGAGCCGGTGAAGGTCACCACGTCCTGGCCCTGCAGGCGGTCCAGCAGGTCGCCGGTGCCGCCGATGATCAGCTGCAGGCTGCCGGCGGGCAGCAGGCCGGACTCGTGCATCACGCGCACGGCGGCTTCGGTGATGTAGCTGGTGGCGGTGGCTGGTTTGACGATGCACGGCATGCCGGCGAGGAAGCTCGGCGCGAACTTCTCCAGCATCCCCCAGATGGGGAAGTTGAAGGCGTTGATGTGCACGGCGATGCCGCCGCGCGGTACCAGGATGTGGCTGCCGGCGAACTTGCCAGTCTTGCCCAGCGGGGTGGCCGGGCCTTCATGGACGACGTTGCCCGACGGCAGCTCGCGGCCGCCGACGCCGGCGTAGGCGAACAGGGTGCCGGCGCCGCCTTCGATGTCGATCCAGCTGTCGGCGCGGGTGGCGCCGCTGTGGCGGGAGATCTCGTAGAGCTGTTCCTTGCGCTCGGTCAGGTACAGCGCCAGGGCCTTCAGGCGCTGGGCGCGCTGCTGGAAGTCCATGGACATCAGTTCTTTCAGGCCCTGCTCACGGGCATGGGCGACGGCTTGCCCGAAGTCCAGCGCCTCTTCGTGGGTGCGCGCGACGGTCTGGCCGTTGAGCGCGCTACGCAGCGCCTGGGCGCCATGCTGGCCGACCCAGCGGCCGCCGATGAAACTTTGCAGGATTGGCTCTTGGGCCATGGTTGTCTTCCTCCGGATCGCTACGCAAGGGTGCCGGCTGCTGCCGGTGACCGCCGCGCCGGGTGGGCGTTGGCGGCACTTTATAAAATGGCGGGACGGGGCCGCCGGATCAGGTCCGCCAGAGTCTTTGTGGGGCACTGGCGGTGGAACATGAACGATTCGTCGTGGGGCGGGGCCGATCGCGGACGGAGTCCGCTCCTACCCAATGTCGAACCCCGCGTAGGAGCGGACTCCGTCCGCGATCAGGGTTCCGCTTCATGCCGGAAATCGGCAGCGTGCGGGTTCGCGAGCAAGCTCGCTCCTACGAAAAGCCAGGTCAGAGCTGGTCGAAATCCAGCACCACGCTGTCGCTGATCGGGTACGCCTGGCAGCTCAGCACGTAGCCGGCCGCCACTTCGTAGTCCTCCAGGGCGAAGTTGCTGTCCATTTCCACCTCGCCGGAAACCACCTTGCACTTGCAGGTCGAGCACACGCCGGCCTTGCAGGAGTAGGGCAGTTCGGCGCCGTGCTCGTTGCCGGCGTCGAGCACGCTGACGCTGTTGCGGGCCAGCTCGAAGGACAGCTCGCGGCCATCGCTGATCACGGTGATCTGGCTCTTCGCGCTATCAATTGCAGCGGCGGCCTGGCGGGCTTCGCGCTTGCTCTCGCTGCCGGCGGCAGCGAACAGTTCGAAGTGGATGCGCTCGGCCGGCATGCCATTGCCCTTGAGCTGGTCGCGCACGGTCTCGGTCATCGCCTGAGGGCCGCAGATGAAGGCGGCGTCGAGACTCTTCACGTCCAGCCAGCGGCTGAACAGCTGGCCGCACTTGTCCGCATCGATGCGGCCGTTGTAGAGGTCCACGTCCTGCTGTTCGCGGCTGAACACGAAGATCAGGTTGAGGCGCTGCAGGTAGCGGTTCTTCAGGTCTTCGAGCTGCTCGCGGAACATTGCGGCGTTGCTGGAACGGTTGCCGTAGAGCAGGGTGACGCGGCTGTGCGGCTCGGTTTCCAGGGTGGTCTTGACGATCGACAGGATCGGCGTGATGCCGCTGCCGGCGGCGACCGCCAGGTAGTTGCCATGGCGCGCCGGGTCCAGTTCGACGTTGAAATGGCCGGCCGGCGGCATGACTTCCAGGCTGGCGCCGACCTTCAGTGCTTCGTTGGCATAGGCGGAGAAACGCCCGCCCGGCACGCGCTTGATCGCCACGCGCAGTTCGCCGTCATTGACGCCGCTGCAGATGGAGTAGGAGCGGCGCACTTCCTCGCCGTCGAGCTGGGTGCGCATGACCAGGTGCTGGCCGTGCTGGAAGCGGAAGCTGTCGGCCAGGTCCGTCGGGACGTCGAAGGCGATGGACACGGCGTCGCGGGTTTCCGCGCGCACTTCCTTGATTTTCAGGCTGTGGAACTTGCTCATTATCGTTCTCCTGCGGTTCTACCGCGCGGAGGGCGAATACAAACGTCGCGAGCGAAGGTCAGGCGAGGCGGAAGCGGCTTCGGAAGCGGCGTTCACATCTGTGAATGAGCATTTCGAAGTCGTTTCCAACGACGCGTGGCCGAGCGCAGCAGTTTGTCTTCGTCCTCCTAGATGCACTTGAAGTAATCGAACGGCTCGCGGCAGTCGACGCAGCGGTACAGCGCCTTGCAGGCGGTCGAGCCGAACTCGCTGAGCAGCTCGGTGTGCGCGCTGCCGCACTGCGGGCAGCAGACTTCCGGGCTTTCGCCGAGCAGGCTGCGCTTGCTGGTGCTGCCGGCCGGCGGGGCGATGCCGTAGGCGCGCAGCGCTTCGCGGCCGCTGTCGCTGATCCAGTCGGTGGTCCAGGCCGGGTTCAGCCGGCGCTCCAGTTGCGGCGCGGCGAAGCCGGCATGCTCCAGGGCGTGCTGGATGTCCTGCTCGATGACCTCGGTGGCCGGGCAGCCGGAGTAGGTGGGGGTGACCACCACGTGCAGGTGCCCGTCCTGCCAGTCGAGCCCGCGCACGATGCCCAGCTCGACCACGCTGACCACCGGCACTTCCGGGTCCATCACCGCGCCGAGCACGTTCCAGGCATGGCTGAGGTCGTCAGCGGAGCCTGCGCGCGCGCCGCGGTCGCTGGTGATCAGCTCACCAGGTTGCATCGGGGTAGGCCCGCTGGAGGAACTGCATCTCGGCCAGGAGGATGCCCAGGTGCTCGGTGTGCACACCGCGACGACCGCTGAGGTAGAAGTTCACCGCAGGCTCGGGCAGCGGCAGGGTCGCGGCGGCGAAGATGTCGGCGACCTTGGCTTTCCAGGCGGCGGCGAGGTCTTCCGGGTTCGGCGCGACGCCCTCGGCGAACAGGCGTTGCTCGATGTCGTCCGCATTGCACAGTTCGACGGTGAAGCGCCACACCTGCGGGATCGCCGCGAGCATGCGCGCGTGGCTTTGCTCGGTGCCGTCGCCCAGGCGCTGCATCCACTCGCCGGAGCGGCGCAGGTGGTAGGTGACTTCCTTCAGGCCCTTGGCGGCGATGGCGGCGATGCGCTCGTCGCAGGAAGCGCTCAGGGCGTGCAGCACGTGGAAGTGCCAGACGTCATAGAGGAACTGCTTGGTGATGGTCACGGCGAAGTCGCCGTTGGGCTGCTCTACCAGCAGCAGGTTGCGGAAGGCCCGCTCGTCGCGGCGGAAGGCCAGGGCGTCGGCGTCGCGGCCGTCATCCAGCAGTTCCACGGCGTACTCGTACCAGTTGCGCGCCTGGCCTACGAGGTCGAGGCCCACGTTCATCAGCGCCAGTTCTTCTTCCAGCGCCGGGGCGTGGCCGCACCATTCGCACAGGCGCTGGCCCTGGATCAGGGCGCTGTCGGCGAGGCGCAGCAGGTATTCGATCTTGTCGGAGTTCGGGTTCATCGCACGTGTCTCACATGTGGCCGACTTCGGGCGGCAGCTCGTAGAAGCTGGCGTGGCGGTAGACCTTGTCCTGCGACGGGTCGAACAACGGGTCCTTCTCGTCGGGGGAGGAGGCGGTGATCAGCGCGGAGGGCACGACCCACAGGCTCACGCCCTCGTTGCGGCGGGTGTACAGCTCGCGGGCGTTCTCGATGGCCATGGCGGCGTCGGCGGCATGGACGCTGCCAACGTGCTTGTGGTTCAGGCCGTGCTTGCTGCGGACAAAAACTTCAAAAAGGGTCCACTCACTCATGGTGTTCTCCTGATCGTTGGGCATGAGCTGCTGCGCGTCGGCATAACGTCGTTGGAAACAGGCCCGGGCTTGCTCATTTACAACCGTAAACTCCGCGCCCGCGCCTGTTTCCGCCTGGTTCTGCTCTAGCTCGCTGGCTCAGAGGCGGAATTAGGCGGCGTCGCGTTTGTGTTGTTGTTTGCGGGCGTAGGCGACCGCGGCTTCGCGGACCCAGGCGCCGTCTTCGATGGCCTTGCGGCGGGTGGCGACGCGCTCGGTGTTGCACGGGCCGTTGCCCTTGAGCACTTCGTAGAATTCTTCCCACTGGATGTCGCCGAAGTCGTAGTGGCCGCGCTCCTCGTTCCATTTCAGGTCCGGGTCCGGGGCGGTGCAGCCGAGCAGTTCCAGCTGCGGCACGGTCTGGTCGACGAAGCGCTGGCGCAGCTCGTCGTTGCTCTGCCGCTTGATCTTCCAGGCCATGGACTGGGCGCTGTTGGGGGAGTCGGCGTCGCTCGGGCCGAACATCATCAGCGCCGGCCACCAGAGGCGGTTGATGGCGTCCTGGACCATGTCCTTCTGCGCCTGATTGCCGTGGCGCATCATGGTCAGGAGGATTTCGTAGCCCTGGCGCTGGTGGAAGCTCTCTTCCTTGCAGATGCGGATCATCGCGCGCGAATAGGGGCCGTAGGAGGTGCGCTGCAGCACCACCTGGTTGACGATCGCGGCGCCATCCACCAGCCAGCCCACTGCGCCCATGTCGGCCCAGTTCAGCGTCGGGTAGTTGAAGATGCTCGAGTACTTGGCGCGGCCAGAGTGGAGCTTGGCGATCTCGGCGTCACGGTCGGCGCCCAGGGTTTCCATGGCGCTGTAGAGGTAGAGGCCGTGGCCGGCTTCGTCCTGGATCTTCGCCATCAGCTGCAGCTTGCGCTTGAGGGTCGGTGCACGGGTCACCCAGTTGCCCTCGGGCAGCATGCCGACGATCTCGGAGTGGGCGTGCTGGGAAATCTGCCGGATCAGCGTCTGGCGGTAGGCGTCGGGCATCCAGTTCTTCGCTTCGATCTTCACCTCGGCATCGATCTTTTCCTGGAAGGCGCGTTCTTCCGGCGACATCTCGTCCAGCGCCTTGATGCGCTTCACGCCGGTCTCAACCAGTTGTGCGTACATGCTGTGTCTCCAGCCTTTTGTCTTGTTCGTGGGACGGCCTTGGCCATGGCGGTATTTTTAAATGATACAGAAATGAATGTCTAACACTAAATGATGTGTCGTAATTGGGTTCTGTATCGCTTTAGCAGTTTTTGGCGTTGTTGTGGGCGCAAGAGGGAGCGCGCTTCATGGATTTAAATACATGAAAATCGCTGATTGTGCGGGTATTTGATGGCGTTATGAGGCGTAACCGTTTGCGTGCTGTACGCACTGCCCATGCCTTGGAAAGACGATGAAGCGATACGAAAATGTATTCTTATGAATGAATCGTATGCGGGTGTTGGGAAGGTGTAGGAGCGAGCTTGCTCGCGAACCCACCCCAGCGCCGGAGCTGCCGGGATAATCGTTCGCGAGCAAGCTCGCTCCTACAAGGGGCCGTGCGGGCCGTGCGGGTGGGGAGGGGCAGGCGTCAGGTCTGGACGATTATCTGGAAGCCGCCAAAGATCATGCGCTGGCCGTCGAAGGGCATGTCGTTGAAGTCGGTCTTCATCCGCGCATCCTCCATGAACTTCTTCATCCCTTCGTCGCGCGCGGCCTTGCTGGGCCAGGTGATCCAGGAGAACACCACGGTTTCGTCCTCCTTGAGCTTCACCGCCATGGGAAAGGAGGTCACCTTGCCTTCGGGGACGTCATCGCCCCAGCACTCGACCACGCTCAGCGCGCCATGCTCCTTGAACAGCGCCGCCGCCTTGCGCGCGACTTCGATGTAGCGCTCGCGACTGGCGGTGGGTACGGGGACGAGGAAGCCATCGACATAGTTCATCGTTCATCTCCTGCGGGTGGGCGGACGGCGGATGCCGCTGCCTTTGAGGAGTAGTCGAAGGTCGGGGCGGGAAATCGACAGCGAAGGCAGCCGGCTGACGGGCGGTCGGAGTAGGGCGTACAACCGTTCGCGGTTGTACGCCGATGTTGCAGCTCCGTTGAGCGTGCCCGGCACGCGCCAGGGCACGGGACAGGCGGCGTATAACGCGGAGCGCTATACGTCCTGCGGTTGGGCGAAAAAAAGCCCCGCCGAGGCGGGGCTTTCTGGTGGTGCCGACCAATCAGCCCTTGGGCCGGTTGTCGTACACGTGGCAGGCCTTGCCTTCCGAGCGCTTGAGGCTGTGGGAAGGTTGCACCAGCACACGGGCGCTGACGCCGATGTGGGTCTTGATCTGCTTGCCCAGTTCGCTGCCGATGGCCTTCTGCTCGTCTGCCGACAGGCCCTGCTGGTCGTGGCGCAGTTCGACGTGCACGTCGATGCAGTCGAGGTTGCCGTTGCGGTGCAGGTGGATCTCGTAGCACTCGGCGAGTTGCTTGATCTTCAGCACCTGCTCCTCGACCTGGGTCGGGAAGACGTTGACGCCGCGGATGATCAGCATGTCGTCGCTGCGCCCGGTGATCTTGTCGATGCGCCGCATCGGCCGCGCGGTGCCCGGCAGCAGGCGGGTCAGGTCGCGGGTGCGGTAGCGGATCATCGGCAGCGCTTCCTTCGACAGCGAGGTGAACACCAGCTCGCCGTACTGGCCGTCGGGCAGTACCGCGCCGGTCGCCGGGTCGATGATCTCGGGGTAGAAGTGGTCTTCCCAGACGGTCGGGCCGTCCTTGGTCTCGGCGCACTCCATGGCCACGCCCGGCCCCATGATTTCCGAGAGGCCGTAGATGTCCAGGGCGGTGATGCCCATGCGTTCCTCGACCGCGCGGCGCAGCTCGGCGGTCCAGGGTTCGGCGCCGAAGATGCCCAGGCGCAGCTTGAGGCTGTGTGGGTCGACGCCCTGGCGCTCGATCTCGTCGGCGATGTTGAGCATGTAGGACGGGGTGACCATGATGATGTCCGGCTGGAAGTCGCGGATCAGCTGGACCTGCTTCTCAGTCTGGCCGCCGGACATCGGGATCACGGTGCAGCCCAGGCGCTCGGCGCCGTAGTGCGCGCCCAGGCCGCCGGTGAACAGGCCGTAGCCGTAGGACACGTGCACCTTGTCACCCTTGCGGCCGCCGGCGGCGCGAATGGAGCGCGCCACCACGTTGGCCCAGGTGTCGATGTCGTTCTGCGTGTAGCCGACCACCGTGGGCTTGCCGGTGGTGCCGCTGGAGGCGTGCAGGCGCACGATCTCGCTCTGCGGCACGGCGAACATGCCGTAGGGGTAGTTGTCGCGCAGGTCGTTCTTGCCGGTGAAGGGGAATTTGGCGAGATCGTCGAGGGAGGTCAGGTCGTCCGGGTGTACACCGGCTTCGGCGAAACGCTTCCGGTACAGCGGGACGTTGTCGTAGGCATGCTTGAGGCTCCAGCGCAGGCGCTCCAGCTGGTGCTGGCGCAGCTCGTCGACACTGGCGGTTTCCATCGGGTCAAGCAGGGCACGTTCGGCATCATGGTACATGTTCATGGGTTCACTCGATTTGTTCTTGTACGCCAGCCCCGATGAGGGCTGCGAGTGTCATGGGAGCAGGATAGCGCCCCCGTTCGCGGAAGGATTCGAACCCCTGCCAGAGACTTTGCTCTGTCTGCCAGTCGGCGCTTTTCGCGACTGGCGGCGCGGGGTTCGATCCCGCCGATGGATCAGATTCGCTCGATGATCAGGGCGATGCCCTGGCCGACGCCGATGCACATGGTGCACAGCGCATAGCGGCCGCCACTCTCCTCCAGTTCATGCAGGGCGGTGGTGACCAGGCGCGCGCCGCTCATGCCCAGCGGATGGCCGAGGGCGATGGCGCCGCCGTTGGGGTTCACCCGCGCGTCGTCGTCGGCCACGCCGAGTTCGCGTAGCACGGCGAGGCCCTGGGCGGCGAAGGCTTCGTTCAGTTCGATCACGTCCATGTCGTTCAGCGACAGGCCGGCCAGCTCCAGCACCTTGCGGGTCGCCGGCACCGGGCCGATGCCCATGATTCGCGGTTCGACGCCGGCGCTGGCCATGGCAACGACGCGGGCGCGGGCCGTCAGGCCGTAACGCGCAGCAGCTGCCGGGCTGGCCATCAGCAGGGCACAGGCGCCGTCGTTGACGCCCGAGGCGTTGCCGGCGGTGACGCTGCCGTTCTCGCGGAACGGCGTGCCGAGCTTGGCCAGTTGTTCGAGGGTGGTATCACCGCGCGGATGTTCATCCTGCTCGACCACCTTGGCCGGGCCTTTGCGCTGGAGGATTTCCACCGGGACGATTTCCTTCGCCAGGCGGCCGTTGGCCTGTGCGGCGGCGGCCTTGTGCTGGCTGCGCAGGGCGAAGGCATCCTGATCGGCGCGGCTGATGTTGAACTGCTCGGCGACGTTTTCCGCCGTCTCGGGCATCGAATCGATGCCGAACTGCTGCTTCATCAGTTTGTTGACGAAGCGCCAGCCGATGGTGGTGTCGAAGATTTCCGCGCTGCGGCCGAAAGCCTGCTCGGACTTGCCCATCACGAACGGTGCGCGGGACATGGATTCCACGCCACCGGCCAGCATCAAACCAGCCTCGCCACAGCGCAGGGCACGTGCAGCGCTGCCCACGGCGTCGAGGCCGGAGCCGCACAGGCGGTTGAGCGTGGTGCCGGGCACACTCACCGGCAGGCCGGCGAGCAGGGAGGCCATGTGGGCGACGTTGCGGTTGTCTTCGCCGGCCTGGTTGGCGCAGCCGAAGATCACGTCGTCGATGGCACTCCAGTCCAGCTCCGGGTGGCGCTGCATCAGGGCCTTCAGCGGGATCGCCGCGAGGTCGTCGGCACGCACGCCGGATAGCGCCCCGGCATAGCGGCCAATCGGCGTGCGCACCGCGTCGATGATCAGGGCGTCAGTGAGGTCGGTCATTCTGAGGTCTCCTGCGCCAGCACGGTGCCGCGCACTTTGTAGGATTTGCCGTGGAACAGGGCGATCAACTGGCCCTGGGAATTCTCGATGCGCACGTCGTAGTTGCCGGTGCGGCCGCTGCGGCTCTGTTCGCAGGCGCTGGCAATCAGCTCGTCGCCTTCACGGGCTGGCGCCACGTAGTCGATGCTGCAGCCGACGGCGACGGTGGCGTCGTTGTAGCTGTTGCAGGCAAAGGCGAAGGCCGAATCGGCGAGGGCGAACAGGTAGCCGCCGTGGCAGGTGCCGTGGCCCTGGATCATGTCCTCGCGCACGCGCATCGACAGCCTGGCGCTGCCTGGGCCGGCATCCAGCAGCTGGATGCCCATGCGCCGGGTGGCCTGGTCGCGCTCGTACATCGCCTCGGCGCAGTCGCGGGCGAGTTGGGTGGCGTCAGGCATGGAAAGTTCTCCCCTCGGCGTGCAGGCGGCGCAGCAGCAGGGAAGGACGATAGCGATCCTCGCCGTAGGCGGCCTGCAGGTTGTCCAGCACGCGCAGCAGGTAGCCGATGCCGATCTGTTCGGCCCAGGCCAGCGGGCCCTGCGGGTAGTTGACGCCGGCGCGCATGGCGAGGTCGATGTCGCCGGCGCTGCCGACGCCTTGCAGCACCGCGTCGGCGCCTTCGTTGGCGAGCATGGCGACGGTACGCAGCACGGCGAGGCCGGGGCTGTCGCTCAGGCGGCTGGCGGCGATACCGGCCTTGGCCAGGAGGGCGACGGCCTGGTCGAGCGCTTCGGGCGTGGTATCGGCCGAGCAGGAAATGCCCAGGCGCGAGGCCTGGGTGTAATCCAGTGCGAGGTCGAACAGCACCAGGTTGCGCAGGCCGTCTTCCTTGGCGCGCTGGCTGGCGAGACGGCCGTCGGACAGGGCGATGACCGCATCGCCGACGCGCAGCAGGCCATTGCCGGCGCGCCGGGTGATGTCGATGCCGGCGTCCTGCAGGCGCCGTGCCAGCGGCTGAGCGACACCCAGGTCACCTTCCAGCACGCAGGACGTGACGCTGGTGGTGCTGTTCAGGCTCGCCGGCTGCGGGCGTTCGGCACCTTCCGCGTAGTCGTAGAAGCCGCGGCCGCTCTTGCGGCCGAGGCGCCCGGCATCCACCAGCTCCTTCTGGATCAGCGAGGGCTGGAAGCGGAAGTCGCCGTAGTAGGCGGCGAACACCGAGCAGGTGACGGCGTAGTTGACGTCATGGCCGATCAGGTCGGTCAGCTCGAAGGCGCCCATACGGAAGCCGCCGGCATCGCGCATCAGCGCATCCAGCGTGGCGCAGTCGGCGGCGCCTTCCTGCAGCAGGCGCAGGCTTTCGGCATAGAAGGGGCGCGCCACCCGGTTGACGATGAAGCCCGGTGTGGATTTGGTGTGGACCGGCTTCTTGCCCCAGGCCAGCGAGGTGGCATACAGGCTGTCGGCCAGCGCCGGGTCGGTGGCGAGGCCGGAGACGACTTCCACCAGCGCCATCAGCGGCGCCGGGTTGAAGAAGTGCATGCCGATCACCTGCTGCGGGCGTTCGAGGCCGGCGGCGAGGCTGGTGATGGACAGCGACGAAGTGTTGCTGGCGAGGATGCAGTCCTCGGCGCACAGCGCTTCGAGCTGCTGGAACAGGCCGCGCTTGACCTCCAGGTTCTCGACGATGGCTTCGATCACCAGTTTGGAATCGGCCAGCGTCTCGATGGCGTCCACCGGTTGCAGGCGGGCGATGATGTCGCTGCGGGCAGCGGCGTCGAGCTTGCCTTTCTCGACCAGGCGGCCGAGTTGGCGGTCGATGCCGTCGATGGCCTGGGCGGCGGCGCCGGGACGGCTGTCGTATAGGTTTACCGGGTGGCCGGCTTGCGCGGCGACCTGGGCGATGCCCGCGCCCATGGCGCCAGCCCCGATCACCGCGACTTTTGCGTCTTTCGAAAGTGCGCTCATGGATCAGCGGCCCTTGAAGCTGGGGGTGCGTTTTTCCATGAAGGCAGACACGCCCTCGCGGTAGTCCTCGCTGCGGCCGGCCAGACGCTGCAGGTCACGCTCCAGCTCCAGCTGCTCGTCGAAGCTGTTGTTCAGGCTAGCGTTGAGGCTGCGCTTGATCAGGGCCAGGCCGTAGGTCGGCTGGGTCGCCAGGTGGCGGGCGAGCTTGAGGGCCTCCTCGCGCAGGTTGGCGTCATCCACCACCTGGTAGATCAGGCCCCATTGCTCGGCCTGTTCGGCGCTCAGGCGATTGCCCAGCAGGGCGAGCGCCTTGGCGCGGGCCATGCCGACCAGGCGCGGCAGAGTCCAGGTGCCACCGGAATCGGGGATCAGGCCAATCTTGCAGAAGGCCTGGATGAAGCTGGCTGAGCGCGCCGCCAGCACCAGGTCGCAGGCCAGTGGGATGTTTGCGCCGGCACCGGCGGCCACGCCGTTGACCGCGCAGATCACCGGCAGCGGCAGGTCGCGCAGGGTGCGGATCAGCGGGTTGTAGAATTGTTCGATGGACTGACCGAGGTCCGGCACTTCGGCGCCGGGAGCGACGTTGCGGTCGGACAGGTCCTGCCCTGCGCAGAAGCCGCGGCCTTCGCCGGTCAGCAGCAGGACGCGGGCATCCGGGTTCTGCCGGACCTGCTTGAGCGCCTCGCGCACTTCGCCATGCATGGCGGCGTTGAAACTGTTGAGCTGCTCCGGGCGGTTCAGGCTGAGGAGGGCGACGCCGTCCTCAATGGAAAACAGGATGTGCTCGAAGTTCATGGGCGGGCTCGCTCCATCAAAGGGCAGACAATGGGCAGAAAGGGGTGGTGCTCAGCGACCTTCGTAGGCCGGCTGGCGTTTTTCCTGGAAGGCTCGGATGCCCTCAATGCGGTCGGCGGTGCCAGCCAGCAGGGTGAAGGCGTGTCGTTCGAAGCGCAGACCGCTGGCCAGATCGGTGTCCTGTGCCTTGAGCAGCGCTTCCTTGGCCAGTCGCACGGCGAGCGGCGCCTTGGCGGCGATGCTGCGGGCGATCTGCAGGGCGCGCTCGACGGTGAATTCGGGTTGGGTGACTTCGCTGGCCAGGCCGGCGCGCTGGGCGTGGCGGGCGTCGATGGCTTCGCCGGTGAGCACCATCTGCATCGCCAGCGGCTTGCCCACGGCGCGCAGCAGGCGCTGGGTGCCGCCGGCGCCGGGCATGATGCCGAGGTTGATTTCCGGTTGGCCAAAGCGCGCGTCTTCGCCGGCCACGAGGATGTCGGCGTGCATTGCCAGCTCGCAGCCGCCGCCCAGTGCGAAGCCGTTGACGGCGGCGATCAGCGGTTTGGAGAAGGCGGCGATGCGCTGCCAGTAGCCGACGCGGGGGTCATTGAGGATGCCGACCAGGTCGCGCTCGGCCATTTCCTTGATATCGGCGCCGGCGGCGAAGGCCTTGCGGCTGCCGGTCAGGACTACGGCGCGGGTTTCGCTGTCCTGCTCGGCGGCGTCGAGTTCGGCGGCCAGCTCACCGAGCAGTTCGGTGTTCAGGGCGTTGAGCGCTTCGGGGCGCTGCAGGGTGATCAGGCGGACGCCCGCTTCAGGCATCTGAACGGCAAGGGTGCGAGGCATGACATCGTCCTCAGGCTGCACGCGCGGCTGCATGGCCGGCTGTATTGGAATTATGGGAGGCAGGCGTTGCCCGTCTCCGGCCTTCTCGCAGTATAGGCCTAAAGCGATACGGAAAAACAACTACAAAAGTTGGATCGCGTGTCTAAAATATTTCTGCCGGTGCCACCGAGTGGGCAGTTGGGTGGCTGAGGAATACCTGCAATGCAGCGTATTTACTGGTTTTATAAGCCTTTTCGTCGTCCTGGCAACGTTATTCGGAAGTGATACGTCAGATTTAGATTGGAGGTGCTTGCATCGATGTGATACAAGATTTTCAAAAGAACAGATCGCTTTGTGCGGTGATGCCGAACGCTGGCAGCGCCGCAGGAGAACCCGATGCCCTGCTACAGCCTCGAAGGCGTGCGCCCGGTCGTTCATCCGACCGCTTATGTCCATCCCACCGCCGTGCTGATCGGCGACGTCATTGTCGGTCCCGGCTGTTATGTCGGCCCATTGGCGGCGCTACGCGGCGACTTCGGACGGATCGTCCTCGAAGAAGGCGCGAACCTTCAGGACACCTGCGTCATGCACGGGTTCCCGGACAGCGACACCGTCGTTGAGCGCAACGGCCACATCGGCCATGGCGCGGTGTTGCACGGCTGCTGTATCGGCGAGGATGCCCTGGTGGGGATGAATGCCGTGGTGATGGATTACGCGCAGATCGGTGCACGCTCCATCGTTTCAGCCGCCGCCTTCGTCAAGGCCAAGTTCGATTGCCCGCCGCAAAGCCTGGTGATGGGCGCGCCGGCCAGCGTCAAGCGCAGCCTGAGCGACGAAGAGATCGCCTGGAAGCGCCGCGGCACCGAGGAATACCAAGCCCTGGCCAGGCGCTGCATCGAAAGCCTGGTGGAATGCCAGCCGCTGGCGGAAATAGAAGAAGAGCGCCCGCGCCTGGGTGACTCCGGTTTTCGGCCCAAGGCCGGGGCAGGGGCAGGGGTAGGGAAGGGCGCATGAGTACTGGGGTTCGCTCCAATGGCCAGGCGGTGCGGCGGGCAGGTATAGTCGCCGCTCCTTCGCCTGCGCAACGTGCCATGACCGCTCTAGCACCGCTGAACCAGTTGATCAATCGCTTCCAGGAACAGACGCCGATCCGCGCCAGCTCGCTGATCATCACCCTGTATGGCGATGCCATCGAACCCCATGGCGGCACCGTCTGGCTGGGCAGCCTGATCAATCTGCTGGAGCCGTTCGGCATCAACGAGCGGCTGATCCGTACCTCCATCTTCCGCCTGACCAAGGAAGACTGGCTGACCGCCGAGAAGGTCGGCCGGCGCAGCTACTACAGCCTGACCGGCACCGGCCGGCGGCGTTTCGAGAAGGCCTTCAAGCGCGTCTATAGCTCCAGCCTGCCGGCCTGGGATGGTTCCTGGACCCTGGTGATGCTCTCGCAGATCGCCGCTGACAAGCGCAAGCAGGTCCGCGAGGAGCTGGAATGGCAAGGCTTCGGCGCCATTTCGCCGACCGTGATGGCTTGTCCGCGCGCCGACCGCAGCGATGTCATGGCGACCCTGCAGGATCTCGACGTGGCCGATGACTGCATCGTCTTCGAAACCCGCGCCCAGGACGTGCTGGCCTCCCGCGCCATGCGCATGCAGGTGCGCGAGAGCTGGAAGATCGACGAGCTCGGCGAGCACTACAGCGAATTCATCCAGCTGTTCCGTCCGCTCTGGCAAGCGCTGCGCGAGCAGGATCAGCTACGCCCCGAGGACTGCTTCCTGGCGCGCACCCTGTTGATCCACGAATACCGCCGGCTGCTCCTGCGTGACCCACAATTGCCCGACGAACTGCTGCCGGGCGATTGGGAGGGGCGCGCGGCGCGGCAGCTGTGCCGCAACATCTACCGACTGATCCACGCCAAGGCCGAGGACTGGCTGAATCGCAACCTGGAGACTGCCGACGGCCCGCTACCGGACGTCGGCGAGAGCTTCTACAAGCGCTTCGGCGGATTGAACTGACAGGAGTTGGCGTGAAAAATGCCTCTCGCCTTGCAACGCTCCGGTTGCCGGGCGGAGACAGCGCAAAGCGACCTTCCTGATGGGCGGGCGCTGCGAACGATGACGACAGGCCCTGGAGGCCGTCGCTGAATAACAACAAACAATGCGTGTGAGGCTTTGCAGGTCATGAATTCTTCATCGACATTGAGGGATGACGCTTTCGAGGCGTGGCTGGGACAGGTCAACCGGGCGTGCGGTCGTTTCGATGCGCGCACTCTCGGCCCCCAGTTCCATGGACGGTTGCGCGAATACCAGGGCGGTGCGATCAAGCTTTCCGTGGTCGACATGGCTCAGGTGCATCTGTACCGGACCAGCAAGGAAGTCGGCGCCAGTGCCGGCGGGCATTATTACGCGGTGTTCCAGCTCGAAGGGCGCTCGCGCCTGGAGCAGGGCGACAACCGCGTGGAACTGTCGCGTGGCGACATCAGCCTGATCGACGCCAGCCGCCCCAGCGACATGACCTACCTGGAGGAATCCCGGCAGCTCTCGCTGATCCTGCCGCGCCAGGTGATCGAGCGTGGCCTGCGTATGTCGGAAGTGACCTGCGCATCGAAGATCCCCGCCAGCTCGCCGATTGCCGTGCTCGCCAACCGCCTGATCGTCGAGACCAGCCAGCAGGAAAGCCTCGGCATGCTGGAGAGCGAGGCGACCCTGGACGCCCTGGTGACGCTGCTGCGCCCCGCACTGGCCAGCCAGGACGTCGAGCAGGACAACCACGAGCGCATGTTCCGCAAGGCCACAGTCTTCATCGACCAGCATATCGGCGCCGAAGAGCTCTGCCCCGAGCTGATCGCCCGTGAGGTAGGCATCTCGGTGCGCGGCCTGTACCGCATGTTCGCCAAGAAGGGCCTGGTGGTGGCGCAGTACATCAAGAACCGCCGCCTGGACTTCTGCGCCGAGACCCTGCGCAACGCCCAGTTCGAGCAGAAGCTGTCGGCGCTCGGTTATGCCTGGGGCTTCTCCGATTCGAGCTACTTCTCCACGGCCTTCAAGGGCCGCTTCGGGGTGTCGCCGGGCGAGTACCGCAAGCGTTACGCCAACTGATTCTTTTGGTGGATGGCGATACCTGGCGGCTGTGTGCCGCTGATTGATGGGTATCGCTGCCTGTTGCCGGCTCATACGCCAGGCGGGTTCGCGAGCAAGCTCGCTCCTACGAAGAGCGGCTGCGGCGTATCCGGAGGCTGTAGGAGCGAGCTTGCTCGCGAACGCTCCGGAACCATGACCCTCATCACCTGAACGCCATCCTGGCACTCCCGCCAACACGTCTGGCACAGAGGAAAAGACCCTCCCCGACGCCGCTGGCAACAATCACCTTCGATGACGCGCGCCATTCGGCCGCAAGTTGTACTCGAAGGTGATTCCCCGATGTTCCGCAACAAGCTCCGATTCCGCGCCTTCGGCCTGCTCCTGGCCGGTGCGCTGCTGCAACCGGTCCTGGCGTTCGCCGGTGACTGCCCGGCGAACGACGCCCAGCAGGGCGAAACCGTCTTCGCCCGCGAATGCTCGATCTGCCACACCGCCAAAGCCGACGGCCCCGGCATGATGGGCCCCAACCTGCATGGCGTGGTCGGCCGCATGGCCGGTTCGCTCGCCGGCTTCAGCTATTCCCAGGCGATGAAAGGCAAGGGCGCGGCCTGGTCGCGCGACAACCTCGACGCCTTCGTCAGCCAGCCCCAGGCCGCAGTGCCCGGAACCTACATGCCCTTCGCAGGCCTGGCCGATGCGGCCGAGCGGCGGGCGCTCACCTGCTGGCTGAGCCAGCAGCACTGATCAATCAGGAGAGACCATGAACGTCACACAGACTCTGCCCAAGGTCACGGCCTTCCTGCAGCGCAAGCATGGCTGCTTCATCGACGGCGCCTGGGTGGTGCCCGAGGGCGCCCGCACCGACGTGCTGAATCCGGCTACCGGCGAGGCGATCTCCAGCGTCGCCGACATCGATACGGACCTTCTCGACCGCGCCGTGAAATCCGCCCAGGCGGCCTACATGTCCCGCGTCTGGGCTGATCTGCGCCCGGCCGACCGCGAGCGCATCCTGCTGCGCTTCGCCGACCTGGTGGAAGCCAATGGCGAGGAACTCGCCCAGCTGGAAACCCTCAGCCAGGGCAAGTCGATCAACATCTCGCGCATGCTGGATGTCGGCGCCACTGTCGAATTCATGCGCTACATGGCCGGCTGGGCGACCAAGATCGAAGGACAGTCGCTGAACGTCTCCATCCCGCTGCCGCCTGGCGCCAAGTTCACCGCCTACACCCGCCGCGAGCCGCTGGGTGTGGTGGCCGGCATCGTGCCCTGGAACTTCCCGCTGATGATCGCCGTGTGGAAGCTGATCCCGGCGCTTGCCACCGGCAACAGCGTGGTGATCAAGCCGGCCTCGGAAACCCCGCTGACCGCCCTGCGCCTGGCCGAACTGGCCTTCGAGGCCGGTGTGCCGGCCGGCGTGTTCAACCTGGTGACCGGCGACGGTCCGCGCATTGGTGGCGGCCTGGCCAGCCACAAGCTGGTCAACAAGGTCTCCTTCACCGGTTCCACCGCGGTGGGTCGCAGCGTTGGCGTGGCAGCCGTGCAGAACATGACCCGCTTCGCCCTGGAACTGGGCGGCAAGAACCCGATGATCGTGCTGGCCGACGCCAACATCGACAACGCCGTGCAGGGCGCGTTGCTGGGCGGCCTGCTCAACAACGGCCAGGTCTGCGCCGCGGCTTCGCGCTTCTACGTGCACCGCTCGCGCTACGACGAGTTCGTCGAGAAACTGGCCGCCGCCGTGGCCAGCATGAGCCTGGGCGAGGGCATGGACCCGACCGCGCAGATCAATCCGCTGGTTTCCGCCAAGCAGCAGCGCAGCGTGCTCGACCACATCGCCCGTGCCGGCGAGCAGGGCGCGCGTATCGTCTGCGGTGGGGAGCAGGTCGGTGGCAGCGGCTTCTACGTGCAGCCCACCGTGCTGGCCGATGTGACCATGCAGATGGCCGTGGCCCGTGACGAAGTGTTCGGTCCGGTGCTGGCAGTCCTGCCGTTCGACGAGGACGACGAGGCCATCGCCATGGCCAACGACAGCGAATACGGCCTCGGCGCGAGCCTGTGGACCAACGACCTGTCCAAGGCAATGAACATGGTTCCGCGCATCGAGTCCGGCACCGTGTGGGTCAACGCGCACGTGCTGCTGGACCCGAGCATGCCCTTCGGCGGTGTCAAGCAGTCGGGTATGGGCCGCGAGTTCGGCCGCGCCGTGGTCGAGGCCTATACCGAGATCAAGTCGGTGTGCATCGCGCATTGATTGATAGAGAGAGCAACACCCTCGTTTAGCAGCGGGCCTTCGGGCCCGTTTTTTTGCGCGGAATTCAGCGGCAACTTGTAGGAGCGAGCTTGCTCGCGAACCGCCCAGCCGCATTGTCATCGGCTGTTCGCGAGCAAGCTCGCTCCTACGAAGAGCAAACTCAGAGGCGTAGGGCGGATAACGCTGGCGCGTTATCCGCCCTACGGTCGACGGCCTCAGTGCGCCGGCAGAATCCGCCCGCGGCACTCGCCGAAGCCAATGGACGCGTACCCCTCGCGGCGGCAGCGGGCGCGCAGGATGATCTCGTCGCCATCTTCGAGGAAGCGCCGTTCCTCACCGTTGGCCAGTATTACCGGCTGCTTTCCACCAAAGGTCATTTCCAGCAGGCTACCGAAGCTTTCCGGGGTTTCCCCGGAAAGGGTGCCGGAGCCGAACAGGTCGCCCGCTTGCAGGCGGCAGCCGTTGACGCTGTGGTGCGCCACCATCTGCGCGACGGTCCAGTACATGTTCAGCGTGTTGCTCAGGGCGATGCGCTCCGGGCCCTGATGCTCGTGGCGCATGCGCGCGGTATGCAGCAGGACTTCCAGCTCTATATCCAGTGCGCCGCGCTGCTGGTCGCCTTCGTCGTAAAGGTACGGCAGCGGCTGCGGGTCGCCTTCCGGGCGGGCCGGCTGGGCGACGCGAAAAGGCTCCAGCGCCTCGGAGGTGACCACCCAGGGCGAGACCGTGGTGGCGAAGCTCTTCGACAGGAACGGGCCCAGCGGCTGGTATTCCCAGGCCTGCACGTCGCGCGCGGACCAGTCGTTGAGCAGGCAGAAGCCGGCGATGTGGCCGGAGGCGGCGTTGATCGGGATGGCCTTGCCCTGGTCATTGCCCTGGCCGATCCAGATGCCCAGTTCCAGCTCCAGGTCCATCCGCGCGCAGGGGCCGAACACCGGTACGTCGAGGCCGGCCGGCAGGGTCTGGCCGTTTGGGCGGCGCACTTCGGTGCCCGAAGGCACGATGGTGGAGGCGCGGCCGTGGTAACCGATGGGTACGTATTTGTAGTTGGGCAGCAGCGGGTTGTCCGGGCGGAACAGCTTGCCGACGTTCTGCGCATGGTGGATGCCGACGTAGAAATCGGTGTAGTCGCCCACCTTGGCCGGCAGGTGCATGCGGCACGCAGCCTGGGGTTTGAGCAGCGCGGCGCCCAGGGCTTCCATGCGCTTCTGTTCGCCACACCCTTCGCTGAGCAGGTGGATCAGCGCGTCGCGCAGGGTGCGACGCGCGGTGGGGCCGGCGGCGAAGAAAGCATTGAGGCTGTCGCCACTGGCCACCAGCGCGGCCTGGTGCGCGGCGCCGTGGAACAGGCCGGCTTCGCAGGCAGTCTTCAGGTCGAAGATGTAGTCACCGATGGCGACGCCGCCACGGGGCGAGTCGCCCGGCGGGCTGAATACTCCCAGCGGCAGGTTCTGCAGGGGGAAGTCCGGGTGGCCGTTGGCCGATTCGATCCAGCTTTGTGCGTTGTGGGCGGCGCTCATGTTACTGCTCCTGGGACAGGTCGAAGGTCTTCTGCATGCCGCTCCAGCAGCTGTCGTAGTCACGCTGCAGCTGCGGGCAGTCGAGGGCGAATCGGCTGGGGCGCAGCACGCGGCCGGTCTCGAACATGAAGGCCATGGTCTTGTCGATCTTGTGGGGTTTGAGGTCGGCGGCAATCGCCTGCGCGGTAGTGGCGTTGTCCGGGCCGTGGGCGCTCATGCAGTTGTGCAGCGAGGCGCCGCCGGGGACGAAACCGTCGGCCTTGGCGTCGTACACGCCCTGGATCAGGCCCATGAATTCGTTCATCAGGTTGCGGTGGAACCACGGCGGACGGAAGGTGCTTTCGGCCACCATCCAGCGCGGCGGGAAGATCACGAAATCCATGTTGGCCATGCCGTGGGTGTCGCTGGGCGAGGTCAGCACGGTGAAGATGGACGGGTCCGGGTGGTCGTAGCTGATCGAGCCGATGGTGTTGAAGCGGCGCAGGTCGTACTTGTACGGCACGTTATTGCCGTGCCAGGCGACCACGTCCAGCGGCGAGTGGTCGAGCTGGGTGGCCCAGAGCTCGCCGAGGAACTTCTGCACTAACTGAACCGGGCCATCTACGTCCTCGTAGTGCGCCACCGGGGCGAGAAAGTCGCGGGCATTGGCGAGACCATTGCTGCCGATGGGGCCGAGGTCGGGCAGGCGCAGGGCGGCACCGTGGTTTTCCGCCACATAGCCGGCGGCTTCGGCGTCCAGCAGTTCGACGCGCAGGCGCATGCCGCGGGGGATCACGGCGATCTCCAGCGGCTCCAGCTCCAGCACGCCCAGCTCGGTGACAAGGCGCAGGCGGCCGGCCTGGGGCACGATCAGCAGTTCGCCATCGGCGTTGAAGAACACCCGGCGCATCGAGGTGTTGGCGCGGTAGGCGTATAGGCTGACGCCGCTGCAGGCCTCGGCTTCGGCGTTGGCGGCCATGCATAGCAGGCCGTCGACGAAGTCGGTAGGCTCCTCGGGCGTCGCGAAGCTGTTCCAGCGCAGGCGGTTGGGCGTGACCGGGCCGAGGGCGGTGCCGGTGATCTGCCGCTCCAGGCGCTCGAAGCGCGGGTGCGCGGCCGACGGCCGGATGCGGTACATCCAGGTACGCCGCGCCTCGCTGCGCGGGACGGTGAAGGCGGTGCCGGAGAACTGCTCGGCGTAAAGCCCCAGCGGCACGTGCTGCGGCGAGTTCATGCCCACGGGCAGGGCGCCTGGCAGGGCCTCGCTGGCGAATTCGTTGCCGAATCCGGATTGGTAGGCAGGAGAGGCGGTCATGGTGGATTTTCTCTTGTTATCGTAATTGAATTACGATTAACGTAATTTCGTGTCGACAGGACGTCAAGTCCGTCTGGGAGCTCCTTTAAGTTGAAGACCATGAACGACGCCGAAGACTCCGTCCCGACGAAGGGAGCGAAAGTGCAATCCGCCGAAGTTGGCACGCAGATACTCAAGGCCCTGGCGGACCTCGCGCCGAGCACTTCGCTCAAGGCCTTGGGTGAGTATCTGGACATGCCGGCGGCCAAGGTCCACCGCTACCTGCAGGCGCTGATTGCCAGCGGCTTCGCCGAGCAGGACCCGCTGACCAACCATTACGGCCTGGGGCGTGAGGCCCTGTATGTCGGCCTGGCGGCGATTCGTCGGCTGGACGTTGTGAAGGTTGCGAGCCCGGTGTTGGCGGAGTTGCGCGATGTGCTGGGGCAGACCTGCTTCCTCGCCATCTGGGGCAGCCACGGGCCGACGGTGGTGCAGGTCGAGCCGGCGCAGGGGATGGTCACGTTGGTGACCCAGGTCGGCTCCGTGCTGCCGCTGCACGGTTCGTCCACCGGGCTGGTGTTCGCGGCCTACAAGGATGGGCTGGAGGAGGGCGCTGATCTGGCGGTGCTGGAAGGCATTCGCAGCGAAGGCCTGTATGCGATCCATGGTCTTTTGATGCCGGGGGTGAATGCGCTGTCGGTGCCGCTGTTCAAGACCGGGCGGGAGCTGGCTGGAGTGATTACCGTGGTGGGTTCTGAGGCGAGCTTTGCCGCCGAGCCTCAAGGGGAGGCGGCGCGGGCGCTGCTGGGGATGGCACGGGAGGTGAGTTTGCGGATGGGCGGAGAGGTTTGACTGTCTGAGGCTTCGGTGCTCGGGCGTGCCCTCTCCCCAGCCCTCTCCCTTCAGGGGGGAGCCGGCTCACGAACAGCTCCGCAGCGGGGGCGGTTCGCGAGCAAGCTCGCTCCTACAATTACTTCTCCATCCCCGCCCAATCCGTGCCTTTCACCAGCACATCACTCAGCGCCTGTGCGGCGCTGGAGAGCTGGTGCTGCGCCAGGCAGAATAGCCCCACCCGGCGCTCGATACGCGGTTCGTCGAGCGCCACGCAACGCGCCCCCAGTTCTTCCATCTGCTGCCGGCACAGGCGCGGCACGGCGCTCACGCCCAGTCCTTCGGCCACCATCCGGCCCACGGTCACCAACTGGTGGCTTTCGAACGCCACCGGCAGTCGCCCCTGCAGCCGGTCTTCCAGCAGCAGACGTACGGCCGAAGGGCGCTGCAGGGTGATGAAATGGTCTTCCAGCAACTGCTCCCAGGTGATCCGGGATTCATTCGCCAACGCTGAATCCGCCGGCAGCACCGCGACGAAACGGTCGGTGTAGAAAGGCGTGAATGTCAGCCCGTCGAGGCTGTCCGGCTCCAGGGCGATGCCCAGTTCCACCCGATGGTTGCGCACCATCTCCAGCACCTGCTCGTTGATCACGTCGTGCACCGCCACGTTCACCTTCGGGTGGCGGTCGCGGAAGGTGCGCAGCACGGCGGGCAGCAGGTTGCCGGCGAAGGAGGGCATGGCGGCGATGGAAACCTTGCCCAGTTGCAGAGTGAAGTGCTGGTGCATCACTTCCTCAGCGTTGTCCCAGTCCGCCAGCAGCCGGCGCGCCAGGGGCAGCAGCGTCTCGCCCTCTGGCGTCAGCGCCACGCTGCGCGTGGTGCGGACCAGCAACTGGCCGCCGAGGGACTCTTCCAGGCTCTTGATCGCCAGGCTCAGCGCCGGTTGCGACAAGTGCAGGCGCTCGCAGGCCTGGGCGAAGCTGAGGGTCTGGGCGACGGCGAGAAAGGCGCGCAGTTGCTTGACGGTCATATTAATAAGCAAACCAGATTAATCGATTGGAAAAACAAACTTAACAAATCAGTCTTGGGCGGTGAAGCTGCAATCGCTCTCTGACCGGCTGGTCGGACATTCCAAATACAAGAGGCAGCAGCAACATGGCAGGACTCGACAAGCGTGTAGGCAGCTACGAGGAAGCCCTCGCCGGGCTCACCGACGACATGACGGTACTGGCGGGCGGTTTCGGCATCTGCGGTATCCCGGAAAACCTCATCGCGCACATCCGCAAGCTGGGCGTGAAGGGCCTGACCGTGGTCTCCAACAACTGCGGCATCGACGGCTTCGGCCTCGGCGTGCTGTTGGAAGACCGCCAGATCCGCAAGATGATCGCCTCCTACGTTGGCGAGAACGCGCTGTTCGAGCAGCAGCTGCTGTCCGGTGAACTGGAGGTCGAACTGACCCCGCAGGGCACCCTGGCGGAAAAACTCCGCGCCGGCGGCGCCGGCATCCCGGCCTTCTTCACCGCCACCGGCTACGGCACTCCGGTCGCCGATGGTAAGGAAGTGCGCGAGTTCGATGGCCGTCACTACGTGATGGAGCGCGCCATCACCGGCGACTTCGCCATTGTCAAAGGCTGGAAGGCCGACCACTACGGCAACGTCATCTATCGCCACACCGCGCAGAACTTCAATCCGGTAGTCGCCACCGCAGGCCGCATCACGGTCGTCGAGGTGGAGGAAATTGTCGAGCCGGGTCAACTGGACCCGACCCAGATTCACACCCCCGGCATCTACGTCGACCGCATCATTCAAGGCTCCTTCGAAAAACGTATCGAAAAACGCACCGTGCGTTCCTGAGCCCACCGGACAAGAGAGACAAGAAGATGGCATTGACCCGCGAACAGATGGCTCAGCGCGTGGCGCGCGAGCTGCAGGACGGCTTCTACGTGAACCTGGGTATCGGCATCCCGACCCTGGTCGCCAACTACGTGCCCGAGGGCATGGACGTGATGTTGCAATCGGAGAACGGCCTGCTCGGCATGGGCGCGTTCCCCACCGAAGACACGGTAGACGCCGACATGATCAACGCCGGCAAGCAGACCGTGACCGCCGTGAAGGGCGCGTCGATTTTCTCCTCTGCCGAATCCTTCGCGATGATCCGTGGCGGCCACGTCGACCTCACCGTGCTTGGTGCCTTCGAGGTGGATGTACAGGGCAACATCGCCTCCTGGATGATCCCCGGCAAGCTGGTGAAAGGCATGGGCGGCGCCATGGACCTCGTGGCCGGCGCGGACAACATCATCGTGACCATGACCCACGCCTCCAAGGACGGCGAATCCAAGCTGTTGGAGCGCTGCTCGCTGCCGCTGACCGGTGCCGGCTGCATCCGCAAGGTGCTCACCGACTTGGCCTACCTGGAGATCGAGGACGGCGCCTTCATCCTGCGCGAGACCGCGCCGGGCGTCAGCGTCGCCGAGATCGCCGAGAAGACCGCCGGCCGGCTGATCGTGCCGGACGATGTGAAGGAAATGACCTTCTGATCCCATTCTCCCTGTAGGAGCGAGCTTGGTCGCGAACCTTCCCGGACTCCGGGGCAAGAGCGTTCGCGAGCAAGCTCGCTCCTACAAGGGCAAAGGCCAGCTTTGGAGTGAAATCATGCAAGACGTAGTCATTGTTGCCGCCACCCGCACCGCCATCGGCGCCTTCCAGGGCAGCCTGGCGAACATTCCCGCCCATGAACTGGGCAGCCTGGTCATCCGCTCGCTGCTCGAACGCAGCGGTGTGAAGCCGGACCAGATCGACGAAGTCATCCTCGGCCAGGTGCTCACCGCCGGCGCCGGGCAGAACCCCGCCCGCCAGGCCGCCATCGACGCCGGCCTGCCGGTGGAAGTGCCGTCGATGACCATCAACAAGCTCTGCGGCTCGGGCCTGAAGGCGCTGTTCCTGGGCGTCCAGGCGATCCGCTGCGGTGATGCCGACGCCATCATCGCCGGCGGCCAGGAGAGCATGAGCCTCGCGCCCTACGTGCTGCCCAAGGCGCGTACCGGCCTGCGCATGGGCCACGCCGAGCTGCAGGACACCCTGCTGCGCGACGGCCTGATCGACGCCTTCAACGACTACCACATGGGCATTACCGCCGAGAACCTGGCCGAGAAGTTCGGCATCAGCCGCGAGGCGCAGGACGCCTTCGCCGCACAGTCCCAGCTAAAAGCCGCCTCGGCCATCGAGGCTGGCCGCTTCAAGGACGAGATCACCCCGGTGCTGATTCCCCAGCGCAAGGCCGATCCGCTGTCCTTCGACACCGATGAACAGCCGCGCGCCGGCACCACCGCCGAATCCCTGGGCAAGCTCAAGCCGGCCTTCAAGAAGGACGGCACCGTCACCGCCGGTAACGCGTCCACCCTCAACGATGGTGCCGCTGCGGTACTGCTGATGAGCGCCGAACGCGCACGCAGTCTTAACCTCCCGGTTCTGGCGCGCATCCAAGCCTATGCGAGCAGTGGCGTCGACCCGTCGATCATGGGCATCGCCCCGGTGACCGCGACCCGTCTCTGCCTGGAAAAGGCCGGCTGGAACCTCGATGAAGTCGAGCTGATCGAGGCCAACGAAGCCTTCGCCGCGCAGGCCCTGTCGGTCGGCAAGGAGCTGGGCTGGAACGCCGAGAAGGTCAACGTCAACGGCGGCGCCGTCGCCCTCGGCCACCCGATCGGCGCCTCGGGCGCCCGTGTGCTGGTGACGCTGCTTCACGAAATGCTCCGCCGTGATGCGAAGAAGGGTCTGGCGACCCTCTGCATCGGCGGCGGCCAGGGTGTAGCGATGGCCCTCGTGCGCGACTGAGGCCATCCGACCAACGATTGATTGGCGAGCGCCGGCCGGCATGTAGCCATGTCGTAACGGCAGGCGGGATGGTAGGTGGGCACACCGACAGACGAACATCCTGCCGCGGTTTTTCGGCGTCCCCCGGCGCCGGCAAACCCTTGCGTCACCGCTCGGCCCCACGCAGGCCGGGCGGTTTTTCATTCCAGAACGGGCATTGCCACAAGCCCCGTTCGACGATGAACCATTACAAGAACAACGAGGTGGACCATTATGACTTCCCACGTGCATACCCCCGGCACGGCCGTTCAGGACAGCCGCTCGGCGCGCTTCGCCATGGCTTGTTCCAACTGGGCCGAGCGCTGGTTCCCCGACTCCTGGGTCTTCGCCGCGCTCGCGGTGCTGATCGTCAGCGTTGCCGCGCTGGCCATCGGCGCGCCGGCCACCGAAACCGCCAAGGCCTTCGGTGACGGCTTCTGGAGCCTGATTCCGTTCACCATGCAGATGGCCTTCGTGGTCATCGGCGGCTATGTGGTCGCCAGCTCCGGCCCGGCCTCCAAGCTCATCGACCTGTTCGCCCGCGTGCCGAAGAACGGCCGCTCGGCGGTTGCCTGGGTCGCGGTCATTTCCATGGTTGCCTCGCTGCTCAACTGGGGCCTGTCCCTGGTGTTCGGCGGCCTGCTGGTGCGCGCCCTGGCCCGTCGCGAAGACCTGAAGATGGACTACCGCGCCGCCGGCGCCGCCGCCTACCTGGGCCTGGGCGCCGTCTGGGCGCTGGGCCTGTCGTCGTCGGCCGCGCAGTTGCAGGCCAACCCGGCCAGCCTGCCGCCGTCGATCCTGGCGATCACCGGCGTCATCCCGTTCACCGAGACCATCTTCCTCTGGCAGTCCGGCGTCATGTTGCTGGCCCTGGTGCTGGTGTCGCTGGTCATCGCCTACATGACCGCTCCTGGCGCGGCCAGCGCCCGTGACGCCAAGGCCTGCGGTGTGGACGTCAGCTTCACCCCGCCGAGTGCGCCGAAGGCGACCCGCCCCGGCGAATGGCTGGAACACAGCCCGCTGCTGATCCTGATGCTGGTCGCCCTGGCCGCCGGCTGGCTGGTCCATGAGTTCAGCACCAAGCCGGCGATCACCGCTATCTCCGGGCTGAACACCTACAACCTGCTGTTCCTCATGGTGGGTGCGCTGCTGCACTGGCGCCCGCGCAACTTCCTCGACGCCGTGGCGCGCGCCGTGCCGACCACCACCGGTGTGCTGATCCAGTTCCCGCTGTACGGTTCCATCGCGGCGATCCTCACCACGGTGAAGGGCGGCGACGGCTCGACCATCGCCCACCACATTTCTACCTTCTTCGTGCAGATCGCTTCCCACGACACCTATGCGCTGCTGATGGGCGTTTACTCGGCGGTGCTGGGCTTCTTCATCCCGTCTGGTGGCGGCAAATGGATCATCGAGGCGCCCTACGTGATGCAGGTGGCCAACGAGCTGCAGTACCACCTGGGCTGGGCGGTGCAGATCTACAACGCCGCCGAGGCGCTGCCGAACCTGATCAACCCGTTCTACATGCTGCCGCTGCTGGGCGTACTGGGCCTGAAAGCCCGCGACCTGATCGGCTTCAGCTTCGTCCAGCTGCTGGTCCACGTGCCCCTGGTGCTGTTCCTGCTCTGGGCGCTGGGCACCACCCTGCAGTACCTCCCGCCGGTCCAGCCGTAACCACGCCTTCGGCCCCTACGGCAAAAAGCCCGGTTGTCTCGCGACATCCGGGCTTTTTTCTTTGGGATGCGGGATGCGATCAGCCCCGGCTGACGCCCACTGCGCCGAGCGCGCGGCCGTCCAGGTGCTCGCCGCTGAGCTGCGCGGCGTCCTGGTCGAACACTTCGCGCAGCCAGTCGCTGACCGCCTGGAAGCGGCCGATGCGGCCGGCGTCGCGGTGGGCGAGCAGCCAGATTTCCCGCACGACCACCGCGCCGGAGAGGCGCACCAGCCCTTCGCGCTCGCCGAGGAAGCAGGGCAGCAGCGCCATGCCCAGGCCGCTTTCGCAGGCGTGGATCAGCGTGGTCACGCTGCTCGCGCGCAGGGCAAAATTGGCATCGGGGACGAATCGGCGCAGCCAGCACATCTCCGGCGTGTCATCGAGGTCTTCGCCGTAGCCCAGCCAGGGCTGCTGCGGCCATTGCTCAGGCGGCACCTGGGCGAAGGGCGTGGCGGCGTAGATGGCGAAACCGATGTCGGCGACCTTACGCATTACCAGCGCGGCGTCTTCGGCCGGGCGTGCCAGGCGCAGGGCGAAGTCGGCCTCGCGGCGGGTAAAGGATAGCGCACGGTTCGCCGGGATCAGCTGCAGTTGCAGGTTGGGATAGGTGCGCGCCAGTTGCGGCATGTGCTGCACCAGCCAGTGGCTGAAGAGGAAGTCCACCGCAGTGATGCGCACCGAGCCGCTGATGGCGCTGGCTTCGTTGCGGGTTTCCAGCAGCATGCTCTGCACGTCACCGAGGATGCGCTCGGCATAGCCGAGAAAGGCCGTACCGGCATCGGTGGCCTTGTAGCCCGCGTTGTCGCGGATGAACAGGCGGGTCTGCAGCGCGCTTTCCGCCGCCACCAGGCGCCGGCTCATGGTCGAGGGGTCGACGCCCAGCGCGCGCCCGGCGGCGCTCATGCTGCCGTGGCGGGCGAGGGCGAGGAGGATCGGGATGTCGTTCCAGTCGAAGTTCATGGCGATCTCCTCATGTGCCTCAGAACTGCACGTCGGCGGCAGGGACGACCCGTGCGCGCTTGCCGAAGCTGCTGATGCTGCCCAGTACCGCGTTGTGGTGCGCGCTGATCTGCGCGGCGCTGAGCACGGCATTGTCGACGGTGGAGTGGGCATCGCCCACCAGCGTCACCGCATAGCCTTGGGCGAGGGCGCGGCGGGTGGTGGTGTCGACGCAGTAGTCGCTCTGCAGGCCGCAGACCACCAGATGATCGATGCCTCGCGCTTGCAGCAGGTCGGCGAGGTCGGTGCGCAGGAAGGAGTCCGGGGTGGTCTTGCGCACCTTGAGATCCGCACTGTCGGTGAGCAGGCGCGTTTCCAGCTGCCAGCCGGCGCTGCCATACTGCAGGTCATCGTCCTCGTGCTGCACCAGCACCACCGGCACGCCGGCCTCACGCGCCGCGCGACTCAGGCCATTGATGCGCTGCAGCACATTGTCGATGTCGAAGCAGGCGTAGTCGCCGGTACACAGGTCGGACTGGACGTCGATGATCAGCAGGGCGGTGCTCATGGCGAGAAATTTCCGAGGCTCGAGGGGAGGAGGGAATGGTAGCTGGCCCGGTGCCGCTGGCCAATGTCGGCAAGCCGTTGCTGCCAAAGCCGTATTTCCCTTTTCTGCTGCAGCGGCGAAGGTGACTTTCACGAACCGGACCGGATGCCGATGAACAACCTTCCCGCCAAGACCCTGACCCTCGCCAACGGCCTGCGCGCCACCGTCGTCCAGGCCCCTGGCGCCAGCCGCGCCGCCGCACTGTTGCGGATCGCCCGTGGCAGCCACGACGAGCCGCAGGCCTTCCCCGGCCTTGCGCATTTCGTCGAGCACCTGCTGTTCCTCTGTGGCGAGCGCTTCGTCGAAGGTGAACGGCTGATGCCCTGGGTGCAGGCTCGCGGCGGGCGACTCAACGCCGGCACCCGCGCGCGGCAGACGGATTACTTCTTCGAGGTGCCGGCCGACGATCTGGGTGACGGGCTGGCGCGGCTGGTGGACATGCTGGCGCGGCCGTGGCTGGACGAAGCGGTGCAGGTCGCCGAGCGCGAAGTGCTGGAAGCCGAATTCCTCGCCCGCAGCCGCGATCCCGACACCCTGATCGATGCCGCCCTGGCCCTGGCAGTGGCGCCGGGGCATTCGCTGGGACGCTTCGTGGCGGGCCGGCGCGACAGCCTCAAGGTGGACAGCGCCGCGTTCCAGCAGGCGCTGCGTGATTTCATCCGCTCCTGCCAGGCTGGCGGTGCGCTGGAACTCTGGCTGCAAGGGCCGCAATCGCTGGATGAGTTGGCGGCGCTGGTCGAGTGTGAAGCCGCCGTTTTCCCACCCGGCGCGCTGGCCGAGTCCACCTGCGCAGAATCCCTGCTGCCCTTGACCGGCCAGGAACTGAAGCTGCGTCTGCCCGGTGCGCCGCGACTGGTCCTGGCCTTCGCCCTGGACGGCATGGCGGGCGAGGGTGGTGCACTGCTGGAACAGTTGCAGGGCTGGCTGGCCGACGAGGCGCCCGGATCGCTGCTGGCCTGCCTGGGGCAGAACGGCCTCGCCGACAGCGCCCGTGCGCGACTAAGCCGCTTCGCCAATGGCCAGGCTTTGCTGCGGTTCGATTTCGAACTGGCCGAAGCCGCCACCGCCGATCTCGTGGAGTCGGCCTTCCTCTCCTGGCTGGAGGCGCTGCGCAAGCTGCCGGTGGACATCTACGCCGCCGCTCCAGTCGATGAGCCAACGGGTGTCCTGGAGCAGTTGCTGCGCCGCGCGGGAAGCGCCAATCCATCGGCTTGGCTGGGCCAACTGGTGACATCGCGCATGATCCGCCTGCTCGCCTGCGAATCGGTCATCGGCGAGTCCCTGACCTCGGCCGGCTTCATCCTCGACGTCGCCCGCAGCCCGCAGCGCAGCATTGAAGCGCTGCGGGGCGAGCCATGGGCGTTCACCCCGACGCAATCGGCCTTCGAAGGCGACCCCGCTGCTCTTTACCTGCGCTGGCGCTTCCCGCAGACACCCGGCCGACAGGCATTCCTTTGCGCCCGGCAGGCGCTGCGCCCCTTGGCGGGCGCGGCGCGGCACGAGGGCACCAGCCTGCGCCTGGAGGCCATGGAAAGTGACTGGACGCTGATGCTGTCGGGGGCGAAAAACCACCTTGCCGAGCTGGCTGAGTGCGCGATCCATGCGCTTCAGCATCCTGCCGCCGCTGTGCTGGGGCAGGGCGCGCGGCTGCACGCAGCGGAGCGCCGTCGGCGCGAAGGGGAAATGCCGATCCGCCAATTGCTCGACCTGCTTCCACAGATGCTGGCCGGGGACAGTGACGCCTCACCGGACTGGTCGGCCGCCCATTGGGACGACCTGACCCACGGCATTGAGCTGCCGGACACCCTTGCGGGCTATTCCACCACCAGCGCGTTGCCGCCGCGCAGCGGCCCGGCCGGGCGGCATCGCCAGGTGCTGGAGCTGCCGGGCGAAGCGGCGCTGTTGCTGTACTGCCCGCTGGCGTCGCGCGCGGCGGCGGATGAAGCCGCGTGGCGCTTACTGGCCCGCGTGCTGGAACCGGCCTTCTTCCACTGGCTGCGCGGTGAGCGGCAGCTGGCCTATGCGCTTTACTGCGGTTTCCGACAGGTGGGTATGCGCCGCGGCATTCTCTTCGCGGTGCAGTCGCCGTTGCTGTCGGCGGTGGAGTTGCAGGCCGAGGTCGACAGCTTCCTCTACCGCCAGGGCGAGGCCCTGTTGCGGATCGACCCGCAACGAGTCGACAGCCTGTGCGCTCCGCTGGTCGCCGAGCTGGCGCGCGCGCCGGGCGACTTCGCCGAGCGCCTGCATCAGGCCTGGAACGACCAGCTGGCCGGCGTCGCGTCGTCGCACCGCGAGGCCATGGTCCAGGCGCTCGGCAATCTCTGCGCCACCGACCTGCGCGCCGCGCATTCGACGCTCAGCTCTGCCCAGGGCGGTCACTGGCTGCTGCTCAGCCGCGCCTGATCCTCATACTTTCGACCCGGGGTGCCGTCCGCAAGGTGGTGCCACGGCCGACTTTTGCCTTACGTCGGGTGTGCTGGCCCAAGGTAGCTGCCCGGTGGTCGCGACTACCCTCGACCATTGCCGCGCGCCCGAGGTAGCGATGGTCGCAGAGCCTTGCGCAGCGCTCCCGCAAGACGCCTGCAAGACCTGCGGAACCAGGGCCAAAGCAGCGTATGGCAAGGCCCCTGGCGTTTCGATAATCGCCTCCGACACGACTGAGCCGCAGTCGATCCCCCACCCGGAGAGCGCCATGAACAAGAACAAGATCGCCGTCCGCCGCCAGCTGCTGCCGCTGGCACTCGCCACCCTGGCCGGCCCGGCTTGCGCAGATATCACCCTGTACGACAAGGACGACACCACCTTCTCCACCGACGGCTACTTCAACGCCTTCTATGTGAACAGCGATGTCGACCGCAACGGCGAAACCTACGACCGCCGCCAGTCGCGGGTGAAGATGGGCTTCCTGCCCAACTACATCGGCTTCAACTTCGGCAAGAAGATCGACGGACTGACCCTCACCGGGCGTTCCTCTTTCTGGGTGACCATCAACGACAGCGAGCAGGACGGCACCGATACTGCCATCGACGTCCGCCAGTTCTACGGCAACGTCGCCGGTGACTGGGGCGAGGTGCTGATCGGCAAGGACTTCGGCCTGTTCTCGCGCTCCAACATCTTCCTCGACGAACTGCTCGCCGGCTTCGGCAATTCCAGCGATACCCTGGGCCTGGTGGACGGCAAGGGCGTGTCATTCGGCAACATCGGCACCGGCTACCCGTACCCGTTCCCGACCTCGCAGATCACCTACCGCAACAACAGCCTCGTCGACGGCCTGCACGTCGCGGTGGGCATCATGGACCCGATCGACACCAACCAGATCGACAAGGACGCCAGCGACGGCCTCGACGACAAGGCCTACCAGGACAACCCGCGCTACGAGAGCGAGATCAGCTACCAGTTCGACGTCGGCGGGGCGAAGATCTACAGCTGGGTCAACGGCGCCTACCAGACCTCGAAGAACACCAACGACGAAGTCGACAGCGTGACCTCCAAGGGCCTGGGCTATGGCCTCCAGGCGAAGATGGGCGGCTTCTCGCTGACCGGCTCGGGCTTTACCGCCAAGGGCATCAACCCGTTCTTCACCAACAACGCCGGCGAAGCCGCGCTGCGTGAAGTGGACAGCCGCGGCGTGCTGCTGCAGGGCTCCTACAGCTGGGGCAAGAACCGTGTGGCGCTGTCCACCGGCGAGACCCGCGACGACGGCAACGGCCTGGGCAGCGCGGCGGACTACTCCACCAAGGGCATCGCTTACTTCCGCACCATCAACGACAACCTGAAGCTGGTGGCCGAGTACAACGTCTACGAGATCGATGGCCGCAAGGGCTCCACAGTCAGCGAAGACACCGACACCTTCGCGGTGGGCGCCGTGCTCAACTGGTAAGTCTCCCCAACTCCTTTGGCTCCAATTCGGCGGGTCGGCACGGTGTGTCGCCCGCCTTTTTTCTTGCTCTCAAGGAAGATTTGTCATGATCGGAATGTGGAGCGCGCAGGCGCAGAGTTACCTGCTGGTTCTGTCCGTCGCCACCACCCTGGTGTTCGCCCTGCCCATCTTCCTGATGCCTTTGTCGTGGGCGAGGGTGATGCAGTGGCAACTGCCGGAGCACACTGATCTTGCGGTGTATTTCGGGCGTTGCCTGGGGGCCTTCATCCTCATCGTCGAAGGGTTGATGCTGCGCGCGGCGCTGACCGGGGAGGCGCTGGCGACCACCTTCGAGGTGCTGGCTGCGGTGGCGGGATTGATGGTAGTGGTGCACATCTATGGCGCGCTGCGCAGGATTCAGCCGTGGACGGAGACGCTGGAGACGGGCTTCTATGCCGGGATGCTGGTGTTGACGTTGCTGTTCTGGCCGGCTGCCTGACGCCGTAGGGCGCATAACCCGTTCCGGGTTATGCGCCCTACGAACTGACGGAATCTCCTACAGATATCCCGCTACTTTCGGATAGACCCGCCGCGACCCAAGTAGCATGGGGCGCGCCCCGGCCGCTTCGTAGAATGCCAACGTCGATATCCTGACTGGGCGTACGCCATGCATGAAACACAAGGAGTCGTTCGCGGCATGTCCAGTGCCCGCGACGTCGAGGCGGTCGCCCAGGACCTGGCGCGTCAACTGCTGCACCCCAACCTCGGCTTCGTGCTGTTCTTCTGCTCCGCCGAATACGACTTGCCCGCGCTCGCCAGCGCGCTGGAGCAGTACTTCGGCGGCATCGACCTGGCCGGCTGCACCACCGCCGGGGAAATCACCCCACAGGGTTACGGCCGTGGTTGCGTCACCGCCGTGGGCTTCGATCTGCGCAGCTTCGCCATCTCCTGCGCGCTGGTCGACGAGATGGAGCGCTTCAGCCTGATCGACGCGCAGCAGATGGTCGAGTCGCTGGTGGCGGACTGCCGCAGTGCCGGCCTGGCGCCGATCAAGGACCACAGCTTCGCCCTGACCCTGCTCGACGGGCTCTCCAGCCGCGAGGAAGTGGTGCTCGCCGCGCTCAGCGCTGCGCTGGGCGCTATCCCACATTTCGGCGGTTCGGCTGGTGACGACAACCACCTGACCCACACCCACGTCTACTACCAGGGCCAGTTCCACACGGGCGCGGCGGTGGTGGTGCTGTTCAACACCTGGCTGGACTTCGAGGTGTTCACCACCCACCACGTGCTGCCCAGCGAGGAGAAACTGGTGGTCACTCGCGCCGACAGCGACAGTCGCCGCGTGCTGGAGCTCAACGCCGAGCCGGCCGCACTGGAATTCGCCCGACTGGTCGGGGTGCCGCTGGAACAGCTGGACTTCTCGCTGTTCCCGGCACACCCGCTGGCGGTGCGGGTGCGTGAGCAGTACTACGTGCGCTCGATCCAGCAAGTCAACGATGACCTCAGCCTGACCTTCTACTGCGCAGTGGAGAACGGCATCGTCCTGACCGCCATGCGCACTGGCCCGCTGCTGCCTGGGTTGCAGGCGCAGTTCCAGCGCCTGCACGAACGCCTCGGCCCGCCGCTGCTGACCATCGGCTGCGACTGCTTCCTGCGTCGCCTGGAGTTGGAGGTGGCCGGCGATACGGAGCCCACCGCCGAGTTTCTCCGCAGCCAGCAGGTGATCGGCTTCAACACCTACGGGGAACAATTCAATGGCATGCATATCAACCAGACCTTCACCGGTGTCGCCATTGGCCGTCCTCGGGGCAACGCCGGACGCTGAGCTGCGCGCGCGCATCGACGAGCTGGAGCGCGACAACCACAAGCTGCAGCGGATCAATGCGGCGCTGATCGAGCGTGTCGAATCGGCCACTTCCCGCGGCGACAACGCCTACGGCGCTTTCCAGCATTCGGTTGTGCTGGCCGAACAGGTACGCGAGCGCACCGATGCGCTGAGCGAGGCGATGGTCGAGCTGAAGTCCAGTAACCAACTGCTCAGCGATGCCCGCCTGCGCGCGGAGACCGCACACCAGCACCTGCTCGATGCCATCGAGAGCATCTCCGACGCCTTCGTGTTGTTCGACCCGCAGCAGCGCATCGTTCTCTACAACGAGCGCTTCCGTGCCTTCTGGGCGCAGACCCGCGCTCGCGTCGGCGCGGGAACTCGCCTCACCGAGGTGCGTCGGCTGGCGCAGAGCAGCGGGCTGATCGTCGAAGAACAGCGCAGCAGCGATGACGAACATACCCTCTATCGCCTGCGCAACGACCGCTGGGTGCGCGTCACCGAGCGGCCGACACGCGACGGCGGGCTGGTGGTGCTCTATAGCGACATCACCGAGATCAAACAGAGCGAAATGGCCCGCCGCGAACAGGCGGTGGCGCAGAAGTCGCACCTGCTGCAGCGCGCCGTGGACAACCTGTCCCAGGGCGTGGCGATGGTCGGTGCCGATGGCGCGCTGGAGTTGTGGAACCGCCGCTTCCTGGAGCTTTGCGGGTTGGCGCCAATCGAGGCGCATCGGCCCTTCGCCGAAGTCATGGCCGACAGCGAGCTGCCGCTGCTGACGCCACGCAGCCGGCCGCGCAAGGGCGAAGCGGAAGGGGTGATCGAGCAGCGCCTGTTCGACGGGCGCATGCTGGAAATCCGCACCCACGCGTTACCCACCGGCGGCTTCGTCAATACCTTCACCGACATCACCGAGCGCTACCGGCATGCCGAGGCGCTGCGTGAAAGCGAGCGCTGGATTCGCCTGATCACCGACCAGGTGCCGGCGCTGATCGCCTACCTGACCGCCGACCTCGACTACGACTTCACCAACAAGGTCTACGAGGAGTGGTACCGCTGGCCCAGCGGCTCGATGCTCGGGCGCAACCTGCGCGAGGTCCACAGCGCCGAGCATTGCCAGCGTCTGGAGCCTTATTTCGAGCGCGCGCTGTCGGGGGAGAGCGTCACCTTCGAGATCGCCGAGACCAACCTCGCCGGGCAGGAGCGCTACATGCAGCGCTCTTACGTACCTAATCGCCAGTCCGATGGCACGGTGAGCGGGCTGTTCGTGCTGATCCGCGACATCACCGAGCGCCGCCGCACCGCCGAGGCGCTGCACCAGGCCTACCAGAACCTGGAACAACGGGTGCGCGAACGCACTGCCGAGCTGACCAGCCTTAATGACCAGCTCAAGCGCGAGATCGACGAGCGCAGCCAGGTCGAGGGGCGCCTGCGCGAAGCCAAGCGCGAGGCGGAGCAGGCCAACCTGTCGAAGACCAAGTTCCTCGCCGCCGTCAGCCATGACCTGCTGCAACCGCTGAACGCCGCGCGGCTGTTCACCAGTGCGTTGCAGGAGCGCAGCGGCGAAGCGCTGGTGCGCAATATCAGCCAGTCGCTGGAAGACGTGGAGACGCTGCTCGGCACCCTGGTGGACATCTCAAAGCTGGATGCAGGGGTGATCAAGCCGGACATCGCCTCGTTCGATCTCAGCGAGCTGCTCGGCAACCTCGCTGCCGAGTACAGCCAGGTGGCGGCCAGCGAAGGTCTGGCGCTGGACTTCGTGCCCTGCGGTGCCCAGGTGCGCAGTGATATCCAACTGCTGGCACGAATCCTCCGCAACCTGCTGACTAACGCCATTCGCTACACTCCCTCCGGCCGCGTACTGCTGGGTTGCCGACGACGCCGGCACAGCCTGTGGATCGAGGTCTGGGACACCGGTGTGGGCATAGCCGCCGACAAGCTCGGCGAGATATTCCAGGAGTTCAAGCGCGGGGATGTGCAGCGCTTCCATCAGGACCGCGGGCTGGGATTGGGCCTGGCCATCGTCGAGAAGATCGCGCGCATGCTCGGTCACCGTATCCACGTGGAATCGGTGCCGGGCAAGGGTTCGCGTTTCGCCATCGAAGTACCGCTGGCGCGACGCGTGGCTCGCAGCGCACCGGAGCCCGAACGCACCGCCGACGATCTGGTGGAGCGCCTGCGCGGCTCCCGCGTGTGGGTGCTGGATAACGACGCCTCGATCTGCGCCGGCATGCGCACGCTGCTGGAAACCTGGGGCTGCCGGGTGGTGACGGCGCTGTCGGAGGAGGACCTGGCGCGGCAGGTGGACAACTTCCACGCCGAGTCGGATCTTCTGATCGTCGATTACCACCTCGACGACGGGCTCAACGGCGTCGACGCGGTTGCCTCGATCAATGCCCGCCGCGGCACGCCGCTACCGGCGCTGATGATCACTGCCAACTACAGCAACGAGCTGAAGCAGCAGGTCCGCGAGCTGGGGCACACGCTGATGCACAAGCCGGTGCGGCCGATGAAGCTGAAGACGGCGCTGTGCCATCTGATCGATAGCGCACGTTGATCGCGAAGAAGGATTCGCGGACAAGGTCCGCTCCTGCAGGGTTACTCCGTCATCCGGGAATGTAGAAGAACCTGTAGGAGCGAGCTTGCTCGCGAACAGACTCCGCTGGGGGCCAGGTTCGCGAGCAAGCTCGCTCCTACGAATAGCAAGACGAGGTCAGGCTTGCTGGGCGGCGGGGGAGCGGACTTTGGCCAGCAGGATCAGGGCGATCCCGCCCAGCACCGCCAGCGATACCAGAGCCAGGCGCAGGCTGATCGTCTCGCCCAGGAGCACCGCGCCGGACAGAGCGGCGAGAATCGGCACGCTCAGCTGCACCGAAGCGCCCTGGATGGCCGACAGCCCCGACAGCGCGCTGTACCAGATCGCATAGCCGATTCCCGAGGCTACCGCGCCGGACAGCACGGCATAGGCGATGCCTGACATGTCCACCCGCAGATCGGCATGGAAGATCACTGCCAGCAGGGCCGCAAACGCAATGGCGCGCATGAAGTTGCCCGTCGAGATCGCCAGCGGATCGCTGCCTTTGCGCCCGAGCAGCGAGTACAGCCCCCAGGCCACGCCGGACAGCAGCATCAGCAGCGCACCCGCCAGCGGCGGTGCACTGGCGCTGGGCAGCAACTGGACCAGCAGCCCGCCCAGGGCCAGCAGGAATCCCACCAGCGCCTGCCCGCGCAGGCTTTCGCCGCGCAGCAGGCCGACCAGGATCATGGTCACCTGCACCGCACCGAACAGCAGCAGCGCGCCGGTTCCGGCGTCCAGCTGCACGTAGGCGTAGGAGAAGGCAGCGGCGTAGACGAACAATGCCGCCGCCGCGCGCCAATTGCCACCTTGGCTGGCGGTGCGGCGGCGCAGTTGCAGTAGCAGCGCGAGCATCAGCGCGCCCGAGAAGATGCGGATGCCGGTAAAGCTCACCGCGTCGATGCCGGTGGCCTTGAGGGCCAGGCGGCAGAGGATGGAATTGCCGGCGAAGGCGACCATCGCCAGGCCGGTGAGGCTCAGGGTGCGGGCGGAGGGCATCGAGTGGTTCCCGGTAGCGGTCGCAACGGCACTTTATGGATCAATGACGCCTCGTCTCAACGACGCAGATAGGCGGCGAAGTCGATATCGCCCGCGCAGAGGATGGCCTGCACGCGGTTGTGCACCTTCAGCTTGCGCAGGATGGCGGAGACGTGGGCCTTCACTGTGGTTTCGGCGATTTCCAGGTTGTAGGCGATCTGCTTGTTGGATTCGCCCTTGGTCATCCGCTCCAGCACCAGCAGTTGCTTGCGGGTCAGGGCCTGCAGCAGTTCCGGCGGAATGCTGTGGTCTTCCTGGCCGCTGCGGCGCGGCGAGGATTTCTGCGTGCGGATGATGTCCGACGGCAGATAGACGTTGCCGTTGAGGATCTGCTCGATCGCCTCGGTCATCTGCAGGCGCGGCGACGACTTGGTGATGAAGCCCACGGCGCCGTAGGTGATGGCCTGCAGGACGACTTGCTTGTCTTGTTCGGCGGAGACGATCACTACCGGGATGGTCGGGGCTTCGTTGCGCAGGCTCATCAGTCCGTTCAGGCCATGCATGCCGGGCATGTTCAGGTCGAGCAGGATGAGGTCGAGATCATCGTGCTCCTGGGTCAGGCCCAGGGCGCTGTCGAGGTCGGCGGTCTCCATCACTTCGCTGCCGGGGAAGCCGTCGGCGATGACGTTGTGGATGGCTTCGCGGAACAGCGGGTGATCGTCGGCGATCAGGATCTTGTACATGGCCTACACCTCGTTGTTGTCGTTATGGGTGGCGAGCGGCTTGCGGTCGCAGGCTACTGCATGTGTCACGAAAGCAGGTGTCACGGAAGGGGTTGCGGTTGGGCATCCTGCAGGGGCAGTCCTGCCTGTTCCCAAGCGTCAATTCCATCACGGTACCAGTAGAGGCTGCCGTAGCCCAGCGCATGTGCGCGGCGGATGGCATTCCAGCTCATCCAGCAGTCGGAGCGGCAGTAGAACACCAGCGGGCGCTTGGGATCGCCGTCGGTGAGGTGAGCGAGATTCTGCTCCAGGTAGGCCTGCCACCGCGGCTCCAGGGAGCCGGTGCCGACGTTGGCCAGCCAAAGGCTGCCAGGCAGGTTGCGGTGCTTTTCGTCCTCGACGAACTGGCCGTTGAGGAAGGTGCGGCGGTAGACGTCCACCAGCCGGGTCTGCGGTTCGCGCTGGAGCAGCGCCTGTAAGGCAGGAGTGTCGAGGGTGGTGGCGTGGTCGGCGGAAGACGGCGTCGGGCTGCGGTACTGGGCTTGGCGGTAGCCGTCGGCGGAAAACAGCGGCGCATCCTCGGCCAGGGCGGTCGGCAGAGTGAGGGACAGGCTGAGCAGGCAGGCGGCCAGGCAGCCGGGCACAACAATAGCAAGGCGAGGCATGGCGGTATCTCTGTTGGTTCTTCTTGTAGTGGCCATTAGATGCCGGCTGTGCGGCTTTGGAAATTCGACGTCAGGAGGGATGAACCAGTACCAAAGTAGTAGGTTTCACCCCTTGCGCAGGGCGGCTTGCTGCGGGTTGAAGGTCAGCACGGCCACACCGGAGAAGAGCAGCGTCAGCCCCAGGCAGACGCTCGCCGCCAGCGGGTTGAAACGCTCGTAGAGGGCGAAGCGCACCAGTTCCACTGCATGGCTGAACGGGTTCAGCGCACATAGCCAGTACAGCCACTGGCTGGCCTCGCGCATCTTCCACAGCGGATAGAGCGCGGAGGAAAGGAAGAACAGCGGGAAGATGACGAAATTCATCACCCCGGCGAAGTTCTCCAACTGGCGGATGCCGTTGGACAGCAGCAGCCCCAGCGCGCCCAGCAGCAGAGCGGCCAGCAGCAACGCCGGCAGCGCCGCCACCAGCCCCATGGGCGGCGGCTGCACGCCATACAGCCAGGCGATCAGCAGGAAGGCGTAGACCTGCAGCAGCGACACCAGCGCGGTGGCCAGCAGCTTGCTGGCGAGCAGGAAGGCACGCGGCAGCGGACTGGTCAGCAGCACGCGCATGCTGCCCATCTCGCGGTCGTAGACCATCGACAGCGAGCCCTGCATGCCGTTGAACAGCAGGATCATGCAGCACAGCCCCGGCACTATGTAGGTTTCGTAGGTGACGTAGGTGTCGTACGGCTCGATGATCGAGATGCCCAGCGCGGCGCGAAAGCCGGCGGCGAACACCAGCAGCCAGAGCAGCGGCCGCACCAGCGCGCTGAAGAAGCGCGAGCGCTGCAGGACGAAGCGCAGCCACTCGCGCACGACGATGCCGCGCAGGCACTGCCAGTAGGCGGCGGGGCCGAAGCGCGGACTTTCCAGGGCGCTCATGCGCAGACCTCCAGGCGGGTCAGTCGGTCGAAGGTGCGCTCCAGGTTGCCGGCGTCGGGCGCGCAGATGTCCCGCGCCTCGCCACGGGCCACCAGCCGGCCGCGATCGAGCACCAGCAGCGCATCCTCGCTGCGCACCTCGTCCAGCAGGTGAGTGGTCCAGAGCACAGCCAGCCCGTCCTCGCGGCACAGCCGGCGTACGTGCTCATTGAGTGCCTGGCGCGCTGCCGGGTCGAGGCCGACGCTGGCTTCGTCAAGCAGCAGCAGGCGAGGGCGATGCAGCAGCGCACGGGCGATCTCCACTCGGCGGCGGTGCCCGCCATTGAGCGCACGAACCTTGTCGCGGCGGCGCTCTTGCAATTGCTGACGGGCCAGTTCGGCGTCGATCCGCTCGTTGGCCACGGTGCGTGGCAGGCCGTGCAGGGCGGCGTGGTAGCGCAGGTTCTGCTCCACGCTCAGGTCCAGGTCCAGGGTGCTCTGCTGGAACACCACGCCCAGCTTGAGCAGGGCCAGGCGCGGCTGGCGGCGCAGGCTGCAGCCGAGCACGTCGATCTCGCCCTGCTGCAGGTCGTAGAGGCGCGTCAGCAGGGCCACCAGTGTGGACTTGCCGGCGCCGTTGGGGCCCAGCAGGGCGGTGAAGCGCCCGGCCGGCAGCTCGAAGGCCAGGCCGTCCAGCGCGCGCCGTGGGCCGTAGGCAAAGCTCAGGTCGCGGACGGTGAGCGCGTTCATGGCGTCACCACCACGCCCCAGGGATAGCGGCCGACCTTGATCGACTTGGTGACCTTGCGCGAGGCCACATCGATGACCGACACGTCGCCGCTGACGCCGTTGGTGGCCAGCAGGGTCTTCTCGTCCGGGGTGAACGCCAGGTGCCAGACGCGACGGCCCACCAGCAGGTAGTCGAGTACCTCGAAGGTCTCGGCATCCACCACCGCCACATGGTTGGCCGGGCCGAGGGCGACGAAGGCCAGCTTGCCGTCGCTGGTCAGTTGCACGCCCACCGGCTGCACCTTGTCGGGGTGTACTCCCTGGATAGCAAAACGCAAGGTCTTGAGGATCTTGCGGCTGGCGGTGTCGACCACGCTGACGGTGCCGCCGATCTCCGCCGAGACCCAGACCTGCGAGCCGTCGTGGGTGAACTCGGCGTGGCGCGGGCGCTGGTCCACCAGGGTGCTGTCCACCAGCTTCTGGGTCGAGGTATCGATCCAATGCAACATATTGGTGGTCTCGCTGGTGTTCACTGCCCATTTGCCATCCGGGCTCACCGCCATGCCTTCGGGCTCGACGCCGACGTCGATCTGCCCGAGCACCTGGGCGGTTTGCGTGTCGACCACAGTGACCAGCGCATCGTCCTCATTGGAGACGTACAGCCAGCGGTCATTGGGATGCAGGGCAAACTGCTCGGGGTCTGCGCCCGAAGGCAATTGCCTGATGATCTTCCGGGTGGCGAGGTCAAGCACCTGCACGGTGTCCGAGTCGCTCGCGCAGATGTACAGCAGCTTGTTGTCATGGGATCGCGCCAGCCCGCGCGGGCGCTTGCCGGTGTCGATGGTGCCGGTGACGGTCAGGGTGTCCAGGTCGATGACGCTGAGGTTGTTGTCCTTCTCGTTGGAGACGTAGGCGGTGGCCGCGAAGGCCGTGGGCACCAGGCCGAGCGCGAGGCTGAGGCAGGAGAGGGCAAGCAGGCGGGGCATGGGCAGAGTCCTCATGGATAGTTCTTCTTATGGCGTTGCGTCGGCGAGGTGGCACTGGCTTTCCGGTGCGTCGAGGCCGAGGCTGTCGAGTTCGCTGGCGGGGTGCAGGAAACCCTCCTGCGGCGACGTGCTGACCAGGGCGCGCGGCTGAACCAGCGGGATCGGCTGGCGCAGCTGGCCGTCCCATGGGCGGAAACCGAGCTTGTAGCCCTTGAAGCCGTCCAGGGGCAGGTCAGGGGACAGCGACAGCTTGCGGATCGCCAACGGATCGGCGTCGCGCAGCCGCGTCACGGCGCTGGCGATGCTGCGCACAGCGATCCAGGCGGCGAAGTCACGGTCGTTCATCCAGCGTCCGGCGTGTTCCTCGAAACGCTTCTGCAACTGGGCGGCGCCGTAGGTTTCCACGGTCTTGTGCCAGCCGATGGCGACCAAGCCCTGGGTGCCGGCGACGGGGCGCGGCAGCCAGGTGTTGTAGGGCACGTATTCGCCGAAGTCGCCGTGTTCGTCGGCCACCAGCACGGCGTCGTAGTCCTCGCTGGACTGGGTGAATAGAGCCATGTCGGCCTGGGCGCTGCGGCGCTGGTCGTTGTCGAAGGTGAAGGGCTTTTCCTCGACGATCTTCGCGCCGAAGCGCTTGGCCGAGCGCCGCAGGGCGTTGGCGTAGAGGGCGTCTTCCGGGCGCTGGCCGACGATCAGCAACCAGCGCGTCCACTTGCGCAGCACCAGGAACTGGGTGAGAGCGTCGGTCAGCATCAGCCGGCTGGGCAGGGTATGCAGCACGTTGATCGCGCACTGGCTGGCGCGCAGCTCGTCATCGGCGGCGCCGGCGTTGAACAGCAGGCTGTCCGGTAGCTCGGCTGCTACCTGGCGCAATGTGTCGGCCGGGGCGTTGATCACGAACAGGCGCAGGCCGGCATCGTGCAGGCGGTGGGCTTCGGCCAGCAGCTTTTCAGGGCTGTCGGTGCTGGCAGCTTCCAGGCTATAGCGGTGCTTGAGGAAGCGCCCGGTGCTGTTGCTATCGGTGATCGCCAGCTCCGCGCCGCGCAGGCCTGCGTCGGTGGGTTCGGGGATGACGTTGGACAGTAGCGGGCCGGGATCGGGTGTATAGCCCAGGTAGCCGATGCGGACTGCCAGTGCGGGGGCTTCCTCTGCGCGCACGTCGAGGCTGAAGGCAGCGGCGGACGCAACCGCGAGCAGGTAGGCGACGCCGTGCAGGACGAACTGGCGCATGGGGGCGACTCCTTTTTCGGGCCGGCTGGTTCTTGTGCGGCCAGCATAGGAAGCGCCTGGGGTGCGGCAAATATGCAGAAAGTACCGGTTGGGGCAGTACCAAGGTAGTAGGTTGCGCGCCGCGCCCACGTCCTAGGATGGCGCTACAAGAACCAGAAGAGGAGCGTCGCCATGCGTATCGCCGTCACTCTCGCCCTGCCGATTCTGCTGATGCTCAGCCTGTTCGGCTTCGATTTCCTCTATACCCGCAACGGCTACCTGCCGGCGGCGGAACTGCGCGTGCCGGTGGCCCCGGCAGGGTGCCTCACGACCTGTCGCAGCGCGCCGTAGATGTCGGCGCTCTGGCGGATAAACCTGCTGGTCGGGCTGTTCTTCGGCTTGCTCGCTGCCGTGTGCCTTGCCGTGCTGCTGCACCAGGGCAACGACGACGTGCGCCGCGAGATGGATGCTGCCCGTGGCGTGCTCGATTACCTGCGCGAGGCCGCGCAGCGCGATCCCGCCAGCCTCGATCCGGACCTCACCGCCGGCCTGCGCCATGTACGCGTGCACTGGCTGGACAGTCCCGCGCCCGCGCCGCGCTCGGGGCTGGATGACTGGCTGGCGACGCGCTTGTACCCCGACCTGCCAGCGCCGACCCTGCTGACCCTGGCCGATGGCCGACGCGTGCAACTGAGCCTCGATCCGCGCGACGAGATCGATGAGGTGCGCGATTCGCTGGTGCAACTGCTGGTGCTGTTCGGCGTGTCGCTGCTGGCCAGCCTGCTGGCGATCCGCTGGGCTGTGCGCGGCGGCTTGCGAGTGGTGGAGCAGTTGCATGACGCGCTGGGAGACGTTTCCCGTGGCCGTTTCCAGGCGCGCCTGCCGGATCACTCGCTGCCCGAGGCGCAGCGCCTGGCTAGCGGTTTCAATGACATGGCCGCGACGCTGGAGCATGCCTGCTCGGAGAACGCCGAGCTGACCCGCGCGCTGCTCGCGGTGCAGGAGCGTGAACGCCAGCAACTCGCGCAGGCGCTGCACGACGACATCGGCCAGTACCTCGCGGGTATCCGCGCGCAGGTGTTCCTGCTGCGCAGCCTGGAGCGCCAGGACGGCGTCGCCTTCGCCACGCTCGATCGTCTTGAACAGCATTGCCAGGGCCTCAACGAAAGCTTCCGCGCGCTGGTGCGTGACCTCTATCCGGTGGTGCTGGAACGGGTAAGCCTGCAGGAGGCGCTACGCCTGCATATCGAACAATGGCAGGCCAGTCAGGGCGTGGCCTGCCGGCTGCGGCTGGACGAACTGCCGGCTCTGCCGACGTCCGCCAAGGCCCACCTGTACCGTCTGTTGCAGGAGGCGCTGACCAACGTCGCCCGGCACGCTGGCGCTCGCCAGGTGCGGGTGGTCCTGCGGCGACGCGAGGGGCGCCTGTTCCTCTGGGTGCGTGACGACGGCCGGGGCTGCCATGGGTTGCCGCGCGCCGGTATCGGCATGCGCTCCATGCATGAGCGCGCGCGCTGCCTGGGTGGCGAACTGCACCTGCGTCGCCGCCCCGGTGGCGGCCTGGCATTGCGCTTGTGGATGCCTTTGGCGGAAAGCCTGATGAAAGGAGAGAGGGCGTGAAGATTCTGCTGGTGGACGATCACTTCGTGGTGCGTGATGGCATCGCCTCGCTGCTGCGCGGGCTGATCCCGGAAGTGGAAGTGAGCGAGGCCGCTGATGGCGAAGCTGCGCTGGAGGCGGTGCAGCGCAGCGTGCCCAGCCTGGTGATCCTGGATATCGGTCTGCCTGGCATCAGCGGTCTGGAAGTCACCCGCCGGCTGCGCCAGCGCCTGCCGCAGCTGCGGGTGCTGTTCTTCAGCATGCACGACGAGTTGCCGCTGGTACGTCAGGCGCTGGATGCCGGCGCAGCGGGCTACATCACCAAGAGCGCGTCACCGGCGGTGCTGGTGGAGGCGGTGCGGCGCATCCTTGCCGGCCATGCTTACATTGAGCAGCCGCTGGCCACCCAGCTGGCGCGCAGGCCCCAGGGCGCCAATGGCCAGGATCCACGGCTGCAAGGCATGACTCAGCGCGAGTTCGAAATCTTCGTGATGCTCGCCCGCGGCCTGCCGGTGCGGCAGGTCGCGGAGCACCTGTGCATCAGCGCGAAGACGGTGTCGAACCACGTCACCCTGCTCAAGCAGAAGCTGCAGGTGGTGTCCCACGCCGAGTTGGTACACCTGGCGATTGACGCCGGCGTGCTGCGGGTCGGCGGTGAGGCGCTGGCCGGCTAGCATCAGCGCTTGTAGAGGATCACCGCCGCGCGCAGCTTGCTGCGGCCGAAGCGGCTCATCTGCTCGAATTCCGTGTGGCTCACCGGGATGTGCTGGCAATCCAGCGGTTCGCGGTGCTGGCTGTGGTCGACGTCGGGGTCGTGCAGGTAGACGAAGTCCTCGTCGCAGTCGGTGACCACCACCCAGTGCGGCGCCTTGGAGTGGGTCAGCCGGTAGCTGCTGATCAGCACCAGCGGCTGGCCGCCGGCTTCCAGCGCGCCCTCGATATCCAGCTGGCTGACCAGCAATTGCTCGACGTCGCTCTGCGCCAGTTCGGCGCTGAAATCCTCGTGAACCAGGCGCATCACCTCGCGTTTTTCCTCGCTGCGTACGCCGTCGAGGAACAGCGGGCCGTCTTCTGACAGCAACAGGCGCACGCGGAAGCCGCGGCGCATTGCCGCCAGCGCCAGGCCTTGCGGACTGCAGCCGCCGTGGCCGGCGGTCATGTAGATGGTGGTCGCCTCGCGCCACAGACGCAGCTCCTCGCGGCGCTCCAGGCGGCGCTTGGGCTCCAGTGCGCCCATGGCCATCAGCAGCGCCGAGGGGCCGCAGGTGAACTCGGTGGTCTGTCGGTAGTACGGGACGTGGCGGTGAGTGCGCTCGTTGATGTGGCGGATGCGCTTCTCGAAGCGCAGGGCCTCGCTATGGTCTTCGTAGTAGTCGCGCACCGTGGCGAACGGGCGGTAGCCGTTGCGCTTGTAGAGGGCGATGGCGCCACGGTTGTCGGGGCGAACTTCCAGGCGCAGGTAGGCGCAGTCGTTCTCCAGCGCCTCGGCCTCGGCGCGGTCCAGCAGCTTCTGGCCCAGGCCGATGCCGCGGGCGCGTTCGTCCACGGCAATGGAGTAGAGGCGCGCCAGGGAGGTGCCCCGGTGGAACAGCACCAGCGCGTAACCCAGTAACTGGCCGTCGGACTCGGCGACGGTCAGGCTGGCGTGGGCGCGGCTGATCATCCACTGGAAGTTGCGGCGGGACAGGCGGTCGTGTTCGAAACAGCGGTTTTCCATCTCGACCAGTGCATGCAGGTCGTCGGCTGAAGCGGCGCGAAACTGGAGTTTCATAGAGTAAGCATTCGTTAATCTGCGGGGCGCACCTTGTCCGGTGCTGGCTGCGAACGGGTGTTGCGTCGTGCGGTCGAAGCTCAACCAGTATTGTCCCAGGGCCAGAGCGCGGCAAGCGCGCCAGCCAGCTTCGGAGGTGTCGTGAGCAAGTTGTTCATCATCGTGGAACGCAAGGAAGATTGGGCCTCCTACTATCCCAGCGACGACGTGGTCACCGCCCAGGAATACCTGGAGATGCCCATCGACGACGACAACGGCAAGCGCGTGCAGGTGATCAACCTGTGCCGCAACTACAAGTACCTGGGCCACGGTTATTACTGTTCGCTGCTGGCTGAGGCGCGCGGGCACAAGGTGATCCCGTCGGTGCGCAGCATCAGCGAGCTGGCGAAGAAGTCGCTCTACAGCCTGGCGCTGGAAGACCTGGAGAAGACCCTCGACAAGGCGCTGGCGGACCACCCTTACGGCAGTACCGATGGCTTCACCCTGACGCTGTATTTCGGCCGCACCGACATCGAGCCGCTGCAGGACCTGGCGCGCCAGCTGTTCGAGGCGCTGCCGTGTCCGATGCTGCTGGTGGAGTTCCGCAAGAACCGCGGCTGGCACATCGAAGGCGTGAGGCCTGGGAACATCCACAAGTTGCGCGAGGACCAGGAAGAACAGTTCGCCAATGCCCTGGATGGCTTCAGCCGACAGATCTGGCGCAAGCCGCGTTCGCGCAAGCAATATCGCTATGACCTGGCGATCCTGCACGACCCGGAAGAAGCCTTCCCGCCGTCTGACCGCAAGGCGCTGAAGAACTTCATCCGCATCGGCCGCAGCCTTGGCATCGACGTCGAGCTGATCGAAAAGAAGGACTACTCGCGCCTGGCCGAGTACGACGCGCTGCTGATCCGCGAGACCACCAGCGTCAGCGACCACACCTATCGCTTCGCCAAGAAAGCCGAGAGCGAGGGCATGGTGGTGATGGACGATCCGGTGTCGATCCTGCGCTGCACCAACAAGGTCTACCTCGCCGACCTGCTGCGCAGCCACAAGCTGGGCATGCCGGCCACCGAAATCCTCTACAAGGACAACCCGCAGGAGCTGGAGAAGGTCGGCGAGCGCCTGGGCTTCCCGCTGGTGCTGAAGATCCCCGACGGCAGTTTCTCCCGCGGCGTGATCAAGGTGGCCAACCAGGAGGAGCTGCTCAAGGCCAGTGCGGAACTGTTCGAGCGCTCGGTGCTGCTGCTCGCCCAGGAGTTCTTCTATACCGAATACGACTGGCGGATCGGCGTGTTGAACCAGAAACCCATATTCGCCTGCCAGTACTTCATGTCCAAGGGCCACTGGCAGATCTACGACCACAGCCCGGACGCCGAGGAAGTGAGCGGCGATTTCCGCACGATGGCGGTCCATGAGGCGCCGCGCAAAGTCGTGGAACTGGCGGTGAAAACCGCCAACCTGATCGGCGACGGGCTCTACGGCGTGGATTTGAAGCAGGCCGGGGACCGCGTGGTCGTCATCGAGGTGAACGACAACCCGAACATCGACTGTGGGGTGGAGGACGTCTACCTGGGAGACGATCTCTACAAGCTGGTGCTCGAGGAATTCGTGCGGAGGTTGGAAGTCAAGCGGCGTGGTCGCGGGTGGTGAGAACGATTCGGCATTGACCTTATAGGAAAACGGTCGATGGGCTGCGTCAAGATATTGCTAGCGTTACAAATTGGAGCGCCAACCAACTGTTTTTTAAAGTTTTTCAAAATAATGGCGCCAAGGAAGGGAGCATGCTTGAGGCAGCCACGAATCTTCGTCGCCTGCTGGTGGTCGATCCGTGCGACGACTGCCGCAGGCTATTACCCGGACTACGGGCAGCAGGGTGGGACGTAGACAGCTGCGAGCTGGATAATGCCAGCAATCGCGGTTGTGACGTCGGCCTGCTGCGCCTTCAACCCCGGCATCTCGAACGCCGGGAGTCCGTCAAGGAACTCATCAGCCGCAGCGGTACGGAGTGGATAGCCGTCCTTAGCCTGGACACTTTGCCGCTCAATGAAGTCGGCGATTTCGTCAGTGAGTGGTTCTTCGATTTCCATACCTTGCCCTTCGATGTGGCGCGGGTGCAGGTCACCCTCGGCCGCGCGTTCGGCATGGCGCGCCTGCGCGGGCGTGGCAGCGTGCACAGCGATGAGCATGAGCACGAGCTGCTGGGTGAGAGCCGCGATGTGCGCGAGCTGCGCAAGCTGCTGGCGAAGTTCGCGCCGACCGAGTCGCCTGTGCTGATCCGCGGTGAGAGCGGCACCGGCAAGGAGCTGGTGGCGCGTACGCTGCACCGCCAGTCGCGGCGGGCGGTCCGGCCGTTCGTGGCGATCAACTGCGGGGCGATGCCCGAGGCGCTGATCCAATCGGAGCTGTTCGGCCACGAAAAGGGTGCGTTCACCGGGGCGCACCAGCGCAAGATCGGTCGCTTCGAACAGGCCAACGGCGGCACGCTGTTCCTCGACGAGGTGGGCGACCTGCCGCTGGAGTTGCAGGCCAACCTGCTGCGGGTGCTTCAGGAGAAGCAGATCGAGCGTGTCGGCGGCAGCCAGCCCATTGATGTCGATGTACGGGTGCTGGCAGCGACCCATGTCGACCTGGAACAGGCGATTCGCGCCGGATCGTTCCGCGAGGATCTCTACTACCGGCTGAACGTCCTGCAGGTTTCCACTTCGCCGCTGCGCGAGCGCAATGGCGACCTGGCGCTGCTGGCCAATCACTTCGCCCACCTTTATAGCGTCGAGACCGGACGCCGCCCGCGGCGTTTCTCGGACGATGCGTTGGCGGCGATGGCCGAGCATAGCTGGCCGGGCAACGTTCGTGAGCTGGCCAACCGGGTGCGTCGTGGCCTGGTGCTGGCTGAAGGGCGACAGATCGAGGCCCGTGATCTGGGCCTGGAGCGGGAGAAGGGGCGTTCGGCGCATCTGCCGCTGGTGACCCTGGAGGAATACAAGCTCGGCGCCGAGCGCCAGGCCATGTGCGATGCGCTGGCCCGGCACGGTGACAACCTCAGCGTGGCGGCGCGGATGCTGGGCATCTCGCGGCCGACTTTCTATCGCTTGTTGCACAAGCATCAGTTGCGCTAGGGCAGGGTGGTCGGCACGGCGGGCGGACGCGGATTCGTCCCGCCTGCCTACCGCATTTCCTCCGCGTTTCGAATTCCCCTTGTTGGACGGGCGGGGCACCTGGTACATGCCCGCATTCGCGCGCATGGCGCGCTCCTACAGGTTGGCTCCGCCGTCTCTACCGAAGCCGCATTAGCAGGAATGACAAAGGCCCCGAAAAGGGGCCTTTGCGTTAGGACAGCCGAGCCGTCAGAAGTAATACGGGAACTTCACGCTGAAGCTGAAATCCGGCGCATCCGGCGAGATGCCGATAGACAGGTTCGGCACGATGGTCAGGTTGGGGCTCCACGCGTAGGTCAGGCCCCAGTTGAAGTACGCCGCGTTGGCGTCGCTGCCGGTGACGGTGGTCCAGTCACCGCCGTCGGCCTTGATCTTGCTCTTCTGGGCGATCAGGTCGGAGAAGGAGAACGACATGCTGGTCTTCTCGTTGAGGGCGAAGGCTACGCCCGCACCGATCTGGAACCAGTCGCCGAGGTCGACCTCGCCCTTTTGCTTCACGCCCTGGGTAGGGCTGATATCGTCGAAGGACTCCTTGAGGTTGTAGGTGTAGGAGAAGCTGCCGAACAGAACGGCGGGGTCGACGGTCTTGACCAGCGAGATGCCGGGGGTGACCGACCAGACGCCGTTGCCGGTGGGCAGGGACTCGGGCACGTTGAGGTTGTCGTTGTCCGAAGCGCGCTTGAGCTTGATGCCGTAGGGTTCCTTGCCGGTGGGGGCCTTGATCCGCAGGCTGACCACCGCGTCGGGGCGCGATTCGGTTTCGTCCATGAACTTGTAGGCGATGCCTACGTTGACGTCGCCCAGGGTCGGGTCGCGGGTGACCTTCTCGTCGGTGGACTGCGCCGTGGAGTTGCCGGCGCCGGCCGATTCGAAGGTGCTCTCGCGGTAAACCACAGGGGCGTTTATGTCGAACTGCCAGCGGTTGTTCCAGTTGTAGCGGCCAGTGAGGTCCAGGGTCCAGTTGTCGGCGTTGATGTTGTCCACGCCGATGTTGCCCAGGAAAATCGTGTCCAGCGCCAGGAAGCCGTTGAGGATCAGTTGCTTGGTGTCGTAATGGGTGTAGGTGATGCCTGTCTCGAAGCTGAAGGCGCCGTTGCCGAAGAAACCGCTGGCTTCGTCGTAGAGGTTCTCCACGCTCTTGGGCGGACTGGCGTCGTCCTTGAGCGACTCGCCGTAGGAGCTGCCGCTGGAGGCAACGGTGTTGCCGGTTCCGGGCGGTGTCGGCTTGCCAGTGGAGGTGACCAGGCGCTTGGGCTGCGCGGGCGCGGCCGGTGCTTCCTCAACCTGTCTGACGCGTTGCTCGAGCACCATCAGGGCTTTCTGTTGGGATTCATAACGCTGCTTGAGTTCCAGCAGCTCCTGCTTCAACGCCTCCACCTCGGCTTCCGTCGCCGCAGCGGCGTAGGTCGAGGGGAGTAAAGCGGATACACAGATTGCAGTTCCTAGCGATAGCGATCGGTGCATGGCGCGCTGTCCTTCTTATAGGTTGGACCTCACAGTCGCACTGGAGCGTAGATCACATACCCATGGTGCGAAGCCCTTTGAGTTGGTCAAGATTGCAGTCCAGCGCTCCAGTCGACGGAAGGTTGTTTTTGAGCACTACGCTGAGCTGTGCCAGGTTGTTGACGGCATTATTTCCACCCACCATCTGCGCGGCCTGGAGCAGTCCGCCGGCGGCGAGTTGCTGCATGGCGACACCCTGGCCGTTGGCGTTGATGGCCAGCTGTATGCCGCCATTTCCCGGCGTCACGCTGACGGTGCCGGCGCCGTTGCTGGCGCTGACAGGCGACCCGTTCAGCGGAGTGCCATCCTGGGCCATGACAGGTGCCTGGTTAGCTTCCTTCACGTCGATGCTGACGTTGTTCGATGCCGTGTTGTAGTCACCGGCAGCCCGAACGCTCTGGGTAACGCCCTGTGTTTGATTAAGGCCGGCTCCGCCGGCGACGGTGCCGGTACCTGCGGCCGGTGCTGCGCCGGTGCCTTTCTCGTCGATGGTGGTGACGTAGAACTGCGGCTTGATGGTGGATTCCTGGATCTGCATGCTGACCCTGGCGCCGATGTTGTCGCCCACGGCGTTCTTCCAGGTACTGCTCATGACGATGCCGAAGCTGATGACCCGGCCCGGCATCACGTATTTGCCGCGAAGCTGGGCCAACTCTTGATCCTTCAGTTCGATCGGCTTGAAGACGCTTTCCGCCTGGACCGGCAGGCAGGCCACTATGCAGGTGGCGGCAAGCAGTGGGATCACTTTCATTAGGGTTCTCCCCGGAAGGATTCCTGCCTTCCATTCTTGTGCGGTCTTAGAGGAAGTCGCTCTGGATGAAACCGAATTCCATGAGCTCTGCGTCCTTGACCGGGCTGAACGCATTGATTCGGTCCCTGGCCGTCAGTGGGTCGGGCGGGTTCATCAGGGCGTTGGCCTGTTCATAGCCCGGACCGATGACGGCGAAGATGATGCCGTTCCAGCCTTTGAGAAAATCTTCCTGGGTGAAGCGCTTGTGGCCCAGCACTGGATCGCCGATATAGACGTAGCCTTTATAGGCACGCTGCATCACGACGAAGTGTTTGTAGCCACGGATATCCATCAGCACTATCACCGGGATCGTCAGTTTCTCCAGAGACGCCGGCGGGATTCGGTACCCGCGTGCGCGCATGCCGATGCCTTCGAGGTAAGTCTTCATGTCGAGCATCGAGAAGCCCTGCGTGCGCACCAGGTCGGGGTCCGCCCGGACCAGCATCCCCTTGATCACAAATTCCTCGTCCACGTCCAGCGCATAGGCCTGGCGGAGGATCGTCGCCAGCGCGGCGGCGCCGCAGCTGAAGTCGGTCTTTTGCTGGACCAGATTGCTGAACTTGCGCTCGCGGATGCTCTCGACGTGTTTGTAGGCCATCGACCCGCCGGGAAGGATGGCGAAGGGGAGTTGCGCGGCCTGCGTCGTGAGGCTGAAAAGGGCGAGCAAAAGCAGAGCGGACGTACGCATGATCGTGACGCCTTGGGGTGGCTTGCGGAGAAGGAGGCTCCGTTGCCGGAGCCTCCTGGTGCTACGCCGTTTCGCTTACAGGCAGGATTTGCAGCCTGCGGCGATGGACAGCGAGTTGCTCTGCTGGTTGCCTACGCCAGCCGCAACGTTCGCGCCCAGGTTGCCCGAGACGTTGTTGAGCGAGTTGTTGATGGAGGCATCGTTGCGCACCGGGTCTTTCCAGCCGGTGGGGATCAGCACCTGATAGGTGGCCTGGCCTCTGAGGTCAACAGTGCCAGCCTCGACGAAGAACAGCGGATCCTTGTCGGTTTTGCTGCCACCGCTGTTACGGCTGTCATGACCGTCACGACCCGACTCGTCCACCACGTAGCCCGCGCCTGCGCCCTTGTAGGTGCCATGGGCGCTGAAGGTGGACCGCAAGGTTTCCTTCTCGTAAGTCAGGAAGGCCACGTTGCCCACGGTGTTGCCAGTGGAGGTCTGGGTGGCACCGCTGTGGGAGTCGGCACTACGACCACCGGACACGGCGGCTGCCATGTCGTTTTTCTGTTGGTTGTAGTTGCCCGAGGTGATGTTGATGCCGATGTTCCCCGAGGAGTTGCTGCCGGAGTTGTTCAGCGACGCCTTGTTGGTGGTGGAGAAGTTCCAGGCCTGGTTGTCCGTGTTGTTCTGGGTCACTTCAGTCGATGCATAGGCGGTACCGAAGATGAATTTCTCATCGGCAGTCGCCAGGGCGGCGGCATTGGCCTGTTGGTTCATATCGCCGGCGGCGACGTTGACGCCCACGTTCCCGGATGCGTTCCCCAACGATCCGTCGACTGTCGCGGTGTTCTTGGTGCCCATGTTTACCACGGTGTTGTCGCTGCTTTCCTGGGTGTCTTCCACCGTTGCGCTGGCGCCGGCCTCGATCCGCGGGTCCTTATAGGGATCGTACGGGGTCTTGGGTTGATGTTGCTCATGACCGTGGCCATTGTCGTGGCCGTGACCATGCCCGTTGTTGTTACGGTTATCCGCGTGCACTGCTACAGCCATGACCGCTGCAACAGCGAAAACCAGAGGCTTCAGAGCCATTCTTGGTTTCATGGTGTATCTCCTTTGCTTTGTTTGGCGTGTCTAGTGTTATTGGAGTTGGCTTGGGTCAATCCGCGACCCGGATGCTCAGGGTGTTGGCAATGCGATTGCCGACCCCGGCGCTCTGGCTCATCTGCACGACACCCCGGCTGCCGGCAAAGGCCTGGTCGCTGGTGACGACCTGCCGGCTACCCGTGGTGGAGTCCTTCGAGCCTGAGTTCACTGGCAGCGCGACGTTCTGCTGGGAAAGCACGCTGTCATCGACGCTCTGCGGAACGGCGCTGACGCTGATCCGCATGGCGTTCACTTGCTGGTTGGCAGCCCCGGCGGCCTGGTTCACGCCCAGTGCGCCGTTGCCGTTGGTGAAGGCATTGCCGGTGATGCTGGCGGACGCGGCCTGGTTGAGATCGACGCTGGCGTTGACCGTCTGGCGGAACTGGGTGGTAGCCTGGGCATTGCTGCCGATGGCGATAGCGCGGCCGTTGGCTTGTTGCTGGGAGTCGCCGGCGGCCTGGTTCACGCTGGCCACGCCGCGGTAGTTGCGCACGGCGCTGTCGATGCTGGCGTTGTTGACCGTCGAAGGATCAGCGGCGAGGGCCGTGACGCTGCAGATCAGAAGAGGGAGAGCGAGCAGGCGGGCGTTCATCTCAGCGATCCCCCGTCAGCATGCGCAGGGGCGAGAGCCCTTGCTGGACGGTGCGGTTCACCGAGTTGGAGATACCGGCGCCGCCGCCGGCCGCGCCAGCACCCATGCCATTGCCGTTGAGGGTCTGATTGGCGCCATTGTCCATGCCGACCAGTTGGCCGCCGGGCAGGATATGCCGCTGCAGGCTCGAGCCACTGGTGACTCCGGCGAAGTCGCTGTCGCTCAGCTCGGCGTTGCCGGTCTGACGCACGACCTGCTCGGAGATGTTCGGGTTGACGGTGATCGGGTTCGGATCGGGAATATCGGTCGGCCGGGTGGCGACACGTGGCTGCACCTGGCGTTGCAGGACGATGGTGCCGTCGCCGGCCAGTGCGACCGGGCACAGCGGAACACTGGCCGCGCCGCAAGCGAGCGTGACGAGAATGCCGACTATCCGTGAGTCGATGGTCCCCATGATGGCGGTTCCTTCTTGGTGCGCTGAGCCCTAACCAGCGGTACCAGGGTGGAGCAGGGGGCGTGCCGCTTTTAATCAGCTATTGAGAATCAATGACATGGCGTAAGGCCATGTGAGTCATCACGGAGCAGATGTCTCTGCATTGATACAGAACGAGCGTACGAAAGCCCCGCGCGGCCCCTAGAACGGGGCGCGTCTCACGGTAGAAGCGAATTCTGTTGCGCCCCTGATACACAACTTTGGGTGGGAGGGCGCGAGCCATGGCCCGTCAGCGTTTGCAGCGTTTCGAGTGTTTCGCCCTGTTTACAGAATCGGGTGGTTTGTAGACTTTCTGGCACGGAAGTACTGCAGGATTTTCAATGAATTAGGCATTTTGCATGATGGCGCGAACCCGTGCGGATCGCGGTTGTCTGCATCTTCCTGGCGATGAAAGGCAGCTCCTATTGCTGAACTGCCAACGCTTCCTCTGCTCGCGCCGTGGAAGAGAAATTTTTGTGAATTTCGTAGCGAATCGCAGGCAATGCATTAGCATGCCGACGCCGTTGCGGCGCTAGCGCGCCAGGAGCAGGCAGCGGGACAAAATCATTAGAAACGTGCGAGCCAGCGTGCCTCGCGGGGGAAGTAGTATGGATCTGTGGAGTGCCTTTCAGGCCTTCATTCTTGGCGTGGTCGAGGGGCTTACCGAATTCCTGCCGATCTCCAGTACCGGCCACCAGATCATCGTGGCGGATCTCATCGGCTTTGGCGGCGAGCGAGCCGAAGCCTTCAACATCATCATCCAACTGGCCGCCATCCTGGCCGTGGTCTGGGAGTTCCGCCGCAAGATCCTCGAGATCGTCGTTGGCCTGCCCACCCAGCGCAAGGCTCAGCGCTTCACCATCAACCTACTGATCGCTTTCTTCCCGGCGGTGGTCCTGGGCGTGGCCTTCGCCGACTACATCCACCACTACCTGTTCAACCCGATCACTGTGGCCGTGGCGCTGGTGGTGGGCGGCGTGATCATGCTCTGGGCGGAGAAACGCCAGCACGTGGTCCACGCCGAGACCGTCGACGACATGACCTGGAAGGAAGCGCTGAAGGTTGGCTGCTGCCAGTGCCTGGCGTTGATCCCGGGCACCTCGCGCTCCGGTGCCACCATCATCGGCGGCCTGCTGTTCGGCCTGTCGCGCAAGGCGGCCACGGAGTTCTCGTTCTTCCTCGCCATGCCGACCATGGTCGGCGCCGCGGTCTACTCGGGCTACAAGTACCGGGATATCTTCCAGCCGGCGGACCTCCCGGTATTCGCTATCGGTTTCGTCACCTCGTTCATCTTCGCGATGATCGCCGTACGCGGCCTGCTCAAGTTCATCGCCAATCACAGCTATGCGGCTTTCGCCTGGTACCGTATTGTCTTCGGCCTGCTGATCCTGGCGACCTGGCAGTTCGCCCTGATCGACTGGAGCAGCGTCAAACCCTGATCCGATAGCGAGTGAACGTGGAAAAGAACGGCACCATCAGCCGCTGGGACGATGACAAGGGCTTCGGCTTCATCCGCCCCCAGGCCGGCGGCAAGGAAGTCTTCCTGCATATCTCCGACTTCCGTGGCGACCGCCGCCCGAAAGAGGGCGATCAGGTCCGTTACGTCGAGGGCACCGGCAAGGACGGCCGCCCCCGCGCCGATCATGCCCGCCTTGCCGGGCTGGCCATCGATACCCCGGCAATCCGCCGTAAGCCCGTCACCGCTGCCACCCGCGAGCGGGTTCGCAGCGGCCGCGAAGTCGCCTTCCCCAGTGCGCCGAAACGCTCGCTGGGCAAGGCGCTGGTGGTCCTCGCTGTGCTGCTGGCGCTGCCCGTCATCGGTTCGGTGCTTTGGCTAAAGGATGCTTACTTCGTCTGGTTCCTCCTGCTCTATCCGGTCTTCAGCGTGCTGGCTTTCTTCGCCTATTGGCGTGATAAACGCAGCGCCGAGCGCAACGACTGGCGTACTCCCGAACAGAGCCTGCACCTGCTGGAACTGCTCGGTGGCTGGCCGGGCGCTTTCCTCGCCCAGCAGGTGTTCCGCCACAAGACCCGCAAGCTGTCCTTCCAGTTGGTTTTCTGGGCCATCGTGGTGCTGCACCAGCTGTTCTGGGTCGACTGGCTCAGCGGCGGCCGTCTGCTGAGCTGGATCGGCACCATGATGGGGCTGGTCACCGCTTCGGCCTAAGTGCCGATCAGACCGGCCAATCGTCTTTCGAGAAGCCTTCCTCCAGGTAGTCGAGCAGCGCCCGCACCGCCGGCAGGATTCCGCGCCGGTGCGGATATACCGCCTGCAGGTACGCTTCCGGTTCGCTCCAGGCGGGCAGCACGCGCACCAGACGACCTTCCTCCAGCTCCTGGGTGCAGTAATGCAGTGGCAGTGACGTTACGCCCAACCCCGCCAGCGCTACGTTCTTGCGCAGGTTGAAATCTTCCACAGCCAGCCGCGCCTCGAAGGCCACCTCCTTCACCGCGCCTTGCGGACCGATGAGCTTCATGTGCACGCGGCGGTCGTTGTCGATGGCACCCAGAACGGGCAGGGCGGCGAGGTCTTCCGGCAGGCGCAGATCGACGCCTTGCAGCAGCGAAGGCGCAGCCACCAACGCGGTCTTGGCCCGGCGCAGGCGCCGCGAGATCAGCGACAGGTCCTCATCCCCGGGGGCCCGCACGCGCAACGCGACATCGACGCCTTCATTGAGCAGGTCGACGCGGCGGTTGGTCAGCAGCAACTCCAGGTTCACCTGCGGATAGGCCGCCAGGAAGCCCGGCAGCATCTCGTTCAGCGAGGTTTCCGCCATCGCCACCGGGCATGACAGGCGCACCCGGCCCCGCGGTTCGGCGCTCAATTGCGCGGCGACTTCGTCCGCCATCTCAGCTTCCACGAGCATCGCCTGGCAATGCCGGTAATAGCGTTCGCCCAGGTCGGTGAGCGCCAGTTTTCGGGTCGTGCGTTGCAGCAGGCGCACATCCAGGCGTGCTTCCAGTTCCGCTACACGTCGCGACAGGCGGGACTTCGGGAGGCCTAACAGGCGCCCAGCGGCGGCGAATCCACCGGCTTCCACCACCTTGGCGAAATAGAAGAGGTCATTGAGGTCCTGCATGGGATTGTCCTGCTGGTGAGACGAATCATTGCATTTTTGCTGACTTATCGAAGATTGGCCACATGCGTAGTCTTGCCTCCAACGACGAATTCCTCCGCCAAACCACTTGGCACCTTCCCTGGAGAACACACATGAAATTGCTGCACATCGACTCGAGCATCCTTGGCGACAACTCCGCTTCCCGCCAACTGAGCGCCGAACTGGTCGCCGCCTGGGCCGCTGCCGAGCCGGGCGTCGAAGTCACCTACCGTGACCTGGCCGCCGACGCTATCAGCCACCTGTCCTCCGCCAGCCTGGTTGCTGCCGGTACTCCGGCCGAACTGCGCGACGCTGCTCAGAAGCACGAAGCCGACCTGGGCGAGAAGAGCATCGAGGAGTTTCTCGGCGCCGACGCCATCGTGATCGGCGCGCCGATGTACAACTTCTCCATCCCCAGCCAGCTGAAGGCCTGGATCGACCGCATCGCCGTCGCCGGCAAGACCTTCCGCTACACCGAGAACGGCCCGGAAGGACTGGCAGGTGGCAAGAAAGTGATCATCGTGTCCACCGCGGGCGGCATCCACGCCGGCCGGCCGAGTGGCATCGCCCATGAGAACTACCTCGAGCTGGTGCTGAACTTCCTCGGTATCACCGACATCGAGGTCGTTCGCGCTGAAGGTCTGGCTTACGGCGACGAACCGCGCCGCAACGCCATCGCCGGCGCCAAGGCGAGCATCGCCAGCCAGTTCGCCGCTGTCTGATCGTTGCACTGAAAAGAAAAAGCCCCCGCTCATGCGGGGCTTTTTTGTGCCCGGGCGGTACCGTCTGTCTGCGGGCACGGAGCGTGTCGCACTGGCGCGTAGTATGCAGGGGTTCCCTCCAGGCGGCGCCCGGTGGCCTCTGCATTCACCAACAAGCCTTGTGGCGCCTGATCTGGAGACAAATCGGAGCGAACTGCACCATGGCGAGGCGCCTGTTCTGGTTTCTGCTGCTCGTTACCTTCAGTACCGCGAGTTGGGCGGCTCAGGGCTGGAATGTGGGTTTTCACCGCCTGCAGGTGAGCGACCCGTTGGACCAGCAGCCGATGAAGGCGATCGCCTTCTATCCCACGCGCGCGCCGGAACAGCCCCTGCACTTGGGCAACTTCATCCTCGACGTCGCCTACGAGGGGCAGACCGCCAACGGTCGCTTCCCGCTGCTGGTGATGTCCCACGGCAACTACGGCACCCCGCTGGCCCATCGCGACCTGATCGAGGCGCTGGTGCGCAAGGGCTTCGTGGTCGTGACCCTGCTGCACCCCGGTGACAACCTGCATGACCACAGCCGCCTCGGCGCCAAGAGCAACCTCTACGGACGGCCGCTACAGGTATCGGAAACCATCAGTGCGGCGCTGCTCGATCCCAAAGTCGCGGCTATTGCCGATCCGCGCAAGGTCGGGGTGATCGGCTATTCGGCCGGTGGTGAAACCGCGCTGATCCTGGCCGGCGCCCAGCCGCGCCTGGAGCGGCTGATCAAGTATTGCCAGGAGCGCCCGGGCGACGCCGACGCCTGCAGCGAGAAGGGCCAGGTGCGCGCTGATCGAAATGACCTCGTGCCCATGGCCGATCCGCGCATCGGCGCTTTGCTGCTGCTGGCGCCGCTGAGCCTGATGTATGGCGTCCATGAACTGGAAGACGTGCAGGTGCCAGTGCTGCTCTACACCGGCAACGAGGACCAGATCCTTGACTGGAAGAAGAACGCCGGCGCGCTGGCTCGCAAACTGCCACAGCAGGCGGACCTGCGGGTGCTGGATGGGGCAGGGCACTTCGTCTTCATGTCGCCCTGTTCGGAGGAAGAGGTAGAAGCCACCCCTGACCTGTGTACTGACACCCAGGGTGTGGATCGCAAGGCCATTCACCGTGATCTGGCCGCTTCGGCGGCGGAGTTCTTCGACGTCAGCCTGGGCGGCGCGACGATGCAGACATCTGCGCGCTGATTGCTACGGAGAAGATCAAGAGCCCAAGAAAAAGCCCCGCACTTGGCGGGGCTTTTCCGTCGAAGCGTGGCGGTGATCAGACGATCACGCCCTGGCTGCGCAGGTAGTCATCGTAGGTTCCGCTGAAGTCGGTTATGCCGTTTTCCGACAGCTCGATGATGCGGGTGGCCAGGGAAGACACGAACTCGCGGTCATGGCTGACGAAGATCAGGGTGCCCGGATAGTTTTCCAGCGCCAGGTTGAGCGATTCGATGGACTCCATGTCCAGGTGGTTGGTCGGCTCGTCCATCACCAGCACGTTGGGGCGCTTGAGGATCAGCTTGCCGAACAGCATGCGACCCTGTTCACCACCGGAGATCACCTTCACCGACTTCTTGATGTCGTCGTTGGAAAACAGCATGCGGCCAAGGGTGCCGCGCACCAGCTGCTCGCCGCCCTGGGTCCACTGGGCCATCCAGTCGAACAGGTTGTAGTCGTCCTCGAAGTCCTCGGCGTGGTCCTGGGCGAAGTAGCCCACGTCCGCGCTATCGGTCCACTTCACTTCACCGGCGGTGGGCGCCATCTCGCCGACCAGGGTGCGCAGCAGGGTGGTCTTGCCGATGCCGTTCGGGCCGATGATGGCGATGCGCTCCCCAGCCTCCACCTGCAGGCTCAGGTTCTTGAACAGCGAGGTGCCATCGAAGCCCTGGCTGACCTTCTCCAGGGTCACCGCCTGACGGTGCAGCTTCTTGTGCTGCTCGAAACGGATGAACGGGCTGACGCGGCTGGACGGCTTGACCTCTTCCAGCTGGATCTTGTCGATCTGGCGCGCACGGCTGGTGGCCTGCTTGGCCTTGGAGGCGTTGGCCGAGAAGCGGCTGACGAAGGTCTGCAGCTCGGCGATCTGGGCTTTCTTCTTGGCGTTGTCCGACAGCAGGCGCTCACGGGCCTGTTCGGCCGCGGTCATGTACTCGTCGTAGTTGCCCGGGAACAGGCGCAGTTCGCCGTAGTCCAGGTCGGCCATGTGGGTGCAGACGCTGTTCAGGAAGTGACGGTCGTGGGAAATGATGATCATGGTGCTGTTACGCGCCGTGATGATGTTTTCCAGCCAGCGGATGGTATTGATGTCCAGGTGGTTGGTCGGCTCGTCGAGCAGCAGCAGGTCCGGATCGGAGAACAGCGCCTGCGCGAGCAGCACGCGCAGCTTCCAGCCGGGAGCGACGGCGCTCATCGGGCCGAAGTGCTGGTCCAGCGGAATGCCCAGGCCCAGCAGCAGTTCGCCGGCGCGGGATTCGGCGGTGTAGCCGTCGAACTCGGCGAACTGGACTTCCAGCTCGGCCACGGCCATGCCGTCTTCCTCGCTCATCTCCGGCAGGGAGTAGATGCGATCGCGCTCGGCCTTGACCTTCCACAGTTCCTCGTGGCCCATGATCACGGTGTCGATCACGCTGAAGTCTTCGTAGGCGAACTGGTCCTGGCGCAGCTTGCCCAGGCGCACGCCGTTTTCCAGCATTACCTGGCCGCCGGAAGGCTCCAGCTCACCGCCGAGGATCTTCATGAAGGTGGACTTGCCGCAACCGTTGGCGCCGATCAGGCCGTAGCGGTTGCCGTTACCGAATTTGACGGAAACGTTTTCGAACAGCGGCTTGGCGCCAAACTGCATGGTGATATTTGCGGTAGAAATCAAAATGCTTACCTATCAATAACTTACAAGCTTCTGAATCAGGCTGATACCGATTTGATACCGATTTGCAGCTTTGCTATCTCGCTCCAGTCGGAGCCTGAGTTGATCCAGCGGGCATACGTGGAGAGCAGCACCTGGACTGTATTGCCCAGTTGTTGCGCGATGAAGGCGGGGTTCATTCCGGACATTAAGCACATTGTCGCATAGGTGTGGCGGCAGTTGTATGGCCGCCGGTACCGGATGCCCAGTGCCTGGAGGGTAGGCCGCCACTGGTGGTGGATGTCGGAGGTCTGTTTGACGTGTTCGTGGTTCTTCGAGGGGAAGAACACGAACGGCGTAGTTTTCACGGATCCAACGCCTTTCTTCCTGCGTTCGGCATAGGCCCGGGCGAACTCAAGGGCGTGGAGCGCTCGGTGGTTGAGTAGCACCGTTCGGGTCTTGTGCGTCTTCGTGCGCTCTTCGATTTCGCCGAGGGCCAGGACGCGGAAGATCCTGGCTTGTTTCTGCTGTATGTCTACGGCGTCCCACTGGAGCGCAAGCGCCTCCTGTATGCGCATTCCCGTGTAGAACATGAATTCGTACAGCGCGGCATAGATGCTGGTCGGCCAGAAGTCGCGGGCGTACATGGCTGCGATGATGCGGTCGGCTTCTTCCTGGGTGAATGGGTCAGGTTCTTTGCGCCCGCGCCTTGGTAGCTCCAGCGCCTCCGCCGGATTGGAAGTGATCAGGCGGTCAGAGACCGCCGAGTTGAGCACTGTGGTCAGCCTGGCGATGGCGTTGCGCTGGACGGCCGGGCTGGTCCACTGCGTTTCCGTGATGATCTGACGGAGTAGGGTGGTTGTGATCAGGTCCAGCCGGGTCAGCGCAAGATGTGGCTGCCAATACAGGTTCAGGGCACTGAGGTAGTTATTCCGCGTGCCCTTGGTCATCCCGCGGCTGTCCAGCCAGAGCTGGGCGTAGTTGCCGAAGGTGTTGTGACTTGAAGCGTGGGGCGAGTTGGGGAAAAGCTCTGCATAGCTTGCATCGTCCAACAGCCCCAGCTTGATCAGCCCGACTACCTTAGTACGCAGTCGGGATGCAGCCTGGATGCCTTTCGGCGTGACGGGATACGCAAGCGTTTCGCTGAAGCGGCGGCCGTTCCAAGTGAAGCGGATTCGGAGGGAGTTGCGGAAGAGTTCCACCCCGGTGGGCATATCCACTGACTTTCCAGCCATTCGTCGTATCTCCTTTTGCTGTAAATGGTTTCGCGGCCGAGCTTGATCCAGACGCCTTCGGGGATTTGCTTGCGGAAGCGGCGCGTTCTAAGGGCCGCTACTGTCGTGCCGAGGAAGGCTGCAAACTGAGCTTCGGTCAGTTTGTCGTGATCGGCCTCAACGAGTTTTTCTGCTGCGCTCATCTGGCTAGCACCTCATTTGTCGAACGGCCCGCACGGCCTCCGCGACGCACTCGCGGGCTTCTGTGTTGCAACGGGTGAGGTTGGGGAGTTGGGTCATAGTGAGGGCTCCCGCTTGTGTGCCAGACGGGACCGCACAGGCGTTGGCTGGATCGTGGCCGCCATGCGGATCGTCTTCATGTCTTGCTCGGAGAGCGGCGAGTCGTCTTTCCCTGGTGTTGATGGGAAAAGCCGGTTCGCTTGCACGAAGGCCGAGAATGCGATTTCGAAGTGCTCTGCGAGTGCCTTGCGGAGCGTTTCGTAGTGCAGTTCGAATTCGATAGCCTCGGCGGGAGTTACTTCTACTCCGATCGTTCGGCGGTTGTGACGGTGCGTGTAAACGCCTGGTGAAAGCGTGTCGCACACCTTGGCCATGATCTGCGACGCCAGCCTGCGCTCGTGGGTGTTCGCCATCGGAAACCATCTGATGCTGGGCTGCTCGTCGCAGAGGTCGTCAATGGTGAGGCCGTGCCGCTCCAGCATCTTGTCGAGCATGCGGCGAGCGGTGTCCCGCTCGCCGCCCACCCCGCGCTCGGCTAGGGCGAGGAGCTTGCGCAGCTTCGCCTGAACCTTCTCGTCGGTACGCTCCGTCATGGCTCGCTCCCTGGTACGCCGAGGCGGCTAGAGACTGCCGCCAGGATCGCCAGCAGCAGTTCGCGGGGCAGGGTGCCGGAGGCGATCAGGGCGGGGATTTCGGCGGGTTGGATGTAAGCGCCGTCGCCGTTCAATTCGGCCATTTGCAGGCGGCCGGAGGGGTCGAAGGTGCAGATAAAGCGACTGGTGATGATTAGTTCTCGTGCAGCGGCCTGAGCCTGAGCGCTACTGCGGGCGCGAATGCCGGTCAGTTTGGCGTTGTGGGCAGGGGTCGTCATGGTGGGATGCTCCGTTGTCATTGTTGGGCCGCACAGGGGCTCGGCAATGCAACTGCCACGCGGACGGCGCGTGGTCGAAGAGCGGGACGCGACAGCTGAGTGTAGTTCGACGCGCACCATCGCGAGGCAGTGCAAGCCCCCGAGGTTGAGCGCCAGAAAGGCTATAAGTCCGTAAGATTGCACTGAAGAAATTCGGGGATCTGTCCGGTAACGGAGAAGGCATAGGGCGAAGTGCATCATGAGATTTCGTTCTCCAAGTCCTGGGCCAGCAACTGGTCGCGGATCTCGCGTTTCAACTGGTGGAGCGTCGAGGCGTCGATGAGCTGCAGCAGACGCATTTCCATCGCGCGGTCGAAACGGCGGATCTCGGCCAGCTGGCGGGTGGCGTTCTGGTAATGGTGCTGCAACAGCCCGGCATCAGCCGGGCTGAGTCGCATGGGGCGAATGCGGGTCACGCGGCCCGCCTGGGCGAGGACTCCTCGCTCTGCTGCTCGATCGGCTGGAAGCGCTGCACCAGCTGCTGCAGGTGGTTGGCTGCGACCTCGGCGTGATTGACCTTCTGCGAGCCGGTGCGGCGGAACGCAACGGCGTGCTGGCCGAGCTGGCGGGCCGCGTGTTGCAGGTGTTGCACGTCTTCGGGCAACAGGGCGCGTGCCTCAGCCTGGTGGAGCTGCTGAACCGTCAGTTCAAGCGCGCCGGCTGCGGTTTCGTTCAGGCGGTTCAGTGCGTCGAGGGTTTCAAGGTGGTCTTTCTGCGCCTCCTGCAGGTCGGCTATCTGCAGCTCGGCGTCGATCGCGCGGGCCTTCCATCGCGCGAGTTCTGAGTGGACCTGATGGTGGGCCTGGGCGAGCTGGGACAGCTCGTCGGTGAGCAGTTCGCGGCGCTCGTGCTCCTGTTCGAACTGCTGCTGCAACTCCAGCGCGCGCTCGTTGGCAAGGGCGGAGGTGATGGCGCCGCGTCGCTCGCCGTCGCGGCGGCCGTTGTAGTAGGACATCGCGCCGACGATGACGACGCCGGCAATCATGATCAGCAGGGCGAAAATCGGGTTGTGTTCCATGGTGTGTTACTCCTTCGTGGTGGGCTCGGTGGTGGCGAGCCGTTGGGTCAGTTCCTCGTCCGCGATCTGTGCTCGGAGTTCGATGTACACGGCGAGGCGGTGAATCTCGACGAACAGCGGGGCTTTGTCGGATGGATCGAGCGTTTGAATAGGCAACGTAATGCGCCCGCTCAAAATGGCCTTGGTGAAGCTCTCCGGGTTGAGGTTGCGGAAGTAGGTGACGCGGATCTGTTCCAACGGGATCAGCGGGTTTCCGAACGTGCGGTGAAGAAGCTCGACCAGTGCCTGGCGCGGTGCCGGGAACAGGCCGAGCGTGGCTTGCTGATGCTCGCTCGGCACCGGCATTTTCCTGCTGCTGAGCGGTGTAGGCCGTTGGCGTAGCGGGCTGTTCATGCGTCACCTGCTCGCCGATCCGGCTGCGCTTCGGGCATGGGCAGCTCGCGGCCGATCTTCTCGGCCAGCCAGCGCAGGGAGCTTTCTTTCACCCTGGTGCTGTAGCTGGAGCGCGTGCCGGTGTAAGGCGTGCTGTAGGTGCCTTGGTGCGTGTACAGGTGGGCGCCGTCACGGTCCGGGCGCAACGGGTAGTCGAGGTGATCGAGCAGGCCAGCGCGACGCATGGCGCTGACCAGTTCGGGGCGGCGCATGCCGAGGCGATGCGCTGCCATCTGCAGCGTTAGACCAGCCATGTCAGGCCACCTTGAACACGTCGGGAAAGGCCTCCGCGAGGCGCACGCCCTGGACGAACGACTTCACCGTATCGAATAGCCGCGCATAGGCGTTGCGGCGGTCGAGGGACAGGCGGAAGTGCAGCACGGCGCCGTGCCCGTCCAGATGACATTCGTAGCCCAGCCGGCCACGTCGGAGTTGCAGGCAAATTTCGAGGTCATCGAGCGGCAGGTAGTGCGTGCCCTGGCCGAGCTGTAGCGCGTGGCGCAGCGTGCTTTCCATGTTGCTGACCAGTTCGTCTTCGCCGTAGTCGAGCAGGCCGGACGGTGTGTAGCCGTTGGCCTGGCTGGTGATGAAGCGGGCGATACGGTGATCGTTCTGCGTGTGGCGGCGATCTAGGGTGACCGATCCGCAGTGGTCGGCAATGCGCACGGTGACGGCGACGGCGCGCTCGCACTGCTCGATCGTGACAGCTGCCTCAACGGACAGGCCGGCGCCATCGGCGAGAGTGTGGTGGAAGGTGCCATTCAGCCCGGCCTGTGTGCGGATGCGCTGGCGGGCGGCTGGGGAGAGCTGTAGGTAAGTCATGCTGCGGCCTCCTCGGGCGAAGCCGTCAGGAAGTCGCGCAGCCAGTTCAGATGCTCGGTGAGGTCGCGCTCCTCCTCCTGCGCCGTCTGGTGCTTCCACTCGGCGAGGTTGGTCTCGTAGGCAGGGAAATCCTCCTCGGGCTGCGCCTGGTAGTTCGTGTCGGCGGGCTTCAGGTAGGTCTCGAGGATGTCAACGTGCCCGCAGTAGCGCACAAAGGCGTGCCATTGGCCTTGGGCGTTGATCTGCAGGGCTGTGGTGACGATCTGCGCGATAAGGGGCTGGCTGGTGGGTTTCATGCTGCACCCCCGGTGAACGGGCCGTGGGGCACATAGGGGCGCGGGGATCTGGCATGCGCGGTGCGGATGAAGGCGCAGCCGGCATCCTCGGCGATACGGCGAACCTCGAATATGCGGTTGACGCTCGGGCCGGTGGGGAGCAGGTGGACTGCTGCAGGGCCGGTGGTCGGCAGGCGTTGCGCGGTGGTGGGGCGCGGAACTACCTGAATGAAGTCGCAGCCGGCTTCAGCGGCCTGGTAGGCGATTGCTGCCAGGGTGCCCGGATAGCGCAGGCATGACAGTGGGTGGATCGTAGCGATGGACATTGCGGTGCTCCTGTTCGTGGTAAGAACAGGAGATAAGCTACACCTTGAGACAGAAAACACAACACATATTGAGAGATTGTGATTTTTCTTGTCGGTGGTGCGATTTGGTGTAGTCCTAGCTTGTCAGAGTGTGCCTACACGCCAGATTGCACGGCCCGCAAAGTCGATGGCGGCGAAGTCGGCATCCGTGAGCGATTCGTCCGGGAAGATCATTTTGTCCGTGTTGTCGCAGCGCAGTATCCATTTGCCAGACACAGTGCGCTGTAGTCGGCGAAAAATCACTCGCCCGTCGTAATGTATGGCGTAAACAGCGAGGTTCTCGGGGGTGGTCTGCGAAACATCGATAACCACTTTGTCTCCTTGCCGAATGCTGCTCTCCATCCCGCTATCAGTGCAAAGAGTTGTGCGGAGATTGCTTACCACAACACCGAGAGCCGCGATTTCGTCGCGACCCAAATTCGCCCTGGGACCATTTTCCACGAACGGTGGAATGGACACGCTGTCGCCTGGTTCATAGGCGTCAATTGCGGGATCAACGAGGATTGCGAGCGGCACCTGGAGAACTGCGGCGAGCTTTTCAATATCGGCGAGTGACGGCTCCCTCTCGCCGCGCTCGTACTGTCCGTAGCGACTTTGCCCACTTTTGTCCCATCCGCAGAGAGCCGCGACCTCGTGTTGCTTGAGGTGGAGAGCCTTACGAAATCCTTTGAGGCGATCACCGAGTTTTGTCATTGCCAAAATTCATTATGTGCTTTATGTTGAAGTTCGTTTTGTCACATCGCCTTCGATGAGACGGATTTCTTTGATTTCTACGGGTCAGCTGAAATGAACCGAATTTTCGAATTCCGAGCACGACAGCGCATCGCGCAAAAGACGCTCGCCCAAGACATGGGATGGAAGCCGGATCGGCTTTGCCGATTTGAAACGGGGCGTGCGCTGCTCGTGCTCGATGACTGCCGCGCGATTGTCGGGGCGCTGAATGCCCGTGGCGTGGCCTGCACTCTGGACGATGTATTTCCGCCGGAGCCGGTCACAAGCTCCGACAGCTCTGCAGCTGCCTGAGAAGGAGTTAACCATGTGCACCAAACCCAATTGTGACGCCGTGATTGTGTTCGCCCTGGGTAATGGATTGGGCGATTTGGCCGTACGTTGCGGGTGGCTCGATCCAGAGCAGCGGCTCAACTTCGGTTGCGACGTCAAAAGTCCACGTGACGCCATCGTTCGAGCACGCTTTGCTCCGCCAAGGATTACTAAGCAGGCCCTTGAATCGGTGCGCAAAAGCCTCGGAGGCGTTGCTACCGATGTTAGGGAACTGGGCTTCGATTTCTGGCGGCATAGTCTCGATTACTCACCCATTGCTCAGGCTCTGCTAGATCGTGTGATCGGCCGGCTCGATGAGCATGGCTTGTGGGACGAGTAGCCCGGGTGGGCCGGGCCGGTGGATCAGTTTTCGTGAAGCTTTCGACCGTCAACGACGCGATCGAGCAGGTCCATCGCTTGGTCTTCGGTCAGACGACCATTACCGATAAGAGTTTCGGTGAGAAGGCCCACGTAGCGGGTCAGGCGGTCGATGTCCAAAGCGTTCTGTTTCATGTCGAAGGGGCCGGTTTGTTGGTTCCCAACCTTTTCCTTGACGGCGTAGAGCACACGCTCCGCCACGCTGATGCCTTCATCACGGTGGGGGTATTTCAGAGACATATGAATTTCCTTGTGTTGATGCCAGCCACCACATGGCGTCAATGCAGGTATCCGTCAGCCAACACCACGGGTTGACGGAACCGGGAGGGATGGTCGCCACCACGCGTGCCACCCCTCCCTCCGACCGGCGCCAATGGACGGCATCGGGGTGCCAGTCTCTCCACCACGGAGGCTGGCTGTCAGGACCGGGGCGGGCTTGGAAGCAGCCCCGGCCATAACGTCGTCAGCGGGATATTCACCACGAACAGGTCCGCTGACGGTGACCAGGGTTAGCCAGTCACGGGCCGCACTTTATCCCATAAATTGCGGCCGGGCACTGGCGACGTTAAGGATGCGTCTGCTCATGACACTTTGCCATCATCGCAATATAGCGTTAATTCCGCTCCTGCACGAAGTAGCCACGAACATGGCTCACTGCCGGGGTGGAATCACCGGGTTTGCCAATGCCACCGGGCGTAACCCCACCACGCTTTCCCACAAATTCAACCCCCACGATACCCCCCATCTGAACCTCCCCGAGCTGCTGGATTTCCTGGCTTACGTGACGCCGCAAGGCCGGCGCCTGGTGCTCGACTGCTTGCATCAGACGTTGGGCGGTTCGTTCGCGATGTATGCGGACGAGGTGAGCGATTCGCCGTCGGTGCTGTCGGCGGTGGCAGAGGTGCTGCACAGCGCGGCCGAGCTGACGGCGCGCGCTGCCGTGGCAGTGGATGCCGGCGAGGATCTGCAGCCGGCGAACTCTCTCTGGACGGCGGCAAAACGGCAGCTCAATGCGGCCTATGCGCTGTGTGCGCAGCTGTGCAGGGAGCGCCCGCCGTTGCTGGCGGCGCCGCAGAGGAGGCTCGGCAATGGTTGACGCAGCCGATCGCGCACTGGCGGACGAGCTGGTGTATCAGGAGCACGCGCTGAACGAACGACTTCAGCGCTTTGAAGCCACTGCGGTGGCGGTTTCCGCTGATAACTGCTGGGACTGTGGATCGCCGATTCCGGAGCCGCGCCGCGAAGCTGCGCGCGGGTGTACCCGGTGCGTGGAGTGTCAGGCTTTGGAGGAACAGACGGTGGAGGTACGGAAATGCGCATGAGTCTTCCGCCGATTGCGGCTGCTGCTAGCCGCTATATCCGTGTTCTCAGGCTGGCCCTGGTGGACATTCCTGCAGGCTCAAAAGGGCCAACAGTCAACGGCTGGAACAAGCCGGGCGGATACTTCACGGACGCCGAAGCGGCGGAAGTGTTCTGGACCGAACACCCGACGCATAACCTGGGCGTGGTATTGGCGCCGTCCGGGGTTTGCTCCCTGGACGTCGACGACAAGGAGTCCGCTCGACAGGTTCTGTGGGAGGTGTTGGGCGTTGACCTCGATGCGCTGCAGCTGGTGTTCCCGACGGTGGTTGGCAACCCTGAGCGCTGCCGGGTGATGTTCCGGGTCCCCGAGGGTGTCGAGCTGGGGGCGCATAAGCTGACCTGGCCGAATCAGGCGGACCCTGACGGTTCGAAGTTCCGCGCAGCGAATCAGCGGAAGGCGTCGGCGAAGAAGGCCGCCGAGGTGGCGCGCAAGGTGGGCGACGATGCCGCCGAGGCGGAGGCGCTGACGGCGATGGAAACGGCGCAGGCCGATGCGAAGGCGGTCGCCCCGTTTACGGTGTTCGAGCTGCGGGCGGGCGACGTGCAAGACGTGCTGCCGCCGTCGATCCACCCGAACACTGGCCAGCCCTACACCTGGCGCACGCCGTTGCCGGAGTCGGGGCCTATCCCTGAACTGCCGGTTGAGCTGCTGCGCGGCTGGGTGAACTGGGACATCGTGAAGCGGGACGGTCTGGCCTGCTGCCCGTGGGCGCCGAAGGCATCGGCGCCGATGAAGGCGAAGACGGCGAAGCGGCCGAAGGCTGCTGCAGGTGAGGGCGAGTCGCCCGTGGATGCGTTCAATCGGGCGCATGACGTGGAGCAGCTGCTGGAGTCCCACGGGTACGAGCGCCGGGGGATGAAGTGGCTGTGCCCGGGTAGCACTTCGGGGATTGCGGGGATCACGATCGCGGAGGGCACGTTGTTCTCGCACCACGGGAGTGACCCACTGTGCAACGGCCACCGGAATGACGCATTCGATGTGTTCCGCATCCTCGATCACGGGGGCGACCACAATGCGGCGGTGAAAGCGGCGGCGCGGATGCTGGGGATAGCCCGGCCCGGCCGTGAGCGGCCTCCGGCAGAGCCTGACACGGTTGCGGAGAATCCTGCGGCTGCTCCTGATCAGGGGGGCGAGGGGGAGGGCTTGCCGTGGGATATCGAGGCGATTCTGAAACGCTTCGCCCTGGTGTTCGGGTCGACGTCGGTGTTCGATCTGGTCGGGCGTGCGGTAGTGAAATGGCGCGCATTCGAGATGCTGGTGGGCAAGCCCCTGGCTAAAGCGTGGTTGGTCTGCGAGAAGAAGCGGGTAGTCTCTGAGCACCTGGCCAAGCGTCAGGAAGCCGAGGCGAGGGTGGAGGCCGGCAAGCCTGACGATGTGGAGGGTATGACGTCGACCGAGCGGTATGTGTACCTCGATGGGTCGCAAGACATATGGGACCGGAAGCTGCGCGAGCGGTTGCCGGCGAAGGCCGTTCAGCTGGCCCTCGGCGACGGCTTCAAGCTGTGGGTGAACAGCCCTTGGCGGCAGGTTATCCCGGCGGTGAATCTGGTCTTCGATCCGACCATGCGGGCGTCTCCGGCGACGCATATCAACCTGTTCGAGGGACTGCCGCTGACTCCAGTTGCGGATCTGGATCGGTGCAAGGGTATCCGCTACCTGATCAAACATCAGTGCAACGGAGACAAGGCTGCGGAACACTGGGTTACCTGCTGGCTGGCCTATCCGCTGCAGAACCTGGGTAAGAAGATGGACACAGCGCTGCTGTTGCACAGCATCTTCGAGGGCTCGGGCAAAAGCCTGCTGCTGTCGGATGTGATGCGGGAGGTGTACGGCATGTACATGGCCACGGTTGGACAGGAGCAGTTGGAATCGTCGTGGTCGGCGTGGCGGTCTTCGAAGCTGTATGCGGTGTTCGAGGAGGTTGTTTCGCGGGACCAGCGGTACAACTCGGTAGGGCGCGTGAAGCACCTGATCACGGGCAAGACGGTGCGGATCGAATCGAAGTTTATAAACGGGTGGGAGGAAGCGTCGTTCATGAACGCGGTGTTCCTGTCCAATGAGCTGATGCCCTGGCCGATCTCGGAGAATGACCGGCGGTTGTTGGTGCTGTGGCCGGAGAAGACGCTGGCGGAGAAGGCGCAGAAACGCGTGTCCTGGGAGTTAGAGAACGGCGGCCCGGCGGCGTTCCTTCAGTACCTGCTCGACTACGACTGCGGAGATTTCAACGAGCACACGAAGCCGATCAATACCCCAGCTCGGCAGTGGCTGGTCGAGGTGTCGCGCTCCGGGTGGGAGACGTTCCTGAAGCAATGGCAAGGCGGGCTGCTGGATGTGCCCTATAACGTGGCCGTCGCCTCGGATGTTTACGGGCTCTACTGCGCGTGGTGTGCGGCGACCCGCGAGCATGGCGTGTTAACTGAAACCAAGTTCGGGTTGTTCGCCAGTAAGCACATTGCGAAGTCGGAGGGACAGGTTCACTGGTACGACGACTTCTCGGTACGTCAGTACACGCGTTTATTCGTTCCGGACCTTCCGTCAGGGGTGGCGCTAGGCGATGCCAAGGCCATTGGAAAGCTGGTGAAGACGTTCCGCGATGCGGCGCATGCGGCCGGCTGGCATCCGGAGAAGTGGGAGAGGCTGCGGGGCTGGGCTCAGCCTATTGCCACGCCTGGGCGTCGGGAACCCGAGCCGGAGCCTGTATAGGGTGGATAGCCTTGTTTAGGGTCGCGATTTGAACGCTATACATCGGGAAGCCACGAACGGCGGGCCTCTGCGCAAGCTGTATCGGGTGTATAGGGTTGCGCGCGCGCGTACGCGCGTGCGTGTGCAGTGTGATCCGTTAAGCCTTCCCCTTTCCCCATCCCAAGTAAAACCCCCTATTAAGGAACAACCCTAACCACCCTATACACTCTAACCATCAGTTCTTAATGTGTTGTTTTATAAAGAATTTTTGTGGATAGGGTTGTGTATAGGGTGGGGTCCAAAGCTGCATAGGGTTGGCCGAGCTGGAGTTGAGACGATGATTCGAGCCATGGATGAACTGCTGGAGGTATGGGCCTATGAGTTCCACGGCCCTGGACTGCGCAACCCGCAGGGCGCGGGCTTCGGCAATGTCATTGCGCTGCTGATGGACACTGGCGGCGAGCTGATCCGCAGCACCAACCGGGGCAGTAGTGTGTTGATCGGGCAGGCGGCGGAAGTTGAGATGCTGATGAACCGTCACCGTCTGCCGGAGGAGCTGGAGCAGGTGGTGTGGGAGCACTACGTGAACACCGATAGCCTGGAGTCGCAGAAGCATGCGCACTGCGGGTGCAGCCAGCGGACCTTCTACCGCCGTCTACACGAGGCGCATGTGGCGATTCAAGGCAGTTTGCTGCGCCGAGCTGCCTGACTGTTCACCGACGAAGAATGACGAAACCCGCATGAATCAAGGCCCCCAAAAAGATATTGGCGCACCAAAGGCGGATTTGGGTGACGCCGTGGCAAACGGGGGGTACAAAGCAGGCACGGTGTTACCGGTCTGCCTGTAGTGCGACGGTAATAGAACGAACTGAAACCCGGCCTTTGCGCCGGGTTTTTTTATGCCCGCGTGCGGGTGGGAGTGAGGGATGGCAGGCGGAACTATTTCGGCGCCGGGACTGACTGCGGCAACGACTGTGGCGGCTGCGCTGCTGGGCGTGCAGGCGGACGGATTCCTGGGGGTTGTGGCGGGCGCGTTCTGCGGGGCAGTGGTTTACATGCTGAACCTGCAGGCAACCCCGGTACTGATCAAGGTGGCGTTGTTCGCTGCGGCGTGGGTGGCGGGTGTGCTGGCCGCTGCACCTGCGGCGAAAGGTTTTACGTTTCTCGCGCTGGGTCAGGCTGAGATTCCGCACGGTGTGGGCGCGCTGATTGCGAGCGCGATCATTGTGCGCTTGCTGCAGTACCTGGCTAGCACGCCGCTGCGGAAGATCATTCAAGACGTCCGGACGTGGAGGGGGCGGTGATGGACTGGGTAATGTCGATGATTCAGTGGCTAGGCCAGTGGGTGCAGCCGCTTCCGGGGCTTCCGCTGCCCGCTACCGTGTTGGACACACTGGTATGCGGCGGCATCTTCTACATGGTCGCCTTTCACTACTGCGGATCAGTCAGCAATCGCTGGCTGACGTGGATGGCGTACTTGCTCGCCGTGTCGTCTGGCCTAACGGCTCTTTTCAACGCGGCGGCATTGGGAGGAGTGCCATTCGCTGCGCGGCTCGCTTACGTCGCGAACGGCGGCATCAATTGCATGCTCTTCGCCGCCCTGGTGGTTGTGCGGGGGAACGTGGGGCAGCTGCTACGCCGGCCTAAGCCTGGTCCCAAGGAAGGCGGCGATGGCTGAGCGTGGCTCGTCTGCGCAGCGTGGCTACGGCTATCGCTGGCAGCAGGCCCGGGATGCTTACCTGCGGGATCACCCGTTCTGTTCCGAGTGCTCCACAAGTCTGCGGCCCGTAGCGGCGGAGGTGGTGGATCACAAAGAAGCGCCACGCCTGGGCGAGGCGAAGGCGAGCGGGGACAGCGCGCGCATTCGCGCAGCCTGGAAACTCTTCTGGGATCGGGACAACTGGCAGGGCTTGTGCGGGCACTGCCACAACTCAATCAAACAGCGCTTGGAGAAGTCGGGCACGCGTGCCGGCTGCTCCGTTGACGGGCGCCCGATCGATCCGCGTCATCACTGGAACGCCAGGCGCTGACATGCCCGCCGCCCAAGGGGTAGGGGGGGTCAAAAACTTCAGTCCCCGAGCGCTCTAGACCGGGGACTCCCCTCCGTTCGCAACGCCGGGAAATATGGACATAGGGGGGGGGTAAACGAGAGGTAGTTATGGCCGGTAATTCGAACTCTGGACGCCGGCCTTTGCCGGCGTCTGTCCACGTCTTGCGGGGGAACCCCAGCAAGTTGCCCACGGCCTCCCTGATGGCGGAGGTGAAGGAACCACCCGTGCCGGTGGAGGCGCCGCCAAAGCCCGACTTTCTCTCCAAGGCTGCGGCCGAGGAGTGGGACCGCGTTGTGGCGGATCTCGTGGTGCTGGGCTGGGTCACCAAGCTCGATCAAGCCGCGCTTGCCACCTACTGCACCGAGTACACCCGGTGGGTGGCGCTCGAAACCGAGATAGCGCGCCTCAACGCCGCGTCGGCCGATGGATTCGGCGGCGAGTTCCAGACCTTCAGCAACGGCACTCGGCAAGAGAGCCCCTTGCGCAGCGCCGCGCGTGCTGCTGCCAAGGCAGCGAACCAAGCCGGCGCACTGTTCGGTTTCTCTCCTGTGGCGCGCAGGGCGATGAAGGCCATGGTCGTGCTGCCGGCCCAAGGAGAACTTTTACCCAATGAACCACGAGACGCCGCCGCCCGATTCTTCGACTGAAGACCGGACCACGGCCTATGCGCAAGCCGTAGTAGACGGCGACATACTCGCCGGCCCTGACGTGCGCAACGCCTGCCGGCGGCATCTCAGCGACCTGCAGCTCGGCCCGTCTCGCGGCCTGGTCTGGCGGTTGGATCTGGCGCAGCGCGCCATTGCCTTCTTCGAGGAGGTGCTGAACCTCAACGGCGGCGAGTTCGAGGGCCTGCCGTTCATCCTCGCGCCCTGGCAGGCGTTCGTGATCGGCTCGCTGTTCGGCTGGATGACGGACGACGGATTCCGGCGGTTCCGGATGGCCTACATCGAGACGGCCAAGGGCTCGGGAAAGTCGCCGCTACTGGCCGGGATCGGCCTCTACGGCCTGGTTTCGGACGGCGAGGTGCGAGCGGAAATCTACGCCGCCGCGACGAAGAAGGATCAGGCCATGATCCTGTTCCGCGACGCCGTGGCCATGGTCAACCTCTCGCACCATCTGGTGACGCGCCTGGTGCAGAGCGGGCAGAACGAAAAGGTCTGGAACCTGTTCTATCCGAACACCAACAGCTTTTTCCGGCCCATCAGCGCCGACGACGGCCAGTCCGGCCCGCGTCCGCACATGGGCCTGATCGACGAGCTGCACGAACACCGCACGGCCTCGGCCCTGGAGCTGATGCGCGCGGGCACGAAGAACCGCCGCAAGGCGATGATTGTCATCATCACCAACAGCGGATCGGACAAGAACAGCGTGTGTGGCCAACAGCACGAGCGCGCGAAACGCGTCTGTGCTGGCATCGAGCAGAACGATTCGATTTTCGCCTACGTGTGTTCCCTGGACGAAGGCGACGACCCGCTGCACGACGAAAGCTGCTGGCCAAAGGTGAACCCCTCGCTCGACTACATCGCCGAGGGCCAGACCGATGGAATCCCTGGCCGCCGCTACCTGCGCGAACAGGTGGCAGACGCGCGGGGCCTGCCCTCGAAGGAATCGACGGTGCTGCGCCTCAACTTCTGCCGCTGGACGCAGGCGAACAGCCCCTGGCTCTCCTGGGAGGTGTGGGAGGAAGCGCGCGAGCCCGTACCCATGCGGGTGCTGCGCAATCGCCCCTGTGTTGGCGGGCTGGACTTGGCCAGCACCACCGACCTGACGTCGTTCGTTCTGCTGTTCTATCCGACGGCGGAGGATCCGCACTGGCGGCTCCTGCCGTACTTCTGGATTCCCGACCACGAGCTGGAAGAGCGCGAGAAGCGGGACAACGTGCCGTACCGCGTGTGGATCAAAGAGCGCCATCTGGAAACCACCCCCGGCCGGGCCATCAGCAAGCTGCATGTGCTGCGCCGACTGCGGACCATCTGCGACTTCTTCGACGTGCGCAAGATCGCCTACGACCGTTGGCGCGTGGAGGATCTGCGCGAGCTGATGAACGAGCACGCCATAGAGCTGCCGGAGCTGGAAGGCTTCGGCCAGGGCTATGAATCGATGGGGCCGGCGGTGGATGAGTTCGAGCGCCGTCTGCTCGGCATCGTGCCGGGGCAGGGTGGAGAGGTGATCGACCTGTCACCCGAGGATTACGAAGTGATCGAGACCGTCGAGACCCTGCGCCACGACGGTAACCCGGTGTTGACCTGGAACGCGGCCAGCGCCGTGGTTACCTCCGACCCGGCAAACAACCGCAAGCCGAACAAGGCGAAGGCTACCGGCCGCATTGACGGCATCGTGGCCGCTGTCATGGCGACCGGCGTCAGCGGATCCAGCAACCTGCACGGCGGCAAGTCCGTCTACGAGGATGGTGTAGGCATATGAAATTACAGATTCTGGCCTGGCTCGCCGGCCTGGTCGGCTTCGCGCTGCTGGTGGCGGGGGTGGCGATGATCCACATTCCGGCCGCCTTCATCGTCGCCGGCCTCGGCTGCCTGGGCTGGGCGAAACTGGCGGACAAGGCTGCAGCGGTGCTGCTGGCCCAGCGCGATAGCGGAGGAGGCTGACATGTTCTTTTCCAGCCTGCTGGGGCCGGGCAAAGGCAACTTGGTGGACGTGGAGAAGGGCGGTTTCTGGCACAGCATCTTCGGGCGCGGCAACAACGAATCGGGGATCGCAGTCACGCCCGAGTCCGCACTGGCTCTACCGATACTGCAGAACTGCGTGACCCTGCTGGCCGAAACCATCGGCCAGCTGCCGCTCGAACTCTACCAGCGCAAGCAGCACGGCCAGCGGGAGGCGGCCACAAACCACCCCCTTTACGACGTGCTTCGCTACCAGCCGAACGGGTTCCAGACGCCGTTCGAATGGCTGGAGTGCAGCCAAATGGCCCTCGGCCTGCGCGGCAACGCGTACAGCTTCTGCGAGCGCCGGAGCGACGGCAACGTGACGGCGGTCTGGCCGTTGCACACCGAGAAGGTCACCGTCCTGAAGGGCGGCGACCTGCTGCCGTACTACCGCGTCGGCGCCACAAGCGAACCGCTACCCATGCGGATGATTCACCACGTCCGCTGGGGAAGCCTGAACCATTACGTCGGTCAGTCGCCGATCCAGCTGCACGCCGAATCAGTCGGCCTGGCCCTGGCGGTGCGACGCTACACGAGCAAGACGTTTGCCAACGGCACCAGCGTGTCGGGCGTGATCGAGCGGCCGAAGGAGGCGCCACGGATCAGCGATCAGGCCACCATTGACCGGATTACCGGGCAGTGGGGCGAGAAATACAGCGGCATGGATAACACCAAAAAGGTTGCCTTGCTGCAGGAGGGGATGCAGTTCAGACCCATCTCCATGACCAACGTCGATGCCGACATCATCAACATTATCAAGGCCAGCGGCTCGGACATCGCGCGGATCTACAAAGTCCCGCTGCCCCTAGTCAACGATCTGGAGAAGGCCAACTACAACACGCTCGAACAGCTGCTGATTCAGTTCGTCGTGTTCTGCGCGCTGCCGTGGGTGAAGCGGCACGAACAGTCGATGATGCGCGACTTCCTGCTGCCGAAGGACCGGCGCAACTACTTCATCGAATTCAACCTGTCCGGCCTGCTGCGCGGCGATCAGCAGTCGCGCTATCAAGCGTACGCCGTCGGCCGCCAGTGGGGCTGGCTGTCGGTCAACGACATCCGCCGCTTGGAGAACATGCCGCCGGTAGACGGCGGCGATATCTACCTGCAGCCGCTGAACATGGTCGACACCACCAAGGGCCTGCCCGATGCCAAAGACCCGGCCGTCCGGGCGCTGCTGGAGCAGGAACAGGCCAACATCGCGAGGATTCTAAGCGTATGAGGCGCTATCTCAGGGCGTCGACCCTGCTATTCAATCAGCCCCTGCTCGTCACACCCGAACTGCTCGACCTGGGCGTGCGCTGGGCGAATCAGGCAATGCAGCTCAACATCATCAACATCGGCGCACCGGTCATCCCGCAAATGTGGGATGACGACGACAGCACGTCGCGCCTGGCGCAGCAGGAGGAACAGCGGCGCAGCTCGATCGCGCAGACCGGAATCGAGGTCATCGGCGTGCATGGCGTATTGGTCAGCCGTGGCAGCCACATCAACGCCTGCGAAACCATGACCAGCTACGAAGGGTTGCGGCAGCAGCTGCGGCAGGCGATCAGCGACCCAATGGTGGAGCGCGTGGTGCTCGATATCGACAGCCCCGGCGGCTCGGCCGTGGGGGCGTTCGAGCTGGCCGCCGATATCCGCGCCATGGCGGCGATCAAGCCCATTACTGGCCTGGTCAACTTCATGGCGTACTCCGGCGGCTACCTGATCGGCTCCGCCTGCAGCGAGCTGGTGGTCAGCGAGACAAGCGGCGTCGGCTCCATCGGCGTTGTCGCCAGCCACATGGACCGCTCGCAACAGTCGGAGAAGGCCGGGATCAAGGTCACTACGGTCTATGCCGGGGCTCACAAGAACGACCTGAGCCCTCACGAACCCCTCACCGAGCAATCCATGGCGGTGCTGCAGGAGATCGTGCAGGAGAGTTACCAACTGTTCGTCAACGCCGTGGCCGAGTATCGCAGCCTCGACAAGGCGCAGGTGATCGCCACCGAGGCTGGTCTGTACCGTGGCCGTGCCGGCATCGCCGCTGGTCTGGCAGACCGCCTGGAAAGCCCGCAGGCGGCCGTCGATAACCTGTCCCGCGCCGTGGCCAACGCCCGCGTGCAACGCCAACAGAACCGCATCGGCCTGCGCGCCGCTGCGGTTGCGATGCAAGCCCGAATCTGACCGCGTACGCGGTAACCATTCAGCCCGCCCTGTGCGGGCTTTTTTACGCCCAGGAGGCGCCAATGTCCCTTGTCCTGCAGCTGCGCAACGAACGCGCAGAAATCAACACCAAGATTCAAGCACTCGCCAAGATCGAGGCCGACGGTGGCTCGCTGACGGCCGAACAGCTCGGCCAGTTCACCGAGCTGGAAGCCCAGTTCAACGCCGTGACCGACAAACTCGCTCGGGCGGAGGCCGCTGAACGCCTCGCCGCCGCCAGTGCGGTGCCGCTGACCGAATCGGCACAGGGCATCACCGGCCCGCCCGGTGGCCACGTCTCCGGCCCGTTCACGCCGCCCAAGGTCAAAGGCGCCGAAGTGGCGCAGATGGTTCGCTTGCTGGCGGGGGCACAGGGTAACCCGATGGCCGCTGCGCAGATGGCGCAGCAAGGTGGGTTCGATCCGGGGATTGCCATGGCACTCGGCACCGTCACCCCTGGCGCCGGTGGCGTGCTGGTGCCAACCAACTATTCGCGCGACCTGATCGAGGCCTTACGGCCTGCGTCGGTCATTCGAAGCATGGGTGTGCGTAGCCTGCCTCTGAACAATGGCAACCTGACGATGCCGCGCATCACTGGCAACACCGTGGTGACTTACATCGGAACAGAAGAGGACATTCAGCTGACAGGGATGACGTTCGGAAACACCAAGTTGTCGGCCAAAAAGGCCGCCGCCCTGGTGCCGGTGGCCAACGACCTGATTCGAATGTCCGGCGTTAGTCCGGACGTGGATAGCCTGGTGGTCAACGATCTGGTAACCAGCTGTGGCCTTTCGCAGGATCTGCACTTCATTCGCTCCAACGGCGGTGGGGGACTGCTGCCCAAGGGGCTGCGCTACTGGGCACTTGCTCATAACGTCATCACAGCCCCGAAAGGGGCGAGTCTGACAACCCTGCAGGCCGTCGAGATGTTCCTGGGCAAGCTGATGCTGCGGGTCGAGTCGGCGAACGTGAACATGAAGCAATGCGGGTGGCTGATGAACCCCCGTGAACTGCGCTGGCTCGAATCGTTGCGTGACGGCAACGGCAACAAGGCTTACCCGGAGATCGCCGCAGGCAAGCTCAAGGGCTACCCGTACGCTGTGACCACGCAGATTCCCGTCAACCTGGGTGCCGCCGGCAATGAGACGGAAATTTACTTCGCTAACTTTGCTGATCTGATGATCGGCGAAGAAATGTCTCTGGTTATCGACATCAGCAAAGAGGCTTCCTACACCGACGCTAACGGTAAGGTGGTTAGCACCTTCCAGCGTGACGAATCGCTGATCCGTGTGATCGCCGAACACGACTTCGGACCGCGCCACGTCGAATCGGTCGTGGTTGCCATCGGCGTGGACTGGGGCAAAGACATGTAACTGACGCCCCTCCCTGGAGGGGCGTTTTCGTTTTCACCCGAATCAGAGACATCAGCATGAGCAACGAAAAGAAAGTGCCGGTCACCTTCGTCAAGAACTGGCGCGGCTACAACCCCGAGGAGGTGGCCAGCTTCCCTGCGCAGCTCGCCCAGGATCTGGTCGACGCGGGCGTGGCAACGGCCAAGGGTCTGAAGGCCGCGCCCAAGGCGAAGAAAGAACCCGAACAGCCCGAGCCGCCGGCCGACAACGGCACCGACGGCGACGACGACGACGACAACAACGACGATAAGCCCTGATGGCCCGCCGAATCGCCTACATCGGCGAGCCCGTGCTGACGTTGGAACAGGTGGCCTATCAGTGCCGTCTCGAACCTGAAGACCTGCAGCAGGACCTGATAACCGGGGTAATCATCCCCGGCGTCACCCATCAGTGCGAACAGCGCAGCGGCGCCGCCATCCGCCTGGCCACATACGAGGAGGAATGGCCCGAGGATTACCCATCAGGCCATTACCTCGACGTGGGCCAGGCGCGGGAGGTGCTTGCGGTGGAACGCGTCGAGCCGGACGGCACAGCGATGGCGCTGACGGTGCCGTTCAACCTGCGGCGCCTGGGCAGGGAAGCCCGGCTGTATTTCAGCGATGGCAGGCCGCATGGCGTGCTGCGCATCCGCTACTCGGCCGGCGTGGATCTGGAAACGCACCCCTCAGTGCGCCTCTGGCTGCTGATGCAATGCGGCACTGCACACGAGTTCCGCGAGACGCTGGTGGCGGGGACCATCCTCGCCGAGCTGCCGCCCACGCATCTGGACGGGCTGCTAGCCGAAATCACCGTACCGCCGAGGTTCTGACATGCGCGCAGGCAAACTCAGGCACCGCTGTAAGTGGTTCGTGCCTGGCCGTACGCGTATCCGTGGCGGCGGCTGGGATGAAGGTTGGACCGAGCGGCCGGGACTATGGGGCGAGATTCGCGCCCCCACCGGCCGCACGTTCGAGGCCGCCGCCCAGCTGCAGGCCGAGGTTAGCGCGGAGATCGTCACGCGCTACCGCGCCGCCTACGCCGCCGGCCAGCGCTTGGAAAACGCCGGGGTGACTTACGAGATCGTCGCCCCGTTACCCGACAACACCCGCAGCATGATCGTGCTGCTCTGCAAGACGGTAAAGCCTGATGCTCCCATCACTGACGGTGCAGGGGCTGGATGACCTGGCCGACGACTTCTTGCAGCTCTCCGGCGCCCTGGAAGGCAAGGTAGCCCGCAGCGCCGTCATGGCCGGCGCACGGGTAGGGCGCGACGCAATCCGCAGCACGGCCCCGGTGCGCTCGCGCAACCTGCAGCGCAGCGTGATCGCCAAGCCCGCCCGAGGCAAAGGGGCGGACGGCGAAGTCTCGGCCGGCGTGATGTTCGCCAAACCGAAGAACGGGCGTCCGGCGTTCTACTGGAAGTTCCTAGAGCTGGGCACGCTGCACCAGCGTTCACACCCCTTTGTGCGGCCCGCCTGGGACGGCTCCCTGCCGCGCATCGAGCAAGCCACCATCGACCGACTGGCCGACGGCATCGACAACGCCCGGAACCGCTGACCCATGATCGAGGAATTGATAGACGACCGGCTCCAAGCCCTGGTCGGCGGGCACTGCTACGCCAACGCCGCGCCCGCCGACGCACCCGTGCCGCGCCTGGTGTTCGTGCTGGTGGACGATGACCGGGGCTTTGTCCTGGCGGGCCTGGACGGCACGTCCACCGTGCGGGTTCAGGTTGACGCCTGGGCGCGCAACTCGGTCGCCGCCGCCGCCCTGAGCCTGCGCGTGTTCGACGCCATGGCCGCCCCGGGCGCCGATTTCGACACCACCGCCGCGCAGCGCCTGCCCGGTGATCACGACACTGCCACCCAGCTGCACTGCGCACGCTGGGAATTCACCCTTGAACCGTAGGAGGCCCACGCATGGCCACTCAAACCGCATTGAAATCTCAATTCACCAAGAGCCCCGGCACGCTCGTCAGCATCTCCAAGCTTGCCGCCACCGACCCCAAGGCCGCCGGCCTGACCTATGCGAACCTGTCCGTCACCATCAAGCAGGCCCAGTATCAGGGTGGCCAGTCGGAAGAGATCGACGTCACCACCCTGGCCTGTGATACCAAGGAGTTCACCACCGGCCTGCGCGATGGCGGCACCTTCCCCATGTCCGGCCACTGGAAGCTTGCCGACGAAGCGCAAACCGTACTCCGCGCCGCTTACGCAGACGGCGAACCGCGCGCCTTCAAAGTCGAATTCAAGGACGGCTCGAAGAGTTATTTTCTCGGCCTGGTCACCCAGTTCAGCTGGGAGGCCAACGTGAGCGGCACCGTCAGCGGCTCCTTTGCCGTACGCGTGACCGGCGCCGTCACCTTCGAACCTGCGGCGGCGTAACCATGGCCAGACAGACCAAAATGCCAGCGAATCTGCTGGCCTTCGCCAGCGACCCGCTGGCCAACTTCAAACACGAGCGCGTCACGATCGAGGAGTGGGGCAACGCCGAGCTGATCGTTCGCGCGCTCAGCGCCGAGGACTGGGCCGGTTACCGCGATCAGCTGAACGAGCTGGAGGCGGTCGCCTTGCAGCAGAAGGGGTATTCCTCCCGTGAAGAAGTGCCCGAGGGTGTGAAGGTCGCCATCAACGTCTATCAGGCGTACGCGTACGTTCTATGCCGCTGCCTGTACTACCCCAACGGCGAACGCGCCTTTCCCGACGTTGCCGTGGCGACCATCGCCCCGGCGTATGGGCCGATTCACGATCGACTCGTGACGTTGGCGTTCAATCTGTCCGGGGCCGCCGTCAGCTCGGCCGACCCGGTGGCCGACGCGGGAAACGCCTGAAGGCGGAGCCGACGCTGGCATTCCTGCTGGCCCTCGGCCTCCGCCTGGGCAAAACGCTGGGCGAGCTGCGGCACATGCCCGCCGAAGAGCTGTTCCTCTGGCAAGCCTATGACCGGATCTCGCCCATCAGCGACGACCGCGCCGACGTGCTCGCCGGCATCATCGCTGCCGCGCCCTATCAGGCGCAGGGCATGAAGGTGCGGCCCGACGAGCTGGTACCGGACTGGGGCGCCGCCTATGCCCCCGCCAAGGTCGCCGAGGAGGACGGCGCCGACGCGTTCCAGACGTACCTGATGGGCCTCGCCAACGGATCCAACAGCAACACCTGAACAGCCCGCTCCGGCGGGCTTTTTTTCGTTCGGAGGAATCTATGAGCGGTCAGCTCCTGCGCGCCCTGGTGGTGAAGGTTTCCGCCGAGACAAGCGCCTATCAGCGCGAAATGGCCAAGGCGGGGCGCCTGGGCGATCGCTACCTACGCAACATCGCCGACGGCAATCGCGCGGCGGTGCCGGGGTGGCGGGCGCATCAGGCGGCGATCGAAGCGCAGAACCGCGCGCTCGAATCAGTCACCGCCGGAGTTGGTGGTTATGCCCGTGCCATGGCCGGCGCGCTGGCCGTGGGGAGCCTGGTCAGCCTGGCCGATGACTGGGGGCAGGTGAACTCGCGGCTGAAGATGGTGACCGGCTCGCACGAAGAGCTGGTAGCGGTGCAGGACAAGCTGATGGAAATCAGCGACCGCACCTTTAAGAAGTACGGCGATCAAGCAGACCTGTTCATCAACTCCTCGAAGCAGATGCGGGAGATGGGTTTTGCTACCGAGCAGACGGTGGCATTCGTTGACGTGTTGGCCAGCGGTCTGACGGTCAGTGCAACCAACGCCGAAGGCACGGCCAGCACCATCAAGGCTGTATCCGATGCGATCTCCATCGGCTCGCTGAAGGGGGATCAGTGGAACACCGTACTGACGCGCGCGCCGGCCATCGTGGAGGCGATCGGCGACGCGCTGGGCAAGACACAGGCCGAACTCGGCAACATGGCGCGCAAGGGCGAGTTGGTGACCTCGGTTTGGTTGCCTGCCCTGATCAGCAAGCAGGACGAACTCGCCCGCAAGACAGAGGAGATGCCGACTACCGTCGCCGATGCCTTTACCCGCCTGGGGAACCATTTCCAGAAATGGGTCGGGGACGAGAACGAGGCGACCGGAGCCACCAATGCCCTGGCGCAGGCGATCGTGTTTGTCTCGAACAACCTCGATACGCTGATGAAGCTCGCCATGGTTGGCGGGCTGGCTTACCTGACCCGGCAGGCGGTCATGTCCGGCAAGGCTCTGGTGGAGCAGGCCGGCGCCATCCGTGAATCGATTTCCGCCGAAGTTGGTCGGCGGGCCGCTCAGATGGATATTACCGCGCAGCTGGCCCGCAAGGCTGCGGCCGAGGTGATCGCGGCCGAGGCTCAGGTGGCCGCAACGGTGGGCACCCACGCGCACACCGCTGCGCTCAGCCGGCTTCGGTTAGCGCGCCTGGAGGACATCAGCGCCACCCGCGCGCAGACCGCCGCCGAGCTGGCCCACTCGCGAGCCAGCTCGATGATGGGCCGTGCCGGCGCCGGCTTGCTCGGCATCATGGGTGGCCCGGTCGGGCTTGCCGTAACCGTGGCGGCGACCGCTGCCAGTTTCCTGCTGTTCAACGACTCGGCCGACAAGACCGAGAAAGCCGTAACCGACCTGACCCGGCCAGTCAGCGAGCTGCGCGAGGAGTGGGAAAAGCTCAGCGTCAGCCAGGCCCGCGTCCGCCTGGACGAAATGGTGTCCCGGCAGGCCGAAGCCCAGCAGAAGGCCGCGCAGGCCCTGCGCGATATCCGCGACGCGGGCAACGGGCCGGACAAGTGGGGCGACCAGTACAGCGCCAACAGCTTCGCCCGCGAGCGGGCGGTGATCGAGTTCGAGATGCGCGTGAAGGGCGGCGAGGACATCGCCAAGGCTTCGCAACAGCTGATCGATGCCGTCGGACCAAGCGAGGATCTGCGCCGCAAGATCAACGAACTGGCGCTGGCCTATGAGGAGGCCACCAAGGAAAGCAGTACCACCGGCAACCTGGCGCAGACGCTTCGCGATCGCCTGAACGACGTGGGCGCCGCTGCGCGCAACGCCGGGGCGGGCTTGGCAACGATTGCCGCCCCCAATCTGGACGCCTGGAACAAGCGCCTCGAACAGATGCGCGAGCAGGTGCAGGCCCTGCAGCATCCCGGCGCTGCCGCCGCGCTCGATAGGCAGATGGCGCGCGAGGGCCTGGAGAGCACGCCCGAAGGTAAGCAAAAGGCTGCCGAGTTGCGCGCAACCCAGCAGCTCCTCGATCTGGAGGAGAAGCGCAAACAGCAGCGGGAAGAGGGCGAGCGTAGGGCCAAGCAGGCAACGCAGGACGGGGAGCGCAGGATCAAACAGGCCACCGAGCAAGCCGCCCGTGGCGCCAAGCAGCTGGAAGAGGGTTTCCGCCGGCAGCGCGACAGCATGGCCGAGCAGGTGGCGCTTTACGGCCAGACCACCACGCTGGCCAAGCTGCGCTACGACCTCGCCCACGGAGAACTCGCCGCCCTGGACGGGGCGAAAAAGATCGAGCTGGAGCGGCAGGCTATCGCGTTGGACGCGCTCAACGCGCGCAAGGAATTCGATGCACTGATGACCAACCTGCAGACCAGCGAGGAAAAGGCGCTGGCTACCGCCCGGGAACGCCTGAAGGTGCTGCAGGCGGCCAACGACGCCGGCACGCTCAAGGGGGGCGAGTACGCGGCAGGTGCTGAGCGGATCTCGAAGGCAACCATCAGTAGGGCGCCGGAATACGCCGGCCTCGATGCCGTGGTGGGTGGTGCCGCTGGTGAGCTGCAGAAGGTCGGCAAGGCCGACAAGGAACTGGAGAAATGGCACGAGGAGCAGCTGGCCATCCAGCAGAAGCTCCTCGATGACAAGCTGATCAACGAGGAGACGTATCAGAAGCGGCTCGAAGAACTCACCGCCCAGCACAACACGCGGCTGACAGACCTGGGCAAGGCGCGATCTCAGGCTGAGATCGGCCAGCGTCTGGAGATGTTCGACGCGGCGGTGGGGCTCACCGAGGCTCTGGTGGGCAATGAGTCCGGCGCCTATCGCGCGATGTTTGCAGCTTCGAAGGCGTTCCACTTGGCGGAGACCATCATGGCGGGATCGACCGCCATCGCTCAGGCGTGGGCGTCCGCACCGTTCCCGTACAACCTGGGCGCGGTGGCTGCTGCGACCGTAGAAACCGGCGTCCTGCAGGCGGCGGTGCAGTCGGTCGGCCTGGCCGGCATGGCTCACAGCGGCATCACCGACGTACCACGAGAGGGCACTTGGCTGCTCGATCGCGGCGAGCGCGTGGTGGACGCCAACACGAACCGCGACCTCAAGCAGTTCCTGCGCAACAAACCGGAGGCGGCCAACGACTCCCGGCCGAATGTGAACATTCAAATCAACATCGACAGCGAAGGGCAGAGCAGCGTGCAGACGCCACCCGGAATGGAGCAGTTCGGGCAGGAGTTAGCGGAGTTTGTTGATCGCCGCATCAGGCAGATGCTGATGAGCGAACAAGGTCAGAACGGCTTGCTCGATCCGAACCGGAGGCGCGGATGACAGAGGTATTCACCTGGGACGCCCGGGTGGGCGCGCAAGGGGATGTCAATCAGAGCGCCCTAGAAAGCCGTTTTGGTGACGGCTACGCGCAGGCCCTGGCAGTGGGCATCAACAACTCGCAGCAGAGCTGGGCGCTGACCTTCACAGGGAAGCAGGCCCGGATGCAGCCCATCAAAGACTTTTTTGACCGGCACAAGGGGGCGGCGAGCTTCATCTGGACGCCACCCCTTGGCGAACCGGGGCTGTATCGGTGCAAGGGCTACAAGATCGGCACTCACGGCCGCCGCAATTTCACGCTATCCGCCACGTTTGAACAGTGGTTTGCCCCCTGACAGAGAGAGCAACACATGGGCCTGAACCTGAAAACCTGGGTCGCCAACACGAAAAACGACGCCTGGGCGGATCTCGCCGTGGGCGTGGCCACCATCAGCAGCATCCTGATCAACGCCATCGGCGCCGACGCGCGTGTGGCGTTGCGCCTGGTGCTGAAGGGCGGCGGAACCTCCTACATCCTGCCCGGCAACCTACTGGGCGCCAATCAGCCCCACCGGCCCGCGCTGGGCGGCCTGTCGCTGAGTGCTGGCGACAAGCTGCAATGCACCAGCTCGGCCCCGGTGGACTGGATCGCCAGCGGCACGCCGGATCTGGCGTATGCCTCGGCGGTCGGTGTGTCCAAGGATTCGGCCTGGTCGGATCTGATCACCGGCCCGGCGGAGGTGCGCACGCTGATTGCCACGGCAGCTGGCCTGGGCGACACGCGCTTGTCGATCCGGCTGCAGAAGAAGAGCGGCGCGACGGCCTCGATCGTCACCACCGAAACCATCACCGGCCCCAGCGCCAAGCGCCTGACCAGCACGGTCGCGCTGGGCGACGGGGACAAAATTCAAGTCTTCAGCGATCGCTATCTGGAGTGGATCGCTACAGGGGTGAGCAAATGAGTGTTATGGGCAATGTGACGACCCTGCCTGCTGGGCTGGTGCCGTCCTTGGATTTGGACTTCATCAATCAGCGGTATCGGGTCAATGGGCAAGAAATGTCATTTGCTGATGTCATCACCTTTACCCGAGCGTCTGCAGCGGCGTACTACGACAGCACGGGCAAGATGCAGATGGCATCTGCAAATGCCCCACGCCTGGGATTCGACCCGGCGTCCGGCGAAAGTGTGGGTCTTGTGTTGGAGGATCAGCGGACGAATACATTCCTTCACTCAGCCAATCTGACGCTGATGAACTTGAATGCTGGGGCGACATGGGATGCCGATCCGGTAATGGGGCCAGATGGTGAACTTACCGCACGCGTATTGAACATGGCGGGGCCAGCTGCGAGCGGCGTATACCGGACCAATGCGGCTAACAGCACCAGTCAGCAAGCCTGGTCCGTTCATGCCAAGCCTATTTCGGGCAATGGGATCGTGCGTTTGCAGCTCGGTGGTGCGGCCTACTCAACGACTCGTAGCGTTGATTTTGACTTGATCAACGGAAAGGTTGTTGCTTCATCGGGTGCAACAGGTTTCATTTTTAAGCACCGATTCGGCGGGTGGTATCGAATAGGTTTGACAGCGCCAGTCGATAACGCGGCATCTCCTGTTCATAACGTCACGATTTACGCAGGGGATACGACGGCGAAGAGTTTCGCGGTTGCTGGCGGGCAGATGGAAACCGGGCTGGATGTTAGCAGCACAATCCCCACCGGCAGCGCGGCAGTCACGCGCGCTGGAGACGTTGGCCTAATGGAGGCGATTTCGTCGTGGTTCCGAGCCGGAGCCGGCGCAGTCTACGTCGATGCTGATTCCCGGACGCGATCCAAGGGCGGCACTTTTGGTGTCTCGCTTGGGGCAGATAGCAAGAACTATATCGGCTTGGCTTATACGGCTGTCGCTGGTCCTTCCAACATGGTCTATGCACGGTCGGGCGACGCTGGTCCGACTATTGGGCCGGCAGGGGCAGCGGCCCATATCAGGCAGATAATGTCTTGGGACGCGCAAACGGTTAGCACTGCGTTGAACGGTGGGGAGGTATTCTCGGCAGCTGCTCCGGCTGGATGGCCGATTAACGCTACTTCGCTCAGGTTTGGCAGCAGCCATTTCAGCTCGGCAATTGCGCCGATGCACTTGCGCCGCCTGCAGTTCTATTCGCAGGGCTTGACTGCTGCAACGCTGAAGGAGCTGACGCGATGAATACCTATTATCTGGTGTTTCCTTTGGAGCAGACAGCGGATCAGCAACTAAGTGCTTTGTACGGTAATGCCGACGGCCTGGTCACAGATGGCCAACACCATTCACTCCACGTGATCGGCACACTCTACGAGGCGGAAGACCCCGCTTCGGAGGGCGATAACGAGGCGCCTGCACCGGTCAGGATCGACGGCTGGCACGTAAACCTCCGCCTCGACGGCAACTTGCCCGAGTCCCTGAAGCCCTTCGAAGTCCACCCAGTCACGCCCTCAGTTGTCTGGCTGTAACCCATCCCATCACCCAGCGCCCGCCCTGTGCGGGCGTTGTCGTTTCTGGAGTTCGTTATGACCCTCAAGGCAGATGTCCAGCGCCTGCAGCCGGGCGATCAGATTGTGCTCTACGAGCTGGACGGCGAGGCGATCGGCGCCGGCACGCCTCGCTTTCACCCGCACCTGCAGGAGGGGCCAATCTGGTGGCAGGGCCAGCAGTATGACCCGTGGCCCGTGGAGGCATCCGGCTGGGCCGTCAGCGGCGACGGCAGGCCCGCATCGCCCACGCTCAGCCTGGGCAACCTGAATGGCCGGATCAGCGCGCTGTGTCTGCGCTTCGCCGATTTCGTCGGCGTGCGCGTGACCTTCCGCGAGACGTTCGTGCGCTACCTCGATGCCCGCAACTTCCCGCAGGGCAACCCCAACGCCAGTAGCGAGGAGCTGACCACCTTCGCCGACATCCGCCAAAAGGTCATGGAGACGCCCGAGGTCGTGCGCTTCCGCCTCGCGTCCCCCGATGACATGCAGGGCGAGCAGGTGCCGGCAAGGCAGATCAGCACGTACTGCAGCTGGGCGCAGCATGGCGGCTACCGGGGCGCCGACTGTGGCTACACCGGAGCGCTGTTTTTCGACGCGCGAGGTAACCCCGTCAGCGATCCTTCGCAAGATGTCTGCGGCGGCTGCCTGAGTGACTGCAAAAAGCGATTCGGCGCCAACAACCCCTTGCCGTTCGGCGGGTGCCCCGGCGCCGGCATGATGAAGGGATGACCCATGAATAAAACCCTACTGCGGGCGATCTCCGCCCATGCCGCGCAGGAGTACCCGCGCGAGTGCTGCGGGCTGATCGTCAAGCAGCTGCGCGGGCACCGTAAGTACGTGCCGTGCCGCAACATCGCCCGTACCCCGAGCGAGCATTTCGTGCTCGATCCGCAGGACTATGCCGCCGCCGAAGACGCCGGCACGGTGGAGGCCGTGGTTCATAGCCACCCCGACACACCAGCCCGGCCCAGTATGGCCGACCGCGTGAGCTGCGAACTCAACGGCTTGCCCTGGTACGTGATCAGCTGGCCGGAGGGCGACCTGGCCGAGATCCAGCCGGAGGGCTACAGCGCGCCCCTGGTAGGCCGCGAGTTCGCCCATGGTGTGCTCGACTGCTGGAGTCTTTGCCGCGACTGGTACGCCCGCGAGTGGGGCCTGGAGCTGCCCAACTACCCGCGCCGGGACCTCTGGTGGGAGGAGGGTGAAAGCCTCTATGAGCAGCACTATCAGGCTGCAGGGTTCTACCCGGTCGAGGTGGCCGACATCCGTCGCGGCGACATGATCGTCATGCAGATCCGCGCACCACAGCCCAACCATGCCGGCATCTACCTGGGAGACGGCACGCTGGCCAGCGAACCGACGCTGCACGCGGCACCGGGCACCATGCTGCACCACCTATACGGCCGGCGCTCGGCGCGCGATGTCTTCGGCGGTTACTGGCTAGAGTCCACGCGCCTGGTGCTGCGCCATAAGCAGGCGCCGGAGGTGCCGCCATGCCCATGACCACGGTACGCCTCTACGGCGTGCTCGGTGCGCGCTTCGGCCGCGAGTTCCGCCTGGACGTACGTTCACCGCGTGAAGCCTGCCACGCCCTGGAATGCCAGCTGGAAGGCTTCGGCAAGTTCATGCGCGAGGCCGAGGCGCGCGGCCTGACCTTCGCGGTGTTTCGGGGCCAGCGCAACCTGTCTGCCGACGAGACCGACATGGCCAGCCTGTCGGCGGAAGACATACGCATCGCGCCCATTGTCATGGGCAGCAAGTCGAGTGGGCTGTTCCAGACCATCCTCGGCGCGGTGCTGATCGTGGTCGGCGCGTTCACGTCGTGGACGGGCGTCGGCGCTGGGCTGATTGCGGTCGGTGTGGGGCTGATGGTCGGCGGGGTGGCACAGATGCTGTCGCCGACCATGAAGGCCGGCAAGCCGCAGGAGAGCGACGGCAACAACCCGGGCTATGCCTTCGGCGGTGCAGTCACTACGACCGCGCAAGGCCATTGCGTGCCGTTGCTCTATGGCCGCCGCGATATCGGCGGCGCCGTCGTGTCCGGCGGGATCTACACCGAAGACAAAATGTAATCCGGCCCGCCCAGTGCGGGCCTTTTTGTATGTGGAGGCATCGATGACAGCACTGATCCAAGGGGCCAAGGGCGGTTCGAAGTCCCCCAAGCCGCCGAAGATCGCGCCCGACAGCGCCCGCAGCGTGGCCTATGCCAAGCTTCTGTATTTCCTCAGTGAGGGCGAGATAGTCGGCCCGGTGGACGGCATGCGTTCGGTGAAGCTGGACGGCACGCCGCTGCTCAATGCCGATGGCTCGTCCAACTTCCCCGGCGTCAGCTGGGATTTCCGCCCGGGCACCCAGTGGCAGGACCATATCGCCGGGTTCGGCGAGGTGAACAATGAAATCGCCGTCGGCATCGAGCTGACCGATGATGCGCCTTGGACGCGTGCCGCGGCGAACCCTGACCTCTCCGCGCTGCGGCTGCGGCTGAGCTGGCCGGCGCTGCAGCAGCAGAAGTCGAACGGCGATGTCACCGGCTACCGGATCGAGTACGCCATAGACCTATCGACGGCCGGCGGTGCTTTCCGCGAAGTGCTGCGCGCAGCGGTGGATGACAAGGTGTCGAGCAAGTACGAGCGCTGCCACCGCATCGACCTGCCCGAGACGGATCAGGGCTGGAAAATCCGTGTTCGTCGCCTGACGAAGAACCAGAACAACAGCATGATCGCCGACAGTATGCGGATCGAGGCGATCACCGAAGTCATCGACGCCAAGCTGCGCTACCCGAACACGGCAGTCGGCGCGTTGTCGTTCGATGCTTCGCAGTTCCAGAACATCCCCAAGGTTTCCGCCGAGTGCGAAGGGCGCATCATCCGCGTGCCCACCAACTACGACCCGAAGGCCCGCACCTATACCGGAATATGGGATGGCACCTTTAAGCAGGCATACACCAATAACCCCGCGTGGATCTGGTACGACCTGGTCTTGCACAAGCGCTACGGCCTCGGCCGCCGCATAGACGCCAGCATGGTCGACCGCTGGGCGCTCTACCGGATCGCTCGCTACTGCGACCAGCTGGTGCCCGACGGGCAGGGCGGTCAGCAACCTCGGTTCACCTGCAATCTCTACCTGCAGGAGGCCCACGAAGGCTGGGCGGTGCTCGCCGACCTGGCGTCGATCTTCCACGGCATGTCCTATTGGGACGGCGCGCAGATGACGCTGACGGCCGACATGCCCGACGATGACGAGGGCTTTGTGTTCACGCGCGGCAACGTCATAGACGGGCATTTCGAGTACGCCGGCAGCGACTGGGCGGTACGCCGCACCGTTGCCCTGGTCAACTGGGACAACCCCGACAATGAATACCAGACCGTCCCCGAGCCGGTTACCAACCACGACCAAACCGCCCGGCTGGGCATCCGTAGCGTGTCGGTCGGCCGTATCGGCTGCACGGTGCAGGGCGAAGCCCAGCGCCATGGGCAGTGGCTGCTGAAGACTGAAGAGCTGGAGAACCGGACGGTTACCTTCAAAACCGGCATGGAAGGCACCTTGCCGCGCCCGGGCAAGCTGATCAGCGTCGCGGATGAACTGTTCAGCGGCAGGCCCAACGGAGGCCGCATCAGCTCGGCCTCGGGCGTGGTCATCACCCTGGACCGGGTGGTGCCGGCGGTGGCGGGTGATCGACTGATACTCAACCTGCCCAGCGGCAAGGCCGAAGCGCGCACCGTGCGCAGTACCAGCGGCAAGAAAGTCACGGTAACCACGGCATACAGTGAGGCGCCACAATCGGAGGCGGCTTTCGCCCTGGACTACGCGGATCTCGCCGTGATGCGTTTCCGTGTGCAGACGGTTACCCGGGCGGCGCCGCATCAATACGAAATCAGCGCGGTGCTCCACGTACCCGGCAAGTACGACTACATCGACCACGGCGCGCGCATCGAGCAGACGCCAATCAGCGTCAACCCGCTGGGCGTTCAGGCGCCGCCGCCGGCTGTGTGGATCTCCGCTCAGTCAGCCATCGCTCAGGGACTGGCCGTTACCACGATGGTCATCGCCTGGACGCCCCCGCCCGGGGCAATCGAATACGACGTGGAGTGGAGGAGGGATAACGGCAGCTGGGTGCGCCTGCAGGGGCAACACGGTGTCAGTGTCGATGTGGTCGGGATCTATGCCGGCCACTATCAGGCCCGTGTGTGCGCCCGCAACGCGATGGGTGTTGCCTCGGTCTTCACCCTGAGCGCGGAGACGGAGCTGAAAGGCAAGGTCGGCAATCCACCCGCTCTGGCGTTCCTGCGCGCAACTGGGCAGGTGTTCGGCATCCTGCTGGAGTGGGGCTTCCCCGCGCGGGGTGCCGAGGACTGCCAGCGTACGGAACTGCAGTACGCACCAACCGTTGACGATGCCGGCGCGCTGCACCTGGGCGACTTCGCGTACCCGAACAGTCGGCACACTTTGACTGGCCTGCGCGCCGGGCAGGGGTTCTACTTCCGTGGTCGCCTGGTGGACCGGACCGGCAACGTCGGCCCCTGGTGTGAATGGAACCACGGTGAAGCCAGCAGCGACGCCGATGCGATTCTGGATCAGATAGCCGGAGCTATCTCCGAAACGGAGTTGGGCCAGCAGCTGCTCGAAAAGATTGAACAGATAGCCGTCATCGACACAGCGTTGCTTGAACAGGCCGCCGACCTGCTGGAGCTGCAGCGCGAGTTGGCAGCGCAACGCGCAGCGATCGCCGATGCCGAGGCGGTAGCGGCGCAAGAGCTGATCAGGGAAGCGGCGGAGCGTGTCGAGCAGTTCGAGCAGTTGGCCGGCGACCTGGCGCGGCAAGCGGCTGCGCTGATCGAGCAGAAAGCAGCCATGGCGGCGGATCTCGCACGGCTCGCGGGCGACCTGCAGAAGCAGAGCGAGGCATTGCTGGCGGAGAAAAAGGCGACTCAGCAGGCGCTGTCTCAGCTCGGCCAGGAGATCGCCGCCACTAGCAGGGAGACGCAGGCAAATGCCGATGCCTTGGCGCGGGAGATGTTGGAGCGCCTGCACCAAGGCGACGAACTGGGCGGCCGTATAGTCGAGCTGTCCGAACAGGCCGACGACCTGGCGCGGCAAACCCGTGCGCTGCGTACGCAAACCGGCGAGCTGACCACCAGTCTGCTGGTGCTGCAGGAGACCACCGCTCAGCACGCCCTGCAGCTGACCAGCCTGGAGACCACCAGCGGGCAATCTGTCACGCGGATCTCGCAGCTTGAAGAAACGACCGAGGATCACGCCCTGGTCATCACCCACCTGCGGGCCACGGTAGGCGAGCAAGATGCGCAGCTGACGGAGACGCGCGAAGTTACCGCCCACCACGCCCGCCAGCTGGTCGAGCTGCAGGTAAGCGACGGTCGCCGCGAGGCGAGCATTCTCCGCCTGGACGACGTGACGGCCGGGCAGGCCGCTACCCTGGAACAATTGAGCGCCAAGGACGGCGAGCTGGCCAGCTCGATCACCAGCACGCAGCAGGCCACCGCAGCGCTGGCCGAACGCACCAGCACGCTGGAAGCCAGCGACAGGGATCAATCTTCGCGCCTGGTGCGGATCGAGGAGGCCGGCGCCGATCATGCCTTGGCCATCACCCACCTGCAGGCCACTGCCGGCGAGCAGGATGCGCAGCTGACTGAGACGCGCGAAGTCACGGCCGACCATGCCCGCCAGCTGATCGAGCTGCAGGTGAGCGACGATCGCCGCGAGGCGAGCATTCTGCGCTTGGATGACGTGACAGCCAGTCAGGCGCGCACCTTGGAGCAACTGAGTGCCAAGGAAGGCGAGCTGTCCAGCTCGATCACCACGGCGCAGCAGGCCACCGCAGCGCTGGCGGAGCGCACCACCGTGCTGGAGTCCAGCGACAAGGACCAATCCGCGCGCCTGGTGCGAGTCGAGGAGGCCGGCGCCGACCAAGCGCTGGCCATCACCCACCTGCAGGCCACGGCCGGCGAGCAGGATGCGCAGCTGACGGAGACGCGCGAAGTCACGGCCGACCACGCCCGCCAGCTGGTCGAGCTGCAGGTGAGCGACGATCACCGCGAGGCGAGCATTCGCCGGCTGGACGATGTGACGGCCGGGCAGGCGGCCAGCCTGGAACAACTGACCGCCAAGGACGGCGAGCTGGCCAGCTCGATCACCAGCACTCAGCAGGCCACCGCAGCACTGGGCGAACGCACCACCACGCTGGAAGCCAGCGACGCGGAACAGTCATCACGCCTGGTGCGAGTCGAGGAAGTCGGCGCCGATCACGCCTTAGCTATTACCCATCTGCAGGCTACTGCCGGCGAGCAGGATGCGCAGCTGACCGAATCCCGCGAGGTTTCGGCCGAGCACGCCCGCCAGTTGGTCGAGCTGAGCGTGAGCACAGAACAGCAGGGCGCGAGCATTCGTCGGCTGGACGACGTGACAGCCGAGCAGGCCGGCACCCTGGTGGAACTCAACTACAAGGACGAACAACGCTCAACGCAGATACGCGACCTTCAGCAGTTGGACGCAGAGGCAGCGCTGCGCAGTGCATGGATGCAGGCTACCGACGGCGAACAGGAGGCGCAGCTGGCTGAGGTGCAGCGGGTGGCGGCTGACTCGGTGACAGAAACCCGCTTGCTGCAGGTGAAGGCGGGCCAGCAGCAGGCGGACTTGTTAGCAGAGCAGACCGCAAGAGTCGATGCTGACGGGGCTTTGGGGCGGCGTATCGATACGGTCCAGACAACCGCTGGGAATGCGTCTAGCAGCGTGCAGCAAACCAGCTCGGCCCTGGCGTCGCTGAGCGGCAAGCTTAGCGCCCTCTGGAGCGTAAAAACCCAAGTCTCGGTTGGCGGGAAACGGGTGTTAGCTGGTATCGGCGTGGGAGTTGAACAGACCCCGGCCGGCATGCAATCACAGGTTCTGGTGCTTGCAGACCGCTTCGCGGTGCTGAATACCGGAGCGACTGATGGGAGAACGGCAGCGCCTTTTGCAATCGAGGGCGGCCAGGTTTTCATGCGCGAGGCGTTCATACGTAATGCTTCGATCACAGGCGCCAAAATCGCTGACGCGAGCATTACATCGGCGAAGATTCAAACTGCAAATATCGACACGCTGCATCTGAAAGACGGAGCCGTGACGCTATCGGCTTACGCCAGCTCGAATGGATTTCAACGCTACTTCACAGCCGGCAGTTTCGGCGTGGCGAGCGGCGTCGATAACTTCTCTACGCTGCAATTTCCAACTCGCTGGGGAGATGACGTCACTATCGAGGGGCATTTCCGGCTGAACGCCGTTGCTTACAGCTCCAATGTGGGGCGGGCGCTCTGGCTAAGTCCCGCGCTCTATCTCGATGGCTACCCGGTTACTGACTACTCGGGTGGAACATGGGAGGCCTTCGTTAGCACACAGCACATACCAATAACCATGCGCGCCAGGATTCCCGGAAATGGAGCGACTCGCACGCTCACGCTCCGCATTGCTTGGAGTACCAACGGATGGAAGAACGGGGCGCACGCTCAATACGAGGTTCGCCATTGCATCCTTTCAGCCTTCATCAGTAGGAAATGACATGTTGATTTTTGCTCAGGTAGAGGGCCAGCGGTTGGTCCAATTCGTTGCATTCAATGTGCCGGAAGTTGCTGAGGTCCATTTCTCCGCGTTCCCTGAGGCGATGTTTATACAAACCGACTTTTTCGGCTCGCCTGCTACGCACTGCTACAACCCCGACAGCGGGACCATTGAGGCGCGGCCGCCCGCCGAGCCGGCGGGACCGCCGGAAGTCTCACCACCAGAACCCGAAGAATGAACCCGCTATCCCGGCGGGTTCTTTGTTTAAGGAGGCAACCATGCCAATCAAACCCAAGGCCCACGACGACTACGCCGAGCGACGTTCGCAGGCATACCCGCCGATCGGCGACCAGCTCGATGCAGTTCGCCGCCTAGCCGAAACACTGCGCGATATCGTGCAGCTGCCGAAGGAAGTCGAGCAGTGGCTAAACGTGCTGCAGAAGGTGAAGCGGCGATTCCCTAAACCGTGAGCCCAACAAACCCCATTGAGCCCCGCACAGCGGGGCTTTTCATTTCTGGAGCGCCCCATGCCCCTGACTGAAGCGCAGTTCCTGCGCCTGTTCCCCAACGCCGGCTCACGAGCCGGCGTTTTTGTTCCTGCCATTAATCGGGCGGCTCAGCGCTTCGCCATCAACACCCCGGCGCGCCTGGCTGCATTCCTGGCGCAGACCGGCCACGAAAGCGGCGGGTTTCTACGCTTGGTGGAAAACCTCAATTACAGCGCGCAGGGTCTGGCGACGACCTGGCCGACGCGGTTCGCCATAGACCCCAAGGCTCGCCCGCTGGTCCCCAACGCGTTGGCCAACCAGCTGGCCCGCAAGCCAGAACTGATTGCCAACGCCACGTATGCCGCCCGCAACGGCAATGGCCCTATCAGCTCCGGCGACGGGTGGCGCTATCGCGGCCGGGGCCTGCTGCAAATCACCGGCCGCGACAACTACCGCGCCGCCGGCCGGGGCATAGGTCAGCCGCTGGAAGCCGAACCCGAACTGGCAGAGCAGCCCGAGTTTGCCGCCGCCTCGGCGGCCTGGTGGTGGCAGTCGCGCGGGCTCAATCAGCTGGCCGACGTCGGCAACATTGACGACATCGGCAGCATCATCAACACCGGCAAAGCAGGCCGGACACCCATCGGCGCCGCTGAACGGCGGGCGCTGTTCAACAAGGCAAGGGGGATTCTCAATGGCTGACATGAAGCCAGACATCATCGTAGGTCCGACCTGGGTCAAGGCTGCCACGGCTGCCGGCATCGCAGCCGGCGCCGGAATGGAAGTGCAGAACAAGGGCGGTTTCCCGCTATGTGCGTATATCGGCGCGAGCGCACCCGCAGTGCCCGCCGGTTACTTGATACCCCCGCTTGCGGTGTGGGAGGTAGACCCCGGCTCGACCCTTTGGCTACGCGCTGACTCGTCAGTGGCTGTCAGTGTTCAGGAGATGTAACCATGGGTATGCGACCGATACGCGGTGCCGGCGGAGGAAACGGGCAGGGCAGCGGCAGCAGCTCGGCCAGCGGACCCGAGTTCGAAGCGCTGCAGCAGCATGTCGCCGACGTGCTCGCCTTGGTGAACAGCCAGATGATCGGCACCGACGTGGTGTATTACCCCGTCACCGACATGGCGGTGCCCCTGAAAACCTGGGTCGGCAACAGCAGCGGCGATACCTGGGTGGATCTCGCCGCCGGCACAGCGACGCTGAGCAGCGTACTGATCAACGCCCTTGGCACCGACGCCCGCGTGGCGTTGCGCCTGGTGCTGAAGTCCGGCGCCACCTCCTACCTGTTGCCCGGCAACCTCCTGCAGGCCGGGCAGGCCCACCGGCCCGCCGTGGGCGGCCTCGCCCTCGGTGTCGGCGACAAGCTGCAATGCCTGAGTGATGCCCGCGTGGACTGGATCGCCAGCGGCACGGCGGATCTGCCGTACAGCTCCGCTGTAGCCGTCTCCAAGGGCTCGGCCTGGTCCGACCTGCTCGCCGGCCCTGGCGCGGTTCGGGAAGTGTTCGCCGCGTTCACCGGCATAGGCACCGCCACGCTGTCGCTACGGCTGCAGAAAGCCGGCGGGGCAGTGGCCGCCCTGGTGGAAGGCGAAACGCTAACGGAGGCCAGCGCCAAGCGCTTGGTCAGCACCTTGGCTCTGGAAACGGGCGACAAGCTGCAGGTGTGGAGTGACCGGCACGTGGAGTGGATCGCGACAGGGAATAGTCGCTGATCAAAGCGCATATTGAAATACGCATAATTATGCGTAATAATGTGCGCAAGCCACATAGATGGCTGTGTCGCTCCCGGGTTAGTCCGGAGGGGTAAGCTCAATAGCGTGTCAACAGAGGAACCGACCCATGACCGTGCTGTTGGAACGAGCCGATCAGGCAGTGTCTGCTACTGCCATGGTTCGCAACTTCAGCGCACGTCTCAAGGATATTGCAAGCCGCGATACGGAGAAGCTCGTGATCTTCAAGGATAACGAGCCTGCGGCTGTGATGATCAACGTCGAGGCTTATCAAGAGCTGCTAGACGAACTTGACGACCTGCGCGTAGAGCGAACCGCGCGTGAGCGCCTGATCGGTTTTGATGCTAAGCAGGCTATCTCCCATGAAGACATGATGAAGAGATACGCCAAGACCGATTGAAGGCTCACATATGAGTTGGGAAGTCAGCTATCACCCCTTGGTGATGAACGATTTGGACCAGTTGGGAAGTGCAGAGGCTCGCCGGATACTGCGAGTCATAAAGGAACGGATCGAGGAGGGGGAGCCGGACAAGATCGGCAAGCCCTTGCGCGGTAGCCTGGCAGGATGCCGGCGCATCCGGGTAGGGAATACCCGGATCGTCTACCGAGTCGATCGCGGCAAACTGGTGGTGCTGGTCATCACCGTGGGGGCTCGCCGCGACGATGAAGTCTACGAGGCGGCAGAGGGTCGCGTCTGACCGACGCGATCCACAAAGCCCCTACCTTCGCAGCGCGAGCACTCCTCGCGCTTGGCGAAGTGATCCCTACAGGCAGGGCAGAGGCAGAACACACTGACCTCCGCTCGCGCCTGCAAATGCTTAGCCCTCACCGCAGCACCATCCTCCTGGGCGTGCTCGATCACGTCGAGCAGCAGCCGGAAGCTTTCCGGGTCTGTAATCGTCTGCACGAATACCCCTCCCTCTATGTAGCGCCCGACCTCGACCAGCTCGAACCGTCGGCCGTTCTCCATCACTAGCGTCAGCCCCTCTATTGTCCCCGACAGCCAACTAAAGGCCGGCCCGCCGTAGGCGTGCAGCTTTCCATCTTCCCCGTGCGTGATCGACAGCGGCGATCGCCGATCAGCATCGAATGCCAGCACGCTGCGCGTGCAACTGCCTACCCGCGCCAGTCCCTGGTCCTGCACCAGATACTGTGACGCCGGGTGGAACAGTTCGCTAGCCCGCTCCTCGACCGCAAACGAATACGCGGCCGTCACCAGCTCGGCCAGCTCGAACCACTCGCCGGCATCGATCACCCCGCGCGCCAACATCCCCCGCGCCCCCTCGGAGAGGGTGCGGCAATGGTAGTCAGGGGAAATCATCAGCTCGCGGCGCTTGTTCAGCAGCGCGTGCCATTCGGCCAGCTCAGCCTTCATCGTCTCGCCGTGACTGGCGGCCTCAAAACGCAAGACCTATCAGGCAGCACGCCATGGGCCGGCGCCATGTAAATGGGTATGCCGGCCCGTCCAGCCGCGTACAGAGTTGCCCTGGTGTGCGATCCGCCCGGGAATGCCACCACGCCGTCAGGTAGCAGCTCCAGCATGGCGGCAACACTGCGGCAGGGGATGACCTCTACCCGAGCACGCCGCGCCCAAGCGAGCGCGAACTGCGAGACCCCCAGTGAACTGGTCAGGATGATTGCACCGATGTCCCGCAGCGCGTTGACGTGCTCTAGAACTATCCGAACGTGGTTGCGGTTCTCGTAGCGATCGGAGCCGCAGATGATGATGCGCACCGGCATGGCAACCTCCCGGCAATATACTGGTTATGCATACAGTATATTTGGTCGAGAACATTCCGACTACAAGAGGGCGACGCACTGCATCAGCGCCCACTGCAGGTCTGAGCGCAAAGAGAGTGGGAAGACACAGAAATAAAAAAGTTGCGCTGCGCGCTGGCTATTTACCACCCCTCGGAGCCTTTTGAAATATTGGCACTTTGTCGGGGGATGATCGGCGACGCTCAGCGATGAACTAGTAAGGCGGGCGATACCAATTTTGATACCAATCGGTGCTTTCGGAGGCGTTCTAACGCTGCCAAATGCAATCCTACCCCGCCTGCAGCCCAGTAAAATCAGGGGCTCCGAGTTCCCCGCGAAGTATCACGCACTGCATGGTGATATTGGCGGTGGAAATCAACTGACTGACCCTTGGCTGGACATGGTGCGCGCCGGGCGCGAGCGGCGCGGGCGGGCAGGGAAGGCTGGCGCTGTCGAAGATGGCCGACAGGCGCCTGGCAAAGCCGCTCATTATGCCACAGCCCGGCCCGAGCTGCATGCTTTGCCGCTGCAGCGCCCGTGATGCGGGCTTATGGCGATATCAGACAGTTGAAACCCCTCATGGTCCTGCATCAGAATTCGGTGTTCAGAATTCTGGTGGGGGCTGTATGCAAATCCTTAACGCTCAAAAAACGCTCAAGCAGTACCTGGAGCAGCTCAGCGGCAAGCTGATCACCGTGGTCTCGGCCTCCGCCAGTGAAACCGAGTCACTGATCGAAACCCTGGTGGAGAAGGGCAATCGCCTGGACCTGCTGGTGGGTACCATCAACTCCTTCACCTCGCCGGACTTCATCGATTTCTGCATCCGCGATGCAGGCGCCAGCGTCACCCTGCACGTCGACTTCCGCGCGCAGAACAGCGTGCACTGGAAGCTGATCCTGATCGAGCCGGACGTGGTCGTGCTGGGCAGCGCCAACTTCACCGAGATCGGCCTGAGCCTCACCCGTGACACCTGCACCGTGATCCAGGATGCGGCACTCTACGCCGAGTATCTGGCGCGCGTGGCCGAGATCAAGGGCATGCCAGGCGTGGTGCTGGGCGAGGACTCGCCGGCCTTCGATGAGCAGTTGGAAGAGTACCGCCAGAGCCATCGCCGCGTGCAGGCGAGCCTGGCGCGCAGTGCGCAGTACCTGGACGGCGAGAGCTGGCTGGGGGACGAGACCAACCAGAGCATCCCGCTGTTCATCTGGTACAGCGACCACTCCGACGATTCAGAGGAAAAGGCCGAGGCCTTCCTGCGCGCCAGCAGCGACGGCGTGGCCTGGGATGACGTGCGCGAGTTCTTCACCTATGAATGCGCGGAGGGCGTGCTGCCCTACGAAGAGGGCGACATGGTGCTGACCGCACGCTGCAACGGCACGCACATCGGCTTCTACACCTTCGACCGCATTCTCTACCGCGATGGCACCTACTACATCTACTCCTACCGCAAGAAGCGCTATACCCAGCCGTTCAAGCTGGAAGACGCACGTGAGCGCCTGAAGGACGTGATTCCGGAGTGGTATGAGGAAATGCGCACTTCGCTCAACCGCCATGACATCAATAGCGTGGTGCGCTGAGCAGCCACTCATCGGCGCGTAGCCTGTGACCCGACGGTCGCACGCTGCGCAGCTTGGCATTCTGCACCGTGATGGCTAGCATCCTGCCAGTATCTCGACGTCGCATGCTGCAATTGCGTGAGCCCGTCAGAAACCTGTCAGGAGGCAATGGACCATGCCGCAACTTCCCCCCGATGAAGTCCCCGTCCGCCGCCGTATGCGCTGGCATTGGCGGTTGTTGACGCTGAAGATCTACATCCTCTCTGTGTTCCTGCTGGCCTGCATGCTGGGCGGCAGCGCGATGTTGCTGTTCAATGTGCTCAATGACACGCTCGAACCGGCCCAGCGATTGGGCTCCTTCGTGGCCGGTGCGCTGATCCTGTTGCTGTGCTTCCACATCCTGCGCATGGCGCTGCCGCCGATGCCGTGGCTCGCCAGTCGGCGCAGCCTGGAATAGAAAAGACGCTGGAATGAAAACGCCCCGTGGCATCGCTGCCGCGGGGCGTTTTCTTTCGAGCCTGATCAGGTCATCAGAAGATGTTGACCGGGTACTCGACGAAGACGCGCACTTCGTTGCCGTCGTCGTTGTAGGAGCGGGCGTCGTTGGACACGCGCAGCCAGGAACCGCGCAGCTTGACCGACAGGTCCTTGGCCGGGCCGCTCGGTACGACGTACTTGAGCTGGTTGAAGATTTCGCGCTCTTTGCCGTTGCTGGTCTCGGCGGTCTTGATGTTGTCGCCGTAGACGTAGGCCACGGTGTAGCTCAGGCCCGGGACGCCGTATTCGGAGAAGTCCAGGCTGTAGCTGCCCTGCCAGGAGCGCTCGTCCTCACCGTTGAAGTCCGACCAGTAGGAGTTGGCCAGCCAGATGGTGGTGCCGCCGTCGCCCAGGCCGCCCTGGTTCTGGTACCAGCCGTAGTTGTAACCGGAATCGCCGTTGTTGCGCTGGTGCGCGACCATGAAGGTGTGGACGCCGATGTTGTAGGCGGCCGACAAGCTCCAGATGGTGTTCTTGGTGCCGTCGATGCCGTTGTCGGCAGCGAAGTCTTCGTTCACGCGAGTGCGGTAGCCGTTGAAGTCCAGGGTCAGGGACTGCTTGTCGGCCACCGGGATGACGTAGTTCAGGTTCATGTACTGCTTGCGAGCGACGTCTTCGCTCTCGTAGCCATACAGCGAGCCGCTGAAGTTGTCGGTGAACTTGTAGCTGCCGCCGAACACGTCGATGCGCTTCAGGCCGCCGCTGTCACGCCCTTCGGCGCTCTTGCGGGTTTCCGAAGTGAAGCGGCCGACGTTCAGTTCCAGGCCTTCGATCTCCTTGGAGGTGATCAGGGTGCCGGTGAAGCTTTCCGGCAGCAGGCGGGAATTGTCGTAGCTCAGGATCGGAAGGGCCGGCATCTGGTCACCGTATTTGATCACGGTGTTGGAGAAGCGAGCCTTCACAGCACCACCGGCGCGGGCCAGGTCGTTGGCGGCTTCGCCGCTGTCGCCCTGCTTGAAGAAGTCGATGCCGGCGGCGCCGCTCTTGCCCTGGCCACCGTCGAGGCGCAGGGCGTACATGCCGAACGCGTCAACGCCGAAGCCTACGGTGCCCTGGGTGAATCCGGAGGTGAAGGTCGCGGTGGCGGCCTGGCCCCATTCGGCCTTGTCGTCACGACCATGCTTGTAGTCGCGGTTCATGTAGGCGTTGCGGAAGAACAGGTCCAGGTGGCTGTCTTCGGTGAAGCCCTTGGCGGCGGACTGGTCATCGGCCATGGCAGCGGTCGACGCGAGGATCCCCAGTGCGAGCAGACTGATCCGGTGGTTCAGCATCTTGATTTCCTTAATGGTGCAGCGCCAGCGAACAGAAAGAAAAAAGCTCTCCGCCCCGAAGTGCGTGATCGGGGTAGGTGGAGTCCTGTGCTGGCCTATTCTTTTGGTTGTATTCGGGGCGTGGTCGCCCCGGCGCCGCGGGATGATAGCAGAGGTTCGAACTTTTTCGTCCAGCCTCTGTCACGCTGCTGTCATGTCGATCTGATCAACGGTGATGGGCGCTGGATCGCGGCGGCTCGACGGCAAATGGACGCAATCGCGGCTGTTTGCCGCGCAAGGGCGATCACGCGAGAGTGAAGGAACGCTGATAGAGCCACAGGCTTAGAATCAGGCCGGTGAATGCCGCGAGCGCTGCGCAGAGGAAGATCGAGCCGAAGCCGAAGCCATTGGCGACCGCGCCCATCAGCGGCCCGGTGACACCCAGGGATACGTCGATGAACAGCGAGTAGGCGCCCAGCGCCGCGCCGCGGTTGGACGCGGGCACCAGACCCACGGCTTCCACGCCGAGTGCAGGAAACACCAGGGAGAATCCGAAGCCCGTCAGTGCCGCGCCGGCCAAGGCGATCCAGGGCGTCGGGGCGCTCCACAGCAGGAGCAGGCCGAGACTTTCCACCGACAGGCAGGCAATAGCGACTCGGAAGCCACCATGCCGGTTGATCGCATTGGCGAACAGCAGACGTGCGCCGATGAAGCAGCCACCGAATGCAGTCAGGCAGTAGACCGCGTCCTTCCAGCCAAGGCTGGCGTAATAGAGGGTGATGAAGGTGGCGATGGTGCCGAAGCCGATGCCGCCCAGCGCCAGGCCCATGCCGTGGGGGAATACCCGGCCGAGCACGTGGTGGAAGGGCATTCGCTCGCCATGCACCAGGGCGGCAGCACGCTTGGGCCAGGCCAGGGCGAAGCCGAGTGCTGCCAGGAGGACCACGCTGCCGCCCAGGCTGGCCAGCCCGAGTTGGCCGACCATCAGCACACCCAGCGGCGCGCCGATGGCCAGGGCGCCATAACTGGCGATGCCGTTCCAGGAGATGACTTTTGCGGTGTTTGCCGCGCCGACGCGGTCGATGCCCCAGGCGATCGACGCGCTGCCGACCAGGCTTTCCGACGTACCCAGCACCAGGCGCGCGACCATCAGCAGGCCGAGGCTGAGCAATGGGAGGCCCTGCATTGCCCATGAGCCGAGCATCAGCGCGCCACTGCCGGCGCAGCCGACCATGCCGTAGAGCACGGCGCGTTTGGGGCCGAGGGTATCAATGACCTTGCCGGCGTACGGGCGGGTGAGGAGGGTGGCCAGGTACTGGATGCTGATGACCAGGCCGGCCATCACCGAGCCGAAGCCCAGGTCGCTGTGCACGTAGCCGGGCAGCACGGCCAGCGGGATGCCGATGGTCAGGTAGGCGATGAAGGTGAAAAGGACGACGGACACCACCTGCAGGGTGGTGGACGAGGACGAACGGGAATCGGCGGACATCTGCTGCGGTTCGGTACGGCGAGTGGTCCTACATGATGGACCGGGTGTGGCGTGTAGGAAAGCTAGCTAACGAACTACCTGAAATATCCTCCGTCCGTAGGGCGAATAGTGCGTCAGCGTTATCCGCCGTTGTTTGGGGCGGCGCATAACCTGTTCCAGGTTATGCGCCCTACGCAGGCACCTTCAGTTGCCGACTTATTGGCGGAGCGGGTCATGCCCGCGATCACGCGCATGGCGCGCTCCTACAGGAAACAATGGGGTCAGACTCGGCGGAACAGGGTGGGGTAATCGATCACCAGGCCATCATCATCCACGCTAAGCAGCGCCCTGAAATCGGTGCCTTCGAGGTTCTCGTACAGATAGTGATGGGAATCGACCCGTGTATAGCCCTGGCGCATCCGAACAGGCTTGAGCGTGGGAGCTTCCAGGTAGACCACCGCCAGCTCGCGGCGCTCGCCTTCGGTCAGTCCCAGGCGGCGTATCGGGAAGGTATTGGTGAAGGGCGAAGGCCAGATGTCGATATCCAGGCAGCCTTCCAGCTCCGGCAAGGCACCGTCGGAGTCGCGCCAATTCCCTTCGCCGTCGGTCAGCAAGTGCAGTTCATGCGTGCCGCGGGCGCTTTCCACCTTGAAGCGCGCTTCGCGCAGGCGCCACTGCTCGTCCCAGTCCAACCGGTAATCAAGTTGATAGGAAGGGCCTCCCGCCTCATCAATGGCGCGCAACTGGCTCTCGGCGCGCCGCTCACCCAGTTGCAGCGATTCCCAGCTGGCCGTCGGCGCGTGCCAGATGCCTTCCCAGTCGAGCGTGCGCATCAGGAAGTCTCCAGCACGAGGCCCAGGCGTTGGCGCTTGGGCAGGCGGGCGACCACCAGTTGGTGCGAGCGGGTCAGCGCTTCGCGCAACTCGGCGTCGCCCATGGGGTAGGGGCGCTGCATGGAAATCCAGAAGGCCCGCGCCAGATAGGGCGCCGGGCGGATGCCAGGGCGGTCGACGTAGCCCAGGAACAGCTCCGGGCCGACCTTAAAAGCCAGGCCGCCGTTGCCGCTGTCGAGAAAGTCGAGGATGGCGAACATCTTGTTGCCGGCGACCGAAAACACCCGATTGCTGCCCCACTTGATGTCTTCGCGGGTGCCGGGCAGGTCCAGGCAGAAGCCGGCGATCTGTTGCGGCGTCATGGCGTACGTTCCTTCGGTCAGTCGTGCCGTTGGCTAATCGCGGAAATAAACCTCGACCAGATGGTAGCCGAACTGGCTTTTTACCGGCCCGTGAATCACGCCGACCGGCTTCTTGAAGATCACCTGGTCGATGCTGCGGACCATCTGGCCGGGCCGTACCTCGCCCAGGTCACCACCGCGCTTGCCGGAAGCGCAGGTGGAGTGCTTGCGCGCCAGGGCGGCAAAGTCCTCGCCCTTGGCCAGGCGCTGCTTGATCTGCTCGGCTTCGGCAGCGGTCCTGACCAGAATGTGGCGTGCCATGGCGACGGGCATTGGTTCGTGTCCTTAAATGAAAGCGTCTGGGGCGGCATTGTACGGCAGCAGTGATGCAGGTCGCATTTCGCGATGGGTTGCATTGTCTGGCGCAGGGGCGCTCCATAGAGTCAATAAGTCAATTCTTAATTATAGGGCGCTGCTGATAGACGGCGTCCGCCGCCACCTTGCGTACGGATGCAGTTCAATGGATATCCAAGCGATGCTCAAGATCCTGGCCACCCAGGATGGTTCGGATCTTTACCTCTCCACCGGTGCGCCGCCTTGCGCCAAGTTCAACGGGGTACTCAAGCCCCTGACCAACGAGCCGATGAAGGCTGGCGATGTGGCCCGCATCGGTTATGGGCTGATGGATGAGGAACAACGCGCGGAATTCGACCGTGAACTGGAAATGAACCTGGCGATTTCCGTCCCCGGCGTTGGTCGTTTCCGTATCAACCTGTTCAAACAGCGCAATGAAGTGTCCATCGTCGCGCGGAACATCAAGCTGGACATCCCCCTGTTCGCCGACCTGAACTTGCCGGAAGTACTGCTCAAGGTGGTGATGGAGAAGCGCGGCCTGGTCCTCTTCGTCGGCGGCACCGGCTCGGGCAAGTCCACGTCCCTGGCGGCGCTGATCGACCACCGTAACCGCAACAGCGGCGGCCACATCATCACCATCGAAGACCCCATCGAGTACGTGCACCGGCACCGCAAGTCGATCATCAACCAGCGCGAAGTAGGCGTGGACACCCGCAGCTTCCACGCCGCGCTGAAGAACACCTTGCGCCAGGCGCCGGATGTGATCCTGATTGGTGAGATCCGTGACCGCGAAACCATGGAGCACGCCCTGGCCTTCGCCGATACCGGGCACCTGGCGATCTCCACGCTGCACGCGAACAACGCCAACCAGGCGCTGGATCGCATCATCAACTTCTTCCCCGAAGAGCGCCGGCCGCAACTGCTCAATGACCTGGGCAACAACCTCAAGGCCTTCGTTTCCCAGCGCCTGGTGCGCACCCAGGACGGTAAGCGCCGCGCTGCGGTAGAGGTGCTGCTGGGCACGGCGACCATCAGCGACATCATCAAGCGTGGCGACTTCAGCTCGATCAAGGAGATCATGGACAAGTCCCGTGCCCTCGGTATGCAGACCTTCGACCAGGCACTGTTCGACCTGGCGGTGGAAGGGGCGATCACCGAGGAAGAAGCGGTGAAGAACGCAGACTCGGCGAACAACCTGCGTCTGAAGCTCAAGCTGTACAAGGACAACCCGGGGAGCGTCGGTAGTGCTGTCACTCCCGCAGCAGCCAAGCCAGCCGCGCCGGCTCCGGTTGCACCTCCCATGGCCGCCCAGCCGGTGGAGGCCTCCAGCTGGGGGCTGGACCTGGCGCTGGAAGAGATCGAGGCGGAAGACGCGGAAAAGCCGGCCGGCTGATAAGCCGCCAACTGAACGGAAAAAGCCTCGGCATGCCGGGGCTTTTTCATGGGCACGGATTTACCTGTAGGACAGGTTCGTAGGGCGGATAACGCGCCAGCGTTATCCGCCCTACGGACGGCAATCGGCGGTGACTACAGCAGCGACAGCGGATAACTGATGATCAGCCGGTTCTCGTCGAAGCTGTTGGTGCTGCCCCAGTCGCGGCGCATCGTGGAGTTGCGCCATTTGACGTTCAACGTCTTGAAGGTGCCGCTCTGCACGGTGTAGGCCAGCTCGCTCTCGCGCCCCCACTCACGGCCGTCGTCGGTGCTGGCGTTGTGCACATCCCGGCCCTGGATGTAGCGGTTCATCAGGGTCAGGCCTGGAACGCCGAACGCGGCGAAGTCGTAGTCATGGCGCAACTGCCAGGAGCGCTCCTTCGCGCTCTCGTAGCTGGCGGTATAGCTGTCGTTGGCCAGGGTGCCGCCGCTGGTGCCGTTGACGCGGAACCACTCGTCCTCGCCCATGACCCTCTGCAGGCCGAGATAGAAGGTGCTCGCGCCGTATTTGGCTGAGAACATTCCGGAGAAGGTGCGGTTGTCCAGATCGCCGGCGCGGGCGCTGCCATCCTCCTTGCCCCAGAAGTAACCGATATTCGCACCGAGCACCCAATTGCCCAGCGGCTGGCTGTGCTGCAGCTGCAGGTATTGCTGCTGGTAGATGTCCTTTAGTTGCGCATTCCACAGACCAACCAGCGTGCGGTCGCCGTTGAAGCGGTACTCGCCGCCGGCGAAGTTGAAGCGATCCGAGGTGAAGGCCGGGCGGTTGAACAGTGCCATGTCTTCCATGCTCGCGTCGTTGCGCGGGCTGTTCTGGCGGAACTGGCCTCCGTAGAGGGTCAGGCCGTTGATTTCCTTCGAGGTGACCTGCGCGCCCTGGAAGGTCTGCGGCAGCGAGCGGCCGTCGTCCGAGCGCAGGATCGGCAGTACCACCATCCATTCACCAGCCTTGAATTCGGTCTTCGAGACCTTGGCCTTGCCGGCGACCGCCAGGCGACCGAAGTCGTCGGCGGGGCTACCGTCGCCGTGGGTTGGTAGCAACTGGGTGCCGGCGGTGCCCTTGCCGCCGTCGAGCTTCAGGCTGTACAGCCCAAGCACGTCCAGGCCCAGCCCGACCGTACCCTGGGTGTAGCCAGAGCGGGCGTCGAGGATGAAGTTCTGGGTCCACTCCTCAGCCTTGTTCTGCCGGGCTGTGCCGACGTAGTCGCGGTTCATGTAGAAGTTGCGCAGCAGCAGGCTGGTCTTGGCGTCTTCGAGAAACCCGCCTTCCTCGGCGTGGGCCAGGGCGGGCAGGGTGGGTAGAAGGCAGGCGCTGATGGTGAAGTGGGGCAGGTGGCGGAGCATGGGTGTTCCCTCGGCATTCTTGTCGTTGTTCTAGGCGAACGGGGTCCTCCGCGCGGCTCTGTCGGGAGCGGCGGATGCTGAACGATGGTGATCAGCTGGCGTGGATCAGGCGATCAGCCAGGCGCGACGGGAATGGGGGGAGGGTCGGTATGGGGGATGCACGCGCGCAGGCGTGCCAGGGAGAGCATGAGCATGTGAACGGTCCTTTCTTATAGTTGTTGGCGCCGCATCGAGGCGGCGGCTTGGACCATAGTGGTGGTCCGTGACGGCTCGCCGCAATTCACCCAAGGCTTAATTGTTCGCTGTTCGAACATGAATTAACCAAACGGAACATTTCTCCGCCAGCATTGCGGTTAGGATGCCTGCAACAACGCCGTGCGGGACTCTTATTGCCCGGCCTTCCAGCGGACCCGCGAGGTGTTCCCGGCGCGGCGTGGCGGATTCTTTCTCCGGTGCGTCCTGCTAGGCTTTCGAACTCCCCGCGCCAGCCGCATCTGCCGATTGAATCCGTGAGTCGATGAGTACCAGCCAATCGCCGCTGTCCGGCGTCCACCAGCCCTTCAAGGGCATCCTGCTCATCGTCCTGGCGACCTTCCTGTTCTCCAGCCACGACGCGCTGTCCAAGTACCTGGCGAGCATCTATCCCATCGTCATGGTGGTGTGGGCGCGCTATGTGGTGCACACGCTGCTGATGGCGGGCATCTTCCTGCCGCGCGCCGGCCTCGCGGTGCTGCGTACGCGCCATCCATTCCTGCAGACGGCCCGCGCGCTGTGCTTGCTGGGCACCAGCTTCCTGTTCACCACGGGCTTGCAGTACATCCCCTTGGCCGAGGCGACCTCGGTGAACTTCCTCGCGCCGTTGCTGGTGACGGCGCTTTCAGTGCCGCTGCTGGGCGAACGTGTCAGCGCTGGCCAGTGGGCTGCGGTGCTGGTGGGATTTGTCGGCGTGCTGATCATCGTTCACCCCGGCGGCGATCTCTTCACCCCGGCGGTGCTGCTGCCGTTCGGCTCGGCGCTATGCTTCAGCTTCTACCAGTTGCTGACGCGCAAGCTCAGCCAGGTGGACAGCCCCACCACCAGCAACTTCTTCGCTGGGCTGTGCAACACCCTGATCGTCAGCGCGCTGGTGCCGTTCTTCTGGCAATGGCCGGGGTTGGTGCATGGCCTGATGATGCTGGCCCTGGGTACCTGCGGGATGACCGCGCACCTGTTCCTGACCCAGGCCTTCAAGCATGCCGCGCCGGCGCTGCTGGCACCCTTCAGCTATTGCCAGATCGTCTTCGCCGGGCTGCTGGGCTTCGTGATCTTCGGCCATACGCCGGAGCCGTCGGCGCTGCTGGGTATCGCGGTGATCTGCGGTAGCGGTTTGGCGGCGGCGTGGTTGCAGAGTCGCAAGCGGTAGACGCGGACTTTTCCGCGATCACGCGCGTGGCCCGCTACACGGGCCTCATCATTCGATTTCGAACAACCCATGGCGGATCGGCCCGACCTGCAGGCGCTGGCGCACGTCATCGTCGATGCGCGGATCGTCCGGCTGGTACAGCTTCACCTGGCGATAGGCGCTGATGCGGTTGATCTCCGGGCCCAGGTATTCCCAGACCACGCGGGTGCAGGCCGGGGTGCGGCGGTCGCCGCTGGAGACGCCGGTCTTCAGGCCGTTGAGGCGGGTGATGCGGCTCTTGAAGCTGGGGATGAGGATGGTCTGGCTCATCTCGTTGACGGTGAGCGACTCGTAGTCCAGCAGGAAGACCCGGTCCTGCAGCTGGAAGGCCGCGCCCAGGTAGCGGCAGCGCACCCAGTCCTCGGCCTGCACATCGGTGCTGCTGGAGCGCTCCTGGCGTTCCTGGCGCTCGAAGAGGAAGTTGCCGTCCTGCTCGTACAGGTGCACCAGCGAGAGCAGGATCGAGCCCGGCACTGACATGCAGTTGGAATACTCGAAGTAGTAGCCGCAATAGCGCGACAGGTTGCCCGCGTGGTCGCGCAGCGGGCGGAGCATTTCCATCAGCGGGTCGTCGCGCTGCACGTGGGCCGTCGAGGTCCCCCGTGCGCCGATCAGGCGGGTGAACTGATCCGGCGGCAGTTGCAGCTCGTAGTCCTCCACGCCGAAGAAGTCGCCGATGCGCTTGAGGTTGTACGTGGTGGGCTGGCTCTGCCCGCTCAGGTACTTGTTGAACTGCGCGCGATTGATCGAAAGCTTGCGGCAAACCTCCGAGATAGAGCGGTAATGCGCGCACAGCAACTTGAGGTTGGGGCTGAGGTTCTCGGACATTCGTGCCAGGTCCAGGTGATGCGAGTGGAGCCATTATAGCGTCAGCTAGCATCAATTCGTAACAAGCCGCGAAATTGTTTCGAGACGCTTCGGGCGCAACCATGCGCCCCCAGTGAGCGGGCCAGCCCCAGGTCCGTGCTCCCACAATAACAATCGAGGCCCCAGCACATGCTCGACGCGATCAACGATTTCCTCTCCGGGAAAGTCCTCATCGTCCTCATCGTAGGACTCGGTGCTTACTTCACCATCCGCTCCCGCTTCGTCCAGTTCCGCCATTTCGGCCATATGTTCGGCGTGTTCAAGGAGTCGATCCGCGGCCAATCCGGCCAGCTGAGCTCGTTCCAGGCCTTGATGCTGAGCCTCGCCGGCCGCGTGGGCGCTGGTAACATCGCCGGTGTCGGCATCGCCGTGACCTTGGGTGGTCCCGGTGCCGTGTTCTGGATGTGGGTCACCGCGCTGGTGGGCATGTCCAGCAGCTTCTTCGAGTGCACCCTGGCCCAGGTCTACAAGCGCAGCGACGGCGACGGCCTGTACCGTGGCGGCCCGGCCTACTACATCCAGCACGGTCTGAAGCTGCGCTGGATGGCCATGACTTTCGCTGTCCTGCTGCTGGTCACCTACGGCTTCGCCTTCAACGGCCTGCAAGCCTTTACCGTGACCCACTCGCTGCAGAACGCCTTCGACATCCCGGTCCTGTACTCGGGCATCGCCCTGGCCGTGCTGCTGGCCGTGGTGTTCTTCGGCGGCATCCAGCGCATCGCCGCCGTGTCCGACCTGCTGGTACCGGTCAAGACCTTGGCCTACATCGCCGTGACCCTGTACGTGATCGTCACCCAGATCGAACTGGTGCCGGGCATGCTGACCACCATCGTGAAGAGTGCCTTCGGCCTGGAACCGGCCTTCGCCGGACTGCTGGGCGCGGCCATCGTGATGGGCGTGAAGCGTGGCGTGTTCGCCAACGAAGCCGGCCTGGGCAGTGCGCCGAACGTGGCTGCCGTTGCCGCCGTGCGTCACCCGGCGTCCCAGGGCGTGGTCCAGGCGTTCAGCGTGTTCCTCGACACCTTCGTCATCTGCACCTGCACTGCGCTGCTGATCCTGCTCTCGGGCTTCTACACCCCCGGCTTCGAAGGCGACGGTATCACCCTGACCCAGAACTCGCTGGCCGCGGTGGTCGGTGACTGGGGCCGCATCTTCGTCAGCGTCGCGCTGTCGCTGTTCGTGTTCACCTGCATCACCTACAACTACTACCTCGGCGAAAACGCCCTGCAGTTCATCGTCGGCCGCAGCCGTTCGGCGCTGATCGCCTTCCGTGTACTGGTGCTGGGCCTGATCCTCTGGGGCTCGATGCAGAACCTGGGCACCGTGTTCGCCTTCGCCGACATCACCATGACCTGCCTGGCCTTCGTCAACCTGGTGGCCCTGGCGATGCTGATCAAGACCGGCCTGCGCGTGATGCGCGACTACGACGAGCAGCGCGCCGCCGGCGTCGAGCGCCCGGTGTTCGACGCCAGCAAGTTCGCCGACCTGGACATCGACCACGATGCCTGGCGCGATGCCCACAAGATCAACTCGACCGCTCCGGCCCACGGCAGCCTGCCGGCCCAGGGCTGATCCCTCTCGGACCAAGGTCTGACACGCGAGGCCGGGACTTCTCCCGGCCTCGCGGTTTATCCTGTGAACTTTCCTACAAGAGCACTGGCATGCGTCGAGTGAAGAACCTCTTCGTCCTCTATACCGGCGGCACCATCGGCATGCTGCAGACCGCCGAAGGCCTGGCGCCGGCTGGCGGATTCGAAGCTCGCATGCGCGAACAGCTGCAAGGCCACACCGAGATTCGCCTCGACTGGTCCTTCGCGGAGCTGCAACCGCTGCTCGATAGCGCCAACATGACCCAGGCCAACTGGCTGGCGATGCGCGACGCCATCGTCCATGCGGTGGAGCAGGGCGGCCATGACGGCGTTCTCGTGCTGCACGGCACCGACACCCTGGCCTACAGCGCCGCGGCATTGTCGTTCCTGCTGCTGGGGCTGGATGTTCCGGTGATCCTGACTGGCTCCATGCATCCCATGGGCGCGCCGGGCAGCGATGCACCGGGCAACCTGCTGGGCGCACTGAAGGCGCTGGAAACCGGCGTCGAGCCGGGTGTATGGCTGTATTTCAACGGCGAGCTGATGCATGGCGCCCGCGTCACCAAGCTGCGCAGCGACGCCTTCGATGCTTTCGCCGTGCTGCCGCGCGAGCGCAAGGGTGCGCATGCAGAGTCGCTGCCCGGCGAACTGAGCTATCGCCAGCCGCGCCAGCCGGTGAATCTCGCGGTGTTGCCGCTGTTCCCAGGCCTGCGCGCCGAGCACCTGCGTGCGCTGCTGGGCAGTGGCGTTCAGGCACTGCTGCTGGAGTGTTTCGGCAGCGGCACCGGCCCTTCGGACAACGAAGACCTGCTGGCTGCGCTGCGCGAAGCCCACGCCCGCGGCGTGGTGCTGGCGGCGATCAGCCAGTGCCCGCAGGGGCATGTGGCATTCGACGTGTATGCCGCTGGCAGTCGCCTGCGTGATGCCGGGTTGGTGTCTGGTGGCGGCATGACCCGCGAAGCGGCGCTCGGCAAGCTGTTCAGCCTGCTGGGTTGCGGCCTGCCGGCTACGGAAGTGGAGCGGCTGTTCGCCCTCGATCTGTGCGGCGAGCGCGTCGACTGATCGACTGATTGATCGAAACGGAACGCGCCCCGCTCAGGGGCGCGATTCTTCCAGCGGCACGTTGAGCACCTCGCGCACCAGCATGGCGATGCTGCTCACGCCCATCTTTTCCTTGATCTTGGTGCGGTGCACATCGACCGTCTTGACGCTGATGTTCAGCTCGCGGGCGATGACCTTGCTGGCCTTGCCGTCCACCACCATCATCAGGATTTCCCGCTCCCGCCCGGTGAGCAGGTCGAGCTTGTGCTGCAGGTTCTGCTTCTGCTCCTGGCCCGCGTGCACCTGCACTGCGCTTTTCAGCGCCGCCTGGATGCGGTCCAGCATCTGCTGCGGGTTGTAGGGCTTCTCGACGAAATCCAGCGCGCCGTTCTTCATCGCCTTCACCGACATCGGGATATCGCCGTGGGCGGTGACGAAGATGGTCGGCAGGTTGATGCCCTTGTCGTTGAGCATCTCCTGCAGCTGGAAGCCGCTGGTCTCGGGCATACGCACGTCGAGCACCAGGCAGGCGGGGAGTCTGGGGTCGTATTCGCTCAGGAACTCCTCGGCGCCGCCAAAGCAAAGCGATTCGATGCTGACCGATTCGAGCAGCCAGGCGAGGGAGGTGCGCAGGTCCTTGTCGTCGTCGACGATGTAGACCACGGGTTTTCTAGCTTCCATCAGGCGTTGCCACTTTCTTTCTTATCGTTGTGAAGCTGCACGTAGGCCGCGTACGCCGGGCTTTTGCCGCGGTCGTCGGAATGGCATGACCCGGAGCATACCCATAGTCGCCGGTGCTGACGATAAAGAAACCACCTAGATGACTAGCGGCCCGCCCCCCCAAGCGTGGTGATCGTCTGAATATGGCGCGCCGCCGCGCTGCCCTACGCTGGCCCCATACAAGAAAGGCCGGGCGTGCCGGCCACTCCAGCACATGCCACTCCGGCAAATAGGAGCGAATAAATGGCCAACACCCTCAGCCAGACCCAGATCGACTTCCGCAACGCCATGGCGCAGCTGCCGGCGGCGGTGAACATCATCACCACCAATGGCCCGGAAGGCCGCTGCGGCATCACCGCCAGCGCGGTCTGCTCGGTCACCGACTCGCCGCCCACCGTGCTGGTCTGCGTCAATCGCGGCAGCGCTACCCACGATGTGTTCCGCAGCAACGGCCACCTGTGCGTCAACGTGCTGTGCGGCGAGCAGGAAGAGCTGGCCAAGCACTTCGCGGGGATGACCAAGGTGTCCATGGAAGAGCGCTTCACCTGGGACCTCTGGGACGACGGCTATGCCGGCCTGCCGGTGCTGCGCCAGGCGCTGGTCAGCCTGGAAGGGCGGATCAGCGACTGCAAGGAAGTCGGCTCGCACACCGTGATGTTCGTCGAGCTGGAAAAGGTCGCGGTGCGCGAGCGCCAGGACAGCCTGGTGTACTTCAACCGCGTGTTCCACCGCGTTGACCGCGAGGCCGTGCGCTGCGCCAGTTGATCCTTATCTAACAACAAGAACGAGGTAATCACCGTGACCCTGAAGATTTCCCAGACTGCCGACATCCAGAAGTTCTTCCAGGAAGCCAGTGGCGCACTCAATGACGCCGGCAACCCGCGTGTGAAGCAGTTGATCCTCCGAGTGCTGCAGGACACCGCCAGGCTCATCGAAGACATGAACGTCACCCCCGACGAATTCTGGAAGGCGGTGGACTACCTCAACCGTCTTGGCTCCCGCCAGGAAGCCGGCCTGGTCGTCGCCGGCCTCGGCGTCGAGCACTACCTCGACCTGCTGCTGGACGCCCAGGACGCGGCTGCCGGTATCGGCGGCGGTACCCCGCGCACCATCGAAGGCCCGCTGTATGTGGCCGGCGCGCCGCTGTCCGAAGGCGAAGCGCGGATGGATGACGGCAAGGACGCGGGCACCGTGATGTTCCTTTCCGGCCGCGTGTTCGACCCGCAGGGCAAGCCGCTGGCCGGCGCCGTGGTCGACCTCTGGCACGCGAACACCCGGGGCACCTACTCGTACTTCGACAGCACCCAGTCCGAGTTCAACCTGCGCCGGCGCATCGTCACCGACGCCGAAGGCCGCTACAAGGCCCGCAGCATCGTGCCCAGCGGCTACGGCTGCCCGCCGGACGGCCCGACCCAGGAGCTCCTCGATCAGCTTGGCCGCCACGGCCAGCGCCCGGCGCACATCCACTTCTTCATCTCCGCGCCGGGGCATCGCCACCTGACCACGCAGATCAACCTCGCCGGCGACCAATACCTGTGGGACGACTTCGCCTATGCCACCCGTGACGGACTGATCGGCGAGGTGCGTTTTGTCGAGGATGCTGCTGCCGCCAAGGCGCGCGGTGTGGAAGGGCGCTTCGCCGAGATCGAGTTCGACTTTCAGTTGCAGCAGGCGGTTTCCGCCGATGCCGAAGACCGCAGCAACCGTCCTCGCGCACTGCAGGAAGCCTGATTCCCGCCAACGCTCCGGCCTTGCCGGTGACCCCGACGTAGGATGGGTGGAGCGGAGCGATACCCATGCTGCCGGCGCACGGATTGATGGGTATCGCTGCGCTCCACGCCATCCTACTCAGAGCGCCCGGATGCTCCGCAGCTCGGGTTGTCGCAGGCATGGCCAGCTCCTACAAGAGAAGTCCCGCGCTCCTTGTAGGAGCGAGCCATGCTCGCGAACAGCGGACAAAGTCCGCTGTATTCGGAAACGCTCAGTTCAGCCTTGCCGCTCCCGATGCATCAGCCAGAGGAAGTACGGGCAACCGATGAACGCTGCCAGCAATCCCGCCGACACAGGCCAGGGATAGGCGATGTTCCGTCCCAGCCAATCCGCCACCACCATGATCAGCGCCCCGGCCACCGCGCTCAGCAGCACTTGCGGCGCGGCGCGGCGCACGCCGAGGTGGCGGGCGATGTGGGGGCCGATCAGGCCGACGAAGCTCAGCGGGCCGACGATGATGGTCGCGGTGGCGGTGAGCACCGCGGCAGTGAGCAGGATCGCCAGGTGGCTCAGGCGCAGCCGCAGCCCCAGCGCTGTCGCCGTGCCATTGCCCAGCGTCAGCAGGTCCAGCGGGCGCGTCAGCAGCAGGCTGACGCCAATCATCACTGCGCCGACCAGTAGCCCGGTGCTCGCCGAGACCACGTCCACCTGATAGGTCGAGCCGGTCATCCAGCTCATCATCGCCGTCATGCGCGGGTCGCCGCTGGCCAGCAGCAAAGTGCTCAGCGAGTGCAGCAAGGTGGTCAGGCACACGCCGGTGAGCAGCAGCCGCTCGGCGTTGAAGGTCTTGCGCCAGGCGAACCACAGCAGCAGGCCCAGCGTCAGCAGCGCGCCGATGCTGGCCGCCGGCACCATGTAGGCCTGCGGCTGCGGCATCACCAGGAACAGCACCAGCACGGCGATCGCCGAACCGGACGTGGCCCCCAGGACTTCCGGGCTGGCCATGGGGTTGCCGGTCAGGCGCTGCACCAGCAGGCCGGCCACGGCGAGCATGGCGCCGGCAGCCAGCGAGCCGAGTACACGCGGCAGGCGCCATTGCGCGATGGCATCGTTCAGGCCGGCGTCGCCCCAGTGCCAGCCATTGGCGTCCACTGCGAAGAAGACCGCCGGCAACGTCAGCAGGCCAAGCAGGATCGCCGCGCCGACGATCAGCCGCCACGGGTGTTCGCGCTGCGGCCTGGCCGGCGTCGGACGCGGGACGATGCCGCCGCTGCGCTGGCGGCTGAGCAGCCACAGTAGCAGCGGTACGCTGAAGATGCCGGTGAGGATGCCGGCGGGAATTTCCCCGGCGAAACGCGACAGTTCGCGGGCGATCTGGTCCACCACACAGAGCAGCGCGGCGCCCAGCAGTGGCGCCCAGATCAGGCGTTGCTTGAGCGTGCGCGCACCGCACAGCCGCGCAATGGCCGGCGCGGCGAGGCCGACGAAAGCCAGCATGCCCACTGCGCTGGTGACGAACGCACTCAGCGCCACAGCCACGGCCAGACCCATTACGCGGGTGCGCAGCAGGTTCACGCCCACCGCCGCGGCCCCTTCGTCTTCCAGCCCCAGCGCGGCCAGCGGGCGCACCATCAGCAGCGCGATGACCATGGCCACCGCCAGGCGCGGGGCGAGGTAAAACGCGCCGTCCCAGCCACTCTGGTTCAGCGAGCCGGCCTGCCAGAGCAGCAGGTCGATCAGGTAGTCGTGGTTGAACAGCACCAGCAGCGCGTTGAGCGAAACGCAGTAAAGGCTGATGACCATGCCGGCGAGGATGAAGCGCAGCGGCGACAGGGTGCGGCCCCAGGCGAAGGCGAACAGCAGGCAGGCCGCCAGGGTCGCGCCGGCCAGGGTGACGGCTTCCAGGCCGTGCACCAGCAGGGTCGGGGCGAAGATGGTGGCGGCCGACAGGGCGAGGTTGGCGCCGGCGGACACGCCGAGGGTCACCGGTTCTGCCAGTGGGTTGCGCAGGATCTGCTGGAACAACGTGCCAGCCAGGGCCAGGGCGGCGCCGGCCATCAGGCTCACCGCCAGGCGCGGGAAGAAGCTGAAGTGCAGCAGCACCTGGCGCACGTCGTCCAGGTCCGGTGACCACAGTGCCTGCCACCAGAGGTCGCGGGGAAGGGCGACTTGCAGGCCATGGAGCACCAGCAGGCCAGCGAGAATCGCCAGCACCAAGGTGCAGATCGCGGGGCCAAGGCCCAGGCCACGGCGAGGGGCGACGAGGCCGAGCGTCGATTCAGACATGGGCGACCTCCGTGGCGTTGTCCAGGTAGGTCGCGATGCGCTCGGCAAGATCGAGCACCGAGGCGGCGCCGGCATAGGGATAGAAGCGTTGCAGCGTCAGCGTGTGACCCCGACGCACGGCGGGCAGATTGGCCCATAGGTCGTTGGGCTGCCGCAAGCTCTGCAGGCGCGCCGAGGTGGTGGGGATGTCGACGTAGACCAGGTGTGCATCGGGGCGCTCGGCCAGGCGCTCGATGCTGACCATGGCCAGTCCGACCGGGCCCACCGGGCCTTGCCAGGCATTCTCGACGCCGAGGCGGTCGAGCACGTCCTGCACCATGCTGTTCTTGCCGTAGACCGCTGCGTGACGGCCATCCTGGTTGAGCACCGCAACGCACACCGGCGGCAGCGCGTGGCCCGCCAGCTTCGCGCGCAGTTCAGCGAGGCGCTGCTCGCCGGCGGCGATGTAGTCGGCGGCAACCTGTTCGACGCCGAGTCGGCGGGCGAGATTGCGCATGAACTCGGTGGTGGCGCGCCAGGCACCGTTGGCGGCCGGGTAGATGGCCACGCGCTCGGTGGGCGCGATGCCGTTCAGGCGGCGCTCCAGGGTTGGAGTCATGGGGTCGCTGAGGATCAGTTGCGGTTGCAGCTGCTGGATCAGTTCGAGGTTCGGTTCCCAGTAGGGACCCACGTCACGCACGCTCTCGGGCAGCGGCTGAGTAGGCATACGCACCCGGTAGTAGCGGTCGTCGGAGATCGCCAGGGGCGGTACGCCCAGGGTCAGCAGCGTCTCGGCGGCCACCCAGTTGAGCGCGATGATCCGCGTCAGGCGCTCGCCAGCGAACACCGGCAGGCCGGAAGCGCAGGCCAGCCCGCCGATGGCGAGGCCCTGCAACAGGTGGCGACGGGTGAGGGACATGCACTACTCCTCGCGTGAAACAGGCTCTTGAAACAACACGCCTTTGAAACGGCAAAAGGGCTCCCTGCGAACAGGGAGCCCGGAAACAGCAGGCGGAAGTAGCGCACGGCCGCCTCCGCCAGCGGCTTACCAGCTGTACTTCACGCTGGTCATGACGGTGCGGCGCAGGCCTGGGTAGCAGGAGATCGGGCTGTCGCAGGTCGCGGCATACTCCTCGTCCAGCAGGTTCTGGGCGTTCACCGAGAGGGTCACGTTCTTGTTCAGCGGGTAGCTCACGCCAGCGTCGAACAGGGTGTAGTTGTCGACGTGGTAGGTGTTGGCGTTGTTGCCGTAGAGCGAGCCGGTGTAGCGCACGCCGCCGCCGATGGAGAGGCCGTCCACCGCACCTTCGTGGAAGGTGTAATTCAGCCAGCCGTTGGCCATGTGCTCGGGCACGTTGGCCGGGCGGTTGCCCTCGTTGGCGTCGTTGCTCTTGGTGATCTTGGCCTTGGTGTAGGTGTACGAGGCCAGCAGGTCCCAGTTCTGGTCCAGCTTGGCTTTGAGTTCGGCCTCGATGCCGCGCGAGCGCTGCTCGCCGGTGGCCTCGCTGAAGCCAGTGGGCACGCCGTTGGCGTTCAGCTGGTTGGTGAGGATGTTTTCCTTGGTCAGCTCGTAGGCGGCCAGGGTGATCAGCAGGGTTTCGTCCGGCTGAAACTTCACGCCCGCTTCGTACTGGTGGGCCTCGCTGGCCTTGAAGGCGCCGCCGTCGGAGGTGATGCCGGTGTTAGGCACGAACGACTCGGAGTAGCTGACGTAAGGCGCCAGGCCGAAGTCGGTCAGGTAGGTCAGGCCGACACGGCCGGTGAAAGCGTTGTCCTTCTGCATGGTGTGGGCGCCCACGTGGTTGTCCAGGTCATTGCGCACGTAGTCGTAGCGGCCGCCGGCGGTGAGGATCCAGTGGTCGTCGAACTTGATCTGGTCCTGCAGGTAGGCGCCGATCTGCTCGATGTTCTGGTCGTAGTCGATGGCCTGACCGGCGAGGGTGGTGTCCTTGGTCGGCCGCGGAACGCTCTGGCCGTAAACCGGGTTATCCAGGTTCAGCGACGGGCCGAGGGTACGCCAGCGGGCGATATTGGCGTCCTGCCAGCTGTAGTCTGCGCCCATCAGCAGGGTGTGCTTGATTGCGCCGGTATCGAAGTTGGCCTGCAACTGGTTGTCCAGGTTGAAGGTGTCCATGTGCTGGTCGAAGCGGTCCGCGGTGCGGATGATGTTCCTGCCGACCTGCAGCTGCGGCAGCAGGTTGGCGAAGGTCAGGTCGACCTGGCCGTAACGCGCGTTCTGGCGGAATTCCCAGATGTCGTTGAGGCGATGGCGAAACTCGTAGCCCAGGGTGTACTGGTCCTGGTCGAAGTGGTTGTAATTGTGGTCGCCGAGCAGAGTGCCGGTGGGGTGGCCGTTGACGCTGTAGTCGAAGATCGAGCCGGAGTTGCGGTCGCGCAGGAAGTCGGTGAGCACGGTCAGACTGGTGTCTTCGTCCGGCGCCCAGGTGAAGGACGGGGCGATGTAGTAGCGGTCGTCCTCGACCTCGTGGCCGTCGTCGTACTCGGCCTGGGTGTTGGCGTCGCGGGCCAGGCCCACCACGCGGTAGAGAAATTGGTTCTGCTCATCCAGCGCGCCGCCGAGGTCGAACTGGCCCTGCTTGCGGTCATGGTTGCCGCCAGTCAGCTCGACTTCGTTGACGTGGTTGGCCGTGGGCTTCTTGCTCACGCGGTTGACGATACCGCCGGCATCACCCAGGCCGAACAGGCTGGAAGACGGGCCACGGACCACGTCGATGCGCTCGAAGGCATAGGGCTCGCTGCGAAAGAAGGCGTAGCTGTTGTTCTGCTGGCGCAGACCGTTGAGGTAGTCGCTGGTGGCCTGGGCGTTGAAGCCGCGGATGTACATCCAGTCGAAGCCTTTCGGATCGAGGCCGTAGGCTTCCACCTTGACGCCGGGCACATAGCGCAGCGCTTCGGTTACGGTCTGCGCGCCCTGGGCATCCATCTGCTTGCGGGTGACCACCGAGATCGACTGGGGGATTTCCAGCAGCGGGGTATCGGTCTTGCTGCCGCTGTTGGAGGTGCGCGGCACATAGCTGTCTTCGCCTTCGACGGCGCCGGTGATGACCTGGGCGGACATGTTCAGGGTGTCGCCACTGGCGGAGTCGGCGCCAAGCAGGGTCACGCGGCTGCCTTCGACCTGATACTTGATGCCGGTGCCCTGCAGCAGGCGTTCCAGCGCCTGGGCGGGCTCCATCTCGCCGCGCACGCCGGGTGCGCGCAGGTTCTGCACCTGGCTCTGGTTGAAGACGATCTGCAGGTTCGACTGCGCGCCCAGGCTGGTGAGCGCGGAAGCCAGGGACTGGGCCGGGATGTCGATGCGGACCGGAGCAGCCTCGACGGCGGAAGCCGCCAGGACCATCCCCAGGGCGGTGGCGCGGACCAGACGGGCCAGGGGTTTCACCTTGTGCCGGGTTTGCAGCGCGGTACGGGTGCGACTCACTTGTTTAGCTCCTTTAACCTTGAAGGCATGATCTTGTAATGCAGTTTTTAATAAGAATGATTCAGCTTTATGTGACGCGCCGGTTGGAAAAAACCGGAAAAATCCGTTCGATCTTTTTTTGTTGCTGAGCGACGACCGGGTGAAAGGTCGGCCACCGGGCCGTCAGTGCATGGCTATACCGGAACCACCTCGTGACGCTGCAGTGCGGTGGTCCTCGATCTCGACGATCTGCCCGGCGCGCATGCGCAGCAGGCGATCCGCGACGTCGAAATAGCGGTCGTCGTGAGAGATCACGATCAGTGTCTTGCCCTGGGCACGAAGCTCGGGCAGCAGCTCGGTGTAGAAAATCCGGCGGAATTCCGGGTCCTGGTCTGCCGCCCACTCGTCGAACACCAGCACCGGGCGCTTCTCCAGCCAGGCCTGTACCAGCGCCAGGCGCTTGCGCTGTCCGGTCGAGAGGTCGGTGGTGGAGAACTCCTGGCCTTCAAGGCTGACCTTGTGGGCGATCTCCAGGCGTTCGAGGTAGCGGCCGGCCTCGACCGGGATGTCCTGGCTGCCCTTGAGCAGGTCCTCGAAGAGGAAGTAGTCGGCGAAGATGGTGGTGAACAGCTGTCGGTAGTCGTCGCGGCTGGAGTCGGTCACCACCTCGCCGTTGAGCAGCAGCTCGCCGCCACGCGGGGCATAGAGGCCGAGCAGCAGCTTGATCATGGTGGTCTTGCCGCAGCCGTTCTCGCCGGCAATAAAAAGGATTTCGCCACGGCTGACCGTGAGGTTCAGCGGGCCGACGGCGAAGCCAGGGGAACCGTCGTCGGTGGGGTAGTGATAGGTCAGGTCGCGCAGTTCGATGGACTGGAAGTCCAGCGGCTGGCGACCGTCATCGGCCAATAGAAGGTTCGGCTCCGGTGAGGAGAAACGCACCGACAGCTCGGCAATGCGGCGGAACGCGACCTGTGCGCGGGTCACCACTGGCAGTTGGCCGATCAGGCCTTCCAGTGGCCCCTTCATATACAGCAGCACCAGGATGAAACCGGACAGGGTGGCCTGGTCGGTGCTCGGCCACAGCGACTGGTAGGCCAGTGCCACGCCGATGACGATGAAGAACAGCGTCGAGCCGAAGCCCTTGGCGACATTGAACAGGTTGATCGAGCGCAGCTGGATGTCACAGATTTCATCGGCGGTGCCCTGCAGGCGCTCGCTATAGTGCTGGAAGCGGCGCGGGCGGCTGATGCGCAGTTCCTTGGCGCCCTCGGCGATGGCGCGGTAGTGCTTCTGCAGCTCGTCTTCCTTGTCCCGCGCCTCGAAGAAGCCCTTGATGCCCTTGGCCCGCGCGACGTATTGCACGGCGCTGCCGACGACGATGGCGATGGCGGTCGCGAGGAACATCGGCGGCGACAGCCACGCCAGGTAGCCCAGGCAGCCGAGCGTGGTGGTCAGCGCGACCGCCAGCGGCGCGAAGGCGAAGGCGAAGTCGCTGATGGTGTCGATGTCGTGGGTCAGCACCGGGATCAGCCGGTGGCTGCGGTAGCGCTCGATCTGCTCGATGGGCGCGGAGATGATCTTGCTGCCCAGGTCCTTGCGCAGCCGCGCGATCACATGCTGGCCGACATAGTTGGTGCCCATGTCGGAAATGATCGAGCCCAGCAGCGCCAAGGTGCAGAGCCCGGCGAACCCCAGCAGCAGGCCGGCCGGCATGCCGCCTGGCGAATGCAGGCTGTAGTTGATGGTGGCGAGCAGCGCGGTGATAGCAGAGCCACCGAGAACTCCCAGCAGGGTGGCGGCGGTCAGCGGCAGCCAGTGTGGCCGCAGCAGTTTGAGCATCTCGCGAAAGGCGCTTGGAGCGGGAGTTTGCATCGTCTTTTCCTGGACCGGGCCTGCCAGGGGGCAGGCCGCACAACGGGGCGAGACGGTGCGCGAATCAGGAAATCATCGGCAAATCCGAATCGTTCCTATCAAGACGAATGAAGCTGGAAAAAACTGAAGAGAATTTGCGAATTTCTCGCAAATAAGAAATGGCTGGCTGGCGAGGGCTGCTCGCCGGTGATCTCGAACTCCGCCGCATAGGAATTTGCGAGCAAGGACTGGGCGTCCCCCTCGGTCCTACGAAGAGCATTCCGAGGTCGGAGGAGCGAGCTTGCTCGCGAACCCGCACGGCACGCCAGGGACGTAGGGCGGATAACCCGGAACAGGTTATCCGCCAGCCCGGCTAGAGCGGAACGTACCGACTGGCCAGCACGATGCGGCCCTGGCTGTCCGTGTTCAGCTCCACCGGCAGCACCTTGGGCAGCGAGTCCACCAGCGCCTGCAGGTCGTCGGTGCGGTAGATGCCGCCGATGCGCATCGCCGCTGCGGTGGTGTCGCCGACGAATACCGGCTGCCGGAGGTAGCGGTTGATCAGCGGCAGGGCGGCCTGCAGGGTGAGGTCATCGATCACCAGCTTGCCCTCGATCCAGGCAATGGCGCCGGCGGGCGCGACCTGGGCCAGTTCGATGCGCTGGCTGCCCTGGCTGTAGCGTGCCTGCATGCCCGGCGTGAGCTGGGCGCTGTTGCCGTCTACGCTGTCCGGCGGGCTGACCACCACCGAGCCTTCGAGCAGGGTAACCAGCATCTGGTGCGGGTCGGTCCAGACGTTGAAGCGCGTACCGGTGACCCGCACGCTGCCGTTGTCGGTGTAGACCGAGAAGGGTTGCAGGGTGTCGTGGGTCACCCGGAAGTACGCCTCGCCGCCGCTTTTCAACCAGGCGCTGCGGCGATCGCGGAAGTCGGCGAAGTACAGTTGCGAGTTGCTGTTGAGCTCGACTTTCGAGCCATCGGCCAATTCCACCTCGCGTGCGCCGGGCTGCGCGGCGTAATAGCCAACCTTCGAAGGCAGCCAGCCGGCTGACCAACCTGCCGACCACACGGCGCCGATGGCCACCAGCACTCCAGCGGCCACAGCGGCGATGCGCTTGCCGCTGCGAGGGCGGCGAGCGGTGCTGCTGCGGCGGCCGCTCAGTGGCGCTGGTGCTGGCGTTGCCATGGGTGCGGGTGCGATTCGCGGAGTTGGCGTCAGCAGTTCCGAGAGCTGCCAGATTTCCAGCATCGCCTGGTATTCGACCTCGTGCCGTGCGTCGAGCGCGAGCCATTGCGCGAACCCGGCGCGCTCGGCCTCGCTGCACTCTTCGTCGTGCAGACGCGCGCACCAGTGCGCAGCTTCGGCGCTGATGCGGTCATCGTCGAACGGGGAAGGGGAGCTGGTCATCGGGAATCTCGGTAAGGCCATTTGCGGCCGATATCACACTTTCTTTTCGCGTTGATGCGAGTGATTATAAATAAGCCTGACTCGGACTGTCAGTAGGCGCCTACAGCCTCGACTGTTTTTCATAGGATGCCCGACGGGGTGGAAAGCGCGTTCATCCGGTATTACAAGGAGCTGGTCCTGTACCTCAATCGCAGCCTTGGCGACCGCCAGACGGCTGCCGATGTGACGCAGGAGGCCTTCCTGCGCCTGCTCGACCGCAAGGGTGGCGAGCATATCGAACAACCCCGCGCATTTCTCTACCGCACGGCGGTCAACCTCAGCATCGACCTGCATCGGCGAGGCCGCGTGCGCCGCGCCGAAGAGCTGGAAACCCTCGACCGCGAAGGCTGCATCGACGAGCGCTGCCCGCAGGAAGAAGCCAGCCATCAGCAGCAACTGCAATTGCTCCAGCGCGCCCTTGGTGAATTGCCCGAGGCTTGTCGCCGCGCCTTCGTGCTGCGCAAGGTCGAGGGCTGCAGCCATGTCGAGATCGCGCAGGCCATGGGTATTTCTCGCGATATGGTGGAGAAGCACATCGTCAACGCGATGAGGCATTGCCGGCTGCGCCTGAAAGCCTGGAGCGGGCAGGGCTGACAGCGGTTGTTGTTCGTAGGCGACTGCGAGCCGCATTTACATACACAGACGCATGGCATGCACCAGGATTTAGTCCCACGTGGCCTGCGCACCGATTCCTGCCGTTTACGCCCGCTCGTCACTCTGAAATTTTCATGACTTAGTGAGAATCATTCTAAATTTCGCCAGACCTGTCTCGTCTTTCCAGATAACGCGCTATCGACAGCGCAAATCATGGGCGACACGCAGGAGCGAGCGCCAACCGCCGGCTGGCGGGGCGCTCCAGGCAGAGCAGTAAGCCGCCGACTCCTGCGTGGCCACGCCCCACGGCCATCGCGATACAGGACATTGGCACCATGACCCAGATGATCACCCCGACCTACGACGTGCTCGGCATCGGTTTCGGCCCCTCCAACCTGGCGCTGGCGATCGCCCTGCAGGAGCAGGCGCGACGCGAGGGTCGCCACTACCACGCACTGTTCCTCGACAAGCAGGCCGACTACCGCTGGCACGGCAACACCCTGGTGGCGCAGAGCGAACTGCAGATCTCCTTCCTCAAGGACCTGGTGACCCTGCGCAATCCCACCAGCCCGTACAGCTTCGTCAACTACCTGCATGCGATGGGCCGGCTGATCGACTTCACCAACCTGGGCACCTTCTATCCGTGCCGCATGGAGTACAACGACTACCTGCGCTGGGTCAGTGAGCAGTTCGCCGAGCAGCGCGTCTGCGGCGAAACCGTCAGCCGCGTCGAGCCGGTGCAGGGCCCGGACGGCATCGAGTTGGTCAAGGTGCTGTCCACTGATGCCCGTGGCCATGAACGCTTCCGTCTGGCGCGTAGCGTGGTGGTGAGCACGGGCGGCACGCCGCGCTTCCCGTCGGCCTTCAATCACCTGCGCGACGACCCGCGGGTGTTCCACCACGCCCGCTACCTGGAATGCATGGCCGAGCAGCGCTGCAACCAGAACGAGCCGATGCGCATCGCGGTGATCGGCGGCGGCCAGAGCGCGGCCGAAGCCTTCATCGACCTGAACGACAGCTTCCCCTCGGTGAAGGTCGACATGGTCCTGCGCGCGGCGGTGCTCAAGCCGGCCGACGACAGCCCCTTCGTCAACGAAATCTTCGCCCCGCGCTACACCGACCTGGTGTTCAACGAGCCCAAGGCCGAGCGCGAGAAGCTGATCCAGGAATTCCACAACACCAACTACTCGGTGGTGGACCTGGACCTGATCGAGCGCATCTACGGCATCTTCTACCGGCAGAAAGTGGCCGGCGTGGATCGCCATGCCTTCCTCTGCCGCCGCAATGTGGAGGCGGCCAAGGCTGACGCCGACGGTATCGAGCTGACCCTGCGCGACAGCGCCACCGGTGCGGTGGAAACCCATCGCTACGATGCGGTGATCCTCGCCACCGGCTACGAGCGCAAGTCGCACCGCGAACTGCTCGCGCCGCTGCAGGAGTACCTGGGTGACTTCGAAGTGGGCCGCGACTACCGCGTGTTGGCTGACAAGCGCCTGCATGCCGGCATCTACCTGCAGGGCTTCACCCAGGACAGCCACGGCCTGAGCGATACGCTGCTGTCGGTGCTGCCGATGCGCGCGCAGGAAATCGCCGCGTCGATGTTCGAGCACCTGCCGCCGCACGAGACCGCGCACAAGCCGACGCGCCCGCTGACTGCGGAAAGCGCCTGACCCGCAAGGCCCGGAATCGATGTCCGGGTCGAGTAAATTTCTGCCTACCCTGCTCGTCATACGAGCGGGGTCGTTGCATTCACGAAAGGGAACCCACCATGACGCCCAGTTTTTCCCTGCCGCTGCCCGATGGCCGCAAGCTCTCCGCCGATCTCGGAACCCATGGCCTGACCCTGCTGCTGGACGGCCAGCCGTTGTTGAGCGCGCAACGCGAAGGTGAGTGCTGGCAGCTGAGTTCAGCGCCAACCACGGAGGCGCTGTGGAAGCTGGCCTACTGGACCTTCGCTGGCGATACACAGAGCGATCGCGTGCAATTCGCTGCCGCCAATGTCCCGGTCGAAGCTTTCGAGCAAGGCCTGGTGAGCCTCGACGACGTTGGCGGGCGCCTGCAGATCGAGCGTTCCGCGTTCTGGCAACTGCCCGCCGCCTGGCACAGGGGCTTGGCCAGCGCCAACTATCCGCAGGTCTATCGCATGAGCGGCGGCCGCCGCCATCCGCTGCGCGCACCCAAGCCGCAGGGTGAGGTCTATCGCCGCTTCGACGCGAAGCTGGGCCAGTGGATTTCCCTGCGCACCCTCGACATCGAACTGGACCTGGAACGCTTCAGCCGCTGGCAGAACAGCCCGCGCGTGCTGGAGTTCTGGCAGGAAGGCGGCACCCTGGAGCAGCACCGCGCCTACCTGGAAAAAGCTGCCGCCGACCCGCACACCACCACCCTCATCGGCTGCATCGACGACGAGCCGTTCGCCTACTACGAAGCCTACTGGGCCAAGGAAGACCGCATCGCGCCGTTCTACGACGTGGGCGACTACGACCGCGGCATCCATATGCTGGTGGGCGAGGAAAGCCACCGTGGTCCGCACAAGGTGGAAAGCTGGATGACTGCGCTGGTGCACTACCTGCTGCTGGACGACCCGCGCACCCAGCGCATCGTCGCTGAGCCGCGCGCCGACAACGCGAAGATGATCGGCCACATGCAGCGCCTGGGCTTCTGGTGCGAGAAGGAATTCAACTTCCCGCACAAGCGCGCCGCGTTGATGGTGCAGAGCCGGGAAACCTTCTTCGAGCGTTGCGGCCTGTGCTGACAGCGGTTCGTTGCGTGCCTGAGGGCTCCCGGTGATCGCAGCCCTCGCTCCCCTGTATTTCGGTGAGTTCGCCAGCTACCGCGAGGTGCTGGTGACTCGCGACGATCCCCGGCCATCGATCCCGGCGTGTGCCTTGCTGGAACGGGAGATGCTCGACAGCGTGCTGCGCCGTTTCGACCCACCCCACGCCGATGGCGACCGCCGCGCGCTGGCTTCGCAGTGGTCCAAGTGGTACCTGGTGCGCCTCATTCCACCGGTGGTGGCTGCCGCGCTGGTGCTCGGTCGCACACTGCCGCTGGGGTTCGATGAGGTGGAAGTGGTATTGGATGCCCAGGGCATTCCTGAGGCATTCAAGTTGCCGGGCGAGGGCGGGCCTTTTGCCGCGCCGCCAGGCGATCCGTTCCAGCGCTTTGCCCATCTGCTGGAAGGGCACCTGCAGCCTTTCATCCATACGCTGGCAACGGAGGCGCGGCTCTCGCCCAGAGTGCTCTGGAGCAACGCTGGCAACTACTTCGAATGGTTCATCGGCGAGATGGCCAAGCTGCCGCCCCTGGCCTCGATGCTCGGCCACGGCCGCGAGCTATTGGAGACCGAGCGCCGTCCGGACGGCATGCGCAACCCGCTGTTCAAGCCGATCCAGTATGTCGAGGTTTCGTGCGAGCAGCGGGCCAACGGGCTTTGGCGGCAGCGGCGGACCTGCTGCATTCGCTATCGGCTGGGCACCATCGGCCATTGCGACAACTGCCCGCTGATCGACGAGCCGCCGCCGGAGGTGAGCGATCTGTAACGCACCCTGCGTCGGCGTCGCACGCGTTTACCTGTAGGAACGCCGATATCAGTGCAGAAAACTGATCGGCGACCCATCCACCGGGTTGCTCAGCACGCCCATGGGAATCCCGTAGATATCCTCCAGCGTCTCCCCGCGCATCAGTTCCGCTGGCGAGCCCTGGGCCAACAGGCGGCCGCCGTGCAGGGCGATCAGGTGGTCGCAGTAGCGCGCCGCCATGTTGATATCGTGCAGCACTACCAGTACGCCCAGGCCCAGTTCGCGGCTGAGTTCGTGGACGCGGGAGAGCACCTCGACCTGGTGGGCGATATCCAGCGCCGAAGTCGGCTCGTCCAGCAGCAGGTAGCGGCTGTTTTGCGCCAGCAGCATGGCCAGCCAGACGCGCTGGCGTTCGCCGCCGGAGAGCAGGTCCACCGGGCGATCGGCAAAGGCCAGGGTGTCGGTGAGGTCCAGCGCGCGATCGATCTGCTGGCGGTCCTCGCCGGTGAAGCGTCCCAGTGCGCCGTGCCACGGATAGCGGCCGAAGGCGACCAGCTCGCGCACGGTCAGGCCGTCGGTCTGCGGCAGTTGCTGCGGCAGGTAAGCCACCTGGCGCGCGAAGTCGCGGTTGCCCCAGTCCTGCAGCAGCTTGCCGTCCAGGCGGATGCTGCCGCCGCTGGCTTGTTGCTGACGGGCCAGCAGCTTGAGCAGGGTGGACTTGCCCGAACCGTTGTGACCGATCAGGCCGATCATGTTGCCGTCGGCCAGCTGCAGGCTCAGCGGTTGCAGAAGCGTGCGACCGGGGACGCTGAAACTGACATTTTCCAGTTCGAACATGGGGTCATCCGTAGTGGCGGCGTGGCCAGGAAAAGCGGGAGCCCGACTCTAATCCAATTGCTAATGGTTATCAATTTTCCAGGGCGCTGCGGAACCGTCGGATTGATTGCCTGTCACTGTCGCAAACCGCTTATGATTCAACGCTATAACTGATCTGGTAGGGCCCATGGAGTCTGCTGTCGAACGCTACAAGCGGCTGGTTGCCGAAGCCCTTGCGCGTTATTTCCCCCGTACCACCGAATACCTGCGCGCCGAGCGCGAGGCGGCGCAACCCAAAGCCGGCGCGCGCAGCAAGGCGAAGGGCAAGGCAAAAGGTGCGAGCAAGGCGCCGGCCAAACGCAGCCCCAAGGCGAGGAAAGACGGCGACGCGCCTGCGCCCAAACGCCCGCGCGCCCAGGCGGCTGCCGGTATCTACGGCACCGCCAGCGCTCCGGATGAACAGCACGCCTTGGACATGCGCCAGCGCGTGGCCCAGGCCGCTGCCCGCGGAATTCTCAGCCTGCCATCGGAAGAGCAGTGGGCGATGATCCTAGCGCCGGAACCGCTGACCCGCATCTTCGCCGGCGCCGGTTCCGGAAAGTCCACCACGCTGGTGTTGCGGGTGGTCTACATGCTCTGCCACTTGGGGATAGATGCCGAGAAGGTGACGGTGATTTCCTTCACCAACGCCTCCTGCGCACAGTTGCGCGAGCAGTTGGTGAAGGTGCTCGGTTACTGGGGGCATCCGTTCGATGCCGCGCGGGCGAGGCAGTGTGTACGGACCTTCCATTCTGCCATGGGCACCCTGGCGAAGGTCGCGCTGAAGAACCCGCGCTGGTTCGAGCAACTGGACGAGCGCACCCCGGCGGACGAATTGGACAATCCCTTGCTCGCCGGCCGCCTGCGCTCGGCGCAGCAGCGCCTGCTCAAGCAGGTCTACCAGCAGTGCTACGCCGATCAGCCAGCGTTCCGCGTTCTGGTGCACCAACTGCTGGAGCTGCCGCTACCGCCGGAGGCAGGCGAAGACGGCAGGCCGCCGCGTGTCGGCAAGGCGCCACTGGATGCTTTCAAACTGCCGGGCGAATTCATCGCGCTGCCGCTGTTCGAAGCCTTCTATGCGCAATCCGGCTTCATCGAGAGCATCGGCCTGCGCATCGACCAGTTACAGCCGCAGAAACTCGCCTGCCCTCCGCGTGAGCGCCAGTTCATCGAGGCACTGCAGATGTTCTGGGCGGCCTTCGATGCCGCCTTGCAGGAGCAGGGCCTGCTGACCTTCAACCTGGCCTTCCAGCGTCTGACCGACCAGCTCGGTGACGGCAAGCTGCCGGCCGAAGCGCTTGCGCCGTTCCAGCATTTGCTGATCGACGAGTTCCAGGACGTCTCGCCGCAGATTGTGCAATGGCTGCAGGCGCTGCACCGCGACCTCGCCAAGCGCGGCGAGGCCGTCAGCCTGATGGCCATCGGTGATGACTGGCAGTCCATCTACGCCTGGCGCGGCAGCTCGCCGGAGCTGTTCATGGACTTCGACCGGCATTTCCCCAGCAAGGGCCGGCTCAAGAGCCGCGTGCTGCTGCTGGAGACCAACTACCGCAGCATCGACCCGGTGATCCGCGACGGCGAGCGGGTGCTGGTGGGAGTGACCAACAAGCAGGCCAAGACCTGCCGCGCCTTCAAGTCGGCAGAGGCGGGCGACCACGGGGTGAAACTGGTGCAGCGCTTCGACGCGCGCAACAGCTTGCCACTCCTGCTGGAGGAGATCCGCAAGCAGTGCGAACACGTCGCCGCGCGCGGCTCGCGGGAGAAAACCGCCGTGCTGCTGCTCAGCCGGCGCAATGAAACGTTGCAGACCATCCTCGGCGAGCTGGACCGCAAGCTGCCGGTGAAGGGTATGACCATCCACCGCGCCAAGGGCCTGCAGGCGGAAGTGGCGATCATCGTCGACGACTGCGCGCCGCCGGAGAAACACCCGCTGCGCAGCGCGCTGTACGCGGCCTGCGGGTTTTTCGCCAGCAGCTACGACCAGGCCCAGCAGGACGAGCAGCTGCGCCTGGCCTATGTGGCGATCACCCGTGGCGTGAGCCGGGTCTTCTGGTTCACCCGCAAGGCCCGGGGGCCCACGGCGATCCTGGCGCTGCGGCGCAACGTGGAAACCGCGCCGGCCTGAGTCCGAAGAGGCCGATCACTCGTCGCGGGTGAGGACTTCCAGCAGCTCGATCTCGAACAGCAGGTTGGAGTTGGGCTGGATGTGCGCGCCGACCTGGCGCTCGCCGTAGGCCAGGTGCGCGGGCACGAAGAGCTTGCGCTTGCCGCCGACCTTCATGCCCATCAGGCCGATATCCCAGCCCTTGATTACCCGGCCGGTGCCGATCACGCACTGGAACGGGCGGCCCTTATCCCAGGACGAATCGAAGACGGTGCCGTCCTCCAGGGTGCCCTTGTACTGGGTGGTGATCAGGGCGCCCTTGACCACGGTCTTGCCGTCGCCAACGACGATATCTTCGATCTGCAGTTCGCTGCTCATGGCTTTCTCCGATGATGCGGGTGCGGCACGAGCGCCGCGAGGGCGTGCGTTTTCGCAGGATTCGTCGGCAATGGCAAGCCGCGCGACTCAGGTGGCGAGGTTACGCAGCTGGCCCGTCGCCACGCCGATCAGCGTGCGCAGGCCCATGCCGAGGATGACGACCGTTGCGGCGGCCAGCAGGAACAGCGCCACGCCGTTGGTGAAGGGCCCAGGCGCATGACCCGCGTAGCGCAGAGCGCAACCGGCTGCGGCGGCCAGCGGGAAACCGACCGACCACCAGGCCAGGCGGAACGGGCAGTTGCGCGCCAGGTGGCGCAGGCGCCCGGCGAGCACCGCCAGCATGAACAGGGTGAGCATGTACAGCGCGCTAGCGAAGCGGTCGATCTCGCCGACGATGCTGACATAGGCGGAGAAGCCAACCGCGAAGGGCGCCAGCAGGATCAGCAGGGAAGGTTGCAGGCCGACACCCAGCGGCTCTTCGAACAGCAGTCGCGAGAGGATCAGGGTGAACAGCGGCACGGCAAAGAACAGCGCCACTGCCAGGGAAAAGAAGGCGACGTCGGCCGCGCCCGGCCATTGCAGCAGCGGCACCGCCAGCGGGATATCCGCCAGGCCCACCACCGGGACAATCCACGCCGGCGTGGCGTGGGCTGCCTGCTGGCGTTGGCCGAGCCAGCGGGAAATGATCAGCCAGGCGAACGGCAGCATGCCGGCCGTGCCGATCAGCCAGCAGGCGCGCGCCAGGAACAGGCTGTAGTCGACCAGGGGAATGGGCAGCAGCAACAGGCTGATGAACAGCGTGCCGAACAGGTTGCCGGCGATGGGGTGGAGGAATTCCGCCTTCACTGAATGGGGGCCGGTGACGGCCTTGATGGCGTAGCCGATGCCGACGGCGACGAAGGCCAGCAGCGCCAGCAGGCCGATAGCTTGCGACACCCACTGTGGCGCAGCGTAGATGACCGTGGCCAGCTTCCAGGCCGAAGACAGGCCCGCAAGCCCCATCACCGAGCCGAACAGGGCGACTGGCAGGTAGCCCAGCCGGCCTTCCCGAGCGGTTTCCTTGGGAGCACCAAAGGCGGCAGCGGTATCGATGTTTTCTGTCATAGGTGAATCTTCCCTATCGGTACGCTGAGCAATCCGAGTCCGTGGACTCCGTCGTCGCACAGCGTAGACGGGAAAGATCCTGCGGCAATACCTCCGTGGGTGAATGGCGCAGCGGGCCTAGACCGCCATCTCCCCGAGAATCCATTCGCGGAAGGCCTTGACGCGCGGCTCGTCCGCGCTGGCCTGCGGGTAGACCAGGTTGTAGGCATAGTCCTCGGCAACCCGCACGCCCAGTTCGAACGGCTGCACCAGCAGGCCCTGTTCCAGCTCGCGGGCGACCATGGCGTGGTCGGCCAGCCCGACCGCACCGCCTTCGAGCACCGCCTGTACCACGTGGCTGGTGTCCTCGAAGGTGACGCAGCCGCTGGCGTCGAAGTCTTCCACGCCGGCCGCCGCCATCCAGCGCGACCAGTCCGGCCAGGGCGCGCCTTCGGTTTCGCAAACCACGTGGCACAGCGTGTGGGCCTGCAGGTCACGCGGTTCGTGCAGCGGCGGGCCGTCTACCAGCAGGCTTGGGCAGCACACCGGGACGATCTGCGTATCGAACAGCCGCTCCGCCAGCAAGCCGGGATAGCGACCGCTGCCGAAGCGGATGGCGAGGTCGATGTCGTCGACGGCGAAGTCGCGCAGCTCGTCGCTGACGTCGAAGCTGAGCTTCAGCCCCGGATGCAGCGCGCGGAATTTCGGCAGGCGCGGCAGCAGCCAGTGGGTGGCGAAGCGCGCGGTGAGCGAGACCCGCAGTTGCTCCGAAGTGCGCGCCAGCCGCCGCGCCCGCACGGTGGCGCGATGCAGCAGGCCGAGGGATTCCGCCGCCGCTTCCAGCAGCAAGGCGCCCGCCGGGGTCAGCTGGATGCTGCGGCTGGTGCGCACGAACAGGCCGAGGCCGAGCTGGTCTTCCAGCTCCTTGATCTGGTGACTGACCGCCGCTGGCGTGAGGCCGACCTCTTCTGCGGCGCGGGTGAAGTTCAGGTGACGGCCGGCAGCCTCGAAGGTGCGCAGCGAGCGGATACCGGGAAAGGAACGGCTCATCGATCTTCAAATCCTGTTTGATGATTTATCGAGAAATACTCGTTTCTCCTGGCTTCGTCAAAGGCCGATAGTGATTCCACTTGATGCTGGATATGCAGATGTCCAGGCAGTGAAACACCGAGCAGAGGAAGCCAAAGCCATGTCAGTCGCCATTCATCCCTACATCACCCAACGCAACGCCCGTCCCGCCAGTGCCGACGATCTCGCACCGCTGGCCTTCGCCGGCTATGCCCATTTCACTGCCATGCAGGTGCGCGGCGGCGGCATCCGTGGTCTGGACCTGCACCTGGAGCGACTGCGCAATGCCTCGCTGCGGCTGTTCGGCCGGAGCCACACCGACGAGGAAATCCGCGCTGCCTTACGTGCTGCGCTGGAACAGGCGCCTGCGGAGACTTCGCTGATGGCGACGGTGTACTCGCCCGCCGGGGAGTTCACTGTCGCAGGGCCCGAGCACCGGCCCGAGCTGCTGGTGCGCACCGCGCCGCCGTCGGATGGCCCGCAGGGCCCGTTGTCGCTGGCCATCGCCGGGCACGAGCGGGTGCTGCCGGAGATCAAGCACGTCGGCGAGATCGCCAAGACCTGGTACCTGCGCGAGGCGGTGGCTGCCGGTTTCGATGATGCGGTGTTCACCGACCACCGTGGTCGCTTCAGCGAGGCGACCATCTGGAACCTGGCGTTCTGGGACGGCGAAACGGTGATCTGGCCGCGGGCGAGGATGCTCGCTGGCACCACCATGGGCATCCTCCAGCGCCAGTTGGACAGGCTCGGCGCGCGCCAGTCATCGCTGAGCATCGATCAGCAGGACCTGCCGCGCCTGGCCGGCGCGGTGGTGATGAACTCCTGGACGCCGGCGGTGCCGGTGAGCCGCATCGGCGAGGTGGAAATTCCCCCTGCGCCGGAGTTCGTCGAGTTGCTGCGCAGTGCCTTCGAAGCGGAGCCGCGGGTTCGTCCCTGAGTCCGCTGTTGGGCAGTTCGCGAGCAAGCTCGCCCCTACGAAGAGCCGCGCTGCTTGTAGGAGCGAGCTTGCTCGCGAACCGCATTCACTCCAGATGCGCCGCAAATCCACTGGCCTGCGGATCGATCTCCTCGCGCAGGGTCAGCGCAGGGATGTCGTAATCACCGCCGTTCTGCCGGCGGAAGGGGATGGGCGCGGTGGTCTGGAGGTTGTCCAGGCGCTCGCCCAGCTCCTGCTCGATCTGCGCGTAGCGCAGCGCATCCACCCGGCTGGTGCGGTAGACCAGGTAGGGCGGCAGTACGTCGAAGCCGGGGTAGTGCAGCACGCCGTGGTGGATCGGGAACAGCAGATCCTCGATCGGCCCGTTGATGCCGCGAGCGCTGTAGTGCGACTCCCAGCCGCCAGTGGTGACCATCAGCATGGCGCGCTTGCCGGCCAGATTGCCTTCACCGTAGCGGTCGCCCCAGCGGGCATCGGAGTGCTCGCCGACGCCATAGGCAAATCCATAGGCGTAGACCCGCTCGAACCAGCCCTTGAGGATCGCCGGCATGGTGAACCACCAGAGCGGGAACTGCAGAATCACCGTGTCGGCCCAGCGCAGTTTTTCCTGCTCGGCGGCGATGTCGCTGCTCTGCCGGCCGGCGGCGTAGGCACGTTTGGAATCCTGGGACGGATCGAAGCGCGCCTCGGGATCGCGGTCGAGGCTGTCGGAGGCGTCCAGCGTGGCTTTCCAGTTCATCGCATAGAGGTCGGAAACTTGTACCTCGTGGCCGGCGGCCTGCAGGCGGCGCACGGCGAAGTCCTTCAGCGAACCATTGAGCGAGCGCGGTTCGGGGTGGGCGTAGACGATCAGTACGTTCATGGAGGCGGTTTCCATATGAGAGGGGGTGTGCGCAGGATGCGATTGCCGCAGGTATAGTGGAAATGAATATCCGGTATCCCAGGTATATGAATGAATAATCTGCGCAGGCTCGACCTCAACCTGCTGGTGACCCTGGATGTGTTGCTTTCCGAGCACAACGTGACGCGCGCTGCGGAGCGGCTGAATTTCTCGCAGCCCTCGGTGAGCGTGCACCTGGCGAAGCTGCGCGACATCTTCGACGACCCGCTGCTGCTGCCCGGCCCGCGCGGCATGCGCCCGACGGCGCGGGCCGAATCCCTGCGCGAACCGTTGCGCATCGCCCTGGAAGCGCTGGAGCAGGCGGTGGCGCCGTCAGCGCCCTTCGACCCGGCGCAAGCGGACAACACGTGGCGCATCGCTGCCACCGACTACGGCGAATCCACCATTCTGCTGCCGGCGTTGAGCGCCATTCGCGGCAGTGCGCCGGGCGCCCGTCTGGCGCTGCTGGAGCTATCACCGCCGCGCATCGCTCGACAGGCGGAGCAGGGCGAGATCGACCTGGCTTTCCACACCACCGAGGGCAGCCCACCAGGCATGCGTCGACGGACATTGTTCAGCGAGCGCTATGTACTGGCCGGGCGCGCCGGGCACCCGAAACTGAAGCGCAAGCCGAGCCTGGCGCAGTTCTGCCAGCTGGAGCATGTGATGGTCTCCCCCGACGGAGGCGGCTTCAGCGGCGTGACCGACGAGGCGCTGGCGGCGGTCGGCCTGAGCCGGCGGGTAGCGCTATCGGTGCCGCACTTCCTCGTCGTCATCTCGGTGCTCGCCAGGAGTGACCTGGTGGCCATGGTGCCGGCGCGGCTGGTGCGGGACAACCCGGCGTTGCGGGTGGTGGAGGCGCCGGTGGAGGTGCCGGGTTACGAGATGTCGATGCTCTGGGATGAGCGCTCGCACCGCGACCCGGCGCATCGGTGGTTGCGCGAGCAGATTGCCGGCGCGGTGTGACCTGTAGGAGCGCCCCATGGGCGCGATCGCGGGCATGGCTCGCTCCTACAGGTTGCCTCCGGAGCTGGGCGGGTTCGCGAGCAAGCTCGCTCCTAAAGGAGGGGAACTGGCGCTGGGCTAGCCCTCACCCTAACCCTCTCCCAGAGGGAGAGGGGACCGTTCGGAGCAGGATGAAGCCGTCGCGTCAGCCGGCACGGACTGCTCCCTCTCCCTCTGGGAGAGGGCTGGGGTGAGGGGATTCAGCCTGCGGTGGAATATCCAGTCAGTCCGCGAACTTTGTCCGCAACAGGTACTTCAGCGAAGCGGCCAGCGTCTGCCCATGGCTCAGGCCGTCGAAGGCATGGAACCGCGCCTGCATGCCGGGCACCTTGGCGACATCTTCCACCAGTTGCTGGGCGGCGCGGGGCGCGCTGGGAGTAATGCCTTCACGCGGCCGGAAGGGTTCCTCGCCGCCGCGCATCAGCAACAGTTGCGCAGAGTGGCCGGCCAGCCGCTGGGCGAAGCCGTCCTGCTCCTTGAGGATCGCGCCGTCGCCCCACCACAGTGAAGGGCTCGCCGGAGCGTAGAAGCTGAACTGCTGCGGCCGGGTGAGCAGCGCGTGGAGCGTCAGCAGGCCGCCGTAGGAATGGCCCCAGAGCGTCTGTTGCGAGCGGTCGATGGGCGCCTGGGCGGCTACCGTCGGGAGCATCCGGTCGCGCATCAGATCGAGGAAGGCGTCGGCGCCGCCGCTGGGATCACCAGTGAGCGGGTCTTTCTGCTCGGCAAGCTGCGGGCGACGCGGGGTGTAGTCGCGGGTGCGGCCGCTGCGATCGATGCGCAGGGGCGTCTGGTAGCCGACGGCAATCAGCAGGGGGGCCTTGCCGTCGTTCAGTTCGCTCAGCAGTTTCTCGTCCAGCGCGCCGATGGCGGCGTTGCCATCGAGCATCCACACCACCGGGTAGCCGGCGGCGGGGGAAGGGTGGTTCGGGCGGGCGATCCACAGCTGGTAGTGACGCTGGCCGTCGGCGGAATCCAGCTTCAGCTCGCTGAAGCGGTACGCCAGGTCGTTGCGTTGCAGCAGATGGGTGTCCATTTTCTGGTCGGGGGCAGGCGCGGCGTGCGCTGCCAGCCCCGGCACGGCGAACGCCAGTGCCAGGAGGAGGCGAAGTCTCATCAGGTTTTTTCTCTAATCAGAACGACGCGGTGAGGCTGGTGTACAGCGTGCGGCCCGGTTCGTTGTAGGTGGCGGCGCCGGCGCCCTCGATGCCGTTCACGCCCTGGGCGTTGCCCTCGCGGAACAGGCGCTTGTCGAAGACGTTGTCCACCCCGGCGGTGAAGCTCAGGTTCTTCGTGAACACATAGGTGCCGCTCAGCCCGGCGATGGCGTAGGGCGAGAGCTGGTTGTTGGCGCTGCCGGTGACGCGGTCGCCGTGGTAGTCGTACTTCTTCGGCGTCTGCTTGCCGTACCAGGCGACGCTGGCTTGCAGCGACAGGGCGTCGGTGGCCTGCCAGTCGAGCATGGAGTTCAGGGTGTACTTGGGCGTCACTGAGAGTACGTCGCCGGTTTCCTTGTTTTTCGACTGCAGCATGTAGGTGAAGTTGTTGCTCCACTTCAGCTGCTCCATCAGCGGGATGGTCAGGGTGCCTTCCAGGCCCTCGACCAGCGCCTTGGGCACGTTCTCCCACTGGTAGATCGCCGCGTTGGCGTAGCTGCCGTTGCCGCCGCTGGCCTGATCGATGGGCGACAGGCCCGACTCGATCTTGTTCTTGTAGTCATTGCGGAAGTAGGTCAGGCCGGCGATCAGGCCGTCCTTCTGGAACTCGATGCCCAGCTCCTTGTTGACGCTGGTTTCCGCCTTGAGGTCCTCATTGCCCTGCAGGTAGCAGCTGGTGCTCTGGCCGTAGCAGCCCTGGCCACGGCTGTAGAGCAGGTAGTCGGGGTTGAGCTGGTAGAGGTTCGGCGCCTTGTAGGCGCGGGCGATGCCGGCCTTCAGGGTGACGGTATCGGTCAGCGCGTGGGACAGGTTCAACGACGGGCTGAAGTTGTCGCCGACCATGCTGTGGTGGTCCCAGCGCAGGCCGGGAGTGAGCATGGTGCCGGGCATCAGCTCGATGTTATCTTCGGCGAACAGCGAGAAGATCTGCGCCTGCGAGGTGGTGTCACGGTTGCTGCTGGTCAGACCCGGCACCGAGCCGCCTTCGCTGGTGGTCTGGGTGTTGGCGCTGGGGTCGTCGAGTTTCTGCTGCACCCATTCGCTGCCCAGGGTCAGGGTCTGGTCGCGCCAGGCGTGCAGCGGCAGGTTCACTTCGCCGTGGGCGGTGAGGTCGCGCAGGGTGGCGGTGTAGAAATCGGTGTTGCTGAAGATGCCCTCGGTGCCGCCGGCCAGGCCTTCGTTGATGCGGCTGTTGCGGGTCTTCTCGTACTGCAGGTAGGCCATGGAGCTGCCGAAGTCCCACTCACCGCGATGGGTGATCGAGTAGTTCTCGCGGTACATGCGGTTGGTCTCGTGACCGAGCATGGACTTCACGTTGGCGTTGCTGTTGGTGTTCTGCGTATCGCCGGTGTAGATGTTGCCCTGGCGGCTGAAGCCGGCCTCGAAATCCAGCGTCTGCTCGGGCGTCAGGTGCCAGCTGAGCAAGCCGTTGACGTCCTTGTTGCGCACGCCTTCACGTCCGGCGGGGAGGGTGCCGGCCTGGTTGCCGGTGCGGTTGGATTCGTGGCCGGCGTTGATGTCCCAGTCGTCCGAGTCGGTCTTGGCGACGTTTCCGTACACGCGGTAGCTGAGGGTATCGGTCAGCGGGCCATTAAGGCCAAAGGTCATGCGCTGAGTGGCGCCTTCGTCGCTGTGCTGCGGGAAGTTGCTGTAGACGGTGACGTCGCCGTGGGTTTCCTTGCCCGCCTGCTTGGTGATGATGTTCACCACGCCGCCCGCCGCGCCGTTGCCATAACGCGCCGCCGCCGGGCCGCGCAGGACTTCGATGCGTTCCACCTGGTCGGCCGGCACCCAATTGGTGTCGCCGCGCGAGTCGCGCTCGCCACGCCAGCCGTAGCGCACGGCGTTACGGCTGGAGACCGGCTTGCCGTCCACCAGGATCATGGTGTTTTCCGGGCCCATGCCGCGGATATCGATCTGGCGGTTGTTGCCGCGCTGGCCGCTGGTGGAGTTACCGGTCAGGTTGACGCCCGGCATGGTGCGGATGATCTGCGACAGGTCGCTGGCCGGCGGGCGCTTCTTGATGTCTTCGGCGGTGATGATCGACACGCCCGGCATCTGCTTGGCTTCCTCGGCGGCGGTGGCGACGATGGTCTCGCTGTCGAACTCGACGACATCGGAATCGGCGCTGGCGGCCTGTACGGCGAAGGACAGCAGGCAGCTGGACAGCAGCAGGAAGGGTGGAAGGAACTGCGTCGGACGGGACGGCATCGGTGATCTCCGGCAACTGAAAGATCGCCAAATGATAATTACTGCTATTTGCAAGTAAAGCGCATTAACTTTCTAAACACTTGCGCCGTTTTGTTGGGCCGTAACGGCCGGTAGCAACAGGTGCAGGCAGAGACCGGCCTTACCATCGTCGCAGCCGTTCTCGGCCCACAAGCGCCCGTCCGCCAGCTCGACGCCGCGCCGGGCGATGGCCAGGCCAAGGCCGAATCCGCTGGACTCCGACGGCTGCAGCCGCTGGTAGGGCTGGAAGATGCGTTCGAGGTCTGCTTCGGCGACGCCGGGACCGTCGTCGCTGACGCACAGGTGCCAGAATGTGCCCTCGCGCCAACCGCCCAGGCGCACGCTGCCACCGCGCGGGGAGTGGCGGATGCCATTGCGCAGCAGGTTTTCGATGGCCTGGGCGAAGCTGTCCAGGTGTACCTGCACCACGCAGTCGGTGCCCAGCGAGCAGGGCAGCCGCTCGGGCTCCCAGCCACTTTCGAAGCAGGCGTCCTCGCGCAGCGCTTCCCAGACCGACAGCACCAGTACCGGCTCGCGTTCCAGTTGCGGGCGCTCGGTGTCCATCCAGGCGAGGTCGAGGGTGTCTTCCAGCAGGCGCTGCATGTCCTGGATCTCGTGGTCCAGGCGCTGCCGCAGCTGGTCCGCCGGCAGGTCGCTGTCATGGGCAATGCGCAGGCGCGCCAAGGGTGTACGCAATTCGTGGGACAGCGTGCGCAGCAGCAGGCGTTGCTGTGCCAGGCTGTGCCGCAGGCGGTCAGCCATGTGATCGAAGGCCAGCGCCAGTTCGCCCAGCTCGTCGCGGCGATGGGCCAGCGGGGTGCCGGGGCCCTCGCGGTCGAGATCGTCCGCGCGCAGGGCATCGGCGCGGGCGCGCAGGCGATTGAGCGGCAGCACCAGGTGGCGATAGATCAGCAAGCCGAGGAGGGCGGCCAGCAGGGTCGGCACTACGCCGTGGCTGAACAGGTGCGTCCAGGGCGTCAGGCCGCCCGGAAGCAGGCGCTCGGGCAACTGCATGACCAGCCGGCCGCGCTCGGGATGTCGGGGGAATTCGATGCTGACGTAGGGCAACTCGTCCTGCAGGCGCCGGCTCATCGGCCAGTCAAGCTTGCGCATGAAGGTGAGGTGGCTGGATTCCTCCGCCGTCAGCGCCGTGCTTCCCAGGCTCTGCAGGTGTGAACCGATCACCGCGACCCAGGTGTCTTCGGCGGCGGACAGCTGCTGGCGGAAGCGTTCCACGCCCTCGGCGCCCTGGTGCTCCCAGACCGTTTCCGCTTGTTCTGCGTAGCGTGCCAGGTAGTCGCGGTCCTCGGTGCCGAGGAAATAGGTGCTGCGCTCCAGCGACAGGCCCCAGGTCCAGATCAGCCAGGTCAGCAGCAGGCAGAAGCCGACCTGCAGCGCGGCAATCTTCCACAGCAGCGGGTGACGGCGCATCAGTGACGTTCCGCATCCACCAGGATGTAACCCTGGCCGCGCACGGCCTGGATCTGCACCTGCTGCGCACCGATGGCGGCAAGCTTGCGGCGCAGGTTGCAGACGTGCACATCCAGCCCCCGGTCGAGGCGCGTGTAAGTGCGGTGCAGGACGCTCTGGTAGAGAAAGCTCTTGCTCAGCGCTTCGCCGGCATGGGCGCTCAGCGTCGCCAAAAGGCGGTACTCGGAATTCGTCAGGCCGGCGTGTTCACCGTTGCGGGAAACGTCCTGCAGTTCATCGTCGAACTGCAAAGAGCTGTGCCGTTGAGGCTCGCTCTGCGCGGTGCGGGCTCGATCCAGGTTGGCCCGACGCAGCAGCGCATCGATTCGCGCATCCAGTTCCGCCAGGCTGAACGGTTTGGGCAGGTAGTCGTCGGCGCCGCGGGTGAAGCCGGTGATGCGGTCCTGTTCCGCGCCCAGGGCGGACATCAGCATCACCGGTGTAGTGCGCGCGTTGCGCAGCGTATCCAGCAAGGAAAGGCCATCGACGCCGGGCAGCATGATGTCCAGCAGGACCAAATCGAAATCGTTCTGGTGGACGGCCACCAGCCCCTGGTCACCGTTCGCGCAAGTAGTGACGGCAAAGCCGCGCTGACAGAAATGACGTTCGAGGTCCAGGCGAAGACGGGAATCGTCTTCCACCAGCAAGAGCGAAGGGGACACAGCAGGCCTTGATGAGAATATTTACTATTTGCAACTATCTCACCCATTTCTGTCAGAAGGCAATGGCGATCTGCCGTGCACCTGCCAGAAATGGCCTCAGACCCAGCGTCGCACTCGGCCGCAGTAAGCGTCGAATTCGGAACCGAACAGCTCGCGCAGGGCACGTTCTTCCGGGCGGATCTGGAAGCGCCCGATGAACAGCACGAAAGCCGCGACGCCAAGCACCGCCAGCGCCGAACCGAGGAACACGCACCACCCCAGCAGGACGATCGCGAAGCCCAGGTACATGGGGTTGCGCGTATGCCGGTAGATACCGGCGACCACCAATGAGGAGGCCGACTCCGGCTTCAGCGGGTTGACTGTGGTGCGCGCGCGGCGAAACGACGCGACTCCGGCCAGGCAGACCGCGACCCCGGCCAGCATTACCAGCAGGGCCAGCCACAGCCGGCTGCCCAGCGGATCAATCGGGCGCACCGCGAGCCACATCAGCACGGCGGTAATGATCGCCACCAGGGGCGGGGGAATACGGTGTTCCAGCCAATCCATGCTCGGTCTCCGGGCCAGTGCAGCCTTCTCCAGTGAGGTGCGTACACTAGCCCAGATTGCCGTTTTCAGCGCGGCCGGCGTACCGCCCGAACCTTGCCGCTGTTGCCGCCACCACAGTAGAAGCGCTCGCCGCCGTCGGTCTCCAAGCCGGAAACATGTACGCCTTCGGGCATGTCCAGTTGCTCCAGAACCGCGCCGGACTGCGGGTCGATGCGGCGTAGCTCGCTGTAGGTCGATTCCGGCTCCCAGGTGCCATGCCAGAGTTGGCCTTCGACCCAGGTCACCCCAGTGACGAAACGATTTGAATCAATCGTACGGAGGATTTCGCCGGTTTCCGGGTCGATCTGATGAATCTTCCGGGCGCGGTACTCGCCGACCCAGAGCGAACCTTCCGCCCAGGCCATGCCGGAATCGCCGCCATTGCCCGGTGCGGGGATGGTCGAGAGCACCTTGCCGCTGGCGGGGTCGATCTTCTGGATGATGCTTTCTCCGATCTGGTACAGGTGCTTGCCGTCAAAGGCGGTGCCGGCGTGGGCCGGAACCGGGATCGACGCTTCCAGCTGACCGCTTTGCGGGTCGAGCCGGCTCAGACTATCGCCGGTGGCGATCCAGACGTGCCGGCCGTCGAAGGTCACACCGGCGACGGTTTCGACGCCGGGGAACGGACCGTACTCCTCCAGCACCTGCGCGGGAGATTGCTTGTAGTGGGTAGTCATGGTGTTGCCCTGCACGTTAAGGGGGGGAGCCTTCAGCCTATTCAGACACCGAAGGGAGCGGGGAGTAACAAGGTCGTCGCGAATCCCGGCGCTGGCGGCAGCATCCAGCGTCGGGCGCGCCCTTGCCCGAGGGCCTGCACCAGGCCGGCTTCGGCCAGCGTTTCGAGGGCGCGCTGCACGCTGCGCTGGCTGGTATCCAGCGCCAATGCCAGGGCCGAACTGGACCAGGCCTGGCCGTCACTGAGCAGCGCCAGCACTTCAGCGTTGGCTTCCTCCAGCGGAGGCGCAAGGACCACCGGATTGGCGGCGACCAGCCGATAACCGCGAGGCGTCGACTCGATACCGGCCAGGGGTTGCAGCAGGCGCCGCAGGCGGCCGATTTCCACGCGCAGGCGTGCCCGGTGGGTTTCATCCGGGTGACGGGTGCGGAACACCCGGCCGATCAGCTCGGAACGCGCCATGTCATCGGGCCAGGCCTCGGCCAGTGCGCGGGCAAGGGCAAAGAGCACCGGGCGGCTGCCCAGTGCGAGGCTGCCCACGCGGTTGCGACAGGCGTCCACCACCAGGGCATCGGAGCGCAGCAGGTTTTCCACTTCATCCAGCGACAGCAGGCGCGTGTGCGGGGGACTGATCTGCCGGGCCGCCGGCGCATCGAGGATGCGCGCCGCCTGGTCGACCTCCGCACGCAGGGCGGGAATACCCGAAGCGGCAGCAGCCTCGGCGGCTTTGCGCAAAGCGCTCCGAGCCTCATGCGCGTGCAGCCGGCGAACGGCGATGCCGGCCGAAATCAGCCAATGCACAGCACGTAGCGGCGCGGGTAGTGATTCGGGCTCCAGCTCGGTGAGGGCGGCTTGGGCTTGATCGAGCTGGCCGATGAGCAGCGCGCGGCGAATCAGCAGGTAATGGGCATGGGCAGCGTTGACCCTGTCGCCATGGAACTGCAGCACCCGCGCCGCCTGCTCCAGCGGCTCCGTCGGCCAGTTCAGTTCGCGGCTGGCCAGCGCCACTTCCGCTTCGGCCACGAGGCAGCGGGCGCGCTCCCTCGGTTCGTGGGCGCCAAAGGTGCGGGCGGCGCGGCGAAGCAGGGCGCGCGCACGCGGAAAATCGCCCAGCTGGGCCATGGCGATGCCGCGCAGGGCCAGCGCCGGCGGGTCTTCGCGCAGCGCCACGCGGTTCAGCGCGCCCAGCGGGTCGCCCGTGGCCAGGGCACGAGCTGCTGCCGTGATCAGCGAATCCATGGAAATCCCGCCACCTTTGTCACTCCCTTCGCTCCCGGTCCGATGCCTAGTCTAAGTCATGCCCACCGAACCGCCGCTGGCGGAGGAGAACTGCCATGACTGCTCATCCCACCGCTACCCGCGAAGAATGGCTGGCCGCGCGCCTGGAGTTGCTGGCCGAGGAAAAGGCCCTGACCCGACGCAGCGACGAACTGGCGCGCAAGCGCCAGGCGCTGCCCTGGGTGCTGGTCGACAAGGACTACCGCTTCGACACCGAGCAGGGCCCGGCGAGCCTTGCCGACCTGTTCGCCGGCCGTTCGCAGCTGCTGGTCTATCACTTCATGTTCGGCCCGGACTACCGTGCCGGCTGCCCGTCCTGCTCGAACATCGCCGATGGCTTCGATGGCTACGCAACTCACCTGGCGAACCATGATGTGAGCCTGCTGGCCGTCTCCCGAGCACCGCTGGAGACATTGCTGGTCTACCGTCGGCGCATGGGCTGGAGCTTCCCGTGGGCGTCATCCCACGGCAGCGGGTTCAACTATGACTTCAATGTGTCTTTCACCGAGGCGCAGCAGCGCGGGGGGGAGGTCGACTACAACTTCCGCCGCGAAGGCCCCGCTGCAGGTCCTGCGCCGGCGCCTGTGGTGGAAATCGCCGCCTGCTGCGGCACCGACGTGGCGACCTTCACCCGCGACCTGCCGGGGATGAGCAGCTTCGTGCGTGAAGGCGACAACATCTATCACTGCTACTCCACATACGCACGCGGGCTGGACGCGCTCTGGGGGCTGTTCCAGTGGCTCGACCGTGCGCCTTTGGGGCGCAACGAGCAGGGCATCTGGTGGCGCCGGCACGACGAGTATTAAGTCTCACACCGCCTTGCGGTAATCCGGTCGCAGCCTTGCCAGCAGTGCTGCGGCCAGGTCCAGCGCCGAGCACAGCAGGAAGTAGAGTAGGGCGACGAACAGGAATATTTCCGTGGGATGGACCATTACCCGGTTGCTCACCTGGGTGGCGACGAAGGAGAGCTCGCCGACGCCGATCACGTAGGCCAGCGAGGTGTCCTTGATCAGCGAGACCCATTGATTCAAGAAGGACGGCAGCATGACCGGCAGCGCCTGCGGCAGGATCACCAGGGTGAGCACCTGCCACGGGCGCAGACCCAGCGCGCGGGCGGCGTCCCACTGGCCCTTGGGCAGGCTTTCGATGCCGGCGTGCACCGAGTGCGCCAGATAGGCCCCGCCGATCAGCGAGAGCGCGCAGACCACCGTACCCAGCGCCGGCACGTCGAAGTGGAAGACGATGGGCAGTAGGAAGTAGGTCCAGAAGATCAGCATCAGCACCGGGATCGCGCGGAAGAAGCCGAGGAAGGCCACCAGCAGCAGGCGCGGTTTGCCGCCCAGCACTGACAAGGCAATGCCCAGCGCAAGGCCGATGACCGCAGAGACGATGCCGGAGGCCAGCGCTAGCAGGATGGTCAGCGCGGCGCCGCCCAGCGGGCCGTCGGGGTAGGCGCCGACGAGGAAATAGGAGAGGTTGTCGTGGATGACGGAGAAGTCCATGTCAGGCTCCCTGGCGGTAGCGGCGGGTCTGCTGCAGCGCCTGGCCCAGCGCCTCGATCAGCGCGATGGCGCCGATGTAGAGCAGGGTGGCGACACCGAACGCCTGGAAGGTCTTGAAGGTCTGCGTCTCCACCTGGCGCGATGCGTAGGACAGCTCCGCCAGCCCGATGGCCATCGCCAGCGAGGAGTTCTTCAGCGCGTTCATGTATTGCCCCATCAGCGGTGGCAACGCGGTGCGCAGCGCCTGCGGCAGGATTACCCAGCGCCACACCTGGATTGGGCGCAGGCCCAGCGCCATGCCAGCGTCGCGCTGCTGCTCGCTTACCGAGGCGATGCCGGCGCGGAATTCCTCGGCGATGAACGCTGTGGTGTAGAGCGTCAGGCCCCAGGCGGCGGCGAGGAATTCGAACGACGGCCACGCCAGAGCGCCCAGCTCATGGGGCGTATTCAGCCAGAACACGAAGTCCTCCGGGAGCAGCGCCGGCACGCCGAAGTACCAGAAGAACAGCTGTACCAGCAGCGGCGTATTGCGAAACAGCGCGAGATAGGCCCGCGCCGGCCACGACAGCCAGCGCGACTTCGCCTGCCGGGCAATCGCCAGCGGCGCGCCGAGCAGGGTGGCGACCACGCAGCAGAACAGGGAAATACCGAGGGTGAGCAGGAAGCCGTCGAGCAGCCAGCTCAGGTAGGTCGGGGCGAGCAGTTCGCCGAACATCGTGAAAGTCCATCAGAAGGCAGGAATGGCAACGCCCCACGGGTGTGGGGCGTGCGGTGGTGCGTTGCGCGGGGCGGGGATCAGCTCTTGTCGCCTATCTTGTACAGGCGCGCCAGCGGCGTCTTGGTGGTCGGGCCGAACCAGGTGTCGTAAATCTTCTGCGCCTGCCCGTTGGCTTCCAGCTCGGTGAGGCTCTGGTTGACGAACTCGCCCAGGGCTTTTTCACCCTTGGGAATGCCGACGCCGATCAGGTCATTGGAAATGGTGAAGGGCGGCACCTCGTACTTGTCCTTGTCCGGCACGTTGGCCAGCAGGCCGATCAGCTTCGGGCCGTCCTGGGTGATGGCCTGGACCTGGCCGTTGCGCAGGGCGGTAAAGGCGAAGGGCGTGTCGTCGTAGGCGATGACCTTGGCGCCGGGGAATTTCTCGCGCAGCACGCCTTCATTGACCGTGCCCTTGTCGACGCCCACGCGCCATTTGTTCAGGTCTTCCGGCGACTTCAGGCTGCCCTTGCGCACGATGAACTGCTGCCCGGATGAGAAGTAGGGGATGCTGAAATCCACCTGCTCGGCGCGCTCGGGGGTGATGGTGAAGTTGGCCAGCACCAGGTCGACCTTGTTTGCGGTCAGCAGCGGGATGCGGTTGGCAGGGTTGGTCGGCAGGACTTGCAGCTTGACGCCGAGCTTGTCGGCCAGGGCCTTGGCGTAATCCACGTCGAGGCCTTCGATCTGCTTGCTCTTGCCGTCCACGAAGCCGAACGGCGGGTTGCTGTCGAACGCGGCGACGCGCAGCACGCCGGCTTTCCTGATGTCTTCCAGACGGTCGGCATGGGCCAGTCCGGAGAGGACGGCCAGGGCGAGGGCGGTAACGGCAGTGAGTTTCTTCATGAACATCCAGCTCCTTCTCGGGCCCCGTTCGTGCGACGGGTTCCCGTGATGATCGATTACGCGCCTTCGAGGGTGTCAAAGGCCCGTTCCAGAGCGGCGGGGATGGCCCACCGGCGGTGCCGAGTGTGGCAGCGCAGCGGTGGCGGGGAGAAGGAATGAATTCGTCTAGCTAATAACCTGAAGAAATATAAAGAAAGAATTTAGATAACCGTTTTGCAGTGATTGCACCGCCACTGTCAGGAGCAACCCTCTAGGAGCGAGCTTGCTCGCGAACCGCATGGCTCGGGATTTGTTCGCGAGCCAGATTCGTAGAGTGCATAGCGCGCCAGCGCGATCCGCCGCGAGGAACGAGTCAATCGGCGGATAACCCGTTCCGGGTTATGCGCCCTACGGTCTAGTCCTGCGCTCGGATCAGCCCTCTCCCAAGGGGAGAGGGGTACCGTTGGGTGCAGGATGAGACCGCAGCGTCAGACGTCACGATCTGCCCCCTCTCCCTGAGGGAGAGGGCTGGAGGGAGGGGAAAGCACAGCACGAAATTTCCGGGGAAAGACAGTTGCTCCTACGTGACCGATACCCTTGGTTCAGGGTTTCCAGCGCGCAGCGCTGATATCCACCGCGCGCGGCAGGATGCGCTCTGCTAGGAACAGGTCGGCCGTGCGCTGCTGCGCGGCGATATCCGCATCACCCACCGGCTGAATGGGCGAGGGCGGGCGGTGCTTGAAGGTTTCCTCGATCACCGCCGGCGCCAGCCCGGTCACGCGCGCCATGATCGCCACGCTGCCGGCTTCGTCGCTGCGGGTCAGCGCCTCGGCTTCGTTGAGAGCGTCCAGTACCTTGTGAATGAACGTCGGGTTGGCGCCCGCGTACTCGCGGCTGGACAGGTAGAACGGCCCGCTCAGGCCGACTGCCGAGCCGTCCGCCAGCAAGCGCGCATGGCCGTCCAGCAACAGCGCCGAATACCAAGGGTCCCAGATCGCCCAGGCATCCACCCGCCCGCTCTCGAACGCGGCGCGGGCATCGGCGGGCGTCAGGTACAGCGGCTGGATGTCCTTGAAGCTCAGACCTTCCTTCTGCAGCAGGCGCAGCAGCAGGTTGTGCGAGCTGGAGCCCTTCTGGAATGCCACGCGCTTGCCCTTGAGATCGGCGACGCTGCGGATCGGGCTGTCCTTGGGCACCACCACGGTTTCCGCCTGCGGCTTGGGCGGTTCGACGCCGACGTAGAGCAGGTCGGCACCGGCGGCCTGGGCGAAGATCGGCGGGATGTCGCCGGTGGAGCCGATATCCAGGCTACCGACGTTCAATGCTTCGAGCATTTGTGGCCCGGCGGGGAATTCGATCCACTGGATCTGCGTCTGCGGGAAGTGCTTCTCCAGCAGGCCGTGCTCTTTGGCCAGCACCAGGCTGACCGAGGCCTTCTGGTAGCCGATGCGCAGTTGCGTCTGGTCCTGCGCCTGGGCCGTGCCGGTCGCAATCAGCAGCAGAGCGGCGAGCAGTCGATTGAACAGTCTCACAGGCTCAATCCTTCCAGTCATGGGAAGGTTTCTCCCAGAGGTTGATCCCGCCTTCCACGGCGTAACGATCGATCTCCGCAAGCTCCTCGGCGCTGAACACGAGGTTGTCCAGCGCGGCAACATTCTCGACGATCTGTTCCGGCCGGCTGGCGCCGATCAGCGCGGAGGTCACACGGGCATCGCGCAGCACCCAGGCCAGCGCCAGTTGCGCCAGGCTCTGGCCGCGGCGCTGGGCGATTTCGTTCAGTGCGCGGGCACGGCGCAGATTGTCCTCGGACAGGTGCTCCGGCCGCAGCGAAGCGCCGCCCGGCTGGTTGACCCGCGCATCGGCCGGTACGCCGTGTAGGTAACGGTCGGTGAGCAGCCCCTGGGCCAGTGGGGTGAAGGCGATGACGCCCGCGCCCAGTTCGTCGGTGGTAGCCAGCAGGTCCTTTTCCACCCAGCGATTAAACAGGTTGTAGGCCGGCTGGTGGATCAGCAGCGGCACCTTCCATTCCTTCAGTAGCGCGGCGAGTTCGGCGGTCTTGCCGGCGGAATAGGATGAGATGCCCACGTACAGCGCCTTGCCCTGCTGCACCGTGCTGGCCAGCGCGCCGGCGGTTTCTTCCAGCGGCGTGTCCGGGTCGAAGCGGTGCGAGTAGAAGATGTCCACGTAATCCACGCCCAGCCGCTTAAGGCTCTGGTCGAGACTGGAGAGCAGGTACTTGCGGGAGCTGCCGCCCTGGCCGTAGGGGCCGGGCCACATGTCCCAGCCGGCCTTGGTGGAAATCACCAGCTCGTCGCGGTAAGCGGCGAACTCTTCACGCAGCAGGCGGCCGAAGTTGATCTCGGCGCTGCCATAGGGCGGGCCGTAGTTGTTCGCCAGGTCGAAGTGGTTGATGCCCAGGTCGAAGGCGGTGCGCAGCAGGGCGCGCTGGCGGTCCAGCGGTACGCTGTCGCCGAAGTTGTGCCACAGGCCCAGGGAGAGGGCGGGCAGCACCAGCCCGCTACGGCCGACGCGGCGGTAGGGGACACGCTGGTAGCGGTCGGGGTGGGCGCGGTAAGTCATGAAAACTCCTTGGTAAACGGGCCGCAGAGGGGGCGGCCGGTGAATCGTCAGATGCTGTAGCGGTTGGCTGGGCGTTTGAGCCCGAGGTGGTCGCGCAGGGTGCTTCCGCTGTACTCGAGGCGGAACATTCCGCGTCGCTGCAGCTCAGGCACGACGTAGTTGGCCACGTCTTCCAGGCCCCCGGGCAGGTGCGGCACCAGCACGTTGAAGCCGTCGGCGGCGGCGCCTTCGAACCAGGCCTGGAGCTCGTCGGCGATCTGCGCCGGCGTGCCGATCAGGCTGTAGTGCCCGCGACCGCCAGCGATGCGCCGGCCCAACTGGGCAAGGGTGAGGTTCTCGCGCCCGGCCAGTTCGGTGAGCAGCAGTTGGCGGCTGCGCTGTCCGCTGTCAGTGAGCGGTAGCTCGGGCAACGGGCCATCCAGGGGGTAGGCGGAGAGGTCGAAGTTGCCGAGCATGCGCGACAGCAGCGCGACGCCGACCTGCGGTTCCACCAGCTCCTGAAACTCCTCGAACTTCTCCTGCGCCTCGGCCTGGCTCTGGCCGACCACCACGAACACACCGGGCATGATGCGCAGCTCATCCGCGCTGCGGCCGAAGCGCGGCAGGCGGCCTTTCAGGTCGTTGTAGAAGTCGCGGGCGGCGGCCAGCGAGGTCTGCGCGGTGAATACCACTTCGGCAGTCTGCGCGGCCAGCTCGCGGCCGGCCTCGGAACTGCCAGCCTGGACGATCACTGGGCGGCCCTGTGGCGAGCGCGCGACGTTCAGCGGGCCCTGCACGCGGAAGTGTTCGCCCTCGTGGTTCAGTACATGCAGCTTGGCCGGGTCGTAGTACTGCCCGCTGGCCTTGTCGCGAGTGAAGGCGTCGTCTCCCCAGCTGTCCCACAGGCCGGTGACCACTTCGTGGAATTCCCGCGCGCGGGCATAGCGCTCGGCGTGGCCGAAGTGTTCCTGGCGGTTGAAGTTCAACGCCTCGGCGGCGGCGTCGGAGGTCACCAGGTTCCAGCCCGCACGCCCTTCGGAGATGTGGTCGAGCGAGGCGAACTTGCGCGCCACGTGGTACGGCTCGTTGTAGCTGGTGGTCACGGTGCCGATCAGGCCGATGCGCTCGGTCACGGCCGCCAGTGCCGAGAGCAGGGTCAGCGGCTCGAAGTGATCAGAGCGTGCCATGCGGCTGGCGATGTCGCCGGTGGGCGCGGCAACGCTGTCGGCGACGAAGACGGCGTCAAACTTCGCCGCTTCGGCCACCTGCGCCAGGCGCTTGTAGAGGCGGAAGTCGAGGCCGCCGTTGGCCGGCACGTCCGGGTGACGCCACGCTGAGACGTGGTGCCCGGTGGCCATGAGGAAGGCGCCAAGGGAAAGGGTGCGTGTCATGTCGGTTTTCCTGTGTGTCCGTCGGGTTGTTGGACGCAAGGCGGCGTGGGTGTTGTTGTCGGCGGCGCCGGGGCGAGCCGGCGCCGCTTGCTGCAAACGATCAGAAATCCTTGCGCAGCTCGACGCCGAAGTAGCGGCCGTCGTCGCGCGGCACCATGCGATAGACGTAGCTGCCGCCGGTGGCCAGCAGGGGCGAATAGGACTTATCGGTGAGGTTCTTGCCCAGCAGGGCGACGCGCCAGCCGTCGTTGTAGTCGGCCAGGGCGATGCTGGCGCCCCACAGGCCGTAGGCGCCCTGGATGGTGTCGGGGTTCTGGCTGAGGTCGTACTGCACCTTGTCCTGCCAGCTGTAGTCGGTGCCCAGTTCCACATCCAGACCGTTGTCTAGCGGGATGCTGTAGTCGGCGCGCACGTAGCTCTTCCAGTCCGGCGAGAAGGGCAGCGGCTTGCCATTGACGTTGCATGCCGCCGCCGCGCCGGCCGGGCAGGCGAAGCTGTCGATGCGCGCCTTGGTGTAGGCGACGGCGCCGGAGAGCTTCAGCTGGCGGGTGGCCTGGTAGCTGAAGTCCAGCTCGGCGCCCTCGGTCTTCACCTTGCCGGCGTTGATCAGGCGCGTCACCACCTGCCCGGCGACGGTGTCGTAGAAGTTCGCCTGGTAGTTGTCGTAGACGGTGTGGAATACCGCGAGGTTGGCGGTCAGGCGATTGTCCAGCGCGGTGGCCTTCAGGCCCGCTTCCCAGGAGTTGGACGTCTCCGGCTTGAGCGCCTCGGTGTCGCGCGGCTGCATGTTGAAGAACACGTTGTAGGCCGGGCCCTTGTAGCCGCGCGAGTAAGTGAGGTAGCTGGTGAGCTGCTCGCTGAGGTCGTACTGCAGGCCCAGGCGGCCGGACCAGCCGTCCTCGTCGGTGGAGCCGGAGCTGGAGGTGGACGGCTGGATGCCGGTTACCGCCGTGGCCGAGGTGGAGCGGCGGCGGTGGTCGTACTCCAGCTCGTCGTGGGTATAGCGCAGGCCGGCGATGCCGCGGAAGTCGTCGGTGAAGTTCAGCGTGCTCTCGCCGAAGATCGCGTAGGTGTCGCTGCGCGTGCCGTAGTCGGCCACGCCGGTGTTCTGCGCGGTGGTGGAGGTCACCACGCGGCGATAGGTCTCGTCGTCCACGGCGTGCATGTAATAGAGGCCGCCGACGTATTCGAGGAACTCGCCCTTGGGCGAGGCCAGGCGCAGCTCCTGGGAGTACTGGTCGTAGTTGAGCTCGCCCTTGTCGTGGGAGCTGGGGATGCTCGCGGTGACCTGGGAGAGGCGGTCGCCATCCTGCCACTGGGTGTTGTCCCAGCCGCGCCAGGCGCTGATGGAGGTCAGGGTGTAGTCGCCCAGGTTCCAGTCCAGCTGCGCCGACAGGCCCTTGTTGGTGTCATCGACATGGGTGCGGTAGTCGCTGTTGATCTTGCGGTTGTCGCTGTCCGGCGTCACCGGGCGAAGCGCGTTGGCGAAGGCCGGGCTGGTGGTGCTGGTGATGACGCCGCTGGGACTGTCGTCGTTGCCGTGCATGTAGTCGGCGATCAAGGTGACCTTGAGGTCGTCGTTGGGGGTGAGCTCGAACTTCGTGCGCGCGCCAGCGCGGTTGTAGCCGTTCACCTCATGACCGTTGTAGACGTTGTCCACATTGCCGTCGTAGCTGCCCAGCAGGGTGGTGACGCTGGCCTTGAGCTTGCCAGGGATCAGCGTGCCGCCGATGCCGAAGCGGGTGCGGTTCTCGTTTCCGCCGCCAAAATGCGAATAGTCGATGTAGCCGCTGGTTTCGTCCGGTACCTCGCGGGTGACCACGTTGAGCACGCCGGCCGAGGCGTTCTTGCCGAACAGCGTGCCCTGCGGGCCGCGCAGCACTTCGATGCGCTCGACGTCGAGCAGGTCCAGGGTCGCCTGGCCGGGACGGCCGAGCACCACACCGTCGATCACTGTGGAGACGCTCGGCTCGACGCCGGGGGAAGTGGAGATGGTGCCCACGCCCCGGACGAACAGCGAGGTGTCCTTGTTCGAGGCGCCGGTGCGGAAGTTCAGGGTCGGCACCTGCTGGACGATGCTCGACACGTTATTGCGGTTGTCGCGCTCCAATTGCTCGCCATCGATCACCGAGACGGCCACCGGGACCTTCTGCAGCGACTCCTCACGGCGCGTGGCGGTAACGGTCACCGCTTTCAATGTCGGTGCAGAGTCTGCGGATTGGCCGTCGCCATTGGCGGTTTCGGCTGCCTGCACGCTGCAGGCCAGTGCGCCGATCACGCTGGCGATGCCCAGGGCCAGCGCGCTGCGCCGACCAGTGTAATGCGGACGGCCGAGCGTCCCCCGATGTTGCGATTGCATAGCCACTCCTTCGTGCCCTGGTCCGCCCTCGGTTCGTGCCGGGGCGCTCTTTATCTGCGGGACTGTCACGAGCGCTCGCTCGTGCGAGTGGCTGGATTCGTTGCGGACAGTTTGTGTTGTTAGCGCTAACATCGGTGAGTATCCTGAATCGCCAGATAGATCGTCAAATAATTAAAAATTACGTTTATATTCCTTAAGTAGAATTCCAGCACCGAGCAGCAGGAGAGCCGCGTTGGCCAACCAGACACCCCGCAAACGCCGTGGCGCAGGACGCGTGACGCTGACAGCGGTCGCCGAACTCGCAGGCGTTTCCGCCATCAGCGTGTCGCGCTACTTCAACCAGCCGGCACAATTATCGGACGACCTGCGCGAGCGCATCGGTGCAGCGGTGAAGGAGCTGGGCTACGTGCCCAACCAGGTGGCTGGAGGCCTGGCTTCGGCGAGGGGCAGGATAGTGGGAATGGTGGTGCCGAATATTTCCGGGCCGATCTTCGCCGACACCATCCAGGCCTTCAGCGACACCCTGGCCGCCCACGGCTACCAGTTGCTGCTGGCTTCCAGCTACTTTTCCGAGGACAAGGAAGAAAACGCCGTGCGCGCCTTCCTCGGCTGGAACCCGGCGGCGCTGGTGCTCACCAGCCACTTTCACAGTGCCGCAACCGAGAAGCTGATTGCCGGCGCGGACATGCCGGTGGTGGAGGTCTGGGACTACCAGCCCGGGCGCGCGCCGATCCAGGTCGGGTTTTCCCACCACCAGGTTGGCGTGGACGCAGTGCGCTACCTGCACGGCAAGGGCTACCGGCGAATCGCCTTCGTGCAGAACAGCGCGCCCGGCGACTTCAGCGCGCTGGATCGCCGCGATGGTTACGCCGATACCCTGCGCGAGCTGGGCGGCGCCCCTTGGATGTTCGTGCCTACCGAAAGCGCGCCCTTCGACGCCGGTCGGCAGGCCATGGAGGCGTTGATGGCGCGAGGAGTGCAGCGGCCGGAGGCAATCATCTTCGCCAACGACAACCTCGCCGCCGGCGGCCTGCTTGCCGGCCAGCGCGCCGGGCTGAAGATTCCCGAGGATTGCGCGGTGTTGGGCTTTGGCGACTATCCCTTTGCCCCGATGCTGCTGCCGAGCCTATCGACCATCAAGCCACCGGCCCGCGAGATCGGTGAGATCGCCGCGCTGCGCGTGCTGCAGTCGATCGGCGTGTTGCCGCTGGAGGGCGCGGTGGAGCGCTTGAACCTGCTCGGCTGCCGGGTGCTGGAGCGCGAGAGCGGCTGATAACCTGATGCCCCTGTAGGAGCAAGCTCGCTCCTACAAAAAAGCCACACGGGCTGGGTTACTTCGTCAGCAGGTCGATCACTTCCTGGTCGCTGAGCTGATGGAAATCGCGGTAATGGTCGCCCACCGCGCGAAACGGCGATGGGGTGTCCAGGCAGACCAGCGCATCCACCTCATCGCGTAGCTTCTGCACCGTTTCCGCCGGCCCCACCGGCACGGCGAGCACCACCTTGTGCGGATGCTGTGCACGCAGGCACTTGAGCGCGGCGCGCATGCTGCTACCGGTGGCCAGCCCGTCGTCGACCACGATCAGGTCGCGGTCCTCCAGCTGCGCCGGGGCCCTCACGCCGCGGTAGAGGACGCGGCGGCGCTCCAGCTCGCGGATCTGCTCCAGCACCTGCTGCTCGAACCATTCCGGCGGCGGGTCGAAGCGCTCGATCATCTGCTCGTCCACCACCCAGTTCGGTTCGGGGCCGTCAACGATGGCGCCAAGGGCGAACTCCTCGTTGCCCGGCGCGCCGATCTTACGCACCAGCAGCACGTCCAGCGGGGCACCGAGGATGCGGGCGATCTCCTTGGCAACGGGTACGCCGCCACGGGGCAGGGCAAGGATCAGCGGGGCGACCAGGGGCATGTCGCGCAGGACCATCGCCAGGGCGATTCCGGCGTGGCGACGGTTGGTATAGCGCGGACTGGGCATCTGACCCTCCTTTCGCGAGTCACAGCAACTTGTCCAGGGTGATGGGCAGCTCGCGGATGCGTTTACCGGTTGCATGGTAGACGGCGTTGGCGACCGCTGCCGCCACGCCGACAATGCCGATTTCGCCCACGCCCTTGGAGCCCAGCGGGTTGACCACGGCATCCGGCTCGTCGACGAACAGCACCCGGATATCGCCGATATCCGCCTGCACTGGAAGGTGGTATTCGGCGAGATTGTGGTTCATGAAGCGCCCCAGGCGATGATCCATCAGGCTGGCCTCGTGCAGCGCCATGCTCACACCCCAGACCACACCGCCGAGGATCTGGTTGCGCGCGGTTTTCGGGTTGACCACCCGGCCCGCCGCGATGGCACTGACCACGCGGCGCACGCGCACCGTGCCCAGCGCTTCGTCTACCGCGACCTCGACGAACACCGCCGAGTGGGTTGCCGTGGCGTAGCGTTGGCGCAGGGGCGACGGGTGCGCAGTAGCGCTGACCTGCAAGCTGCCGTAGCGCTGGAACAGTTCGGTGAAGCTGACACGGTGCTCGGCGGTCTTCGCCTGCAATTGGCCGTCGCGGCACTGCACCTGGCCGTCGGAGAAATGCTGGAAGGGGCCGCAGGGCAGCTGTCGCGCCGCATCCAGCAGGTTCTGCCGCAGCGCCAGGCAGGCGTCGCGCACCGCGCTGCCCACCGACGACACGGTGAATGAGCCGCCCTGCAGCGGTGCCTGCGGCAATGAGGAATCACCCAGCACGAAGCGCACCTTCTCCGGCGGCAGGCCGAGGGTTTCGGCGGCGATCTGGGTCATGGCGGTGTAGGTGCCGGTGCCAATGTCGGTGGTGGCGCTGGCGACCACCACGCCGCCGTCGGCTGCCAGGGCGGCGCTGGCGCTGGCGGACATCTGCAACGCCTCCCAAACGCCAGTGGCCATGCCGAAGCCGATGCGCTGGTCGCCTTCGCGCAAGGTGCCGGGTGCGGGCATTTGCGCCGGCCAGCCGAACTGCCGAGCACCCTCGCTGTAACAGTCGCGCAGCGCCTTGCTGGAATAGGGCTTGCCGAGGTTCTGGTTGGTGTCGGTAAAGTTGATCAGGCGCAGGTGCAGCGGATTGATCCCGGCGGCCCAGGCCAGTTCGTCCATCGCGCATTCCAGCGCATGGACCCCCTCTGCAGCACCGGGAGCGCGCATATCCAGCGGTGTGTAGACGTCCAGTGGCACCAGTCGATAAGTGAGACGAACGTTGTCGCAGCGATAGAGCATCCCCGACCACTCCGCGACATGCGCGGTGAACTGCTCGAAGCGCGAGGTCTGCCCCGTCACCTGGTGCACCAGGCCCAGCAGCCGTCCGGTTTCATCCGCGCCTAGCGTCAGGCGCTGGACGGTGCGCGGGCGGTAACCGAAGGTGAAATGTTGCTGGCGGGTCAGCACGACACGTACCGAGCGTTTCAGCTTGAGCGCTGCCATGGCCGCCAGCGGCAACTGGTACTGAGGGCGCAGACCGGAACCGAAGGCTCCACCGACGAAGGCCGCCTGCACCCGGACCTGCGAGGGCGCAAGCTTTAGCACGTGGCACAGATAGCTCTGGCTGTTCTGCGCGCCCTGGGTCTTGTCGTGCACCAGCAGGCTGCCGTCGCTCTGGACGATCACCGTGGAAGCGTGCGGCTCCATGGGATTGTGGTGCTCCACCGGCAGCTCGTATTCGGCCTCGATGCGTACCGGCGCGCTACACAGCACACCATCGGCATCACCGCGCGGCCCCGGCAGCTCGGCAGGTGCGGGAATGGCTTCTGCCTGGTTCTTGCGCAGATCGGTGGAGTGAGGCTGCGACTCGTACTCGACCTGCACCAGCGCGGCGGCATGCCGGGCGGCCTCCAGGTTGTCCGCCACGACCAGCGCCACCGGCTGGCCGTTGTACAGCACGCGGTCGTTGAACAGCGGGCGGAAGGAGGAGCCGTCGGCGGAATCCTGGTCTTCATAGCTGTCGTCATCGGCGGCCAGCGGCGGCCGGTTCAGGTGCGTCATCACCAGCTGCACGCCGGGCACGGCGCTGGCGGCCTGGCTGTCGATGGCGAGGATGCGGCCACGGGTGATGCTGCTGCTGACCACCGCGCCATGCAGCAGGCCATCTGCGAGGTACTCGGCGGCGTAGCGCGCGGCGCCGGTGACTTTCAGCGGGCCGTCGACGCGATCCAGCGGCATGCCGATGGGGCGGGGCAGTGGGCTGTTCATTGCGCACCTCCGGCTGCCTGCTGCAGCGTGCGGACGATGCTGCGCCGCGCCAGTTCCACCTTGAAGGCGTTGTCGCTCAGCGGTTTGGCCTTGCGCAGAAAGTGCTCGGCGCAGCGCTGGAAGTGCGTCGTCTCGGGAGGGTTGCCCAGCAACAGGTCCTCCGCCTCGGCATCGCGCCAGGGTTTGTGCGCCACGCCGCCCAGGGCGATGTTGACCTGGGCGATGCGCCCGTCGCCGTCGAGCAGCAGGCCAACCGCCACCGACACCAGCGCGAATGCATAGGAGGCGCGATCACGCACCTTGAGGTAGGCGCAGTGCTGCGCAAAGCCTTCGCCGGGCAGTTCGATGCCCAGCACCAGCTCGTCGTCGGCGAGGATGTTGTCCTCCTGCGGGCGGCTGCCGGGCAGACGGTGGAACTGCTCGAAGGACAGGCAGCGCTGCGCCTGCGGGCCGCGCACGTGGACCACGGCATTCAGCGCGGCCAGTGCCACGCACAGGTCGGACGGATGCACCGCCACGCACTGCTCGCTGGCGCCGAGGATGGCGTGCTGGCGATTCAGGCCGTCCTTCGCCGGGCAGCCGCTGCCGGGCTCGCGCTTGTTGCAGGGAACGGCGCGGTCGTAGAAGTAGTGGCAGCGGGTGCGCTGCAGCAGGTTGCCGCCGGTGCTGGCCATGTTGCGCAGCTGCGGCGAGGCGCCGGCGAGAATGGCGCGGCTGATCAGCGGGTAGCGCTCGACCACCTGCGGGCTGGCAGCGAGCGTGGCGTTGTCCACCAAGGCGCCGACGTAGAGGCCGCCGGCCTCCGTGTCACGCAGTTCGCGCAGGGGCAGGGCGTTGATGTCGATCAGCCGCTCGGGGCGTTCCACCCCTTCCTTCATCAGGTCCACGAGGTTGGTGCCGCCGGCGATGAAGCGGCTGCGCGGGCCGGCCAGTGCCACGGCCTCGTCGATACCGGCGGGGCGGCTGTAGGCGAAGGGAGTCATAGGTCCTCCAGGCGGCTGGCGGGCAGGGCATCCTCGATGGCGTCGAGGATGTTCGGGTAGGCACCGCAACGGCAGAGATTGCCGCTCATGCGCTCGCGCAGGTCGTCGCGGTCGTGGGGCACCGGTTCCCTGGCCAGGGCGACCGCCGAGCAGATCTGCCCTGGCGTGCAGTAACCGCACTGGAAGGCGTCGTGGCGGATGAATGCGGCTTGCATCGGATGCAGTTCGTCATCGCGAGCCAGGCCCTCGATGGTGGTCAGCCGGTGGCCGCCGAGCATCACGGCCAACAACAGGCAGGCGTTAACCCGGCGGCCGTCCAGCAGCACCGTGCAGGCGCCGCACTGGCCGTGATCGCAGCCTTTCTTGCTGCCGGTGAGTTGCAGCTGCTCGCGCAGCAGGTCGAGGGTGGTGGTCCAGGGCAGCACCTGAAGCTGCCGTTCCTCGCCGTTGAGGATCAGGCGAATACTCTGTGCCGCCATGGACGGTGCGCGATTCCCAGTCATGGAGCCTCCAAAGGATGGGTGGCTTGCCTGGGCTGTGAGTGAGGGGATGGCCGATGGTTCGGAAATTCCGCGCGAACGGTCGGCGCGCCGTCGCTCCTTCGGTTTGAACATCGGCCCGCCCCGTTACTCCTAGTGGTAAGTCCTCCCAGAAGAGACGCCGATGAATACCCACGTCACCCGGCACGCCGCGCCACGCGAGATATCCGCCCAGCGCACCGTCACCTGGCACCTGACGCTGTTCATCCTGATACTGATCGGGGCGCTGGGAGTAAGCGGCGCGGTGATGGGGCGCATTGCCTCGCTGCAGGACCAGATGGCTCGCGAGCAAACGCGCTTCTACGCTGGCAAGGCATTGCAGAACCGCATCGCCGCATCTGAATCGCTGATCCGCACCTACGCCTTCTGGAACGATGCCTACCGCTACCTCAATCCGCCGCTCAACACCGACTGGGCCTACCGCGAGGACAACGTCGGCCCGCTGCTGTACACCGCCAACGAGTACGAACTGGTCTGCGTACTCAACCAGGCGGGCGAGGAGTACGTGATGCTCGACGGCCAGCCGACTCGCAGTCACTGCGCCGGCGAGATGCCGGTGAACCTCGATGAACTGCGCGAAGCCGCCACGGAGGCCGCGCGGCATGATGCGGTGGTAACGCGTTACGTGACCCTGGGCGGTCAGCCAGCCATTGCCACCGCTGCGCTGGTCCGACCGACCCGAGCCGACCCGCCTCTGGACGGTCCGTTGATGATCTTCGTCGACCGGCTCACCCCCGCCAAACTTCAGAAAGTGGCGCGGGATTTCGGCCTGGCCGTACTGGAGGTACGCGCCGACGACGCGCGGATCAGCGACGGCAGTGCCGTCAGCCTGGGTAATTCGGGCTTCGAACTGAGCTGGCACACACCCACGCCCGGCAGCGACATGCTGCAGCGCCTGGCCGGCAGCTGGGCGGTGGTGGTACTGCTGCTGTTGGTTTTCCTGGTCTGGCTGGTTCGCGCCTCCATGGCCAATGCCCGGGTGGTGGATCATTACCAGCGCAGCCTGAAGGCCAGCAACCAGGCGCTGGAGACCAGCGAGCAGCGCTTCAAGGCAATCGCCGAGGCGAGTTCCGACTGGATCTGGGAAATCGACGAGAACTTCCGCCTTAGCTATCTTTCCGCGCGCTTCGAAACTCTCACCGGCTACCGCATCAACGACTGGCTGGGCCGACGCATTGACGATCTGATCACCTGCGACACGACGAGCCTGGTCGCCTGGCTGGAGAAAGTCCCCCAGCAAGGCCATTCCACCACCCTGACCTGCGGGTTCCGAGACGCCCACGGGCTGCGGCGCATCTGCAAGTTCACCGCCTCCGGGGCGGGCGGGCTCGGTTATCGCGGTACCAGCGCGGACATCACCCATGAGGTCGAGGCCCACGCGCGCATCCAGCACCTGTCGCTTCACGATGCCCTGACCGGGCTGCCCAACCGCGCCAAGCTCGCCAGCTTCATGGATGACCTGCTGGGCAGCGGTCGCGAGGAACAGCTGGCGGTGCTGATGCTAGACCTGGATCGCTTCAAACCCATCAACGACACGCTCGGCCACCCGGCGGGCGATGCCGTGCTGCAGATAGTTGCCGAGCGCCTGCGCGACTCGATTCGCGGCGAGGACCTGGTGGCGCGCCTGGGTGGCGACGAATTCGTCATCGTCGACAGTCAGTCCCAGGGGCGCGCTGACGCCGAGGCTTTCTGCCGGCGCCTGGTGGACATCATCAATCAGCCCATCGAATACAACGGCAACCTCCTGCACATCGGCACCAGCATCGGCATCGTGCTTTCGGGCGACGCCCATGGCGATGCCCAGAACCTGCTGCGCTGTGCGGACGTGGCGATGTACGAGGCCAAGACCGCCGGACGCAACGCCTGGCGCTTCTATTCCGAGCACATGGACCTGCAACTGAAGGCGCGCAAACGCAGCGAGACCGAACTGCGCGAAGCCCTTCGCGAGGGGCAGTTGGAGCTTTACTACCAGCCGCGCTACCGGGTTGGCGACCTCGCGATCGTCTCCGCCGAAGCGCTGCTGCGCTGGAATCACCCTGCGCGCGGGCTGGTGGGGCCGGATGAGTTCATCAAGCTGGCGGAAGAGAGTGACCTGATCGTCGATATCGGCGAGTGGGTCTTGCGCGAGGCTTGTCGCGAAGCCGCCGGCTGGCCCGAATCGATGCTGGTGTCGGTGAACATCTCGCCCAGTCAGTTCACCCACGCGGACATCGTCAGCCAGGTGAAGGGGGCGCTGGTGGATTCCGGGCTGGCTGCCGAACGGCTGGAGTTGGAGGTCACCGAGAACACCATGCTGGGCGACGTGGAAGGCGCGTTGCTGACCATGCAGGCGCTCAAGGAACTAGGGGTGAAGCTGAACATGGACGACTTCGGCACGGGTTACTCGTCCCTGGGCTACCTTCGCGCCTACCCGTTCGACAGCATCAAGATCGACCGCCGCTTCGTCGCCACCCTCGATACCACCGGCCGAGACCGCTCCATCGTCCAGGCCATCATCGGGCTGGGCAGGGCGCTGAACCTCGCCGTCACCGCCGAAGGGGTGGAAACCCAAGATCAGCTGCGCATCCTCGAAGACGAGCAATGCGGCGAAGTGCAAGGATTCCTGTTCAGCGAAGCGGTTGACCGGAAAAGCCTGGCTCGCCTGCTGGTGAAAACGCCGCCAGCGGCGGGTTAGGGCGCACAGTGTGGAAGGCACGGAAGATTGTATCGGCAGGATAAAAAAGGCCCCGTCGAAAAGGGACCAGGGGAAAATCTGGAAAGTGCCTTTACCCTGACAGCCTGCGCTGTCGCGCCAAGCAACTCGTGGCGATAGACCGTTTCAGTTGAGGGCATATGTTCCGTCAAGCTTGGCAATGCCTTGCCCGGAAATCAGCCCGCTCCGACCGGGCATTCTGCATCGAGCCAAACCCCTCATTCGGGCTTTCTGCTGCTAGCACCGTGCGATCACCCTGCCCGCGAACAGCTCTGCGCCGGGCCTCTGGCCATCAGTGCCAGACAGGCGCGGAACTTGCTGCATGATCGACTCCGAAAGCCCGCACTCGAAAAGGGAGAGCACGATATGCAAACACTCGACAGCAAGATGGTGCTGGTCCTCGAGGAAAGGCCCGAGCAACTCCAGCGACTGGAAGATCATCTGCTCGGCCAGGGGCATGCGGTGCTCAGCGCCCTCAGTGAAGAAGAAGCCATCGAACACCTGGTGTCGTCCTCGGTCATCGATCTGTTCCTGATCGACGAACAACTCACCGGGCCGTTGTCCGGAGCCGCGCTGATCGAAGCCTGCCTTCCGCTACGGCCGCGCATGCGCGTGCTGGTGCTCTCGCCCTGGGCGGAGAAAGGCGAGGAGGGCGCACCGTACCCCGTGCTGCCAAAGTCGGCGGACCTTGACGAACTGCAAGGCGCCATTCAGCGCACGTTGCTCAGCCCGCCCGTACAACCGTGGATGCTGAACTAGACTCTTGCGCCAAAGGCCGTCCGATCAGCGGAATGGCCGTCTTAACCGGGGAGGAAGCACCATGCATGCATACCTGATCCGTTATAGCCGCAACGGCCAACCCATGAGCACTGTGCTGCGACAGGAAAGCCTGAGTCGCGAGCAGGCACAGAAGTTCGTCCGTGCGCTGCATGGCCCGGTCGGGCGCGATTCGCGCTCGGATATCCAGGTGAGCGAGGTGCTCTGCACTCAGTGACCAGACTGTTGGCATGGCACTCCATGAAAAACGGCGCCGAACCTTCGGCGTCGTTTTCGTTATTGCGGGGAATCAACGATGTGCGGTGAGCCGGCGAGTGCCGATGCGCCTCGCCAACTCGGCGATCAGTGGCCGCCTTGGCTGCGCTGACCTCCCTTGCGGCCCGCGTCGGATGCGCGAGCCGGATCATTCTTGAAGTTGCCGCCACTGTGTTGACCGCCTTTTCTGCCGGCTTCGGAAGCACGCTGGGGGTCTTCTGCAAAGTTGCCTTTACCGCCTCTATGTTCGGCCATGAGAACTACTCCGTGGGCAATGTGCGTGGGAAATGTCCGTAAGAATTGGACAGGCGAATGTCGTGCACTCCCTTCATCCGAGACATATTGCGCAGGCGGGTTCGACCCTTTTTCAGAACGATCCGTCATGGCTCCGACGAAAAGCCGTTATATGTAAAGTCTTGCCGTCGGTCCGGGGTGGTTTATTGGCGATGCCGGAGAATTGCTGTTGCACCTGGTTCAAGCCGCTCAAATCCTTGACCTTTGCAGGTTCAGCAACGAAAGCGGCGCCGGCGGTAGTGGCCAATGGCTGCGGTTTCATTCCTGGCGCAGCGGCGCAAGATGGGCGCAGAAATGCAGGAGAAGCTGATGAACCCGCCAAGCTGTCACGACGTCGCCGACCTCCTTCACAGGAGTTACCCACTGTTCGACTTCACCTGCGACCGCCAGGAAGATGGCCGCTATCTGATCAGTCTCCAGAGTCGCTACACCTCCACGCCACGAACCAACGTGATCGGTATTCACGGACGTGAGCTGCGCACGGATCGACAGGTGAGGGACCTTGGCATGGAACTGATCTGCGGTCTGATGTAAGGCTTTTCAGACGACCCTTTTGCGCAACCGGGCGATAAGCTTCTGCCGCTGCTCAGCGTCGGCGTCCCAGACCTTGCCGTCCAGGGCATGGCAGATCAGCCAGATTTCCTCGTTGTTGAGCATCACCGCGCCACCACCGGACTCCGCCCGGCGTTTTCGATATGCGGCCTGTTTCTCGGCGTTGGTCATGGCGCCTTCCTTGCGAGGCCGTCCTTTGCGCGGTGCTTCGAAGGCGTCGCGGGTGGCTCTGTCCTTGGCGTCTTTCATCGGGGTTCCCTGGTAGTGGAGTAACGCGTTACTGTTATTCATGCGACCTTGTGGTAACGCGTTACTTATCATAGCTACCGCTGCAAGCCTCGCCAATCGTCGGCTGGCACGATGAGCAAGACAAAACCGGGCTATTCCTGCAATGCACACCCACAGGCACGCATTCACAAGGACGGGAGGCTGACGTGGAACGACTGCGAAAGGTACTGATGGCCTCGGCTTTCAACGAGACCTGCGTCGTTCAGGTGCTGCGTGAGGCTGCACTCAAGGCCAGCACTGCCGATACGGCAACCGCGCTGATGGCGGCCGCGCTGTTGCTGGAACACGACGCCGAAACCCTGCTTCACGCTGCCCACCGAATCGACCTTGTCCTGCACCATGCCCCTGCCGAAAGCGGCACGATCACCCTGGTCGTAATGGACTGAGCTGCTTGCCGATAGCCTGGCCAGCAGTCTCTTTGAACCACCGGCGCCGGCGCCGGGTCAGTGCTTGAACCACAGCCAGAAACCCGGAGGCTCCATGCAGGACGAATCCCTGACAAAGCGTTACCACGTCAGCTTTGTGAGAGAGGGGCGGGAGTTCGAATTCGAGGCCGAGGACGACGCCATGAGCGAGGCGCGGGCGTGGAGCCATGTGGCGCGCCACCTGCACATCCCGACCCACGACCTGCGCGGGTTTCAGAAGCGTTACCACACCATCCGGCGCCACGTGGAAGCGCACAACGTACAGGACGTTTCCTTTCGCGCCATGGGCGCTGGCGACTAGGAAGCTGCCTCAGGCCTGCGCGCAGGCGAGACGTACGTCAGTGATGGTGATGCCGCAGGCGCACAGCCACGATTCAACCTCGGCGTTGGCGTGCAACGGTCGTGGCTGCTCGGGGAATTCACGAACATAGACGGAGAAGGCGATGGCCTTGATGTGAGGGATGGTTCGCGCTCGCATGAGCAGATGGCGGTCCTCGCCATTGAATCGATACTCGATCAGCCACTGCATGGTCGTTCTGCTTCCTTGGCAGAGCCGACCTGCAGTATGGGCTGTGAGAATAATAGCCCCAGATTATTCAGGGGCAATGCTGGCCATCGGCCGCCCGCTCTGGGTTGGGCCTCAAGCGGCGGCTTCGCTCGATTTCTCGCGCCCGGCGCGCACGTCGAAGGCGCCGCCGGTGAGCACGCCGTCGATCGTCACGCGCCCCTTGCCGGGCAGCAGCGGGAACACCAGCTCAGCGAAACGATAAGCCTCTTCCAGGTGCGGATAACCCGACAGCACGAAGCTGTCGACGCCCAGCGCGGCGTACTCCAGCAGCCGCTCGGCAACGGTCTGCGGGTCGCCCACCAGTGCGGTGCCGGCGCCACCGCGTACCAGACCGACACCGGCCCAGAGGTTCGGCGCCACTTCCAGCTTGTTGCGATCACCGCCATGCAGCGCGGCCATACGCTGCTGGCCGACAGAATCCATCTTCGCGTAGTTGGACTGCGCGGCGCTGATGGTGGCGTCGTCCAGATGGCTGATCAGTTCGTCCGCGGCGGCCCAGGCTTTCTCGTTGGTCTCGCGGACGATGACATGCAGGCGCACGCCGAAACGCACCGTACGTCCCAGGCGCGCAGCGCGTTCGCGCACGTCGGCAATCTTCTCGGCCACGGCGGCGGGCGGCTCGCCCCAGGTCAGGTAGGCGTCCACGTGCTTGGCGGCCAGGTCGTGGGCTGCGGGGGAAGAGCCGCCGAAGTACAGCGGCGGATAGGGCTTCTGCACGGGCGGAAAGAAGTTCTGCGCGCCGTTGACCTTCAGATGTGCGCCTGCGAAGTCCACGGTTTCACCTGTCAGCAGGCGGCGCCAGATGGTCAGGAATTCGTCGGAAGCGGCGTAGCGCTCGTCATGACTGAGGAAAACGCCGTCAGCCTCCAGTTCGGTACTGTCGCCACCGGGGACGACATTCAGCAGCAGGCGGCCACCACTGGCCTGGTCGAGGGTCGCCGCCTGGCGCGCCGAGGCGGTCGGGTTGCCCAGCGAAGTGCGCAGAGCCACCAGCAGCTTGATGCGTTGGGTCACCGGCACCAGGCTGGCGGCGGTCACCCACGGATCGAGGCAACTGCTGCCGGTTGGGATCAACAGGCCGTCATAGCCGAGTTGGTCGGCGGCGACTGCGATCTGCCGCATGTACTCGTTGGTGGCCGGGCGACCGCTGCTGAAATGCCCCAGATAGCGCGTGTCGCCGGAGGTTGGCAGGAACCAGAAAATATCGAGACTCATGGAGTGTCCTCGTTGCCATCGTCGAAATGGGGCGCAGCCCCGTCGGTGCACGCGTGGCAAGTCTTCATTGGAATTCGGGCCCGGCAGCCGTCTTTGTCGGTGCGCTTGGTCAGGCAGCAAGCAGAGGGCGGCATCCTGGCGGGCAATGCTCGGCAGCAAGGCCTGTGCCAGAGCGGGAGACAGCAGTTTTCGGGCATCTGAAGGTAAGAAAGTGTTTGCGCGGCAACAGCACTGTTGATTCGCTGTTGCTCGGCAAACATGTCGTGCTGCGAAAAAGGCATTAGGTTATGCCTTCCGGCGATTTGTCCTGCGCGGCGCGACCGATCAGGATAGGCAATCGTGATTGAAAGCCCCCGTGGATCAAGGAACACAGCAAGCGATGAACGACGCCAACCGACTGAACGAGAATGGCCCAGTGAACTGGCAACTGGCGCAGATCGTCGAGGACCTGCGTGGCGCACGCAGTGAATGGCGCAGCCGAACGGGCCGGCACCCGGAGCAGGGCGGTCGCGAGCTGCCTTCGCGGCAGTCCGTCGAGGAAGTGGTGGAACGCCTGGCCAGCGCGCTGTTCCCTATGCGTCTAGGTCCCAACGATCTGCGTGAAGAGAGCGAGGACTTCTTCGTCGGCCACACCCTGGACGCCGCGCTCAATGCACTGCTGGTACAGGCCCGTCTGGAGTTGCGCTATAGCGCGCGGCAGCGCGGTGATGTGGTGGACAGCCGAATCGATGAACACGCGGTGGTGCTGGTTCGCGATTTCGCACGCGCGCTGCCGGAGATGCGCAGGCTGCTCGATGCCGACGTGCTTGCGGCGTACCAGGGCGACCCGGCTGCGCGCAGCGTGGACGAGGTCCTGCTGTGCTATCCGGGCGTAGTGGCGATTATTCACCACCGTCTTGCGCATCACCTTTACAACGCCGGTCTGCCGCTGCTGGCGCGAATCATCTCGGAGCTCGCGCACTCGGCGACTGGCATCGACATCCACCCAGGCGCGCAGATCGGCAGCAGTTTCTTCATCGACCATGGCACCGGCGTGGTGATCGGAGAAACCGCGATCATCGGTAAACAGGTACGCATCTATCAGGCGGTGACCCTGGGCGCGAAGCGCTTTACCTCCGACGAAACGGGCCAGCTGCACAAGGGCGAGCCGCGTCACCCGATCGTCGAAGACGAAGTGGTGATCTACGCTGGTGCCACCATTCTCGGCCGCGTGACCATCGGCAAGGGCTCGACCATTGGCGGCAATGTCTGGCTGACCCGCAGTGTTCCGCCGGGCAGTCAGGTGAGCCAGGCCAGCCTGCAGCACGATGAGAGCCGCTGCGGAAAGGATTGATCAGCAACGCCTGCGGACACGCAAAGCGAAGCGGGGGAGTTGACAGCTCTCCCGTTCCTTCAGCAGTATCGGTCAGACATTTCACGCAACCTTATCTTGGATAAGAGAGCTTTCATGTTTTCCATCTTCAACCACTCGCTTTTCGCTTCGGGCTTCCTTGCCCGGGCCTGCGCGTGCGTTGTCGTTGCGAAGAAATCGAAGAAACAGTCGCTCATTTGACCGGGGCGCTGTCCCGTCAGATGGGCTGACAGGACACAAGGCGCAAGGTCGAACCTCCCTCCCGCTTGATTCCCGCACCCTCCCTGACGGCGACCCGACGGTCAGCCAACAGGAGTTTTTGCATGTCGAATTTTCGTGGGATCTGGGTGGCGCTGGTCACACCCTTTCGTGATGGCGCAGTCGATTACCCGGCGCTGCAGGGGGTGGTGGCGCAGCTGCTGGAACAGGGCGTCGCGGGCTTCGTGGTTTGCGGCACCACGGGCGAGGCTGCCGCGCTGAGCCATGAAGAGCAGCTCGAAGTGCTCGACGCCGTTTTGCAGTGGGTGCCCGCGCAGCAGGTGATCATGGGGCTGGCGGGCAACAATCAGCGTGAACTGCTGGCCTTCCTGCAGGACATCCAGCGCCGTCCGCTGGCGGGCGTGCTGGTGCCGGCGCCGTACTACATCCGACCGTCCCAGGCTGGGCTGGAAGCCTTTTTCCGCACCGTTGCCGACGCCGCCAGTGTCCCGGTCGTGCTCTACGACATCCCGTACCGCACTGGCGTGCGCATCGAGCGCGAGACGCTGCGCCGCATCGTGCGCCACCCGAACATCATAGCGATCAAGGATTGCGCGGGGGATGTGGAAACGACCCTGGCGCTGATCGCCGACGGCCAGGTCGCGGTACTCACCGGGGAAGACCTGCAGATATTCACTAACCTCTGCCTGGGCGGTGCCGGGGCAATTTCGGCGTCATCCCACGTTCGCGCCGATCTCTATGTGCAGATGCACCGGGAGATGGGACAGGGAGATGTGACCGCCGCGCGCCGCACTTTCTACCGACTCCTGCCCTGGATGCAGGCTGCCTTTGCCGAGCCGAATCCTGCGGCGGTGAAAGGCGCGCTGGCCCTGCAGGGTTTGATCGCCAATGAAGTACGAGAGCCGATGCAGGCGTGCACGCCGGCAATCCTGGAGCGCCTGAAGGTCGTTCTGGCGGATCTGGCCGACTAGGCGCTGCGGGGCTCCAGCGCGGAAACGTCCTGTAACGCGTTACCTTAAATGATGTCGAGAAATGGTAACGCGTTACGCTGACTTCCATGATTTCATGCCGATATACGTCTGAAAGCCCCGTGCCATGGGTGCTTTGAGCCGTCAGGGCCGGGTAATGACGATCAGCAGGTTGTTTTCCCGGAACACGTCGGCACCCGGCGGAATCCAGGAGGGTGCCGCGCCCCCGGACTTGCCGGACAGATCCAGGACTATCCCGACCGGGCCTTTCTGTGAGCGCTCGGCCAGCCAGCGTCCGACAGCCTCCGAAGTGACCTTGCGATCCTCGGCGTCGGCATAGGACAGGCCGTACTGCAGCTCACCCTGCACATCGAGCAGCGTCACGTCGCTGCGATCGAGTCGCCACGCCAGTGCCGACGCGGCCCCCAGTTCATTGCTCAGGAGACTCTTCGAGCCCTTCAGTTCGCTCAGATGCCGGGCGATAAACTGGTCGGGCATCTTGTTATCGACCACGGACAACGGCATCGCCGCCGGCAGCAGGGCGATCAGCACCCACAACCCCAGGGCCGGCGCGAACCAGTGCCGCGTCGGGCGCATCCATTGGGCGAAGCCACAGGCGGCCCATGCTGTGCAGACCAGCACTGCCAGCGTCAGCTGCAGAGGTTGGCCGATATAAATCGGATGCACGACCTGCACGATCAGCAGGCAGAGCAAGGCCAGGCAGCCCGTGACCAGGTTGAACAACCCGTTGCCGCTGAGTGCGAACACATCCCTTTGCCGAAGCTTGTCGACCAGGGTGTTGGCCATCAACAGGGCCAACGGCACGAAGCACGGCAGTATGTAGGTCGGCAGCTTGCCCTTGCTGAGGCTGAAGAACAGGAAAGGCATGGCAAACCAGAGGGAGAGGAAGGCACTGCGCCGCTCCTTTTTCTCGCGCCAGGCGCGCCGTAGGCTGGGCGCCACCAGCAGGGCCCAGGGCAGGGCACCAGCGAACAGCATCGGCACGAAGAACCAGAAGGGCGCGGCGTGCTGCGCCTTGGTGCCGGCGAAGCGGCGGATGTGTTCGTTCCAGAAGAAGAACTGCCAGAAATCCGCTTCGCGCTGATGCACCGCAAGCGCCCAGGGCAGGCTGAGCAAGACGGCCAGCAGAATTGCCAGCGGTCCGCCCTTGAGCAGTTCGCGCCAGCGCTGTTGCAGAATCGCGTAGGGCATCACCACGATTACCGGCAGCAGCCAGGCCAGGAAACCCTTGGTCATGAAGCCCATGGCGCAGGCCACGCCCAGCAGGCACCAGCCCGTCCAGCGCTCGCGCGGATTTTCGCCCTCCAGCGCATGCCAGGCCGAGGCCAGGCTGAGCGTGATCCAGAGAGTGAGCTGGGGATCGATGTTGGCGTAACCCGCCTGTCCGGCGGCCAGGCCGTAACTCATATAGAGCAGGCACGCCGTCCAGGTTTTCCAGGGGTCGTTCCACAAGCGGCGGGCCAGCAGGGATATCAAGCCCAGGGTAGCGGCGGTTGTCGCGGCGGAGGCGATGCGAGCACCGAACAGGTTGTCGCCGAAGATCGCCTGGCCGATGGCTATCAGCCGATTCTGTTGAAAAAGTAGCTGCCCACCTATGTCGCCGGCAGAATTGCTCTGTCAGCGAGCGCGGGGGCGAACAGCATGATGGGACAGCTACCGAGTGGACAGCAGCGCCTGTTCTACTCGTTCAATCTGGAAGACCACGTTCCGTCCCAACACCTCTTGCGCAGCATCGACCAGTGCCTGGATCTCAGCGATCTGCGTGCCCACCTGGCCGACTTCTACAGCCCCATCGGACGCCCCTCGATCGATCCGGAGTTGATGGTGCGCATGCTGGTCGTTGGCTACTGCTACGGCATCCGTTCCGAGCGACGGCTGTGCGAAGAGGTGCATTTAAACCTGGCCTATCGCTGGTTCTGCCGGCTGGGTCTGGAAGACGAAGTACCCAATCACTCGACTTTCTCGAAGAATCGCCATGGCCGTTTTCGTGACAGTGGCCTATTCCGCTGGTTGTTCAATGAGGTGCTTCGGCGCTGCATGGCGGCCGGCCTGATCAAAGGCGAAGGCTTCGCTGTCGACGCCAGCATCATCAAGGCTGATGCCAGCCGGCAACGTGGGGTGGCGGGTGATGAGGTCGATTGGAGCGATCCAAAGCTCAGCAGCCGCGCCGTGCGTGAGTACCTCGAAGCCCTTGATCACGAGGCGCTGGCTGAAGCTCTTCCCAAGAAAATCTCTCTCACCGATCCTCAGTCCCGTTGGACTGCTGCACCAGGCGGCCCAGCCTTCTTTGCCTACTCCACGAATTACCTGATCGATACTGAGTACGGCGTGATCATGGATGTGGAGGCGACTCCGGCGCACCGTACCGCCGAAGTCGATTCGACCAGGATGATGGTCTAGCGTGTCGCAGCGCAGTTCGACCTCACGCCGGAACGCCTCATCGGGGACACCGCCTACGGCACTGCCCCGATGCTGGCCTGGCTGGTCGAAGAAAAGAACATCGAGCCGCATGTGCCGGTGTGGGACAAGACCGAGCGCAAGGACGACAGCCTCTCCAGTAACGACTTCCTCTGGAATCCGGAGGCCAATGAATACCGCTGCCCGGCCGGCAAACCGCTACGCAGTCAGTGGCGCGCCTTCACTCAGCAAAGGTCGCGCGTGACCAAGGCCAACACCATCATCTACCGCTCCAGCCAAACCGACTGCGCCACCTGTCCGTTGAAAGAAAAGTGCTGCCCCAACACACCGAATCGGAAGATCGTTCGCAGCATCCATGAGGCCGCCCGTGACGTAGCTCGACGCATCGCCAAGACACCGGAATACCTCGTCTCTCGCTGCGAACGAAAGAAGGTGGAGATGCTTTTCGCCCACCTCAAACGGATCATGAAACTCGACCGTTTACGACTGCGTGGCCTGACGGGAGCGACTGACGAATTCACCTTGGCCGCGACAGTGCAGAATCTGCGCCGCATGGCCAAGCTTTTGCCTCAAGGGCCACCGCTCACAGGCTAGTTACGCCTGCTGCGAGCAGAAACCCTCGAATTAACCCTCAAACCTGAGCCCGAACGCTCAGTGCAACGCCGAAAGGCAACTTGAAGTGGCTTGCAGCCACTTCGAAAGCGGGCTCAGTTGTCCGGCTGGCTGCCGCAGAACCGCCTTTTTCAACAGAATCGGCCGATTGCTGCCCCTGGCGAGAAGCCGCTACCGACCCACATCTGCCGTCATGCAATAGCGCCAGCTAATCTATCTGTCGCAAGCGTTGGCGCTTGGAAGGGCTATATTTGACCCACTCATCCTCAACTGCGACACGAAGGAAGGCTTGCCAGGCGAAGGCAGGCGAGGTGACTCCATGGGCTGTCCCCAGGTCTGCAGCGGCGCGACGCTGCAATGCAGTTTCGGTGTTGCTCCGTCGGTGCTCAACGTACTGCCGGTCAATCGCACCCTGACCGGCGGTATGCCGGCAGCCAACCTGCAGGATCACATCCCTCTGCTGAATATCTTGCCCTTCGATATGTGCTCCAGCCCAGCCAACCCGACGGTGGCCGCCGCTACTGCAGCCGCCCTCGGGGTACTGACGCCAATGCCCTGCATACCGGCCACCGCAGCGCCGTGGATACCTGGCGGTCCGCCTACGATGCTGCTGGGCGGCATGCCTGCGCTGGACGCCAACGGAACGCTAATGTGCACCTGGGGCGGGGCGATCAAGGTGGTGTTTCCCGGCCAGGTGCAGATGCTGATTCCCTGATTCGGATCAGGCCTCGCTGGCCTCGCCGCGGTTGCCCAGCCACCAGCGCAGTCGCGAAATGGGTTTGCCGTTTTCGTCCAGCGGGCGACCGTCCTCGGCATAGGCGCGTGGCTGATCCAGTGGCGCACCTTTCACGTAGCGTGCCTCCTGCGCCAGTTGGCCGTTGCCGTGGAAGCGGCGGAACGGGCCCTCCTGTACACCCTCGCGGTAGAAGGCCTGCTCGGCAAGCGTGCCGTCGGCGAGATAGCTACAGGCCTCGCCGTGCATCAGCCCGTCGTGGTAACCCACCTTGCGCTGCAGCCAGCCTTCGGCCGCAAAGAAGCGCGCCTCGCCCTGCAGGCGCCCGCGTACGTAGGGCAACTGCGCACTGACCTGGCCGTTGGGGTAGTAGAGCGTGCTGGTGCCGTGCAGTTCGCCGTCGCGGTAGTCCAGGCTGGCCTGCGGGCGCCCACGCTCGCTGATGCGCAGCGGGCCTTCCAGCCCGCCGTCCTGCAGGCGGCCCTGCAGGGTGCTGTCGCCGCGCTTGAGGTCGAGGGTTCCGCTGTTGGCCATGTCGTTGTCCTCAGTTGACCTTCACCAGGCCGCCCTTGAGGGTCAGCATGCCGCCGCCGTCCACCGTCTGCTCGGCGGCGGCTTTGTTGGTAAGGCTGACGCCAGCATCGTTGGTCAGGGTGGTGCCGGCCTTGTTGGTGAGCGAGGTGCCTGCCTGGTTGGTCAGGGTCGTGCCTGCCTTGCTGGTCACAGAAGTGCCGGCCTGGGCGGCGAGATCGGCGTCGGTCTTCAGCGTCAGGCTGCCGCCGCTCTGCAGGGTCAGGGTGCCGCTGACCTTGATGGTCAGGTTGCCGTCCACCGTCAGCTCGAAGTTGCCGCTCACCTGGTGGCTGTAGTTACCGCCAGTGCTGTGGGTCTGGTCGGCGCCGACCTTCACGGTGCGCGTGTCCTTCACGTCCAGCGTGTCGCTTCCGGTCTGGATGGTCACGCTGCGCTTGCCCTTTTCCAGGGTGATGGTTTCGTCGCCTTCCTTCACCGTACGGGTGCGGGCGTTCTGCACCGTGAGCGTCTCGTCGTGGCCGATGGTGGCGGTGCTGTCGTTGAGCACGTTCACCTTCATGTCCTTCTGCGCCTGCAGGAAGACTTCCTCGGCGTCCTTCTTGTCCTCGAAGCGCAGCTCGTTGAAGCCGCCGCCACCCTTGGAGGAATTGGTCTTGATGCCGGACTGGGTCTGGTTGTCCGGCAACGCATAGGGCAGGGCGTTGTCGCCGTTGTAGACGCAACCGGTGACCAGCGGACGGTCCGGGTCGCCATCGATGAAGGTGACGATAACCTCCTGGCCAATGCGCGGGATGAACTGCATGCCGAAGCCCTTGCCGCTCCAGGGCAGCACCACGCGCACCCAGCAGGACGAGGCCTCGTCGTTCTTGCCGTCGAGGTCCCAGGGGAACTGAATCTTGATGCGGCCGTACTGGTCGGTCCAGATTTCCTCGCCGGCCTTGCCCACCACCTTGGCGGTCTGGGTGTGCATGCGCGGCTTGGGCGTGGTGCGGGGAGGACGGTAGGCAGTGGACTTGGGGATGGCCTCGAAGCGATTGCGGTAATGCTCGTGGTCGGCCTCGTGGGTCACCGAGGTCAGCACCCAGTCGATGTTCAGGCTGGCGTCGTCATGTCCGGTCAGGGTGAACCAGTGCCCCGGCACCAGCCAGCGGCAGTCGCTCTCGCCGATCAGCCGCTTCTCCTGGCTGCGCAGGCCGTCCACGCGCTGCTTGGTCAGCGCATCGCCCCGCGCCTTGGCGGTATAGCCCCCGGGGTGTTCGTATTGCGCGCGTGGCCCTGCTTCCGCCTGGGCCTGGGAATAGAGCGAAGTAGCGGGTGTGGTGAACTCATAGTCAGTAGCGCTGTAGGTCCCGGCCACCGCCTGCAGGCAGTACTGTGCCGAGCGAATGCCATGCAGTTCGCGTACGCCGATCTCCTGGCCCACGTACGCCACCTTCGGCCCGTTGGGGATGGGCGGGAAGGCGTCGTTGCTGTCCGCCAGCACCAGCGTGTGCTTGCCCTCTTCGTGGGTGAAGAACCAGAAGATGCCTTCCTCCTCCAGCAGCCGCGAGACGAAGGCGAAATCACTCTCGGCGTACTGCACGCAGTACTCGTGGGGCTCATAGCTGCCGGTCAGCGACAGCTTGAAGTCGGTGAAGCCATGGGCCTTGAATATCGTGGTGACGATGTCGCTGGTGGCGAGGTTCTGGAATACGCGGTTGTTGCTGGCCAGGGTCAGCCACCAGAGCCAGGGGCGGAGGACGAGCTGGTAGCGCTCGGCGGTGGCGTCGGCGGGGAGTTGGTGGATTGCGGCGACGAGGGCGTCGAGGGGGCGCTGCTGGTCGTCGTGGCGCAGGCTGGTGGTGATGTGGGAGGTTACGGCGCCGAATAGGCTGAGTGAGGTGCTGCTGATGCCCATTAGTTGTAAGTGGAAAAATTCATTCAACGCTTCCCGTCCTGTGACCATTTGCGGATAGAGGTCCGACAGCACCGACGCCTTGAATAGAAGGCTGGTGGTGGCATCAATGGGACTAGGCATGGCGTATCTCGATCAGTTGCTGAATTCGGAAAGGCCGAGCGTCGAGAGTCTGAACGAGTCGCTGTGTTCCATTGTAAGTTTCTTGCTCATATTGTGCTCTTGGAGGGAAAGTTATGAATTGCACGGTTTTATGATTTTTTAATCTTCAAATAGGTGCCAAAATCGCAGAGTCTTATGGTTTCTCCGATCAGGTCGTAGTTGAGGACCATTGCACGATTGGCGATGATTTCTTTGGCAAATGATTTGTGCGATTCGAATAGGTAGGAGATGTCAAATAAACAGATTATGTTGTCTCTTTCCTCTTTGGAAATGGCGGTTGTTATAGAGTATTCGAGTTGGCCTTCGGATGATTCGCTAAGTATGTCGATGTCATTATTCTCATCTTCGGAAAGCAAGTATTTCCCTACATATTCAGTTTTTAAATCTATGTAGCGATTGGGTGTGCTGCCCAGAGCGTTGCCAATGACCAAGTCGTAGGCGGCGTTCGCATTGGCCGGGCGTTGGCACTGGTAGCTGCAGTTTATTAGCATGGCTGTAGATATGCACTCTCGTCTGACCGTGTGTGCTTGGCTTTCATAGTCGCCGGGTAGAAAGCCGAAAAGTGCACACGCGTAAGTGAAACAGTTGTCGTTGATCATGACGTCAAAAGTTTGCGATTTGTCGAATATCACCTGTTTTACTGTCATGGCATGCCTTTGTCAGTGTGTTGTTGCTCTTGTGCGTGTGGTATTAGGGTGATGTCATGTAAAGATATCCAGGTGTGTCGTGAAAAACCACTTCATGAAGTGTTCGATCTGAAAAGCGGTTGTCGTCGCTTATTTGTTTCCGAATGAGCCTGGCCGTGGCGAATTCACTTCGTTTCCAGTCTGTCTGGGTTGAGTCGTCTACCTTGATATTTGCAAATTTTACTTTTGCAGTAGGGGTGTTTTGATTTACTGCTGTTGCCCAATTTCGATTTGCATAGCGCATGCATAGGTAATTTGAAATGAAGTGGTTTTCCCTTGGCTGAAAGCGAGGGTAGCTTATCAGGTGTCGCGTAATGTTATTCGGTGATCTAAAGCTGTTTGTGACGAGTCGCGTGTCCGGGTCGCGTGCGCCACCTCCATCAAGGGGGAAGCAGTCCACAAGAAATTGCCAAAGATTGATATTGTCCGTCTTTTTCATTGTCCAGTAATCGACAACCCTGGAGTAGAGGTCGTCGATAGGAGAGATTGTTTGTCCGTTGAGTCGCCTTGCTATAGCTAGCCACTGTATGCTGTGGCTGTGCTCGCCATGATCCGCCGATATACTGTCTTTCCAGAATAGCTTCCGTCGAATCAGATAGCCAATATAAGGGTCGCCGCCGGTCAACTTCACGCCGATGGGGACCGAGTTAAAGTCGGTATCCGCCGATAATCCTTGCTGAAAAGTGAAGTTGCAGGCTCGGGCGGTCATTCCCAGTGCCCTGGTAAATAGATTTCCTGGAGGGCAGTGGATGGGCTGATAGAATCGAGTGACCTGATTTGTGATGATCCGATAATTGGTCCAGAGCTCTTTTGAAAGTTCGTTGATGGCAGTGATAAAGGCATCTCGATTTTCGAGTAGATCATAGATGATGCCGTAGTCATGTCGGTCATTTTCCAGTTGTTGCTTGTTGACCAATATTTCGCGTGGCTGATCCTTTTTCTTCTCGGTGAGAAGGAAATTTAGTTCCTTGATGATGTCGTAGCCAGGCATGTCTATTCTCCTGTCTTGAATGTTCTTTTTCGCGCCGCGTTATTGGCTATTTTGATCTACTCCAACACCCACTCCGCCAACTTCCCTGTCACTTCCGCCATCAACACATTCTCGATATCCCGCGCTCCCGCTGAACTGCACTTTGCGAGCACTGCCTTGACGATTGCCTGGTCGAAATCGAATTGCTTGCCAGTCGCCGCCTTGTAGCGCTCGCGCAGTTTCTCCAGCTTGGCGACCACGATGCCTTCCAGCGTCGTTTCCTCCAGCGGCCGGTAGGGCACCACGGTCATGCGCGCGAGGAAGGCGGCGCGGAAGGCTTGCAGGAGCACCTTGCGCAGACGTTCGTCGAAGGTGGGCGTGGCGATCTGTTCGGGTGGGGTGTCCTGCAGCAGCTCGGCGCCGACGTTGCTGGTGGCGAGGATCACGGTGTTCTTGAAATCCACCACCAGGCCGGTGCCGTCTTCCATCACGCCCTTGTCGAAGACGTTGTAGAAGGCTTCCAGCACGTCCGGGTGGGCCTTTTCGATTTCGTCCAGCAGCACCACCGAGTAGGGGCGGCGGCGCACGGCTTCGGTGAGCACGCCGCCGGTGCCGTAGCCGACGTAGCCTGGCGGGGCGCCCTTGAGCTGGCTGACGGTGTGGGCTTCCTGGTACTCGGAAAGGTTGATGCTGATGAGGTTGCGCTCGCCGCCGTAGAGGGCGTCGGCCAGGGCGTAGGCGGTCTCGGTCTTGCCCACGCCGGTGGGGCCGAGCAGGAGGAACACGCCGACCGGCTTGGCCGGATCGGTGAGCCCGGCGCGGTAGGCCTGGATGCGTTGGGCGATGGTGCCCAGCGCGGCTTCCTGGCCCATCACCCGCTGGCCCATGCGCTGCGCCAGGGTGCGGATGGCGTGGGCTTCGTCGGCGAGCATCTTGCCCACCGGGATGCCGGTCCAGCCGGCGATTACTGCGGCGACGGTCTTCGAGTCGACCTGCTCGGGCACCAGCGGATCGTCCTCGCGGATGGCATCGAGGCCGGCTTCCAGGCGCGCCAGTTCGGCGGCCAGGTGGTCGATGCGGCCGTCGAGTTCCTCGTCGGGTTTGGCGGCGTCGGCGCTCTCGCTCAGGGTCAGCAGTTCGCGGCGTGATTGCAGCAGCTCGCGCACGGCTTCGCGCTCCTCGCCCCAGCGTTTTTCCAGGGCGCGGATGGCCGAAAGGTTGTCCACTGACTCCTGCTCCAGGCCGGTGATGCGCGCGCTGTGGTCCAGGCCGGTGGCCTGTTCGCGGCGCAGGCGTTGCAGCTCTTCCTCCACTGCCAATTCACGGTGGCGCAGGTTCTCCAGGGCCGGCGGCACGTCGTGCTGGGCCAGGGCGACGCGGGCGCAGGCGGTGTCCAGCACGCTGATGGCCTTGTCCGGCAACTGGCGGCCGGAGATGTAGCGGTGCGAGAGCTTCACCGCGTCCTGGATGGCCACGTCCAGTACCTGCACGCCGTGGTGCTGTTCGAGTTTGGCGGCGACGCCGCGCAGCATGTCAACGGCGGTGGCCTCGTCGGGCTCCTCGACCTGCACCAGCTGGAAGCGCCGGGCCAGTGCCGGGTCCTTCTCGAAATACTTCTTGTATTCGAGCCAGGTGGTGGCGGCCAGGGTACGCAGCTCGCCACGGGCCAGCGCCGGCTTCAGCAGGTTGGCGGCGTCGCTGCCGCCTTCCGAGCCGCCGGCGCCGATCAGGGTGTGGGCCTCGTCGATGAACAGGATGATCGGCTGCTCGCTGCTGCGCACCGCGTCGATCACACCTTTCAGACGCTGTTCGAATTCGCCCTTGACCCCGGCGCCGGCCTGCAGCAGACCGAGGTCGAGGACGCGCAGCACCACGCCTTGCAGGGGCGGCGGCACCTCGCCGGCGGCGATGCGCAGGGCCAGGCCTTCCACCACGGCGGTCTTGCCGACACCGGGTGCGCCGACCAGGATCGGGTTGTTCTGCCGGCGACGCAGGAGGATGTCCACGCATTGGCGGATCTCGCCGTCGCGCCCGACTATGGGGTCGATGCGCCCGGCGTGGGCGTCGGCGGTGATGTCCAGGGTGTACTGGTCGAGCACACTGTCCTGGACTGGTGCGCTGTTGGGTGCGGCCTTGGCCGGGGTGCGTGCGCCGGGGGGCTGCTCGCGGGAGCCTTCGGTCCACTCTAGGAGTTTCTCCCGCAGCGTCTCGTGGGGAATGCGCAGCAGCGACGAGGCGCTGTTGAGCAGCAGGGCGCGGCGCTCCTCGCGGTCGAGCAGGGCGAGCAGCAGCAGCCCGGAGCGGATCGCCGGCTGGCCGAGCACGCTGGCCTGCACCACTGCGTCTTCCAGCAGGCCGATGGTCTGCGGCGACAGCGCCGGGGTACGCGTGCTGCCGATGCGGAACAGCTCCAGCGCGGTGTTGATCTCGCCCACCAGTTGGTCGCGCTCGAGGCCGAAGCGTGGCAGCAGCCGGGAGAGATCGCCACCGTCGATGTCCAGCAGTTCCAGCAGCAGATGTTCGATCTCGACGTAGTGGTGGGTGCGTTGCAGGCAGCGCTGTGCGGCGCGCTCCAGGGCGCGGCGGGATTCGGGATTGAGGCGGCCGATCAGGCTGGCGAGGTCCATCAGGGCATCTCCGCGTGGCGCAGGGTCAGGTCGATGGGTTGTACGGCGCCGCCGCTGCGACGCAGGCCGGTGTTCCAGTTCAGTCTCGGGCCATTGCCACGTCCCAGGGCCAGCGGCCCGCTGGCGCGCACCAGCAGACGTAGCCGGCAGTCCAGGTCGGGGCCGAAGTACAATGCGCAGAGGTGGGCCAGCAGCGGATAGGCGATGCCGTCCGGGAAGAAGTGCCGAGCCGCGGCTTCGTCCAGCGGGCCGAGGCGCAGATGGAAACCGGCGTGTTCGTCCCACACACGGGTGCCGGCGATGGCGTCACGGCCAAGGCCCAGGTTGGCGCCGCCGCGTTGCAGCACGCTGCGGCGGGCCAGGGGAATCTCGCGCCAGGCGCCGGCATAGGCTTCGCACTCGGCGGGGAGGCCGAATTGCTCGCGGAGCATGGCGGCGAAGCCGGCCAGCGAGCGCCGACTGCCGGAGAAGTGCGCGCTGCGGGCGAGCACGCTGGCATCGGGCAGCGCACCGCGCTCATGCAGGCCTGCTGGCAGCAGGCCCACCAGGGCACGCAACGGGCGGCGCAGGGGCGCGGCGGCGGGGGGCTGGAAGCCCACGGCCAGCCGGTGCTTGCGCAATACCCGGTAGAGCAGGCTGAGCAGGCGGTGCTGGAACAGGTCGAGGAATTCGGCGGGCGCGTGATCCTTCTGCCGGGCGCGTTGCTGCAGCCATTCCTGGTAGGCGTAGGGCAGGGCGCCGTCGGCTCCGCCCAGGCCGAAGATGGAGGTGCTCAGCAGCGGCCGGCCGTCCTCGTCTTCCAGTGCGTCGATCTGGCTGGGGGCGAATACTGGCGTCAGCGGGCCGCGCAGGCGCAGCGCTTCGGCGTCCGGGCGGCTGCCGTGGCCCAGCGGCGTGGCCTGGGGCCGCTCATGCTCGAGCAGCAGCAGGGCCTGCAGCCACTCGAAGCGGTGCGGCTCGGCGCGCAGGCGCCGGCTCAGAGAGTGATGGGCTGGCCGGCCTGGGGTTGCCATCGGCAAATCTCCTGGTCCGATTGCACCAGCACCGTACGCACGAAGCGGTTGGCATTGGCGTAGAGCGAAAAGAACTGCGCGAGCACGGTGCCGAACAGCACCGCACTGGCACCGACGAAGGCCTGGCGTTCGAGGTGCACGCGAACTTCCAAGCCGTTGCGCCAACCGCGCCAGGCATCGCTGCCGACGTGGTCGACCACGCGCGCGCAGTCCAGCCGGACCAGCCCTTCGATCTGCCGGGCGGCCAGCTTGTCTTCGCTGAATTCGTGCAACGCGAGGATTTCCCGCAGGGCATCGAGGGCTTGCGGGCCTTCCACCAGCGACAGGTGATTGAGCGTGAGCTGCGAGACCAGCTGCCAGCGTGAAGGGCCATCCAGAGCTGGCTGGCATTGCCGGCTCGGTGCGCGCAGCAGGCTGGCGCGGGCCACCGGGCCGGGGCGCTCGAAGGCCAGCTCGGTGCCGGCCGGCAGGTACTCGGCCAGGCCGCGGTTGGTGCACAGCAGCTCCGCGCTGAGGCTGTACTGGGGCGTTTCTTCAAGGGGTTGCAGGCCGGCGTCTACCAGGGTCAGCAACAGGTCGCTGCCACGTCGGTTGGGAGTCATGCCCTCGACCCGCCGTGCGTGCCAGTAGAGGCCGAGCGCGCCGGGGCGGTGCTGGGTGCCGTGGTAGGGCGCGACCTCGACCACGCCAAGGGGGGTGCTGGCGCGCAGGGAACGGATGCTGTGGATCTCCACCGAGTTCTCGCGGTGGGCGTCGGCGATCAGGCGGTACTCGCTGCGCGTGCCGTCCGGCCGTAGCGGCTCGGAGGTGCGTGGGAACAGGTTGATCGCCGGTACGCAGCCCAACGCCAGGTCGCTGGCTTGCAGGGTCAGGCGGGCGGGCGCGGGGCGGTCGAAAAGGATGTAGAGGTAGAGCTGCTCGCCGCTGGCACGCAGGCCCTGGAGCGGCAGGTCGAAGAAGGCGAACTTGTCGGGGAAGGAGAAGTATTCGGCGAGCAGGCGCAAGCCGGGCTGCACGCGCTCATCCTCCGGCAGCAGGGCCTGTTCGGCGACGAAGCCGACCCGTTGCGGCAGGCCGGGGAGGCGTTGCGGTTCGGCGCCCTCGGCCTCGGCGATGAGGCCGCAGGCATGGGCACCGAGCAGGTCGTAGAGGGCGGCCTTGGCGATGGGGTTGGCGGCCAGGTGGATACGCAGGCTATCGATGTCCAGTGCAGCCCAGCCGTCCTTGTCGAGGCAGCGCAGGTCCAGTCGCAGGGCGCCACGCACGCCGGCGCTGCCGGTGGCGGCCTGGGCTTCCTCGGCGCCGAGCAGCACCGCTTCCTCGATGCGCAATGGCCACAGGGTGACTTCGTCGGTGGTGCGCCAGTGCAGGGTCTGGCCGCGAAGTTCTTCAGGCAGTTCGATGCGCTCCTGGCCCGGCACACTGACGAACAACGGGGTGCCGCGCGGCAGGTGGAAGCCGGCGCTCAGCTTGCCCTTGGCCGGGTCCGGCTCGAAGCGCACCACGGCGCAGGAGGGCAGGGGTCGCAGGGCAAGGGGATAGAGTTGCTCCAGCAGGGCGTCGCTGAACTGCGCGTAGTCGTCGTCCAGGCGTCTCTGCAGCCGTGCGGCAAGCAGGGCGAAGCCTTCCAGCAGACGCTCGACGTGGGGGTCGCCGCACTCACCGGGGCCCAGTTCCAACCGCCGTGCCACCTTGGGGTAGCGCGCCGCGAAACCGGCGCCGGCGTGGCGCAACCAGGTCAGTTCGCGCTGGTAGTAGTCCAGCAGTTCGGCATCAATCGAGTCGCTCATGGCGTACTTCCAGTGTTCCGCCAACGGGGATGAGTTCGAACAGCAATGGCGCGCGGTCGGCGCCCTGGCGCAGGTTGCCGAGCAGGCGCACGCGTAGGCGCTGCGGATGCTGCGGATCGGCGTCGACCACCACTTCGCTCAGCCCCAGGCGCGGCTCGAAGCGAGCAACCGCCCGGCGGATTTCCCGTGCCAGGTGCAGGCGGTCAGCCTCGCGGCGGGCCTGCAGGGCCGTCCAGTCGGCAATGCCGTAGGCCAGGATGCCAACACCGTTGCCGGCAGGGCTGCGGCTGTTGAGCAGGCGCGACAGTTCCTGCGCGACCGAAGCCGCCAGGGCGCGCTGGTCGAAGGCCGGTTCCGCCTCTCCGGCTTCGGAGAGGCGGTCCAGCAACGGTGGCCGTGCGATGCCGTGCAAGGCCGGGCTGCCTTAGCTGGCCAGCTTGTTGGCGGCCAGGTCCCAGGTCGACGCGGCGGTGCCTTCCTTGCTGCCGTCGTCCTTTTGCGCGGTGAGCTCCCATTTGATCTTGGTGAAGTTCAGCGACAGGGTTTCCACCGGCTTCCCACCGGCGCCACCGCTGACGCTGACGTTCGACAGCACGACGTTGTCCAGGGTGTAGGTAATGAACGGCATGATCTTGCCGTCGCCCTCGGCGGCGTTGCGGCCGATGGTCAGGGTGGCGGAGGGGATGGCCTTGCCGGAGCAGCAGTATTCGTTGAGCGTTGGGGTCGAGGTGTCGACGAACTTGGTCAGGGTGAATTCGCCGATGTGCGGCTTGCCGGAGGTGCGCTCCGAGTTGCTGACATCGTTGGTCACCTGCATGGCGACGTTGTGGCTGTACGACATGATTTCGATCTTGTTTTCGAAGCCGGCCAGCAGGCTGTCGCCCTTGATGTCGTCGCCCAGGTCGAGAAGTATCGCGTCCATGTTGGAAAACTCCGCAGCTTGAAAGAGGGGGATCAGGTGAAGGGGCCGCCCGAAAGGGCGGCCCCCTGGCTCAGGCGGCGACCGGCGGCGGCAGGCTGGCGACCAGGCGGATCGAGGCGGTCAGTTCCTCGAGCTGGAAGTGCGGGCGCAGGAACACCGTGGCACGGTAGACCCCGGGCTTGCCGGCGACCTCGCTGACATCCACGCGCGCCTCGCGCAGCGGGTACTGCGCCTTGATCTCCTGCGGGGCGTTGTCGTTGATCAGCACGTAGTCGGCGATCCAGTTGTTGAGGTAGGTCTGCACGTTGTCGCGGGTCATGAAGCTGCCCACTTTGTCGCGCATGATCACCTTCAGGTAGTGGGCGAAGCGCGAGGCCGCCAGCACATACGGCAGCATCGCCGAGAGCCGAGCGTTGGCGTTGGCCTCGTTGGTGTTGTACTGGCGCGGCTTGTTGGTCGACTGGCCGCCGAAGAACACGGCGAGGTCGGTGTTCTTCTTGTGGCACAGGGCGATGAAGCCCAGGTCGTTGAGTTCCTTCTCGCGGCGGTCGGTGATCGCCACTTCGGTCGGGCACTTGAGCGACAGGTCGCCCGCCTGGGTGCGGAAGGTATGAGCCGGCAGGCCTTCGACGGCGCCGCCGCCTTCGCTGCCGCGGATCGCCGCGCACCAGCCGTATTTGCTGAAGGCTTCAGTGATGCGCTGGGCCAGGACCCACGCCGCGTTGCCCCAGAGGTACTTGGCGTGGTCGGTGCCGTCCACGTCCTCGACGAAGTTCATGCCTTCCACCGGCAGGGTTTCCGGGCCGTAGGGCAGGCGCACCAGGAAGCGCGGCAGGGCCAGGGAGACGTAGCGCGAATCCTCGCTCTCGCGGAACGAGCGCCACTTGATCAGCTCCAGGCTCTCGAAGACCTTGCTCAGGTCACGCGGCACCGCCAGCTCGGTGAAGCTGCCCATGTCGAACAGGCGAGGGCTGGCCGCAGCGATGAAGGGCGCGTGGGCCGCGGCGGCGACGTTGGAGAGTTTTTCCAGCAGGGCGATGTCCTGCGGATGGCGGCCGAAGGAGTAGTCGCCTACCAGCAGGCTGAACGGGTGCCCGCCGAAGGTGCCGTATTCCTCTTCGTAGATCTTCTTGAACAGCGCGCTCTGGTCGAACTCGACGGCCTTCTCCAGGTCGTTCTGCAGGTCCTGCTGGCTGACGTTGAGCAGGCGCAGCTTGAGGCGCGAGCCGGTCTCGCTGTTCTGCACCAGCTGGTGCAGGCCGCGCCAGGAGGATTCAAGTTGCTGCAGCTCCGGATGGTGGAGGATCTGGTTGAGCTGGGCGCTGATCAGCTCATCGATTCGGCCGATGCGCTCGTTGATCATGGCCACGGTGTCCTTGCTGACGGCCATGCCTTCGTCGAGGACCTGGGTGGCGAACTCCGCGAGCATGTCGCGGGCGTATTCCTGCTGGCTGTCGTCGTGGGCCATGCGGCCGTCGGCAATGATGCGGTCAAGCAGGTCGAGGGTCTGGGTGTTGCCTTCGGCGCCTTGCGCCGCGGCGGAGCTGGGTTTGGCCATTGCTGTGCTCTCCTGGCGGCGGGATCAGGCTTGCGGTTCGGCAGGCGCTTCGCCTTCGTCGGCGGCGGCCTGGGCGGTGTCGTTGGCGGCACCGGCATCGGCGGTCACCGGATGGGTTGCGCGGATTTCCTGCAGGCCTTCGGTGTTGCTCACCACGTCCTGCAGCAGCTGGTCCAACTCATCATTTCCATCGAGCTTGGTGAGCAGGTCGCGCAGGCGCTGGCGAGCTTCGAACAGACGGCGAAGGGGCACGACCTGATTGACGATGCTGACCGGGTCGAAGTCGTCGATGTGCTTGAAGTTCAGCTCGACATTGAGCCGGCTTCCGTCGTTGCTCAGCGTGTTGTCGACCTGAAGCGCCACGCGCGGTCCGATGGACGAGAGCACGGCGTTGAAGTTATCGCGGTCAATCTCGGTGAAGCGGCGCTCGCCGAGCTTTGGAAGGGGAGTGACGGGCTTGCCGGAGAGGTCGGCGAGGATGCCTACGACCAGCGGCAGCTCCTTCTTCTCGATGGCGTTGCCGATTTCCACGTCGTAGGTGATCTGGACCCGAGGCGGACGCACTCGGTCCAGTTTGTGCTGCGTGCTTTCTGCCATGCTGGCGAACTCCACTGCGTAGGAGACGGGCACGCCGCAGCGGGGCTCGCTGTCGTCGCGCTCCTTGGCTGGACCACACGACAGGAAGGGGAAATGCGATACAGGCCTGTCCTTGGCGATCCCATCTGAACTCGTTTATCGACGAGCTAACCAAGCACGCTAGATCAGGTTGGTGAAAACGCAAATCCGAAACTAATCTCTGACAGTCATCCCACAAGGACGTTTCATGAAGTCGACGAAAGCCTGCCTCTGTGCTGTGCTCCTGGCAGTTCTCGGAGGCTGTTCCTGGTTCGGCCCGAAGGTCGATGTCGACCGTCTGACCCTCGATGTCGCGAGCAAGGCCAATGGCGATTCGCCCATCGCCGTGGACTTCGTCGCGGTACAGGATGCGGACCTGCTCAAGCTGCTCTCGGCGATGAGCGCCAAACAGTGGTTCAGCGACCGCGAACAATACCGCCGCGACTACCAGAAGCAGCTCTCGGTGTGGAGCCTCGAGCTGGTGCCCGGGCAGTTCATGGAGGCCAGGGACTTCCCCCTGGCCGGCAAGCCGGCTTCTGGACTTTTGGTCTTTGCCGGCTATAACACTCCCGGCGCCCATCGCATGCGCCTGGATCAGCAGCCCAACGTATGGCTGCGTTTCGACAGCAGGGAGATGCGCCTGCTGAGTGCCGAGGAGCACTGAACCACCGCCTTTCCAGGCGGGCCCATGACAATCCAGGACGTCGAAGGGGGAGTGGTGTGAGAGTTCTGCCTGACGCAGTTTGTTGGCACGAAGGGATGCAACTGCTTCCCCAGCACTTCCAGCTCCAGGGACTGCGCGCCGAGGTGCTGTCCGCGCGCCTGGCCCATGCGGCCAACCCCTGGTTCTGGGGGCTCGAACACCTGGATCTGGACCCTTCCGCCCTGAGCACCGGCGTGGTGCGTATCCTCGCGCTGGAGGCGATCCTGCCCGATGGCTTGCCGGTCAGCCTCAGCCCGGGCGATACCCTGATCTTCGACACAACGACCGCCATCGCCGCCTCCCCCGATGCCAGCATCACCCTCTACCTCGCACTCAGCCCGCTCGCCCGTGGCGGCCAGGTGCTGCCGCTCAAGGGTCGCCTGCAATCCCTGAGCGGGCCGGCCGTGCCGGACCTGGCCAGTGGCGAGAATCCGGAACCCGTTGTCGTCTGGCGTCCGGCCCTGCGGCTGGTGACCGAAGCCCAGCGCGCCGACTCGGTGTGCCTGCCGCTGTTGCGCGTGGGCAAGGACGCCGGTGGCTTCGTCGGCCTGCCTTACGTGGCGCCCACTCCGCGAATCGCACCGGCGTCGATGCTGGGGCAGGCGCTGGTGGCGGTGTGCGCCCATGCGCGGGAGAAATGCGTGTTTCTCGCTGGCCGCCTGCGCCAGGCGCAGCAGGCGGAAAACACCGAGGACAGCCAGGAAATCCGCCGCCAGCTGGCGGCGCTGTGGGCGCGCCTGCCGGAGCTGGAGGCTTCGCTCTACAGCGGTACAGCGAGCCCGGCACAACTGCATGGCCTGCTGTGCGGTATGGCCGGCAGCTGGAGCGTACTCGATCCGCTGGGCGGCGTTCCGGCCTTCCCGACCTTCGATTTCAACGAACTGCTGCGGACTTTCAACCCGGTGATCGAGTGGCTGGAAGTCACCCTTGGCAGGGTACGCGCGGGCTATCGTAGTCTGGCATTTGAACGGGTCGGCAATGACTTCGTGCTGGCCCTGCCGGACCTGCGATCGCCGGTACAGCGTCTGGTCATCGGCCTGCGCATGCCGCCCGGTTGTGGCGAGGAGCAGGCGCACGAGTGGCTGTCACGCTGCATCGTCGCCTCCGAATCCAGCCTGGCGATACTGGGCAGGCAGCGTATGTCCGGCCTGGAACATCTGCCCATGAGCCGCGCCGAGCAGATCGCCTACAGCGTAGGGGAGGACACCCACCTGTTCGTGGTGCAGGCCGAGGGCGACTGGTTCGATCCCGCCCAGCGCCTGTGCCTGCGCGCCGCCGCGGCAGGCAGTGGCGGTGGCAGTCCATGGCAGGTCGTGCTGTTCATCGTGGACGGCGCCAGCGGCGCCTGAGGCAGGGAAGCGAAGATGCTTGAAGGGAGTCAGGCGATCTATCCGCCGTCGTTCGGCGAGGCACCCCTGAGTGGCGCTTTCCAGGGCGCCTGGCTGGAGTGGCGCAGGCGCTGGGAAGACCTGCGCGAATCCACCGGCGACGACAGCGCGACCCTCGAACGGGTTGCCGACGAAGCTCAGGCGGTAGTGCGTCGCCTGTGGCGCAGCGCCAATGCCAGCGTCGGCGATGCCGCCGGCGATCAGGTCAAAGGCATGGTCTACGCCTTCGTCGCACTGCTCGACGAAAGCCTGCTGTTCGACCCCTGGAATGGCCAGTCCGGGTGGCAGGAACGGCCGCTGGAATCCCGTCTGTATGGTACGCGCAATGCCGGCGAGCGCGTGCCCCAGGCGATTCATCGCCTGCTGGACACCCGCGCACCGGGCACTCGTGATCTTGCCAACGTCTACCTGCAATGCCTGTTGCTGGGCTTCCACGGCAAGCTGCGCGGCCCGAAGGGCGAAGCGCTCCATGAGAAGTGGCGGCATGCGCTGTTCGCCCATGCCTGGCAGCGTGACGCCGAGGTGCCAGCGCTGCTGGAGACCCTGGCGCATCCGGCCGCTGCAGCGCCGCTGCGACTGCCATTGCGGCGCGCCTTGCCCGACGGCCTGCGCCTGACGCTGATGGTTGTCGCCGGCGTCCTTCTGCTCATCGTCCTCGGCCATTGGCTTTGGAGCGACGTTCGCGGTGAACTGGCGCCCCTGCTCGACCTCGCCTGGGCGGCTACATTCCCGGAGCTGGCGGCTTGAGCGGCTGGCTGGCGCTGGCCCTGCTGTTGCTGCTGTTGGTGGCGCTGGCGGTCGCGGGATTCCTCTGGCTGCGCAGCAAGGGCGGCGAAGCGGTACGCGCCTTCTACCTGACCGTGCGGCAGATGGAGCAGGACCACGATGTCGCCGATCGCTACGACGTGTCCTGGTATCTCCTGCTGGGCGACCCGCTGCTGGGCGAGCGCCTGGCTGCAGATTGGAGCCTGGCCCCGGTGAACCGCCCGGCCTGGTTCGGCCGCTGGTGGGCCGATCAGGACGGGGCCGTGCTGGCCGTGCCGCAGACCCTGTTCATGCCGGAAGAGGGTGTGCCGTCGTCACTGCAGCCCTGGCGGCGTCTGCTCGGCCTGCTGCTGCGGATGCGCCCGCGTCGCCCGCTGGATGGCGTGATCTGGGCGGTGCCGGCGGAGCGTCTGCTGGACCCGGCCAGCCTGGCCCAGGAAAGCATCCAGCTGCGTCGACGCTTCAACGACCTGTTGCAGCGGCTGGGGCTTAGCCTGCCGGTCTACGTGGTGGTGACCGGGCTGGAAGAACTCGATGGAATCGCCGAACTGCGCGCGGCGCTGCCTGCCGAGGTTCGCGAGCGACCGCTGGGCTGGGCCTCGCCCTTGCAGGCGGATGCGGCCTGGCAGGGCGAGCACCTGGAGCGAGGCTTCGACCAGGTATTGCAGGCGTTGCAGGCGGCGATACTCGAAGCGGGCGTGCTCAAGGGGCAATTGAGCGAGGAGCTGTATCGCTTCCCGCAGGCGCTGGAGAGTCTGCGCGAAGGTCTGCGCCAGCGACTGGAACCGGTCTTCCAGGGCAATGCGCTGGGTGAAGCACCGCGCTTGCGTGGCCTGTACTTCAGCGGCGCGTACCGCATGGCTCCCAGTGGTGACGACTGGGCGCTCTCGGCGCGGGAGGAGGCACCCGCGCAGTTGCTGTTCACCCAGCATCTCTGGCAATCGCGCCTGCTCGCCGAGCGCGGGTTGGCCCAGGCCGTGCCACGGCTTCTGCGCCTGCGCCAGCGCTCGCAGCGCGTGCTGGGAGCTGTGGCTGGTGTGATTGGCGTCTGCTGGCTACTGGGGATGCTCTGGGTGTGGCACGTGGATTCCCGCGAGGCGCAGGCGCTGGGGCAGCGCATCCTGGCCATGCAGCGTGGGCAGGGCGAAGGCGAGGCGGCCGGCGCATCGCCGGAGGAAGCCGCCCGACAACGCCTGCAGGCCTACTGGGCGCTGCTGCAGGCTGCGCCGCGCTGGCACTTCAGCTCACTGGTGTATCCGAGTTCCTGGTTCTCCGGTTTCGACGAGCACATGGATGAACTACTGCGCGACCTGACCCGCCGGGAAGTGCTGGTGCCCCTGCAGCAGGCGCAGGCCGCTGAGCTGGTCCGGCTGCGCGCCATCCGTAGCAGCGAGCGCCGCGCCAACGTACAGAGCGACAGCCCCGAGCAATGGCCGAACTTCGTCGCTGCCCGCGACCTGGCGCACGGCGTACTGGCCTTCGAGCAGCGCAACCGCTGGTACACCGAGCTGCGTGCCGGCACCTCGAAGAACGCTCTGGAAACCCTCGGCAAACTGGGCGGACAGGCCTACGGCCTGACCCTGGAACCGGGCTCCTTGCGCAATGCAGGCTACCTGCAGTCCGTGCTCGGCCAGGGCATTCCCGATGCTCCGGCGCCAGTCGACCCCGGCCCGCGCGAGGGCCAGTTGGCGCGCAACTTCGACGACCTGATGAACCTCTGGCTCGACCAGTTCTTCCTCGCCGACAACTTCGTGCGCCCAGCCGGCTTCCTGCGGCTGCACCTGAACGAACTCAAGGCACGGCAGGGCAACAGCCTCGAGGAGCTGGAAGAGACCGCGGCGCAGATCGACGCGCTACGCAATATGGTGGCACTGACCAACGCCGCCTGGAGCCACGGCAATGCCCAGGAAATCGTGCCGGGCTTTCGTGCGATGCTCGACGACATACGCCAGTCCTACTTGCTCGGCCCCTCGGCGGAGGCCCGGGTAACCAGCCAGGCCAGCAAGCTGCAGCGGGCCTTCCACGACCAGTGGATCTCCGCCGCCGGTTCCCGTGACAACCTGCTGCAACTGCAGCCCGGAGGTACTCTCGCGTTACAGGAGCATGTGGTGGCGCTGGGCAGCACCATCGATTCGCTGTTGCGCCAGGACTTCGCCGGTACCGCCTTGAGCAAGGGCACGCAGGACATTGATCCGCGCGGCCTGGGCAATCTCGATGCCCACTCGCTGAATGCTGCCCTGGCGTACTACGCCAGCTATCGCAAGTACAGCGAGCAGGAGCAGGCGCGGATTCCGGCCGAGTACCGCGATGCTCTCGCCGAGAGTGCCGCGGCCGCTGCCGCCAGCGCGATGTGGAGCAGCCTGACGCAATCCGTTTCGGCCAGCGGCGCGCCTGCGAAGAACACCTTCGATGTTCCGCTGGAGCAAGCCGAGCAGGTCCGTTCGGCCCTGGAGTCCGTGCAGCGAAGCGACCTGGCGAACGCGCTGGACATTCACCTGACCCGTGGTGCGCTGGCCGACGTCGACGAAGTGTTGAAGTCTATCGATGCGTTGCCACTGTTCCGGGTTCGTTCTGAGCCTTCTGGTTGGGATGGCACACGTAACTTCGGCTTGCAGCTGTATCGCTCGACCGACACCCAGGACCTCAAACGCAATCTCGCCCAGCAGTTCGAGACCATGCTCGCCCTGAGCGAAGAGCATGCGCCGGCGCTGACCTGGCTGCGTGACCGGGGAAACCTCGGCTCCACGGACCAGGACAAGGTGCGGCGCTTTACTGACCTCAGCGATGAGCTGGTCAAGTACAAGGCGCAGAACCCGACCAGTTCGCCGATGCTGCTCGACCAACTGGTGACCCGCGACTTCGTGGAAATGGACGCCGCTAGCTGTGGCAAGATTCTGAGCACTTCCGCGCTCGTGCCGGGACAAGGCGACGTGGCACGTTTCACCCGCGGATTGCACAGCCAGGCGCAGCAGCGTTGCCTGGAACTGCAGCAGAAGGATGCGGCCCAAGCCTGGGCCGCCATCGCCGACTACTTCAACCAGTACCTGGCCAACCGCTTCCCCTTCGCCTACAGCCTGCAGGCGGAGGATGCTGACCCCGCGCGGGTGCAACACCTGGTAGAGCTGCTCGACCAGAATCTGGAGCGGGCCCAGGAAGGCCTCAAGCTGAGCCAATCGGTGGATCGGGCCGCTGCCGCGGACTTCCTCCATCGCCTGCAGCTGGCCAGGGCCTGGATGGGGCCGCTGTTCCAGCGCGACAAGGGCGGTTCGCAGGGGGTCGACCTCGATGTGCGCTGGCGCACCGACCGCGAAGCCGAGCGTGGCGCCGACCAGGTGATCGCCTGGACGCTATACGCAGCGGACCGCCCGTTGAGCTTCCCCGGCAGCGACAGCCAGCGTCTGCACTGGAACGTCGGCGAGCCGATGAAGTTGATGCTGCGCTGGGCGAAAGACAGCCCGCAACGGCCGGACATCGATCCGCAACAGGCAAGCATGGCCGTGGCGGACCTGGAAGTGGGCTGGGAATACGGCGGCCCGTGGGCACTGATGCGCCTGCTGCGTTCGCACCTGATCCTGCAGCGCCAGCCCAGCGCCGACTACACCGATTTTCCGCTCGCGCTGCAGGTACCGGTCAGAGCGCCCAACAGCCGCGAACCCGAGGCACGGATGTTCCTGCGCATTTCGTTGATGACCCAGGACGCCAAACAGCCTTTGTCCGTCCAGCCCTTACCTGTACGCGCGCCGCGCACGCCCTTCAGCGGTATCGGCGTGGCGAACCTTGCCGGCGCTCAGGAGTTGCCATGATTTCAGACGAGGCGCTGCAGGCGCTCCTGCAACCTCTGCCGGGCGAGTCGCCGTGCGGAGAGTCGCTGCGCCATGATCCGGTGATGGATCGCCTGCGTGAGCTGCGGCGCGAGGAGGATACCGAGCTGCCGGCTGGCGTTTGGAAAGCTGAGCCTAAGCGTGCTGATTGGCTGGCCCTGACTGCACTGGCCGAAGAGGTACTGAAACAGCGAAGCAAAGACCTGACCATCGCAGGTTATCTAGGTGAGGCCTGGATCGTCACCCACGGCCCAGCAGGTCTCGCCGCAGCACTGAGGTTGCTGGCCGATCTTTGCATTGCATTTCCCGAACAACTGCACCCGCAGGCCACAGATGGCGACCAGGAGTGGCGCGCTGCACCGCTTGCCTGGGTGTCGCGGCGCTACAACGAACTCCTGCTCACCCGCGTCCCGCTGTGCAGCGGCTGGCCGCAAACCACACTGCACGGCTGGCAGGAGCTGCAGAGGCGGCAGGTGCAGGTCAGCGACAATAAAGTCGACAAGGTTGCTGCAGAGAACGCACGCCAGGAGCAGAAACGGCTGAACGAATCGATTCGCAGTGGCGCGGTGAATGGCTGGGCGGCGACGTTGGCCCAGCTGGACAGCGCGGCCGGCCATCTGCGACGTCTGGATGCCTGGTGTGACCTGCAGCTCGGCGATGCAGCACCGAGCCTGCACCAACTCGCAGTGTCCATCGACGCTTTCAGCAACATCATCCAAGGATGCAAAGCCATGGCCCCGCAAGAGTTCGTACCCAGCGCATCATCGGAAGCGCCTTCCGAGCCGGAGCCGGCTCCTTTGGTTGCTTCCGGATCGCTTCCCGCCGGCGGTGCTCCGCAGAACCGTGAAGAAGCCTACCGACAGCTCACCGCCATCGCCGAGTACCTCGCGCGCACCGAACCGCACAGCCCGGTGCCCTATATCATTCGTAGGGCGGTGGAGTGGGGCGGCATGCCGCTAAGCGCATTGATGGACGAGTTGGTCCATGCCGACGCGGAGGCTCGCAGGGTGTGGGTCATGTTGGGGGTGCTGCGTTAGGCCCTGAGGCGGTTTTGACCTTAGTAGATGTGCAATGCGCAACATGCTGTTTGCTAGCGGCCGCAGGATTTGATTGTTCGCTGATTACGTCAGTTACCGACCCATTGCTGCCGCTCAGCGGGTGATTTCCGGGTATCGACAGGGATCGCTGGGCGAGTTGCTCGGCGTACCGAGTTCCAGTCGCCAATAGCCCACGTCGTGCCACTGGCCCAGCTTGAAACCGACCTGCGGGAGGGTGCCGATGTGCCGGAATCCCAGCCATTCATGCCGGCCAACGCTTCCGGCGTTGGGCAGCGCGATGCCGGCATAGGCAGCGTTGAATCCCTGCTTGGCAAGAATGGGAAGCCGCGCTGCGTTGAGACTGCGACCCACTCCAGCACGACGCTGCTCACCCTCTGCTATGTAGACGGTCACATCTACTGTCCATCGGCATGCGGCGCGCGCCCTGTGCTGGCTGGCGTAGGCGTAGCCAACCAGGCGTCCAGCGCGCTCTGCAACAAGGTACGGGTAGTTCTGCAGCGTCGTGACGATGCGCTGCCGCATCTTCTCGATTGTCGGCGGTATCTCCTCGAAGGAGATTGCCGTATTCGCCACTATGGGGGAGTAGATGAGTTGGATTGCCGGCGCGTCTTCAGGGCGTACTTGTCTGATTTCGATGGGCATGGCGACCTCAGATCGAGCGCTGAGTCACGCGGGCGGAAAGCTGCTCGGCGCTCTCCTTGCGCTCCGAATAACGATCCACCAGGAAGTCCTGGCGATCGCGCAGCAGCAGGGTGAACTTCACCAGTTCCTCCATCACGTCCACCACATCTGATTTGGCTGAGCTACCCACGAGTTACTTGCTCCTTCACTTAGACATCTCAGGCGTCATCTTCTGGGCCCCTAGGCTCGGATGAGAGACCGCCATCTTAGATGGGCGTCAATCGCTCCAAGACGGTAAGCGGCTGATGGTGGAAACCCTAACAATTTCCACCACACGTCGGCAAAGTGACGAGTAACGCGGATAAGGTGAACGTACGCGAGACTGTGCCTTCTACCGCTGCACACAGAGGAGTTTAGGCATGGAAACGCTCAGAGGCCCGCTCACGAAAAACGTCACATACGTGCTCGTCCTCGATGATGATTCGACTCTGGCGAGAGTTCTGGGTCTAGCGATGGAAGACTATGGAATCCCCGCGATCGTTCTTGGAAATGCCGATGACGGGCTCGACTGGATCAATACTAATCCTGGCCAACTAGCCCTCTTGCTTACTGACATCTCAATGCCTGGAGAAATCGACGGCGTAGAACTCGCGCGTCAAATTGCAGAAAGATCCCCAGACATCCCGGCGGCTCTTGGAGCAGAGACTTCCCAACGCATAGATTTCTCGACAAGCCATTTGATTTCACGGCGCTCATGACCACTGTAGAAGAGGCTCTAGCGCCTCAACACTGAGCGAACAGCTCGCGTGCGCGTGACAACGCCGATGGATCTGCCGAGCAGTTATCGGCAGTCAGTGCGGTCAGTGAAGGGTAGGGAGATCAGTGTCTGTCGCGTTCTCGACCCTTGGTCGAATAACCGAACCATTGAGAGCTATTCAGCGGTATCAGGAGGATAGTGGGTTATCCCCTGAAATTGTGAGGCTCCCATGAACGAACGTGCATTCCCCGGTTACGACACGTGGAGCCTAGCCAAGATGAATGGCGACCACGCATTAGCCTTTATCGCAGTGCAGGACCAGTATGAGGGCTCGACGCCGAGTTTTCACTTGGTCTATGGGTTGTCCTGCTTTGGTGTGATGTCCCAAGCGTTTGCCGCAGCAGAAAAAGCTCTGGCAAAGATCACGCGCATCAATCGCCACGGCGAGCCGGTATTCAGCTCGCCAGATTGCTGACGCAACCTACCAATAGCTCCGCTTAGGGGCATACAGTCGCAAGCTGTCTTCCCTGCCCGCAGGTCCCCGCGGGCTTTTAGTTCCCGCCCTAAGAGAGCTTTCACTTAGGAGACCGGCATGACCGATACTACTGTCTCGGCGCTGCTTTATCGCCTCAATGAGAATATCAACGCCATCGGTGCAGCAGCAGAGGAGTTGGCAATCTGGATCGAGCAACGCGGTTCCACCGAAACAGCCTTGGCGGCTAAAAGCCATCTCGATGTGCTGGTTAGCAATGCTGACCTGATCGCGAATGGATTGGCGGAATTGATTGCGAGGGAGGCGAAGACCAAGAGCGATGTGCGGGCTTGGCGGTGCAGGTCGAGGACTTGCAAACCGGCTGGGATCTGGTGATGCCGAATGGTTTGAGGAGTAGCGGTCACACGGTAAAAGCCGCATCTTCCGATGCGGTTTTTTTCAAAAACATCAGGCGGCTGAATTTTTCGCCTTGCCAATCGTCCACTCGCTCCGTTTGTATGGCTCCTTACGGCCATGCCTACCGGCGGGAATTTCTTGGATTTCTCCGCCTTTGGAAAGGAACGCTGCGATTTTCTTCTCCAGATCCGAACGCGCAGTTTCTAACATTGAATAAGACATCATGTCACCTCAGGCGATGAGCCACCAGGTTGGTGACTAGCATTCACTATACGCATATCTCGTGCTCATCCCCGACCGTCTGCCAGATATCTGCATATTTTTTAAATTGCCTATCTATTCCTTGCAGAACCTGTATGGTGAGTCTCCTGCCTGCTCGGTTTAGCGGCACCGATTGATGTTTTGTCTTCTGGATTCTCCATCTTTGCGGCCCCTCTTCACTTCGCATCCAGTCATGTCTCGCATATCGCATGGCATGATCATTATTTGGAGATTCATCATGACTACTCGTCAAACTGGTATCGTTAAATGGTTCAACGCTGAGAAAGGTTTCGGTTTCATAACCCCCGAAAACGGCGCAGATGTTTTTGTTCACTTTCGCGCGATCGAAAGCAGCGGATACAAAACGCTTGATGACGGTCAGCAGGTCAGCTTTTACGTGACCAACGGGCCCAAAGGTCCTCAGGCTGATCAAGTGCAAGCAATGTAATCTGCGCAAATAAAAAGCCCCGCAAATGCGGGGTTTTTTTTCCAATGCCCCGTCCTGAATAAGGTTTACACCTTTCCCCTTATTGCAGCATTGACTCGCGGACTCTTATACGAAGGTTCGTCGCCGACATCAGTCGCACCGGCCTGGGTGGCCACGGCTGTGGCGACGGCAACGGTCGGATTCATGCTGTCGATCATGGCGCTGGGAATGAGGATGGTGGTTCCGCGCTCCTTGGTGGTCTCGTAGATGATGTTCATTGCGCGCAACTGCAAGGCAGTAGGCTGACCGGCATAGATAGTGGCCGCTTCCACGAAACGTCCGGCGATTTCCGCTTCTGCGGAGCCTAGGATGATTCGCGCCTGCTTCTCGCGTTCGGCCTGCGCCTGGCGTGACATGGCGTCCTGCAATGCTACCGGGATGGCCACGTCGCGGATCTCCACCGAGCCGACGGTGACACCCCATTCCTGAGTCTTTTCACCAATCTCGCGGCACAACTGCTGATCGGAGCTGCGTCGATCGGATAGCAGCGCGGCCAGCATCGACGAGCCGATCACTTCCCGCAGAGAGGTCTGTGCTACCCGGTAGATGGCCTGCCGGTAGTCGGTGATCGCCAGTGCCGCTTTGCGGGCGTCGTGCACGTGCCAGAAGATGATGGCGTCGACGTTCACCGGCACTGTATCGCGGGTCAGTGCCTGCTCGGCATTGAACGCCGTGGTCTGGATTCGCTCGTCGATCACAGCGACGACGCTGTCCAGGACCGGAATGATCATGAACAGTCCGGGCCCGCACACGCCTTGCAGGTTGCCTGCGCGCAACACGACGAATTTCTGCCAGGTATTGGCCATCTTGAGGGACAGCGAGACGACCAGTGCGCACACCAGCACAACGATGCCCACAACCGTGTGGCCAAAGTAGATGAGGACGGCCCCCATGGCTGTCAGAACCATGACAATGAAGAGGGTGATGGGGTTCATAGTGTCCTCCTGCATTCAAGTGCAACGCTCATTTGAAGATTGCGTCTTAGGCGTTCGTCTGTCTGTGCGCTAGACCACTGGAGCAATCCGCTGGGAAGGTCCCCGCGAGCACTGCCGGTCTTTGTGAGGGGCTAAGCGCGCTTGCGCACCGACGCCAGGAGTTGCGACCTGCCATGGTTGCATTCCGTCGACAGCGAGCTGGCCTGGTGTTTCGGTACGTCCTGGCGACCAGCAGTGATCGGCTCACCAGAGGTCGCCATGAAAAGACAACCGGGAACAGTTCCGGACAGCCCATCGCCAGCCGGTGGTGGTGTCAGGCCCACACTGCCGGGCGGTGAATATGGCTCTCCCGCCGAGCGATATTCATTTCGAGATCGCGACAAGAAACAGCCGACGCTGCCTCCATCGTTTAACCCGGCCGAAGCACCATCACAGGCTCCGCACCAGTCTCCGGTCGATCCCTCGGAGGAGTAGTCCCCACCGAACGTGCGATGGCGCACGGACGGCTATCCGGCCTGGCTGGCGAATCAGGTCATCGAGTGCCGCAAGCCGCAGTAGGAGAAATCATCATGCTGGAAACCGTTGTTGTTTGCTTGCTCATCCTCTGGGCGCTCGGGATGTTCACCGCCTACACCCTGGGCGGCTTCATTCATGTTCTGTTGATCGCGGCAGTAGCAATAGTGGTGATGCGTATGCTCCAGGGACGACGGCCATCCTGACGCTGTTGTCCGTCCGCTGCCCGGAGTCGGCCGCTGCGTCGTCATGTGCCAACTCAGACCAGGCTGATGTCCATGTGCGCACCGACTCCGGGTGCTCTTTCGATGATGTCGAAGGCGCGCAGGGTTTCGCGCGCCGAGCGGGTCTCGGCAAGCAGAACGACATTTCCTGGCAAGAGGGTGTACCCGAAGGGATGGTCGTCCTGGCTGACGTTCGCCGACGCGCCGATTGCCGCGCCCACCAGCCCTCCCACGACAGCACCCCAGCCCAGCAATTCGAATAGCGGCGAGCCGCCGAAGAGGCCTGCTCCGGCGTTCGTCATGGCGAATGCGAACAGCGCACTGACCAGCAGGCCGAACAGCGTCCCGACGGCAACGCCCTTGATGACCTGCCTGAAGGGGCGCCGCTTCGCGCGCAGGCGCCCGGAGGGCACCAGTTCCTGGTTGTCGAATATGCGCACTCGGTCCAGACGAATGCCCAACCCCAACAGGTCCTGTTTTGCGCAATCGGCCTGTGATCGTCGGTTGAACACACCTGAGACCTGATGGCAGTAGCGGGTCATGGTTGCTCTCCTGGCATGCGACCTTTCGAACCAGTTTCCAGCATCCGCGAAGCCAAGGCGTCGGTCCGTCTGTTACCGCACGTACCGGTGCCCGTTATTGGATGACCAGCGCAAGTGGGCTACCGCACCGACAACCTGGTGAAAGGTTGTCATTGTCGCTCCCTCCACACTCTGCATGGTGCAGGAGTGGCAAGCGCGGCGAGGCGACCATGAACCAGACAGGCAAGCAAGGCCCCCATGGCGGGGCCGCTGATCCCAAGGGGAAGACTCATCCGCCCGGCAGGCGCAACGAAGCGCCGCGTCTGCCGGGCTCAGATAACGACGTCAATCCGAAGACCAGAGCGGAAGCGATACTCCAGCAATCGCTGGAGGTCGATTCTGCTGGAAAGCCCACCCATCGACCGGAGAAGGGAACGAAGCCCAGCCGCGCCGGAGCTGTTCATGAGCAGTGATGCGCCATCAATGGATGACTACAGAAGGCGCAGTGTGGCGGCGGGTCTACGGCGCCAATGGCGGCATGCGGTGATTCTCTGCAAGAGGGCATGGCGTCATGCTGTCCATGACCACACACTCCGTGCCGCAGGTCAATCGCCGGACCAGGGTGAAAGAAACGTCGGTGGTTCGGCGCAAGCCGCGTCGTTGATCGTGCAACTGCCGGTTACGATGGAGGTCACCAGAGCCGAGCATCAAACGGCCCTTACCTTAAGTGCGCAACCGCACCGACGTCGTAGTCCTGGTCTGCGAAGGTTGCAGTCAGACATGCCTCACGGCTTGCGGTGATACAGGCAGCCTCTTCAGGACTCGCCGGGTACCGACAGACGCGGCTTGCTCTGTACGTGCCACCCTGACGCTCGTGTCGGCCGGCCAGGTTTCCGCTGCACTTCCGGAGCAATGCCATGATGTCGCTCCATTTCCGGGCCTTGCGCCGCGACCGATCAAAGCCTCCCTGGGACAGTCTGGCACCGGTTCGAGAAGAACTCTTCGGCATCGAACGGCTCGAACAGCACGCGCAGAGCCTGGCCCTGGCACAACAAGTGACGGATACGCCAAAGCGTGTACTGCCGTTGCATGTGCGCCTGGATGACAACTCCCGTGTCCTGCTGGCTGCCTACCGGGCTAGCGCTGTCGAGTTGGAAAGGGGCAATGGTGTGGTACCGGCTGCCGAGTGGCTGCTGGACAATTACCACATTGTCGAAGAGCAAATCCGCGAGGTCCACGACGACCTGCCGCCTGGCTACTACCGGCAGTTGCCCAAGCTGGCCGATGGGCCGTTCGCCGGCTACCCGCGCGTCTTCGGGCTGGCCTGGGCCTTCGTGGCGCACACCGACAGCCACCTCGATGTTGAACTGCTGCAGCGCTACATCCATGCCTACCAGCGGGTCCAGCCGCTGACTATTGGCGAGCTGTGGGCGGTAGCGATTACCCTGCGCATCGTCCTGATCGAGAACCTGCGGCGCTTGGCCGAGCAGATCAGTGCCGGGCGCATAGCCCGTGCCGATGCCGATGCCCTGGCCGAGCGTCTGCTCTCGCCAGGGCACGCTCGTTCGGCACTGGAGGCGGATATCGCCGCGCGCTCGACCGGTCCGCTTTCCGAGGTGTTCTCGGCCCAACTGGCCAAACGCATGCGCGACCAGGACCCGCGCACGACACCGACACTGGGTTGGCTCGAAGACCGCCTGCACGAACAGGGTGTCAGCGTCGAGGCGGCGGTCCAGCATGCGCAGCAGCGCCTGGGCGCCTCCAATGTCACTGTGCGCAATGTGATCACTAGCATGCGCCTGATCTCCGATATCGACTGGGCACAGCTGTTCGAGAATGTCAGTCTGGTCGACGCGCGGCTGCGCGACGGCAGCAACTTCGCTGCCATGGACTTTCCCACTCGTAACCTCTATCGCAGCGCCATCGAACAGTTGGCGCGCGGCTCGTGTCTGGACGAGCTCCAGGTGGTCGATCACGCCCTGGAGGCTTGCCGTCAGGCCGTTGCCGAACATCCGGACGGCGAAGACTCCCGCCGTGAATTCGATCCCGGATTTCATCTGATTGCTGAAGGTCGCCCGACGCTGGAGCGCGCCATCTGCTTCAGCCCGACGCTGCACCTGCGCCTGAATCGCTTCAGCGTGCGCCTGGGCATGGGCGGCTACATCGGTGCCATCGGCCTGCTCAGCCTGGTGCTGCTGGGATTCGTATCGCATCTGCTGAATCAGCCTGCGTTCTCCTGGGGTTGGATGCTGGCCTTCCTGGCCTGCCTTTTCGTTCCGGTGACCGAAGTGGCCACGGCACTCATCAACCGCTTGGTGACCTGGAGCTTTGGCGCGATCACGCTGCCTGCGCTGGAACTCCTGGCCGGCGTGCCACGGGCGTTGCGCACCGTGGTGGCGGTGCCGACCTTGCTGACCACCGAGGCCGATCTGCTGGAGCAGATCGAGCGGCTGGAGGTCCACCATCTGGCGGGTATCGGCGGTGACCTGACTTTCGTGCTGATTCTCGATGGCGTCGACGCGCCACAGGAGGTCCTGCCCAGTGATGCACCGCTGCTCGATGCTGCGGCTGCGGCCATCGACCGCCTGAATCAGCATTACGGCCCAGGGCCCGGCGGCCAGCGCTTCTTCGTGCTGTTTCGCAGGCGCTGCTTCAACTCTGCCGAGGGCTGTTGGATGGGCTGGGAGCGCAAGCGCGGAAAATTGCATGAACTGAATCGGCTGTTGCGCGGCGCCACCGATACCAGCTTCGTGGCGATTGCCGGAGAGCCGCCGCGAGTGCCGAGCGAGGTACGCTTGGTCATCACCCTCGACGCCGATACCCGCCTGCCCCGCGAGGCGGCTCTGCGCCTTATCGGCAAGATGGGCCACCCGCTTAACCAGCCGCGCTTCGATGCCTTGCAGCAGCGAGTGATCAACGGCCACGCGGTACTCCAGCCGCGGGTGACGCCATCGCTGCCGATGGGCGGGGAGGGGTCGTTGTACCAGCGCGTCTTTTCCGGCCCGGCAGGGATGGACCCCTACGCGGCGGCGGTGTCGGACGTTTATCAGGATCTGTTCGGCGAAGGCTCCTTCACCGGCAAGGGGATCTATGACGTCGATGCCTTCGAGCGCGCGATGGCCGGTCGGGTCGCGGACAATCGACTGCTCAGCCATGATCTGTTCGAAGGCATCTTCGCCCGCGCAGGGCTGGTGTCGGATGTCGAGGTCGTTGAAGAGTCGCCGTCGCGCTTCGATGTGGCGAGCAGGCGCATGCATCGCTGGACCCGCGGCGACTGGCAGCTATTGCCGTGGATGCTCGGCCACTGGCGCGGGCCGCAGGCGATGCCGTTGATCGGCCGCTGCAAGATGCTCGACAATCTGCGACGATCGCTGGTCGCGCCCTTCGCCCTGTCCGGCCTTCTGCTCTGCTGGTGGTTGCCATTGCCCCAGGCGCTGCTGGCCGCGATGTTGGTCATTCTGACCCAGGCGATCCCCCCGTTACTGCCGATCTACTGCGCATTGCTGCCAGCGCGCTCGGGTGTTCGAATACGCAGCCACTTCGCCATGCTCGGTGCCGACTTCCGTCGTGCGTTGCTGCAGATCCTGCTGTCGCTGGCCTTTCTGGCAAACGATGCCTGGAGCATGGTCGATGCCATCTTGCGCACGCTTTGGCGGATGTACGTCAGCCAGCGCAACCTGCTGGAGTGGACCACCGCCGCACAGTCCTCACGCAAGCCGCGCCCCGGCTGGCTCGGCAGCTATCGGCAGATGGCCGGCGGGACGGCCCTCGCCGCATCGGCCGGCATCACCGGGTTGGTATTGCATCCGGCGAACTGGTTGCTGATCCTGCCATTGACCCTGCTCTGGTTAGGCGCGCCTCTGCTCGCGTTCTACAGCAGCAGGCCCACGCAGCCGGCGCGCCGTTCAGGCCTGGAAGAGGATGACGCAACTGCACTGCGCCTGGGCGCACGGCGGACCTGGCGCTTCTTCGAGACCTTCGTCACACCGGCGGACAATCTGCTGCCGCCGGACAACTTCCAGGAGCAGCCCCGGCCTGTGCTGGCTCACCGCACTTCACCTACCAATATTGGCCTTTACCTGCTGTCCGCGGTGGCCGCCCGCGATTTCGGTTGGGCCGGCGGCCTGCAGACGCTGGAGCGCCTCGAAGGCACCCTGGCGGTGCTGGAGAAGCTGCCGCGCAGCCACGGCCATTTCTTCAACTGGTACGGAACCCACGACCTGCGTGCCCTCGAACCGAGGTACCTGTCCTCGGTGGACAGCGGCAACCTGGCTGGGCACCTGATCGTGCTGGCCAACGCGTGCGAGGAGTGGCGCGCCAGCCCGCTGGTGGTGGAAGCGCGCCAGGGCCTGCTCGACACCCTGCATCTGGCACGGCAAGCCGTCGCAAGGCTTCCGCTGGTAGAAGATGTCGCGTTGCTGCAGGTGAAGGAGGACGTGCGGGTGATTCACCGGGCCCTCACCGGCCCACAATCGCTCGACGCCTTGCTGCCCGCCCTCGGGCACCGCGCGGAAAAGGCCGTGCGTTGCGTCGCGGGCCTCGCGCCGGCTGGCGAGGAGGGCGACGACCTGTCGTTCTGGTTCGACGCACTGTGCAGGGCCTTTGCCGAGCACAGCCGAGACCGACGGCATGGCCATGAAAAGACAGTGGACCGTCGCCTTCAGGCCTTGGCCGATACCTCACGGCGGCTGGCACTGGAAATGGATTTCGGTTTCCTACTCAACCAGGAGCGCCAGCTGCTGTCCATCGGCTATTGCGTGGACAACAACCGCCTGGACCCGAGTTGCTACGACCTGCTGGCCTCCGAGGCACGCCTGGCCAGCCTGTTCGCCATCGCCAAGGGCGACCTGCCGACCCGCCACTGGTTCCGCCTGGGCCGCACGGCCACGCCGGTGCCCGGTGGCTCGGCGCTGATCTCCTGGTCCGGTTCGATGTTCGAGTACCTGATGCCCTCGTTGGTCATGCGGGCGCCGGCCGGCAGCCTGCTGGAACAGACCAACCGCCTTGTCGTGGCGCGGCAGCAGGCCTACGGCGCCGCGCTGGGAATCCCCTGGGGCATCTCCGAATCGGCCTACAACGCCCGCGATCTGGAATTCACCTACCAGTATTCGAACTTCGGCGTGCCGGGACTTGGTCTCAAGCGCGGGTTGACCGAAAACGTTGTCATAGCGCCCTATGCCACGGCGCTGGCGGCCATGGTCGATGCGCAAGGGGCGCTGCGCAATTTCGATCACTTGACGGCTGTCGGTGCGCTCGGCCGCTATGGCTTCTACGAGGCTCTGGACTTCACCCGCTCACGCCTGCAGGACGGGGAAAGCGTCGCCATCGTCCGCAGTTTCATGGCCCACCACCAGGGCATGAGCATCGTTGCCATCGCCAATACTCTGCTGCACGGGCGCATGCGCTGCCGCCTGCATCGCGAGCCGATGATCCAGGCCAGCGAACTGCTGTTGCAGGAGCGCGTCCCGCGCGACGTGGCGCAGGGGCATCCCCGCGCCGAGGAAATTACGGTAGCGCCCAGTGACACCATTGCCGATGCGTCCACGTTGCGCCGAGTCGATGCAATGCTCGATGGGCCGCCGATCACTCATCTGCTGTCCAACGGCCGCTACGCATTGATGCTGACTGCCAGCGGTGGCGGCTACAGCCGCTGGGGCGATATCGCAGTGACGCGCTGGCGCGAGGATGCTACCTGCGACGACTGGGGCAGTTTCATCTTCCTGCGCGACCTGCAGAGCGGCGCACTGTGGTCGACCACGGCGCAGCCTGGCGGACAACCGGTGGAGAATGGCGAGGTACTGTTCGACGAGGACCACGCCGAGTTCATCCAGCGCGACGCCGCGCTGCTGACCAACCTGGAGGTACTGGTGTCCGGGGAGGACGACGGCGAGGTGCGGCGGGTGTCGCTGACCAATCATGGTCGCCGTGCCTGCGAAATCGAACTGACTTCCTATGCCGAAGTGGTGCTGGCAACGCCGGCAGCCGATGCCGCGCATCCGGTGTTCTCGCGGATGTTCGTACAGACAGAATACCTTGCCGAGTTCGGCGCCCTGATCGCCACGCGGCGCCTGCGCTCGCCGGACGATCCATCGATATGGGCGGCCCATTTCGCAGTGGTCGAGGGCGAGGTGATCGGCGAGACGCAGTATGAGTCCGACCGCGCTCGCTTCCTCGGCCGCGGCCGAACCCTGCGGGAGGCGCAGGCAGTTCTGAGCCACCGTGCCCTGGGCAACTCCCAGGGCAGCGTGCTCGATCCGATCTTCTCCCTTCGCCAGCGCCTGCGGGTGGCGCCGGGCAAGGTTGCACGGGTCGCATTCTGGACACTGGTAGCCAGTACCCGGGACGCCTTGCTTGACCTGATCGACAAGCATCACGAACGCAACGCCTTCGAACGCGCCAAGACCCTAGCCTGGACCCAGGCCCAGGTGGAATTGCGCGACCTGGGGATCGATGCGGAGGAGGCCGCCGATTTCCAGCGCCTGGCGGCGCCGATTCTCTATGCGGATTATCGCTGGCGGGCACCGCAGGAAGCCCTCCGGCGCGGGGCGGGGCGCCAGTCCGGGCTCTGGCCGCTGGCGATTTCCGGAGATTTACCGATCGTGCTGTTGCGCATCGACGAAGTCGACGATCTGTCGCTGCTGCGGCAACTCCTGCGTGCTCGCGAGTACTGGCGGATGAAGGGCCTGGACGTCGACCTAGTGATCGTCAACGAACGAGCCTCGTCCTATGTCCAGGATCTGCAGACAGCTATCGAAACGGCCGTACGCAGCAGCCCCTCGCGTCAACGCAGGGAGGGCGAGGCCATACGGGGTGCCGTGTACACTTTGCGTGCCGACCTGATGACCGTGGAGGCAAGGGCACTGCTGAACGCCGTGGCGCGGGTCAACCTGCTGGCGCGCCGCGGCTCCATCGCTGCCCACCTGGAGCGCCTGCCGCTGGCCCAGCCGCGGCCGTCTGCCGCCCTGCACTCACCGGTGGCCTTGCCGCTGGTGCCCGCGACCGAGGGAGCGAGCAGTGATGAGCCGCTGGAGTTTTTCAACGGCCTGGGCGGCTTCGCGCTGGGCGGGCGCGAGTACCACATCGCTCTGAACAATGGCCACATGACCCCGGCGCCGTGGATCAATGTGATCGCCAATCCAGCGTTCGGCTTCCAGGTCTCGGCGGAAGGCAGCGGCTACACCTGGGCCGGCAACAGTCGGGACAATCAGCTTAGCCCCTGGTCCAACGACCCGGTCATCGATCCTGCAGGTGAGGCTTTCTACCTGCGCGACGAAGAAAGTCTGGCAGTCTGGGGCGTTACCGCCCAGCCGATCCGCGACGCAGGCTTGTACCGCGCCGCCCATGGTTTCGGCTACAGCCGGTTCAGCCACACGGCCCACGGTATCGAGGCGCAGCTGCTGCAGTACGTGCCGCTGGAAGACCCGCTGAAGATATCGCGGCTGACACTGCGCAATACCTCCGGCCGGCCGCGCCGGCTATCGGTGACAGCTTACGTGGAATGGATACTGGGTACCGCGCGCGGAGCCTGTGCCCCTTTCATCCTGACGGGGGTGGATGTCGACAGCGGCGCGCTACTGGCACGTAACCCATGGAGCATCGCTTATTCCGAGCTGCTGGCTTTCGCAGACCTGGGCGGGCGGCAGAGCAGCTGGACCGCCGATCGCAGCGAATTCATCGGTCCTGCCGGTAGCCTGTCGGCTCCTCGGGCGCTGCTCGGCACCACGGCGTTGTCGGGCGCCAGCGGCGCTGGCTTCGATCCTTGCGCTGCCCTGCAATGCATCGTCGAGCTGGGCGTCGGCGAGTCCGTGGAAGTGCTGGCGTTGCTGGGGCAGGCCGGATCGAACGAGGATGTTAGTCGACTCGTGCTGCGTTACCGCAGTCTTGATCTCGATGCAGTGTTGGCCGACGTGACCCGGTATTGGGAACAACGGCTTGGCGCGGTTCAGGTCCGCACGCCCGATCGCGCCATGGACTTGATGCTCAATGGCTGGCTGCTCTACCAGACCCTGTCGTGCCGCATCCATTCCCGATCGGCGTTCTACCAGGCCAGCGGTGCTTATGGTTTCCGTGACCAGTTGCAGGATGCTCTGGCGTTGTCGTTCGCCTGCCCAGAGCTGACCCGCCACCACCTGCTGCGGGCCGCCGGGCGCCAGTTCGTCGAGGGCGATGTGCAGCACTGGTGGCTGGAACAGACGGGGCAGGGAGTGCGCACGCGAATCTCCGATGACCGGGTCTGGTTGGCCTATGCCTGTGCCAGCTACATCGAGTCATCCGCAGACCTTGCGGTGCTCGACGAAATGCTGCCTTTCCTCGAAGGGCCACAGCTGAATCCTGGCGAGAGCGATACGTTTTTCCAGCCGATGCTTGCGGAGGAGAGCGCCTCGCTGTTCGAACACTGCGCTCGGGGCCTGGACCGGTGCCTGGAGATGACCGGCGCCCACGGCCTGCCACTGATGGGGAGCGGAGACTGGAACGACGGAATGAACCGTGTGGGCGTCGGCGGCCAGGGCGAAAGTGTGTGGCTCGGCTGGTTGCTGTTGCATACCCTGGAGCGCTTCGCTGCCCTGGCCGAGGGGCGGGATGAGGTACGGTCCGTGCGCTGGCGAAAACATTCGGCGGCGCTGCAACTGGCCTTGGAGGAGCATGGTTGGGACGGCCAGTGGTATCGCCGGGCGACCTTCGACGACGGCACCTGGCTCGGTTCGGCGGCCAGCGACGAATGCCGGATCGATTCCATTGCCCAGTCCTGGGCAGTGCTCTGCGGCGGTGCGAATCCCGAGCGTACAGCCACTGCTATGGCGTCGCTGGAGCGCTGGTTGATCCGTCAGGATGAGGGGTTGGCCTTGCTGTTCACTCCCCCCTTCGATCAATCAGCACATGATCCCGGGTACATCAAAGGCTACCCGCCGGGCCTGCGCGAGAACGGCGGGCAATACAGTCATGCGGCGATGTGGAGCATCCTGGCGTTTGCCCGTCTCGGTCAGGGCGACAAGGCGGCCGGGCTGTTCTCCCTGCTCAACCCGATCAACCACACGCGCACGGCGGCAGAGGTTGAGTGCTACAGGATCGAACCCTATGTCGTCGCCGCCGATGTCTATTCCATTGCCCCCCATGTCGGGCGTGGTGGCTGGAGCTGGTATACCGGCTCCGCTGGCTGGATGTACCGAGCGGGGGTGGAGGGAATCCTGGGGCTCCGGCGCGAGGGTGCAAGTCTGGTCATCGATCCGTGTATCCCGCTGGACTGGCCGGGGTTCGACGCCAGCGTAACGGTGGATGGTTGCCATTACAGCATCGTCCTAACCTCGGCCGGGAAGCACTGCCGCGGCATCCAGCGCGCGCTTCTGAATGGCTGTTCACTGGTCTGCGGCGAAAGCCCTGTGCGGGTGCCGCTGGCGGTTGGCGAGCATCGCCTCGAGCTGTTCCTGTAAACGCGTGTCACCCCGCCGTATGGCCTGGACGACGGGGAACGTAGGGTAGCAAGCGGTCGGTTTCCGCCTTCACCACCGCGTAGCACTCGCAACTCAATACCTCCAGGCGCGAGCGGTCCAGCACGGTGATCCGCCCCCGGCTGTACTCGATCACACCTTGCTTCTGCAGTTTGCCGGCCGCTTCGGTGACGCCCTCTCGCCGCACACCGAGCATGTTGGCGATGAGCTCCTGGGTCATGATCAGCTGGTTGCCGGGCAGGCGGTCGAGGGACAGCAGCAGCCAGCGGCAGAGTTGCTGGTCGATGGAGTGATGGCGGTTGCAGACAGCCGTCTGGGCCATCTGAGTGATCAATGCCTGGGTATAGCGGAGCAACAACTGGAGCATGTCGCCGTGGCGGCCGAACTCGTCCTTCATTCGTTGCCCTGCGAGCCGGTAAACGCTGCCGGCGCTTTGCACGATAGCGCGGCCGGGGGTGCTCTCGCCGCCCATGAAGACGGCTATACCGACCAGCCCCTCGTTACCGACCACGGATATCTCGGCCGATGCACCACTTTCCATCACGTACAAAAGCGAAACGATGGAGTCGGTGGGGAAGAACACGTAACGCATCGCATCACCGGGTTCGTAGATCACCTTGCCCAGTTCCAGGCGTTGCAGCTCCAGATGGGGGAAGAGGCGCTCCTGAACCTCTCGGGGGAGTGCGGCCAGTAAATGGTTCTGCGCGGGGGAGGGAGTCTCTCGCATGGCGGCCTCCTCACGGGGCGTATCGCGACTACTCAAGCATACAGTTTCAGGCCTTTACCGGTGGTGCAAAGTTCCCTATCGCACAGACCGGGCTCCCGCTGGCGCGCAGTCTGGAGCTTGCGGCGGCGGATGCTGATCTGGCGCTTTGTACGACCAAGTCATCGCATCTTTTCAGGGATTTTCCATGAACATTGAAGATGGCGATTCCTTCAGTATGTACGAGGGCCATAACGGCGTAGCCGCCGATGACCATTCCTGTCTCGGCCCCCAATTGCTGAGCGCAGATACGCTCATCGAGAGTGACATCTGCAACTTCGAGGACGAAGGTCTTGGCGGCCTCAAGAAAATTATGCTGTATTCGCAAAGTAGGTAAGTTGCCTGCGCCGGGCTGTCGTTCGGCGGATTCCTGGAGATGGGAGAAAAACAGTTTGCAATTCCATGGAGTCTCTTGAGGCTGGATACGGTGAACAAGCGCTTCGTGCTTGATGTTGACCAAGACCGCCTCAGCAGCGCACCGAGGTTCGACTAGGATGATTGGCCGGACATGCAGGGCCCGACATGGGGCGGGATATACATGCTTTATATGAAGCCCGGCCGATTGAGCTGTCATTCCCCAACAATCTCGAAGTATCGACGAGGAATCTCGGGCGAGTTGCCCGGATCACCACGATCCAGTCGCCAATAGCCGACGTCGTGCCATTGGCCCAGATTGAAACCGACTTACTGGAAGGTGCCGATGTGCCGGAAGCCCAGCCGCTCATGCAAACCGACGCAATCCGCGTTGGGCAGCGCGATGTCGACAGAGGCAGCGTTGAATCGCTGCTTGGCGAGTATGTGAAGTAGCTTGCTGTAGAGGTCGCGGCTAACCTCCGCGCGTCGCTCGCTCTCCGCAATTATAGACAGTGACATCCACTTCCGAGCGGTGTGTTGCTCGGGCCCTGTACTGGCTGGCGCAAGCTTAGCCAACCAGACGCCCATCGCGCTCCGCGGCGACAAGGTAGGGTAGGTCTGCTGTGGCGTGACGACGCGCTCCCGTATCTCCTCGCCGCTCGGCGGCAGCTCCTCTGGGGGTCGCCGTGCCGGTCACAACCGGAGCACAGATGGCCTGGATAGCCGCAGCGTCCTCGGGGCCGGCGTCTCTGATTTCGATTCTCATGGCGGCCTCAGATTGGGCGCTGACTCAGGTGGGCGGAAAGTTGCTAGGCGCTCTCCATGCGTTCCGAATAACGATCCGCCAGGAAGCCCTGGCTATTACGCAGCAGGGTGAACTTCACCAGTTTTTCCATGACGTCCACCACGCTATCGTAGTAAGCCGACGGTTTCGCACCCCCGCGTCGTCGAACTCCAGGTAGGCCTTGGGTACCGAGGTTTGGTTGGGAATGGTGAGCTTTTCGCTCGACGACGGACCCAAACTGGAATGGAAACAGGCCGCTCCATTCTTGCTGGGTCATGCTGATTACCCCAGGGGCGATCGATGAGGGGAGTATCAGCGGCGAATCTGAAAGTAGTCTGAAGTCGCTGAGAGCCAGCGGCGGTGGAAACGAAATATCCAGCACGCGCGTTATAAGGGCATTCCACCCATAGGGCTTGGCCGAAGCTCTTTTGGAGCTAGGAGCGATGCACCCTATTCCTTCACTCATGTGGAGGACGAATCATGGCCACACACAAAACGAAAGCTTTCGAACCTTGGAACAAGGGCAAACTGGTCGGCCAGAAAGCACCGCTGAGACTCAGGGACATTTGGGCTATCAGAGTGCGACTGGAAATCGCAAACAAGGAACGTGATCTGGCGCTGTTCAACCTCGCCATCGACAGCAAATTGCGAGCCTGCGATTTAACGAAGCTGCGCGTCAGAGACATCGCTCACGGTGATCATGTATCGACGCGTGCAATCGTCATGCAACAGAAGACCCAGCGGCCGGTCCAGTTCGAAATCACCGCCCAGACGAGAGCATCAGTTGAAGCTTGGATCAGTGCCGCCCACCGTCGCAACGACGATTTCCTTTTTCCCAGTCGTGCTCGACATTCGGCGCACATATCCACGAGGCAGTACGCCCGCATAGTGAAAGCTTGGGTAACGACAATCGGTCTCGACCCCACGCTCTACGAAACCCATACCCTTCGTAGAACCAAAGCATCGCTGATCTATCGCAGAACGAAGAACCTGCGTGCGGTTCAACTGCTGCTAGGCCATACGAAACTGGAGAGCACCGTTCGATACCTCGGGATTGAGGTGGACGACGCTCTAGAAATGGCGGAGCAAACTGAGGTTTGACCTTTTCTCCAGGTTGGCGCCGGGTTTCGAGCCGGCGCCTCTTTGAGTCAGCTAGCGACCCATAGCTGATATCGACAGGTACTAGGTGACACGCCCTTAGGCCCTGTGTTCAACCAAATCGATTGCAGAATCAGAGATAAGGGGGGAGTGTGACCTCATAGCGCCCGAGTTTTGGCGGAAATCCCTTCCCCCGTTCGGTCGTCAGCCGAGGACGGTATGGATGATCGACGATTCACCTCTGGTCTAAACATCGCTACGTGCTTTCTGAGGATGTTGGCGGATGAGCTCTCTACAGAAGCCGCCCCATCTGATCCCCCCTTTTCTGCTCAGCGCTTCAACGAGCTTCGGCGCAACATTGAGTGCTGCGTATTTATTTTGGAGAGCCTACAAGCGAGTCACGGGCATTCACCTGGCATTCAAAAGCAGCCTGAAATTACCCACAGCTCTGGATGGCTCGCAGCGAGAGGTCAGAGTACTGGCGTAAACCTGATTTGGCTGAGCTACCCATCAACTCCACCGTGCGTCGGATAAAAAACGGGTAACGCGAATAATGTGAACGTAGGCGAGGAAGTGCCTTCTACCGCTGCACACGCAGGAGATTAGGCATGGAAACGCTCCGAGGTCCACCCACAGAATGCGTCACATACGTACTCATTCTTGATGATGATTCGACTCTTGCCAGAGTCCTGGGGCTGGCGATGGAAGATTACGGAATCCCCGCCATCGTTCTTGGAAGTGCTGATGATGGACTCGCGTGGATCAATGCAAATCCAAGTCAACTTGCCCTCTTGCTCACTGATATCTCAATGCCAGGAGAAATTGACGGCTTGGAGCTAGCGCGCCAAATTGCGCAGAGATCCCCAAGCATCCCCATTATCATTATGTCAGGCGGCTATTGGAGTAGAGACTTCCCGGCCTACCGCTTTCTCGACAAACCATTTGATCTCACGGCACTCATGACCACAGTAAAAGAGGCTCTTGCTCTTCCACACTAAGCGAGTGGATCGCATGGGCGCCTATCCAAGTAGTTTGAGTAGTTCCTCGGGGGGCAGCCGTCTGTTCTGCGCAAGGTCACGACGATACAGCTCTATCACCTGGCTCGCTTAATTCATTGGTTGAATGCCTGCTTGCTTTGCCGCATGGCACAGCTCTGACCAGACCTTATGCCGAAAGAGGGACCCACCCTCCTCGCGAGACATCGAAGCAGGAATTAGCAGTCTGATCTGTTCGCGTAAGGAGGGAGTCAGCTCTAGGAAGGCTAGGATTGCGAGCTCGATCATTTCACGTTCGGTGTCTTTCATGACTGCTGTCCGGAAGCAAAAATGAAAGTTAAGCGATTGTTTGGGCTGGTCTTCCACGGTTGCGGCGTCTACAACGACCAAAGCCTTTTCAACATAGCTCAGCATCGGAAAATCATCACCAGCTACGCCGCAGAAGAAGCTATGAGCTGCTACGACAGTCCGCTAGTGGCCGATCTCTGCCAGTCGCGACCGACAGAAAGCGACTCTCTGCATCCGTTCTGGAAGTCTCCTGCAGGATTTCCTTAGAAAGTCCATATCCTGATTTTCCTTTTTCCAGCTTAACCCGTAAGCACGCGCAGCGGCCTGAGCGCGCCCGCGCCGCCGGGGCCGGCGGGGCCGGCGGTGCGCCGTTTCTGCGGTCCGGCCTTGCCCAGAAGGCGGGCAAGGCTCCGGAGTTGCGCGTCAGCCGAAGCCATTGCGGCGAATCGCGCGCGGAAGTAGTGGTCGAGCGCTTGCTCATGGGCGGCGCAGCCAGCCAGCTGTTGGCGCAGCTCGAGGCTCCCGGTCGACTTGCGCGCCCATCCATAGAGCCCGTCCAGCCGTGCCGGGCGCATCGCCAGATGGCGCAGCGCCAGGCGCCATGCGTACTCGGCGGAGGCCAGGCGCCTGGCCTTGCGTGCGCTCCACCTATGCGACCAGCGCCTGCCAAGGGTGCTGCCCCAGGTGCGGATCAGCACATACAGCGTCGCGGCCATGCCGACCAGCGCGCCGATCATCAGACAGTGACGGCCCAGCCAGCGGGGCAGAGCCTGCTCGTCGACGAGGGCGAACGGGCTTGGCAGCGCCTGTGCCTGCCGCGCCGAGACCTCGACGCCCGACACGCTTGCCGCCTGGCGCTGGCCAGTCATGTCCCACCAGTGCAACTCGATGGGCGGTAGGGTGAAGTGGCCGGAACGTTCGATCAGGTAGTCGACAGACGCGACTCGGCGGGCGCCGATGAAGCCGCCGCGGCCATCGTGCAGCGACTCGACGCGGGCCGGCAGGGGATAGGTGCGCAACCCGTCGACGCTGGCGAAGACGATGGGCGGCATGGCCTCGGCCTGCGCACCGGTGGCTTCCACCACGACCTCGCGGGTGATCCGCCCACCGACCGCCAGCGGATCGGCGGAGCGGAGGACGCGCTGCGTGACGTTCAGCGCCTCGGCGACCAGCGTCGGCGCGCCGCTGGCAGCGCCCGCCGGCTGATGGGCGGTGAAGGTCAGCGTCGGCAGGCGCACGCTGACCCGGCCGCTCGACTGGCCAGGCTGCACCTGCACGGTCAGTGCCGGGGTGCCGAAAACACCGGCGCGGCGAGGAGAGATCAGGTAGCTGTAGCGCAAACCGAAAAACGGCGTGCCGTCGCGCACCACGCTGAGGTTCTGCTCGGCCTGCTCCGGCATCGTTACCGTGGCGCCGTCCAGGTTCAGCTCGGGCAACTGCGGCGCGGCCCTGAACCAGCTGTCCACCAGCACGTCCACCTGCAGGCGCAGCGTCGCGCCGACCAGTACCGAGTCGGCAGGTTGCAAGTGTTCCTCGATCCGCACTTGAGCTTGATCCGCACACGCCAGCGCACTCATCAGGCACAGATACAGGGCCGGCCATTTCATCGCGGATCCTCGTGGACCTGGGCCGCGCGTGCGTCCTGCAACTGGAATTTGCGGCGCAGGAACTGCGCGGGCGAGGTATCGAGGTTCTGCAGCCAGCGTTCCTCGCTGACGACCCGGTGCTGCAACGTGGCGTCCTTGCCGTTTTGGCCCTTGAGATCCATTTCGACCTTGTCGGCGGACTGCTGCGGCGCATTGGCCTGGGCGTCTTCGTAGTCCTGCTGCAAGGCCAGGGCCAGTTGCAGGTTGGCCTGGGCCTCGGGGAAGACCGGCTGCAGGACCAGCGCCTGGCGATAGGCGGCGATCGCCAGCCCGAAGTGCCAGAGACGGCAGTAGACATTTCCCAGGTAGAAGTACGCAGGCGCCGTCTGCAGGCGCGCGAAGCTTTCCAGCGCCAGCGGATAATCCGCCGCACGGTAGGCTGCCAGCCCTTTCCAGTAGGGATCCTCGAAGCGGGCGGCGGCCTGGGCATAGCGCCCCTGCTCGAAGGCCCAGCGCCCCTGCTGATCGGCGCTCATGAAGGCTTCGTCGAAGGGCTCGGCCCGCGCGCCCTGAGCTTGTCCGGCGAGACCGATGGCCAGCAGCAGCGCCGCCGCCCAGGACAGGTTCCAGCCACGGCGAATGCAGCCCAGGGCGAGCAGCGCAAGCGGCCAGCACAGCCAGTAGCCGGCGTCCTGCCATTGCGGAGCCTGCTCGCCACTGGCGCTGCGCAGGTGCTGTTCGGCGTGACGCTCGATCCAGTCGAGGTCGCCGCTGTCCACCCGGAGGCTGGCGATCGGCGCATCGGCCGCATCGGCGAGCGACTCCAGGGCGTCCTTGTCGAAGCTGCCGAGCAGCGGCCGGCCGTTGCCATCGACCCTGGGCTGGCCCGTGGCGTCGCGCAGCATGCCGCCATCGTACTGGCCCACGGCGAGGATCAGGACCTGCAAGGCGCTGCCGCTCAGGCGTTCGCGGATGGCCTTGAATTGCCCGCGGTCGGCGCCATCGGTGGCGATGACCAGGGTGCCGGGCTGCGCTTCGGTGGCGAGCAGGCGCTGGGCCAGTTCGACCACCGCCAGCAGGTTCTTGCCCGGGTGCTCGATCATGCCGCTGCTCAACGCCTGGCCGAAGCTGTCCAGCAGCTCCGTGTCGGCGGTGGGTGGCAATACCAGGTGCGCGCTCCCGGCGAAGGCGATCAAGCAGGTCCGGGCGCCGGCCCGTCGATGCACCAGTTCGCGCAGCTTGTAGCGCGCCGCGTCGAGGCGGGTGGGCGGCACATCCGAGGCGTCCATCGAGGCCGACAGGTCGAGGGCGAAGATCAGCGGCGCGCGGTCTTCCAGGAAAGCCGGACGGTCCTGCTTCCAGGTCGGCCCGGCGGCCGCCAGGGCACCGCCGAGCAGCAGGGCACTGATTAGGTGGATTGGCCGCAGGCGTCGACCCTGCTCGCCACCGAGCAGCAGATGCCGCGACAGGTGCGCGGCTATGCCCGCTCCCTCGATGCCGGGGGCGCGGCGGCGAGCGCGCCGGATCAGCGGCAGCAGGAAGCCCGGCAGCATGGCCAGCAGCCAGATCGGGCGCAGGAAGTGAAAGGCGCTCAGGTCCATCGGTCACTCCGCGCGCGTGCACCGGCGAGCGCAGCCAGCGAGTGGCCCAGCAGCAGCGCCAGGAGCGCGCCGCCCAGCGGTAGCCAGAACAGATCGTGGCGCGGTTGCCTGATAAGGGTCGCCACGTGACGCGGGGTCATGCGGTCGAGGCTGGCGTAGACCTGTTCCAGCGCCTGGCTGTCTTGGGCGCGCAGCAATTGCCCGCCGGTGGCGTCGGCGATCTGCCGCAGGGCCTCGAAGTCGACCTTCTCCTCACCGCTGGTATTCGGGTCGCCAATGCCGATGCAGTGCACGCGGATGCCGTGTTGCGCGGCCATCTGCGCGGCCCGCAGCGGGGCCACGGCGCTGCCGTTGTCACTGCCGTCGGTGAGCAGGATAAGCACCTTGTCCGTGGCGGTGGAGTGCTCGAACTGACGAATCGCCAGGCCGATGGCATCGCCTATGGCGGTGTTCGGACCGGCCATGCCGACGTCGGCTTCGTCGAGCAGCAGTTTCAGGCTGGCGTGATCCATCGTCAGCGGCGCCTGCGCAAACGCGGCGGTACCGAACAGAATCAGCCCCAGGCGGTCGTCCTGACGGTGCTGGATGAACCCCTTTACCACGCGCTTGACGGCGCTCAGGCGGTCCGTCCGCGCTCCTGAGCGGTCACTGAAGTCGCGGGTTTCCATGGACTGCGAAATGTCGATGGCGAGCATCAGGTCGCGCAGCGGCACCGTGCGCTGCAACGGCTTGTCGACCCACACCGGCCGCGCCAGGGCGATCAGCAGCAGACCCCAGACCAGCAGGTTGAGCGGCAGCTGCCAGCGGCTGGCGCCATCGCTCAGCGGCCGGGAGCGCTGGCCCAGCGTGGTGGCTATGGCGGTGAAGAACGGGATGCGCAGGGCCAGGCGGACTTCGCGGTATTCCGGCAGGCAGCGCCAGGCCAGCCAGGGCAACGGCGCTGCCAGCAACAGCCAGGGATAGTCAAACTGCCACATGATGGCTCTCCACCCAGCGACGGCACTGCCCCAGCAGGGTTGCGCACTGGGCCGCGTCGAGCCCCTCGAGGTAGTCCGCGGGTGCATAGGCGAGCAGCGCCAGGCGCTCGGCGAAGTCCGCCGGCAGGCGTTCCGGGCAACAACGCTGCAGCAAGGCCTGCCAGTCCGCGCCCCCCAACGTCGCGGCGGGTGAGGCGTCCGGCATCGACAGGGCGACGCGCTTGAGCAGCGCCGGCAATTCGCGTAACACCGTGCGATCGTCTGGCAGCGCTCGTTCCACGTACACCAGGCACGCCAGGGCTTCGCGGCGGTAAGCGTCGTGAAGCCAGCGCCGGTAGCGCCGCGCCAGTTGGCCGAGCAGGGCGGCGCCCAGCAGCGCGGCGAGCAGCAGCCAGCCCCAGGTCTGCGGGTAATAGGGTGGCGGCGCCGGCAACGGCAGTTCGCGCAACTGCGCGAGGCTGGCCATGGTCATCCTTGCCACCCTGCTTGTGCGCCAAGCTGCCTGCGCAACTGCGCGAGGGCCGGCTCGGCGGTGCTGAAGCGCAGGCTGGGCACCCGGCTCCGGCACAGCAGTTCGCCGACCGCATCGAGGCGTGCGCGGAGCAGTTCGGCGAGCACCTGGCGAACGGCTCGATTACCCAGCGGGAGGTCCAGCGCGGATTCACCCTGCGTCACCCGCAGACGCTGGCGGACGATTGGCGCCAGCGCTCGCGGGTCATAGACCTGCAGGGCGATAAGCTGGTTGCGCGCGGCGAGCTGGCGCAACAGCAGGCCAGTGCGCTCGCCGGCGCCGGCGAAGTCGCTGACCAGGCAGATCAACTGGTCGTGGCGAGCCAGCTTCAGGCATTCGAGCAGGACCTCGTCCAGGCGCGCCGCGCTGTCGATAGCTGGGTTGCCGGCGTGCAGCTCATGGTTCTGCCTGACCAGGCCGGCGCACAGGCGCTCCACCTGGCGGCGGCCCCGGCGCGGAGCGATCAGGTCGATGCGCTGGTCGTTGAACAGCAGGCCGCCGACCCGGTCGCCGCCGTACAGGGCGATCCAGCCGCAGAGCGCGCCAAGCTCGCAGGCCAGCGCGGACTTCAGGCTGCGGCAGCTGCCGAAGAACATGCTCATGCGCTGGTCGACCAGAATCAGCGCCGGGCGCTCGCGGTCTTCGCTGTAGCTGCGCACGTGCGGGTGGCCGGTGCGCAGGGTCAGGCGCCAGTCCACCTGGCGGAGGTCGTCGCCGGGCTGGTAGTGGCGCAGTTCCTCGAAACTCAGGCCGCGCCCACGCAGGCGCGAGCCGTGATGACCGACCAGCCGGCTGCCGGCGCGCTGTGGGACGCAGAAGCCGAGACCGCGGGCATGCGCTTGATGGCCGATCAACTGCGCCAGCGACACGTACGCCAGCCCGTCGATGTCACTGCTCAGCGGCATGACCGGCCCCTCATGCGGGAATCGGCACCAGGTCTAGCAGGCGATCGAGCACCTGGTCGGCATCGACCCCGTCGGCCAGCGCATCGAAGGACAGGCTCAGTCGATGGCGCAGCACCGGATGGAGCATGGCGCGGACGTTGTCCGGGGTGACGAACGCCTGCCCGTGCAACCAGGCGTGGGCGCGCGCGGCGCGATCCAGGCCGAGCGTGCCGCGCGGGCTGGCGCCGACCGCGAGCCAGCGGCGCAGCTGCGGATCGTAGGCGTCGGGATGCCGGGTGGCGCTCACCAGGTCGAGCAGATAGTCGTCGATGGCGGGCGCCACATAGACACCGCTGACTTCGCGCCGCGCCTGCAACAGCACCTCCGGGTCCAGCGGCGCCGGTTCGTCCTGCCGGGAAGCCGCGGCGCCCTCGAGCGCCTGCTCTTCCTCGCGCAACAGGCGCAGCATCTGCGCCTCGTCCCGCGGTTCGGGATAGTCGAGCAGGACCTTCATGAGGAAGCGGTCCAGCTGGGCCTCGGGCAGGGGATAGGTGCCTTCCTGTTCCACCGGGTTCTGCGTGGCCAGCACCATGAACAGCGGCGGCATGCGGTGGGAGTGCCCGGCGACGGTGATCTGCCGTTCTTCCATGGCCTCCAGCAGGGCCGACTGGACCTTGGCCGGTGCGCGGTTGATCTCGTCGGCGAGGATCAGATTGCCGAACAGCGGGCCGGGCTGGAAGCGGATGTCCTGGCGGCCTTCGGCCTGGTGCAGCACCTCGGCGCCGGTGATGTCCGAGGGCAGCAGGTCGGGTGTGAACTGGATGCGGCTCATGCGTGCATCGAGGTGCCGGGCCAGTGCCTTTACCGTGCGCGTCTTGGCCAGGCCGGGGAGCCCCTCGAGGAGCAGGTGACCGTTGGCCAGCAGGCCCAGCAGGATCTGCCGGATGGCCCGACCCTGGCCCAGCACGGCAAGCGCCAGCGACCGTTCCAGCTCGAGTATTCGATTGCGCACGCTCACCGCTTGTCTCCCCCTCACGGGATGGCTTTGTCGCCCCATAGATAGCGCACCCGGCGCGCCGGATGGGCCCCCCGGGCCGGGGGGGGGTGGGTCAGAATTGCGCATCGTCCAGCCGCAGCGCCGAGTCGCCGCCGTGCCGCACCACCTGCGCCAACGCCGGAGCCCGCACCAGCAGGTGCTCGGCGTAGAACCGCGCGGTCGCCAGCTTGGCGTCCAGGAAGGCGGCGTCGCTGCCGCCTTGAGCCAGTCGCTGCTGCGCCGCCAGCGCCGAGCGCGCCATCTGCCAGCCGCCGGCGACCAGGCCGAGCAGTTCGAGCAGGGGCACCGAACCGAACAGCACCGCTTGGGGCTGGCTGTCGAAGCCGGCGACGATGTAGGCCACCGCGTCCTTCAGCGCCGCGATAGCCCGGCCCAGGCCATCGGCGAGGGACGCCAGAGACGCCGCGTCGGCGGCGCGCAACTGCTGTTCGACCGTGCTCATCCGCCCGATCAGCGCGTCGATGGCACGGCCCTGGTCACGGGCGATCTTGCGCCCCACCAGATCGGCGGCCTGGATGCCGGTGGTGCCTTCGTAGATGGTGGTGATGCGGGCGTCGCGCAGGTGCTGGGCGGCGCCGGTTTCCTCGATGAAGCCCATGCCGCCGTGGATCTGTACGCCCAGGGAGGCGATGTCCACCGCGTTCTCGGTGGCGCAGCCCTTGATCACCGGGATCATCAGGTCGACGAAAGCCTGGTTGCGCTGGCGTTCCTCGGCGTCGTCGTGGGCATGCGCGTAATCCATCGCCAGGGCCACCTCGGCGGCCAGCGCGCGCATGGCCTCGATGCGCGATTTCATCGACAGCAGCATGCGCCGCACATCCGGATGGCGGATGATCGCGACTTTCTCGCGGCTACCCGGCGCGCTGCCCTGTACCCGCTCGCGGGCGTAGGCGAGGGCGCGTTGGTAGGCGCGTTCGGCCAGGCCGATGCCTTCGATACCGACCGAGAAGCGCGCGGCGTTCATCATGATGAACATGGTTTCCAGGCCCCGGTTCTCTTCACCCACCAACCAACCGCTGGCGCCGCCCTGGTCGCCGAAAGCGAGTACCGCGGTGGGGCTGCCGTGGATGCCGAGTTTGTGCTCGATGGACACGCAGCGTACATCGTTGCGCACCCCAGGCTGGCCGTTGGCGTCGAGCAGAAACTTTGGCACGACGAACAGCGAGATACCTTTCACGCCGTCCGGTGCACCTGGGACGCGGGCGAGTACCAGGTGGACGATGTTGTCCGTCAGGTCGTGCTCGCCATAGGTGATGAAAATCTTCTGCCCGAACACTTTATAGCTGCCGTCGGCCTGCGGCTCGGCGCGGCTGCGCACGGCGGCGAGATCCGAGCCGGCCTGCGGTTCGGTGAGGTTCATGGTGCCGGTCCACTCACCGCTCACCAGCTTGGGTAGCCACGTTCGCTTGAGTGGTTCGGAGCCACGCAGCTCGATGGCCTCGATGGCGCCACGGGTGAGCATGGAGCACAGGCCGAAGGAGACGTTGGCGCCGTTCCACATTTCCTCGACCAGCGCCGAGACCAGCCGCGGCACGCCCTGGCCGCCAAACTCAGGCGAGCAGGAGAGGGCATTCCAGCCGCCCTCGACGAACTGCCGGTAGGCCTTGCGCCAGCCGTCGGCCGTGCGCACCTCGCCGGCCTCCCAGCGCGCGCCCTGGCGGTCGCCGATGACGTTGAGCGGCGCCAGGACGCCCTGGGCGAAGCGCGCGGCTTCATTAAGAATGGCGTCGACCAGCTCGCCGTTCATCTCTTCCTGACCGGGCAGGCGGTTAAGCGTATCGAGCAATTGCAGGTCACCCAGAACGAACTGCATGTCGCGCAGCGGGGCGGTGTAGTCACTCATGGCGAAGCTCCTGTTCAAATCGACTGCCGTAGCAGGGCGGCGCGGTCAGGGGGTAACGATGTTGAACTGCGGCGGGAAGCTGTCGAGCATGCCGAAGAAGCCGCCCAGCATCTTGCCGTCGCCTTCGAGCTTGATCTCGCCCTGCTTGATCGCGGTGGGGAAGTCCAGCTTGCGCAGGCTGATCTGGTCGAGGGTCGACTTGGCCAGCTTGATCGTCACGTTCGCGCTGGGGCTGGTCTGATTGTCGCGGTGGGTCAGCACGCCATTGCGGAGGGTCACCGCGTAGGATTGGCCAAGGTCCTCGAAAACCCAGTTCATGACCATGTCGTGGCCCTGCGCCTTGTCCGAGTCCAGGCGGATCGCCAGGAAGTCGAAGAACTGGCTCGGCTCCATGTTCTTCACCAGGTCGACCTTGGTGGCGCTGGAGTCATAGGTGGGCACGCCGTGGCGCAGCTCCATGGCCCCGGTCAGGTAGATGTTGCGCCAGAGGGCGTTTTCCGTTTGATAGCCCAGTTGCTCCAGGGCATCGGCCTGGAGTGACTTGGCCTGCTGGTTCTGTGGCTGGGCGAAGACCAGGTGGTTGCCCAGTGTCGCCGCCCAGCGGTAGTCGCCTTTGTCCATCGCAGCGCGCATCAGTTTCTCCACCGCGGCGCCGCCGCCCAGTGCGTCGACGTAGTGCGTCGCTGCCTCTTCCGGGGTGAGCGGGTCGAGATTGGCCGGGTTGCCGTCGTAGTAACCCAGGTAGCGCTGGTATACCGCGCGGGAGTTGTGGCTGAGCGAGCCGTAGTAGCCACGGGTGTACCACTTCTGCTCCAGGGCGCCGGGCAGCTTGTCCATCTTCTGCGCGATCTCGGTGGAGGTCAGCCCCTGGTTCATCAGGTGCAGGGTGCGGTCGTTGAGGAAGGCATACATGTCGCGCTGGTCGGCGAGCAGGGTGCGGACGCGTTCGCCGCCCCAGGTCGGCCAGTTGTGCGAGACGAACATCACGTCGGTCTTGTCGCCGTAGCGCTCCAGGCTGACATCCAGGTACTGCGACCAGGCCTTGGCATCGCGCACCAGCGCGCCGCGCGGGGTGAGGATGTTGTGCATCATCTGTGTGCTGTTCTCGGACATGCACAGCGCGCGCAATTGCGGGAAGTAGAAGTTCATTTCCGCCGGAGCTTCGGTGCCGGGGGTGAGCTGGAATTCGATGTCGATTCCGCCGACCGTGCGGGTTTCGTAGTGGTCCTTGATCAGGTCGGTCGGCTCGATCAGGGTGAAGGTGCCGCCGGACGGCACCGCCTTGCCCATCCCGACATCCACTTGGCCACGTTCGTTGCGCGGCAGGAAACTCCCGAACTGGTACTGCGCGCGGCGGCTCATGGCGGTGCCGGCGAAGATGTTCTCGCTGATGGCATGTTCGGTGAAGCCGGAGGGCGCGAAGATTTTCACCTTGCCGCTTTTCACATCGGCTTCATCGACTACCCCGCGCACGCCACCGAAGTGATCGAGGTGGCTATGGCTGTAAGCAACGCCAACGATGGGCTTCTTCGGTCGGTGCTGGTAGTAGAGCTCCAGCGCGGCGCGGGCCGTTTCGGCGTAGGTCAGCGGGTCGATCACGAAGAGACCGTCCTTGCCCTCGACGATGGTCATGTTGGACACGTCCATGCCGCGCAACTGGTAGATGTGCTCGGCGACCTGGAACAGCCCGGCGTGGTTGTTCAGTTGCGCGAGCCGCCAGAGGCTGGGGTTGACGGTGTCCGGCGCCTTGTCGGCGTCCAGGAAGGCGTAGCGTTTGGCATCCCAGATAACCTTGCCGTCGGCGTTCTTGATCTGCCCGTCGAAGGGCGCCACCAGTCCGCGGGTGACCGACTGGTAATCGGTGCGGTCGGTGAACGGCAGGTGCTGCATGACCTCGGCATTTTTGGCGACGGTGCTCGCGCTGGCCGCTTCGCCATCACGGCTTTCGGCCGCCGGCAGCGCTTGGCTGAGGCTGGCGGCGACGACCAGGGCGAGCAGGGAAGGGGGCAGAATCTGGAAGGACTTCTTCATACGCAACTCCGTGTTTTTTGTTCTTTGAGAGCGCTCGACAGCGCGCTGTCCGCGCGTGTGAAACTGCCGTGGCGCCCATGCCGGTTCGCCGCGGCAGCGACGGATCATTCATTGAGCGCCGAGGACATCCCTCGCGCCCGCGAGCACAGGTAGAGCTGGCTCACTTCCAGGCTGAGCAAGGCCAGGTCGTAGGTCTTGCCGTCGTGGTCCTTGACGTGGTTGCGCAGCACCGACTCAGGCCGGAAGCCGAGGTCCTCGAACACCGCGATGGCCGCGCTCTGGTCCACGGTCATTTGCACCGTGAGCTTCTCCAGGTCCAGGGCGAGAGCCTGGGCGAAGCTTTCTTCGGTGAGCACCCGGCCCAGCCCGCAGCCGCGCCAGGACGGCTTGACCAGGATGCGCAGGTCGCCGACGTGGGGTGACCAGGACAGCGCATCGGTGACGACCGCCGAGCAGCCGACGATTTCGCCTTCGGCGACGGCCACCAGGCTGGTGATGCGCTCGCCCAGGGCCGCCAGCCAGGCGGCGATCACCCGTGGGTGGCTGATATTACGGCGGACGAAGAGCAGGTCGTGGACGGGCAGACGGCCGATGAACTCGCTCAGCGCGGGGCCGTCGGCGGCGGTCATCAGCCGCAGCTCCACGCTCGAGCCATCGAGCGTGAGGCTGTGCGGGTATTTGCGCGGATGTGGTTTCTTCATACGGAGCGTCTCCCTAACCATTGATCGAGTGCCGGCCACAGCCGTTTCACCGCCGAGGGGCCGGCCACCAGGCTGACGTGGCCGCCGGGCAGGACCAGTTCTTCCTTGTCCGTCGAACTGACTTTCTCCAGCAGGGGACGGGCACAGGCGGGGGGCACCAAGGTGTCGTACTGAGCTATGACGTGCAGCAGCGGCACGCTGATCCGGCCGAGATCGACCGGGCGCCCGCCGATGCGCAGGCTGCCGCTGTGCAGGCCGTTCTTCCACACCAGCTCCTTGACGATCTGCCGGTAGTAATCGCCGGCCAGCGGCAGGGTGTCGTCGCCCCAGCCGTTCATGATGCGGTAGCCCTTGACGTACTCGGCGTTCCACAGGTTGTCCCATAGGCGCAACTGGCCGGCCAGGCGCCCGGCCGGGCGGAGCATGTCGAAGGCGTTTTGGATCATTCGCGGCGGAATGATGCCCAGACGGTCCACCAGGCGGTCGACGTCGAAGTAGTCGGGGTTGGCGACGATCCGTTGCCAGGCCACCTGCGACCAATCGATGGGGGTGGTGAAGCACAGCAGATTCTTCACCGGGCCATCGGGGTGCAGGGCGGTGTAGATGCTGGCGAGAACGCCCGCCATGCAGTAGCCGAGCAGCGAGACGTCTTCGCTGCCGGAATGCTCCTGGACCCGGCGCAGGCAGTCGGGGATGAAGTCGAGCACGTAGTTCTCGATCTTCAGGTGGCGCTCTGCCTGGGTCGGCGGGCTCCAGTCCATCACATAGATGTCATAGCCGCGATGCAGGAGGAACTCGATGAGGCTCTGGCCCTTGGCCAGGTCGAAGATGTAGGCCTTGTTGGTGGTGGCCATGACCAGCAGCAGCGGCACCCGGTACACCTCGTCCGCGGTGGCGTGGTAGTGGTACAGGTTCAGGGTGCCGCGACGATGCAGCAGGGTCTTCGGGGTCATGCCCACCGCCGGCCTGGGCGAGCTGAGATAGTCGAGGGCGTTCAGCCGGCGCTGCAGCATCCGCTTGGCTTCGCTGCGCAAGCGTCCTGGCAGGCCACGATCCAACGGCATGCTTACTGCTCCTGTTTTGGCTGGCGCCGCGCGGGCCGGGGGGCGGTCTTGCGTGGTGCGGCTTTGGCGCGCGCGCGGGCTTCGGCCAGCGCCTGCTCCGGTTCGATGCTCAGTGGCCGGCGGGTTCGCGGCGGCCGCGGCGCGAGCGCGGGCTTGGTGCCGTCGCCGAGAAGCAGATCGAGCTTGTCCTCGACCCGTTGTACCGCCGTGGCCAGTTCACTCACCTCGCTGCGACTCGGCAGATCCAGGCGCTCCAGCACGCAGGCGAGGGATTTTTCCAGGGTGAACTGCACGCCCAGGGAGACCTGGGTATAGCGCGAGAGGACCTGGGAGAATTCTTTCGAGTCCATGTTCCGCGCCGCGAATTCATTGATGCCATTTTCCAGCCGGGTAATGGCGTCACGGCACAGTTGCAGCGGATCGGGAAACAGCGAGAAGGCCATGGCTGACTCCAGGATTCAGGGGTGAGCGGGATAGGTCTGGATGGCGATGCGTTGTTCAAGATGCCCGTCCAGTTGCCGACGCATCAGGTTGACCGGGGCGAGGCAAGGCGTGAGCATCCAGTGGGTGAAGCCGGCGAGCGTCGGCGACACCTGGCGCAGCAGGGTGTCGCGCCAGCCATCGGTGGCGCTCCACACCGTCAGCGCGGTACGGGCGACTTCGCCAGCCGCGCTGCCTTGGGCGCTTGCATCGGCGATCTCGACGGTGTAGTCACTGGCAGCTTCACCCGCAAAGGCCTGGGCCAGTGCCGCGCCGATGCGCTGCAGGGCATCCTGGCCGGCGCCGACGACAGCGTCGAAATTGAGAAAGCCGTGGAACTGCCCGGCATAGTGCAGCAACTGCACCGGCACCTTGGCGGCGCGCAGGCGGCAGGTGTAGTCGAGGCCGTCGTCGCGGATCGGATCGAAGCCCGCGCTCACCACTAGAGCCGCTGGCAGCCCCGCCAACTGCGGGTTGCGCCGGGGCGACAGCCATGGATCGCTGGGGTCGAGCCCTTCGATGGCACTGGCGGCGACCGTTTGAATCTGGCTGAGCAGGCTGTCGGTGATCAGATAGCCGTCGGCGTTTTCCGCCAGCGAGGGGAATGCCAGCACCAGTTCGGTGGCGGGGTAGGCGAGCACTTGCAGGCTGAGCTTCGGCCCCTTGCGGCGCACGCATTCCTGGGCGACCGCGGCGGAGATATTGCCGCCGGCGGAGTCGCCACCGATGGCCAGGCGGCGGGTATCGATACCCAACTCCGCGCCATGTTCGGCGACCCATTCCAGGGCGGCGAGGAAGTCCGCGCGCCCGGCCTTGAGATCGTGCTCGGGCGCTAGACGATAACGCACCGCGATGGTGATGCAGCCGGCGGCGACGGCGATGTTGCGACAGATGCTGTCCGCCGTGTCCAGGTCGCCCACCACGAAACCGCCGCCATAGCACCAGAGGAAGGCCGGCAGCGCCTGCTCGCTACGTTGTGGGGTAAAGACACGAAGGGCGAGGGGGCCGCCCGGCCCGTCGATTTCCAGGTGCGTGACCGAGGCCACCGGAAGGCGGCGGCCGAGCGCCTGCGCGGTGAGGCGCCAGACCTTGCGAATCTCCGACAGCGAATAGTGTTCGATGGGGCGCACGCGGGTGGCCAGGTTGAGCATGCGCAGAAACACCCGCGCATCGCGGTCCGGCACGGCGGCCCGGCAGACCTGCGGCAGGCCCTCGCCGGAGGGGCGCAGGGCTATCAGCCCGGGGGGCGTGGGGAGCAACGGGGCTAGCTGAGGGACCGGTTGTTTCAAGGGGGCGTCCTCCGACGATCCATGTGCGCAGCGAATAAGTCCTGCGGGCACGATACGGTCGCCTCCAGGTCGTCACACCACCCGAATCAGGCGGTGGAGTGGGGCGCCAGTGGCCAGTCCGGCGTCCAGCCTTATGGTCCGCACTGGCGTGACGAAAAAGCCCCGCCGAGGCGGGGCTTGTGTTGCAACGCCAGGAGCGGTTACAGCGCCACCACCGCATCGCCGAGGATCTTCACCTCGCCATACTGGTTGGCCGTCTGGATCTCCAGCTTGATCCGCCGCTCGCCTTCGGCCTCGAACTTCTCCACCACTTTGCCGGAGCAGGTGATGACATGGCCGAGGTGGGTGATGCCGGTGAAGCGCACGGCGAAGTCGCGGATCTGCCGCTGGTCCACCCACTGGGTCAGCAGGCGGCCCAGATAGGCCATGGACAGCATGCCGTGGGCGAACACGTCCGGCATGCCGGCCTTGCGCGCCACGTCGATGTCGATGTGCACCGCGTTGTGGTCGTTGGAGGCGCCGGCGAACAGCGCCAGGGTCGTGCGGTTGATCGGCGCCAGGGTCAGCGGTGGCAGCAGCTCGCCGACCTGGATCGATTCGAAGTTGAGTTGGCTCATCAGTAGTCTCCGCTTCAGCCGTTGCGCTGCACGAGGATGCTGCGCAGGTCCGCCACGTGCTCGCCGCGCTGGTTGGTCACGCGGGCCTCGCGCACGACAAACTCCAGGGCGCCGCCCTTCTTGTCGTAGATGTCGGCGATCCGCACGTCGAAGGTCAGGGTGTCGCCGGCATAGGCCATGCGGTGGTATTTGAACGACTCCTCGCCGTGGAGGATGCGCGTCGGCACGATGCCCAGCTCGTCGCGCCAGGCGTTCGACGGGATGAGGAACTCCAGCGAAAAGAGGAAGGTCGGCGGCAGCGGTACGCCGGGGTGGCCGGCGTCGCGAGCGGCCTGCTCGTCGGTGTAGATCGGGTTGGTTTCGCCGATGGCCTTGGCGAAGAAGCGCAGTTGGCCCAGCTCCGCCTTGGCGGAGAAAGTCGGCAACTGCTTGCCGATGTGTTTCTTGTCGATCATCAGGGCTGTCTCCGCCGATCAGTTTTTCTGGTAGATCGTGACCACGCCCGCACCACCCAGACCGAGGTTGTGCTGCAGGGCGATGCGCGCGCCTTCGACCTGGCGATCGCCGGCGCTGCCACGCAGTTGATGGGTCAGCTCGAAGCACTGCGCCAGGCCGGTGGCGCCCAGCGGGTGACCCTTGGACAGCAGGCCGCCGGAGGGGTTGGTCACCCACTTGCCGCCGTAGGTGTTGTCGCCATCGAGGACGAACTGTTCGCCGCCGCCTTCGGGGCACAGGCCCAGGCCTTCATAGGTCAGCAGCTCGTTCTGCGCGAAGCAGTCGTGGAGTTCCACCACCTGGACGTCCTCCGGGCCAACGCCGGCTTGTTCGTAGGCCTGGGAGGCAGCCAGGCGGGTCATGTCGAAGCCGACCACGCGGATCATGTCGCGGGCCTCGTAGGTGCTCGGCAGGTCGGTGGCCAGGGACTGGCCGGCGATCATCACGTCGGTGCGCAGGCCGTGCTTTTTCGCAAAGCGCTCGGAGACCACGATGGCGGCGGCGCCGCCACAGGTCGGCGGGCAGGCCATCAGGCGCGTCAGCACGCCTTCCCAGAGCATCGGCGCGGCCATCACGTCCTCGGTGCTGACCACGTTGCGGAATACCGCCAGCGGGTTGCGCGCGGCGTGGCGGCTGGCCTTGGCGCGGATCGCGGCGAAGGTCTCCAGCTTGGTGCCGTACTTCTGCATGTGCGCGTAGCCGGCACCGGCGAACTGGCGGATGGCGGTGGGCAGGTCGGGTTGGCCGATCAGCTCGTTGGTCAATTGCAGCGCGCGTTCGGTGGCCGGGGCGCGGTCGCTCCAGGCGGACTTCAGCGCACCGGGGTTCATCTGCTCGAAGCCGAACGCCAGGGCGCAGTCGACCATGCCGCTCTGCACCGCCTGGCGCGCCAGGAACAGGGCGGAGGAGCCGGTGGCGCAGTTGTTGTTGACGTTGATCAGCGGGATGCCGGTCATGCCGACGCGGTACATCGCCTTCTGCCCGCAGGTGGAATCGCCGTAGACGTAGCCGGCATAGGCCTGCTGGATCGCGGCGAAGTCCAGGCCGGCATCGGCCAGAGCCAGACGGATGGCCTGCTCGCCCATGACGTCGTAGCTGTCGCTGGTACCGGGTTTCTTGAACTGGATCATGCCGACGCCGGCGACGAACACTTTGTTGCTCATGTCAGGTTTCCTGTGCTGGGAGGGGTCAGAGCTTGCGCGCGATCAGTTCGCGCATGACTTCGCTGGTACCGCCGTAGATGCGGTTGACGCGCATGTCGACGAAGGCGCGGGCGATGGGGTACTCGAGCATGTAGCCGTAGCCGCCGTGCAACTGGACCATGTCGTCGAGGCACTTCCACAGCGTCTCGGTGGTGAACAGCTTGGCGATCGCCGCTTCCTCCAGGGTCAGGCGGCGGCGCAGGTGCTCGGCCAGGTAGTGGTCGACCATCAGCCGCGCGGCGACGGCCTGGGCCTTGATGTCGGCGAGCTTGAACTTGGTGTTCTGGAAGTCCCACACGGTCTGGTTGAAGGCCTTGCGGCTCTTCACGTACTCCAGGGTCTGCTCCAGGCAGACCTCCAGTCGCGCGGCGGCGGACACGGCGATGGTGAAGCGTTCCTGGGGCAGCTCGCCCATCAGGTAGGCGAAGCCCTGGCCTTCCTCGCCCAGGCGGTTGCCCACCGGCACGCGGACGTTGTCGAAGAACAGCTCGGCGGTGTCAGCGGCCGGCTGACCGACCTTGGCCAGCTTGCGCCCGCGCTGGAAGCCGGCGCGCGTCGCCTCCACGGCAATCAGGCTGATGCCTTTGGCGCCGGCCTCCGGGTCGGTCTTGCAGACCACGATCACCAGGTCGGCGGTCAGGCCGTTGCTGATGAAGGTCTTGCTGCCGTTGATCACGTACTCGTCGCCGTCGCGTATGGCGGTGGTGCGTACTGCCTTGAGGTCGCTGCCGGTGCCCGGTTCGGTCATGGCGATGGCGAGGATGATCTCGCCGCTGCAGGCGCCCGGCAGCCAGCGCTGTTTCTGTTCCTCGTTGCCGCAACGGGCGATATAAGGCGCGATGACATCCGAGTGCATGGAGAAGTAGGCGCCACTCACCCCGGTACGGGCGAACTCCTCGTTGAACACCACGCTGTGGCCGAAATCGCCGCCACCACCGCCGTATTCCACCGGCAGGGTGATCCCCAGCAAGCCCTCGCGCCCGGCCTTCAGCCAGGTTTCGCGGTCGACCTGGCCGGCGGCGTCCCAGGCGGCCTGGCGCGGCACGCATTCGCGCTCGAAGAAGCGGCGCGCGGTGGTACGGAACATCTCATGGTCTTCACGGAAGACGTTACGTTGGATATGCACGGATGACTCCTGGTCCGGTGCCTGGGGCGCTAGGCCACGGCACGACTGGTTCTTGTTGGTCCAGGCTCTACGGTAGGGGCGTGCCAGCAAGGGGCCGCCACCCGCGCTGGGTGGCGGGTTGGCCGGCGGCTTGCAGCCGCTGTGGCGCGCAACCCGCGGCGGGTGGTCAGGGCTGGGCGGTGGTTGTTCTACTGACGGCGCCGTGGCTAAGGCGTGCGGGGACGCATCGGGGCGAGGTGATGGTGATGGCGCGCAAAGCGCGGCCGTACTCGACGAGGAATGGGTATGTGCTCATTGCCGCGAGGCGAGTGCCGGCCACCCATACCCGAACCCCGTCGAGCTCCGCGACTCACTGCCATTGAGCGCTGCCGGCAAGGTTCTCCAGCGCGCACCGCGCGAGCCATTCAGGGCTGACCGACCCCAGCCTATCGGCTGACTCGCGCTGGCTCCCCGGCGTGCCGGGGAGTGCTCAGACCGCGGACTCCATGTCGCGCAGGCGGGCCACCGCCTCGTCGCGGCTGCTGACGCCGAGCTTGCTGTAGATATGCCGCAAGTGCCATTTGACCGTTTCGTGGGACAGCCCCAGGGCGCGGGCGATTTTCTTGTTCGGCAACGCTTGCGCGAGCAGGCGCAGGACTTCCATCTCGCGCTCGCTCAGTGGCTCGGTCGCTGTGGCTGCCGGCCGGCGCGCGGCGACCGGCTTGCCGCTCTGCGGCTGGGCGGCCTGTTGCTGGATGGTCTGCAGGCGCTCGACATAGAAACGCAGCACCGGGTCGAGCGTCGACCCCTGGGCCACCTGGTCGATCAGCTCCACCGCCCGCGGATGGGTATCCAGCAGACTGCGCACCTGGCCGTAGCGGTGGCCGGCGCGCAGGGCGGCGAGCACCTTTTCCCGCGCGGCTTCTTGCAGGCCGCGCTGCTCATCGAGAATGGCGCCGAGCATCTTCAGGCGCGTGACGTCGAGCTGGCGACCACCGGAGTCGCAGAATTCGACGAGCTGGTTCAGCCGCCGCGCCGCCTCCAGCAGATCGCCCTCGGCGAGTTGCCAGCGGATTCGCGCGCTCTGCGCCAGCACGTGGATTTCCCGGGAGGCACCGGGGCCGCTGCCGACATGGCGTGCGGCGATGTCTTCCAAACGCGCCAGCTTGGTTTCCGCGGCGACCAGTTCGCCCAGTTGCAGGTGCCAGAGGATCTGCCCTTGCAGACTGTGTGCTTGCAGCCGGTCGAGCCCCAGGCGTTGGGCGTACTCGTCCAGGCGCTCGAGGTAGGCGAAGGCTTCGCGGTGGTTGCCGGCCAGCCACTGGCATTTGCCCAGCACTTCCAGCACGCGCAGCACAGAGTCGGGAATCGACATGCGTTCGAAGGCGTCGATGCGATCGGCCAGCAACTGGTAGGCGGCCTCCGCCTCGTTGCTTTCGTACAACGCTTCGCCGAGCAGCGCGGTGGACAGGAACAGCGCGTCGATACAGGGCCGGCCGCCGCGTTCGGCTTCGTAGATCACCTCGCGGTAGATGCGCTCGGCCTGGATCATCTGGCCCTCCATGGCCAGGCTCAGGCCGATCAGGCTACGGCCCAGGAGAGTGCCCGAGGCGGTGCCGCGCAACGGCGAGCCATCCACCAGCATGGTCGGTCGGTCGATCTGCAGGCGCCGCGCGCGCTCGAACTCGCCACGGTGCATGTACAGCCAGGAGAGGATATTGATGCCACCGCCGACGGTGAAACCGTCCGCTTCCTCGGGCGGCGACAGCAGCTCCGGCAGGTAGGCCATGGCCTGGTCGGTATCGTCGTGCTGAACCGCCACCGCCGCCCGCAGGACGGTGATGCGAAAGCGTGTGGCGAGGTCGCTTTTGGGTACGTCGCGTTCCAGTTCCTCCAGGGTCTTGGCGCTCGCCGGCAGGTCGCGCGAGTACAACTGCATGCGGGCCAGTACCAGGCGCAGGCTGATACGCGGTTGCAGGTACTCCAGAGGCAACTGCCTGGCCAGGTCGATCAGGAAGCGAATCTCGCCGCGTGCCGACAGCTCGTCGACACGCTGCTCCACCAGGTCCGCAGCGGCGGCCGCCTGGCCGCCAACCACGGCGTGGCGGATCGCCTCGTGCAACTGGTCGTGGTCGCGCAGCCAGTTCCAGGCGCGGCTGTGCACGGCGAGCCGATCCGCTTCGGCGCGAGCGGCGAACAGTTGCAGGAGAAGTTCCCGCAGCAAGGGGTGCAGACGGTACCAGTCTTCCTGTTCGCCACTGTCGATGGCGATCAGGAACAGGTTGTCGTTCTCCAGGCGCTTGAGCAGTTCGCGCGCCTCGCCGGTGGCCTCCGGGCGGCCGACCAGCGTGGCACACAAGGGCGCACAGAAGCGGCTGCAGACGGCGGTGTGCAGCAGCAGTTCGAGGTCGGTGGGCGACAGGTGCGAAAGGACTTCTGTCTCGAAGAAGCGGGCGAACGCCTGGTTGTCGCTCAGGTGTTCCTGCGGCAGCAGCGCCGGGCGGCCCGGGCCCGCCAGGCGCTGGCGGCTCTTCTTGTGGCTGGCCGCGACCAATTGCAGGCCGGCGATCCAGCCATCGGTCATCTCATAGATGCTCTGGATCTCTTGCGTGCTGACTTCGCCCAGCTGCGCCTTGAGGAAGATCTCCGCTTCGGCCGGGGTGAAGCGCAGGTCGCGCAGGTCCAGTTCGAGCACCAGCCCATGGCTGCGCAGGCGCGCCAGGGAGAGCGGAATGGCGCTGCGCGAGACCAATACCAGGTGCAGGTTGCTCGGCGCATAGTCGATCAGCCACTGCAAGGTCTGGTGGATGTCCGGGTCGGTCAGCGCATGCAGGTCGTCGAGCATCAGCACCAGCTCGCGCGAGTGCGCGGCGATGCCCTGGACCAGAGTGATGACGGTGTTCTCGGCGGCGTCGCGATCGTTGCCATAGCCTTCCAGCAGCGCGGCATCGCGGACCATCGCCGGTTCCACCTGGGCCAGGCTCGCCAGCAGGTAGTCGAGGAAGCGCATTGGCTGGTTGTCGTCGCTGGTCAGGGTCAGCCAGGCGACGTCGAAGCCCAACGGCAGTAGCAGTTGGCGCCAGGCGACCAGCGCGGTGGTCTTGCCGCAGCCGGCGGGCCCCTTGAGGACAATGCAGCGCTTGCGCCGGGCTTCCTGCAGTTGGGCATGCAGGCGTTCGCGGGCGACGATGCGACCGCTGTTGCGTGGGGGAGTCAGCTTGCTGCTGTCGACGGAATCGAAACTCGGATTCGCATTGAGGACGGCAGGCGACTGATTTGTTGTTGTAGGTCGGGTATCCATGGGTGATCCAGGGCAGGTGGTACCGAACGGCATTCAGTCTAGTTCGACAGCATGAAGCAAACTGGCGAGGTTTCACCAGAGGCTGGTCGTCGGCGGGCTCGCGCGCCGCCCGCGAGCCCGCGCAATTGCTGCGTTGCACCGTTCGTGGCCACCCGACGCGGGGGGTCGTGGCCCGGTGGGGGTTGCTCTACTTTTCCGCCAAAGCGTGCCACTCCCGGCCGGCTGCGGCGTGGGTGAGGGCGATCCGAACAATCGAACCGACCGCGCGGTCGGGCCAGGGGGCTGTAGATGGGTGTTCTCAAAGGGATTCGCGTACTGGAGTTCGAAGCGATCGGGCCGGCGCCATTCGGCGCCATGCTGCTCGCCGACATGGGCGCCGATGTCCTGCGTATCGATCGGCCGGTGGCCGCCAGCGACCTGGGGCCGAAGCTGGACGGTCCGCGCCTGGACCTGATCGGGCGCAATCGCCGCTCGCTGACCCTGGACCTGAAAACGCCCGAAGGCGTGGCGTGCGCGCTGGAGCTGATCGAAAAGGCCGATGTGCTGGTCGAAGGCTTCCGCCCAGGGATCATGGAGCGCCTGGGTCTCGGCCCGGAGGTGGCGCTGGCACGCAACCCGAAGCTGGTCTATGGGCGCATGACCGGCTGGGGGCAGACCGGCCCGCTGGCGCAGAACGCCGGCCATGACCTCAACTACATCGCCCTGTCCGGCGTGCTCTCGGCCATCGGCCCGGCCGGCGGGCGCCCAGTGCCGCCGCTGAACCTGGTGGGCGACTATGGCGGTGGCGGCATGCTGCTGGCCATGGGTGTGCTGGCCGCGCTGCTGAATGTGCAACGCGGCGGCCAGGGCCAGGTGGTCGATGCCGCCATGACCGAAGGCGCGGCGCAATTGGGAGCGATCTTCTGGGGCCTGGTGGCCAGCGGCAACTGGCGCGAACAGCGCGGCAGCAACCTGCTCGACGGTGGCGCGCCCTGGTACGACACCTACCGCACCCTGGACGGCCACTACATGGCCATCGGCCCGGTGGAATCGCGCTTCTATGCCGAGTTGCTGGAGAAGCTCGGCCTGGCCGACGCCGCGCTGCCCGGGCAACACGACCGCGATGGCTGGCCGAAGCTGCGCGATGCCTTTACCCGCGCCTTCCTCGGCCGCACCCGCGACGAGTGGAGCAAGCTCTTCGAGGGCAGCGATGCCTGCGTGTCGCCGGTGCTGGGCTTCAGCGAGGCCGCCGAGCATCCGCACAACCGCGCGCGCGGCAGCTTCGTCGAGGTCAACGGCATCGTCCAGCCCGGCCCGGCGCCGCGCTTCCAGGGCACCCCTTCGGCCCAGCCGAGGCCGGCCCCGCGCCGTGGCCAGCATGGCGGCGCGGCGTTGCGCGACTGGGGTTTCGATGAGCAGCAGATCGGTGCGTTGCGCAGCCGTGGGCTGTCGTTCATCGACGAAAACTGAGTCGCTCAGCGACTCCTGCAAAGGCGCCCGCGGGCGCCTTTTTTGCGTCCCGTTTCAGCGTGAAAAAAGCCGCGGACTTCGCCACCCGACGCGGGGGGCCGTCTGCGCCGGCTTCCTCTCTAGATTCGTTGACACAACAACAGCCTGGGCGCGCGACGTCCCCTGGCCATCTGGAGAATCCGATGCACATTCAACGTACCGTTTACCGTGACGACCACGAGATGCTGCGCGAGAGCGCGCGACGCTTCTTCGAACGCGAATGCGTGCCGCGCCAGGCCGCCTGGGACGCCGCCGGCCAGGTCGACCGCGAGACCTGGCTGAAGGCCGGCCGCGAAGGCCTGCTGTGTCTGACCGTGCCCACCGAATACGGCGGCGGTGGCGGTGACTTCGGTCATTCCGCGGTGCTGATCGAGGAGCTGCACCGTGCCGGTATTTCCGGCTGGAGCCTGGGCGTGCACTCGGACATCGTCGCGCCCTACATCGTCCGTCTGGGCACCGAAGAGCAGAAGCGTAAGTGGCTGCCGGACATCTGCGCCGGCAAGACCGTGCTCGCCGTGGCCATGACCGAGCCGGGCTCGGGCTCCGACCTCAAGTCGATCCGTACCAGCGCCGTGCGCGACGGTGACGAGTGGGTCATCAATGGCAGCAAGACCTTCATCAGCAATGGCCTGCAGTGCGACATGGTCGCGGTGGTCTGCAAGACCGACCCGGCCGCCGGCGCCAAGGGCTGCAGCATCATCATGGTCGAGGCGAACCGCGAGGGCTTCCGCCGCGGGCGCAAGCTGGAGAAGGTCGGCCAGTCCGCGGCGGATACTTCCGAGCTGTTCTTCGACAACGTCCGGGTGCCGGTCGGCAACCTGCTCGGCGAAGAGAACAAGGGCTTTATGCACCTGATGGAAGAGCTGCCGCAGGAGCGCCTGGTGATCGCCGTGTACAGCGCCGCCAAGCTGGAACGCATGCTCGAGCTGACCCTGGAGTACGTCAAGGAGCGCAAGGCGTTCAACCAGACCGTGTGGGACTTCCAGAACTCCAAGTTCAAGCTCGCCGACATCAAGGCCCAGGCCACCGCCGTGCGACTGATGGTCGATTACTACCTGGGCGAGCACATGCGCCGTCGCCTGACCCTGCAGGAAGCGGCGATCGCCAAGCTGTTCGCCACCGAGACGCTGTGCAAATGCATCGACGACATGGTCCAGCTACACGGCGGCTACGGCTACATGCTCGAGTACCCCATCGCCCGCGCCTTCGTCGACATGCGCGTGACGCGCATCTTCGGCGGCACCAGCGAAGTGCTGCGCGAACTGATCGCCCGCCAGCTTTGATCCCATCCTTCCGAATTCAGGTGAAAGCATGAGCGAGAAAGTCCTGGTTGCCGGCGTCGGCATGATTCCCTTCAGCAAGCCGGGGGCCAGCCCCAGCTATACCGAAATGGGCGCCGAAGCGGTGCGCCGCGCGCTGGCCGACGCCGGCATCGGCTACCAGCGGGTGCAGGAAGCCTACGCCGGCTACGTCTACGGCGATTCCACCTGCGGCCAGACCGCCCTCTATGAAGTGGGCATGTCGGGCATCCCGGTGGTCAACGTCAACAACAACTGCTCCACCGGCTCCACCGCGCTGTACCTGGCGCGCAAGGCCATCGAGTCCGGCTCGGCCGACTGCGTGCTGGCGCTGGGCTTCGAGCAGATGCAGCCGGGCGCGCTGAAGTCGCAATGGAGCGACCGTCCGCCGACCCGCGAGCGCTTCCTGCCGGTGCTCTGGGGCCAGACCCCGGACATGGACGGCATGCCCCAGGCGATCCGCACCTTCGGCGGCGCCGGGCGCGAGTACATGGCCAAGTACGGCTGCGGCATGGACACCTTCGCCGCGGTGCGCGCCAAGGCCAGCCGCCACGCGGCGAACAATCCCCTGGCGCTGTTCCGCAAGGTCCTCAGCACCGAGGACGTGATGAACGACACGGTGATCCTGCCCGGCGTGCTGACGCGCCTGATGGCCTGCCCGCCGACCTGTGGCGGCGCCGCGGCGATCCTGGTTTCCGAACGCTTCGCCAAGCAGCACGGCCTGCGCAGCGACGTGCAGATTCTCGCCCAGGCGATGACCACCGATACCGCCGAATCCTTCGACCCGCCGTCGATGCTCAGTTGGGTCGGCTCGCACATGGTTCGCGCCGCGGTGGGCCAGGTCTACGAGCAGGCCGGCGTCGGTCCAGAGGACATCGACCTGTGCGAGCTGCACGACTGCTTCGCGCAGATGGAAGTGATCAGCTACGAGACCCTGGGATTCTGCCCCGAAGGCGGCGCCGAGCGCTTCGTCCGCGACGGCGACAACACCTATGGCGGGCGCATCGTCATCAACCCGTCCGGCGGTTTGCTCTCCAAGGGCCACCCACTGGGTGCCACCGGCCTGGCCCAGTGCTACGAGCTGACCCAGCAGTTGCGCGGTAACGCTGATGCGCGCCAGGTCGCCGGTGCGCGCCTGGGGCTGCAGCACAACGTCGGTTTGGGCGGTGCCTGCGTGGTCACCCTGTACGGCAAGAACTGAACGCGCCGTGGCGGGCCACGGTGCCCGCCCGTACGCCACGAGGACGCAAGACATGCGACACCTGCCAATCGCCGGCGCGTCCGGCACCCCTGATCACCCGGAGGTCGCCCGATGAGCCAGTTGCTCGACGCCTTCCGCCTGGAGGCGCTGCCGGCCCACGCCGAAGCCTTTCGCAGCGAGGTGCGCGGCTTCCTCGCCGAGCACCTGCCGGCGGTCGCGGCGGACGTCCGCGCGCGCAGTTGGACCGGCTTCGACGCCGCCTTCAGCCGCAAGCTGGCCGAGCGCGGCTGGGTCGGCCTGACCCTGCCGAAAAGCTGCGGCGGCGCCGGCCTGGACGCCTTCAGCCGGTTCGTGCTGGTGGAGGAGCTGCTCTGCGCGGGTGCCCCGGTGGCCGCGCATTGGATCGCCGACCGCCAGAGCGGGCCGCTGATCCTCAAGTTCGGCAGCCAGGCGCAGCAGGACTTCTACCTGCCGCGCATTTGTGCCGGCCAGGCGTTCTTCTGCATCGGCATGAGCGAGCCGAACTCCGGCTCGGACCTGGCCAGCGTGCGCAGCCGCGCCGTCCCCTGTGAAGGTGGCTGGCGGCTGAACGGGCGGAAGATCTGGACCACCAACGCCCAACACGCCCACTACATGATTGCCCTGGTGCGCACCTCCGGCGCGCCGGAAGACCGCCAGAAGGGCCTGTCGCAGTTCATCATCGACCTGCGCCAGCCGGGGGTGAACGTGCGGCCGATCGCCGACCTCGCCGGCGACTCGCACTTCTGCGAAGTGACCTTCGACGATGTCCTGCTCGGCCCCGATGCGCTGGTCGGCGCGGAGGGCAGCGGCTGGCAGCAGGTCAACGCCGAGCTGGCCTTCGAGCGCAGCGGGCCGGAGCGCTTCTACTCCAGCGTGGTGCTGCTCGATCTCTGGCTGCAACACCTGCGCCGTGCAGGCCACAGCGAGGCCGAGGCCAGCCAGTTGGGTGCCTTCATCAGCCAACTGGCGAGCTTGCGCTGCCTGTCGCTGGCGCTGACCGCCAAGCTGGCCCGCGGCGAGAGCCCGGTGATCGAGGCGGCGCTGGTCAAGGACCTCGGCACCGAGTTCGAACAGTCGATCCCGGTGGCCATCGCCGCGGCCATCGGGGCGAATCCGGATGCCCCGGTGGACGCCGAGCTGTACCGCACCCTGGCCTACCTGAGCCAGATATCGCCGACCTTCTCGCTGCGCGGCGGCACCCGCGAAATCCTTCGCGGCATGATCGCCCGCGGCCTCGGCCTGCGTTGACCGCCTCTGAACAGGACTCCTCGAAGATGTTCACTGAAGCAATTGAAAAGCTCCTGGCCGATCACTGCACCTCAGCGCTGATCCGCGCGGTGGAGGGCGGCGAAACACCCAGCGCGCTATGGCGCCTGCTGGAAGACAGCGGCTTCCTCGAACTGCTGACCCCGGAGGAAGAGGGCGGCGCCGGCCTCGACCTGGCCGCGCTGTTCCCCATTCTGCTGGCCTTCGGTCGCTATGCGCTGCCGCTGCCGGCGGCGCATAGCATCGCCGCCCGCGCCCTGCTGCAGGGCAGCGGGGTGGCGGCCCCGGCCGGCATGCTCAGCCTGTGCGGCAATGCCCGGCGCGACGCCGACGGTGCGCTGGTTGCGCCGCTGGTGGCCTGCGGGCGCTTCGCTGAGTTCGTTCTGGCCAATGTCGATGGCGACCTGTTGCTGCTCGATGGCGCCGCCGCCGAGCGTTCGCCCTCCGGCGTCCACGGCAGCCTCGAAGCCACCCTGCGCTGGCCGGCCGGGCAAGCGCTGGCGACCCTGGCCGGACGCGGCGAGGCACTGCGCGTATTCAGCGCGGCGCTGCACGCTGCCGCCATCGCCGGCGCCATGACCTGGTGTATCGACAAGACCCTGGAGTACTGCAACGACCGCGTGCAGTTCGGCAAGGCCATCGGCAAATTCCAGAGCATCCAGCATCAACTGGCGGTGATGGCCGAACAGGTGGCCGCCGCCACCGCTGCCGCCGAAATGGCTTTCAGCGCTGGCGTACGAGTGCCCCAGGCGATCCCGGCGGCCATCGCCAAGGCCCGCGGCAGCATGGCGGTGCCGCTGGTGGCGGCGACTGCCCACGCGCTGCACGGGGCCATCGGCGTGACCGAGGAGTTCGACTTGCAGTTGTACAGCCGCCGCCTCCACGAGTGGCGGCTGGCCGAAGGCGCGGAGGGCTACTGGAACCGCCTCGTCGGCACCGCGCTGCTGGCCCTGAGCGGCACCGGCAGCAGCGAATTCGTGCGCCTGGCCACCCCCCTCACAGAAGGACAATCGGCATGAGCGAGTTGCTCCAGTACCAGCAGGATGGCCACGTCGTCACCCTGACCCTCAACGACCCCGAGCGACGCAACCCGCTGACCGGCAATGGCATGGTCGAAGCGCTGCTCGAGGCCCTGGATCGCATCCACCGCGACAGCAGCGTGCGCGCGGTGATCCTCACCGGCGCCGGCACGGCGTTCTCTTCCGGCGGCAACGTTCGCGACATGCAGCGCTACGCGAGGATGCCGAACATGGCCCTGCGCCAGGAGTACCGCCTGGGCATCCAGCAGGTGCCGCTGGCGCTGTTCAACCTGGAAGTGCCGGTGATTGCCGCGATCAACGGCCACGCCATCGGCGCCGGGCTGGACCTGGCCTGCATGTGCGATATCCGCGTGGCCGCCGAGCAGGCCAAGTTCGCCGAGAGCTTCGTCAAGCTGGGGATCATTCCCGGTGACGGCGGCGCCTGGCTGCTGCCGCGGATCATCGGCCTGTCGCGGGCCAGCGAGCTGACCCTGACCGGGCAGACCATCGACGCCCGCCAGGCACTTGACTGGAACCTGGTGTCGCGCGTGGTGCCGGCCGAGGAACTGCTGCCCTGCGCCCGCGAGATCGCCGAGGCGATCGCCGCCAATCCGCCGCATGCGGTGCGCCTGGCCAAGCGCCTGATGCGCGAGGCCCTGCACACGCGCCTGGACACTCTGCTGGAAATGTCCGCCGCCTATCAGGTGCTGGCACACCAGAGCGCCGATCACCAGGAAGCGGTGGCGGCCTTCATCGATAAACGCACGCCGGTGTTCACCGGTTGAACCCACCCCGCGCGCCGGGCCGTGCGGCCTGGCTGCGCCCAGTACTGAGGAGAAGAACCATGAAGAAACTCGAAGGCAAAGTGGCCCTAGTGACCGGTTCCGGTCGTGGCATCGGCCGCTGCGTGGCCCTGCAACTGGCGGAAGAGGGCGCTCGCCTGGTGATCAACGACCTCGACCAGGCGCCGGCCGACGAAGTGGTCGCGGAAATCCGCGCCGCCGGCGGTGAGGCCGTGGCCTGCGTCGGCAGCGTGACCGTGCCGGACTTCGCCGAGCGTTTCGTGCAGACCGCGGTGAAGCACTTCGGTGGCATCGACATCATCGTCAACAACGCCGGCTTCACCTGGGACAACGTGATCCAGAAGATGAGCGACGAGCAGTGGTACGCGATCATCGACTGCCACCTGACCGCGCCGTTCCGCATCCTCCGCGCCGCCCAGCCGATCATCAGCGCCTTGGCCAAGAAGGAAGCCGCCGAAGGCCGCGAAGTGCTGCGCAAGGTGGTCAACATTTCCTCCGGGGCCGCGGGCGGCAACGCCGGGCAGAGCAACTATTCGGCGGCCAAGGCCGGCATCCTCGGCATGACCAAGACCCTGGCCAAGGAATGGGGCCGGCTGAAGGTCAACGTCAACGCGGTGGCCTTCGGCTTCATCGAGACGCGCCTGACCCAGGCACTGGCCGGCGACGAGAGCAAGACCGTGAACATCGAGGGCCGCGAAATCAAGGTCGGCATCCAGCAGGCCTACATCGACAACGCCAGTCGCGCCATCGCCCTGGGCCGCCCGGGCAAGCCCGAGGAAGCCGCCGGTGCCGTGGTACTGCTGTGCCTGCCGGGCTCGGACTTCGTTTCCGGGCAAACCCTGTACTGCGGTGGCGGCCCCGGTGGAAACTTCTGAATCCTGGCTGATGGTCCGACGTTAGCGTCGGGCCACTGACGGCAAGCGTATCGATTGTCCGGAGTCTTTTGCCGCTGCCTTGTTCCGGCGCTCCGCAAGCGAAGCACCATCGGTGATACCCACGAGGTAAAACAACAATGAATATGACGCAACCTCTGCATCGCGCCCTGTCGCTTCATCCTGACGCCGTAGTCACCATCTTCCGTGACCGTCGGCGCAGCTACCGGCAACTGGTCGAGCGGGTCGCCCGTCTCGCCGGTGCTCTGCAGCAACTGGGCATGCAGCCCGGCGACCGGGTCGGCATGCTCGGCCTGAACTCCGACTGGTACTTCGAATACATCCTCGGCACCTGGTGGGGCGGTGGCGTGGTCAATGGCGTCAATACCCGCTGGAGCGTCCCGGAGATCGTCTACTCGCTGGACGACTGCGACACCCGCATCCTGCTGGTCGACGATAACTTCCTGAGCATGGCCGAGGATATCCGGCGCACCGCCAAGCACCCACCGCTGCTGATCCACGTCGGCGACGGCGCGGCGCCAGAGGGCATGCTCTCCTACGAACAACTGCTGCGCGACACCGCGCCGGTGGCCGACGCCGAACGGCGCGGCGACGACCTTGCCAACATCATGTACACCGGCGGCACCACCGGGCACCCGAAAGGGGTGATGCAGTCGCACCACAATCTCTGGTCCTTGCTGATGTCGCGCCTGGCCGGTCGCGCCCCGGCCGAAGGCTATGCGCCGGCCCTGCATGTGGCGCCGATGTTCCATGGCGCGGCCTTGGGCGGGGTGATGGTGCAGTTGGTGCTGGACCAGCCGCACGTGTTCGTTCCGACCTTCGAACCGTTGGAACTGATGCAGACCATCGAGCGCGAGAAGGTCCACGAAACCCTGCTGGTGCCGACCATGCTGCAGGTGATCCTGATGCACCCGCAGTTCCCGCGTTACGACCTCAGCAGCCTGAAAATGATGGTCTATGGCGCCGCGCCGATCTCCCCGGCGCTGATGGAGCTGGCCCTGGAGCACCTGCCGGAGCTGGAGTTCACCCAGGGCTACGGGATGACCGAAACCACCAGCGGAGTGGTGTTCAACGGCGCGGCCAACCACAGCGCCGCGGGCGTCGCCAACGGCCGCATCCGCGCGGCGGGGCAGCCGGCGGTGGGCGTCCTCGCGCGCATCGTCGACGAGCAGGACAACGAGGTACCGCGCGGTGTCGTCGGCGAGATTCTCCTGCGCGGCGACTCGGTGATGCTCGGCTACTGGAACCGCCCGGAAGACACTGCCCAGGCCAAACGCGGCGGCTGGATGCACACCGGCGACGCCGGCTACATGGACGACGAGGGCTACATCTACATCGTCGATCGGGTCAAGGACATGATCGTCAGCGGCGGCGAAAACGTGTACTCGGCGGAAGTCGAGGGCGCCCTCGCCAGCCACCCGGCGGTAGCGCTCAGCGCGGTGATCGGCATTCCCCATGCGAAGTGGGGCGAGGCGGTGCACGCGGTGATTGTGCTCAAGCCCGGCAGCAGCGCCGAGGGCGAGGAAATCATCGAGCACTGCCGGCGCTTCATCGCCGGCTACAAGTGCCCGAAGACCGTCGAGTTCCGCGAAGCGCTGCCGTTGTCGGCGGCCGGCAAGATCCTCAAGCGCGACCTGCGCAGCCCGTATTGGAAAGACCAGCAGCGCGCGGTCAATTGACCGCGCGGCAGGCGAACCCGTGACCAACAAGGAGACAAACGTGAGCAAGAACCTCGAAGGCAAAGTCGCCATCGTATCCGGCTCCGGCCGTGGCATCGGCCGTGAGATCGCCCTGAAGCTGCACCGCGAAGGCGCCGCCGTGGTGATCAACGACCTCGACGCCGCGCCAGCCGAAGAGCTGGTCGCGCAGATCGTCAGCGAAGGCGGCAAGGCCGTGGCCTGCGTCGGCAGCGTCACCGATGGCGACTTCGCCGAGCGCTTCGTCGGCACCGCGCTGAGCGCCTTCGGCGGCCTCGACATCATCGTCAACAACGCCGGTTACACCTGGGACAATGTGATCCAGAAAATGACCGACGAGCAGTGGGATGCGATCCTCGACGTGCACGTCAAGGCGCCGTTCCGCATTCTCCGCGCCGCGTCCGCGCACTTCCGCGAGTGCGCCAAGAAGGAGGCCGAGGAGGGCCGGGAAGTCTTCCGCAAGGTGGTCAACATTTCCTCAGTGTCCGGCGTGCGCGGTGGTGCCGGCCAGGCCAACTACTCCTCGGCGAAATCCGCGGTCAATGGCCTGACCAAGGCCCTGGCCCGCGAGTGGGGGCGCTACAAGGTCAACGTCAACGCGGTGGCGTTCGGCTTCATCAAGACCCGCCTGACCGAAGTCTCCGCCGAGGACAACACGGTGTTGACCATCGACGGCCATGACATCAAGGTCGGCATCCGTCCGGAGATGGCCAAGAACGCCGCTTCGATCATCCCCCTGGGCCGCGCTGGCACCCCGGAAGAGGCCGCCGGCAGCGTCTACCTGCTGTGCGCGCCGGAGTCCAACTACATCTCCGGCCAGGTGCTGATCGTCGACGGCGGTCGCTGACCGCAACCGGGCCACCCTCGGGTGGCCCGATTCCTCCCGAACCCCGCGCGATACCGCCACTACCCCAGCCTCGCGGCGACAGCCGTAGCACCCCGCCATCGACTGTTCCCGCGCTGGCCCGCACCCCAAGGAACACTCCGATGAGCGCCTGCGATGCACCCTCCGATCTGTCTGCATTTCCCATCCCTGAAGGCTTCGAACCGATGCGCCGGCCCGATGGCCAGCAAGGTTTCGTCCAGCATTGCCAGGGGATCTACCTGAACAGCGAGCGCCGGATCGTCGCGGCGCGCGTGCTGCCGGTGCATCTCAATGCGCTGCGCATCGCCCACGGCGGCTTTCTCGCCACCCTGGCCGACACCGCCTTCGGTGCGCTGCTGCGTCTGGCCGGCGATTTTCCGCAGCCGCCGGTGACCATCGAGTTGAGCGTCGACTACCTCAGGCCGGCCCGGCTGGATAGCTGGATCGAGGCGCACATCGAGGTCCACAAGCTCGGCCGCAACCTCTGCCGCGCCAGCCTCAGCCTGATGGATGGAGAACGGCAGGTGGTACGCGCCAAGGGCACTTTCATGGCCAATCCGCCCGGCTTGCGTGATACCTCGCGCACCGATGTGGGCGCGGTGTAACGCACGGTAACGCCATTTTCCCACGCTGGTTTACGAATCATCGAATTGCCCTGCAGTGCGGTAATTCGAATTACCCGATCGGGTGAATAGGAGAAGGGGGCGCCTCGATAGCATGAGCGCTCCAACACCGTTCACCCTTCTTTGGAGCGCCGCATGACAACAACAACAAAGCGCGGAGTCTTTCAGCCGCAACTGCTGGCTGCAGCCGTCGCCTTGGGCATCAGTGCAAACGCCAACGCCGTGGATTTCAATTTCGGCGAGATCGAGGGCAAGTTCGACTCGTCGCTGAGCTTCGGCAGCAGTTGGGCTACCAGCTCCCCCGACAAGCAGTTCATCTCCAACTTCAACTCGATGGGCGTGCGCGGCGGCAAGTCGTCGTCGCGCACGGTCGATGACAACCGCCTGAACTTCAAGAGCGGCGAAAACATCTCGACCATCGTCAAGGGGTTGCATGACCTGGATCTGCGCTATGGCGACAGTGGCGTGTTCATGCGCGGCAAGTACTGGTACGACTTCGAGCTCAAGGATGGTCACCAGCATTTCTATGACATCGACGACGCCGGGCGCGACCAGGCGGCCAAGTCCTCCGGGGCGATGTTCCTCGACAGCTTCGTCTACCACAACTACAACCTCGGCGACCTGCCGGGCAACGTGCGCCTGGGCAAGCAGGTGGTGAGCTGGGGCGAGAGCACCTTCATCCAGAACGGCATCAACGTGATCAACCCGATTGACGTCGCCGCCGTGCGCCGTCCCGGTTCCGAGGTCAAGGAAGGGCTGATCCCGGAGAACATGCTCTATGTCTCTCAGGGCCTGGCCGACAACCTCACCGCCGAGGCCTTCTACCAGATCACCTGGGAGAAGACCATCGTCGACAACTGCGGCACCTTCTTCGGCAGCGACGGCGTACCCCAGGGCTGCGACGACCGCCTGGTGGTCAGCGGCCTCGACCTGGCCCCCGGGGTGGCGACCAACAAGGGCGGCGCCGCGGCCATCGCCGCTGGTCTCGACGATGTCTACATCCCCCGCGCCAAGGACAACGATCCGCGTAACAGCGGGCAGTTCGGTATTGCCTTGCGCTGGTTCGTGCCGGAGTTGAACGACACCGAGTTCGGCGCCTATGCGATGAACTACCACAGCCGCAACCCGTACCTGAGCACCATCCGCACCACCGGAGCGGGCACCCCACCCAGCGCGCTGAACGTGCCGCGCAATGCCCAGTACTTCATCGACTATCCGGAAGATATCCGCCTCTACGGTCTCAGCTTCGCCGCCAACGTGGCCGGTACCTCGCTGGGCGGGGAACTGAGCTACCGGCCGAACATGCCACTGCAACTGAGCACCCCCGATCTGCTCAGCGCCACGGTCGGCACCGCCAACTCGCCGCTGCTCACCACCGGTTTCGCGACCACCACGCCGGGTGGGGTGATCAATGGCTACGAGCGCATGCCGGTGCTGCAGGCGCAGATGACCGCGACCAAGCTGTTCAACCAGGTCTGGGGGTCGGACCGCCTGACCCTGGTCGGCGAGGTCGGCTACAACCGCATCAACGGCCTGGGCGATTCCGATGGTACCGACCTGCGCTTCGGTCGCAGCCCGGCCTTCGGTTCCGGCATCCTCCCCGGCGCCGCCGGGCTGGCCTCCTGCAAGGGCAGCGCGGTGGGCCAGCCCAACGCCAGCAATCCGGCGCAGCAGTGCAACAGCCACGGTTTCTACACCACCAGTTCCTGGGGCTATCGGGTCCGCGCGCAACTGGATTATCCCAACGTCTTCGCCGGGGTGAACCTGGCGCCGAACCTGGCCTGGTCCCACGACGTCGATGGCTGGGGGCCGAACTTCGAGGAAGGCGCCAAGGCCGTCAGCCTCGGCCTCAACGCCGACTACCAGAACACCTACACCGCCGCGTTGAACTACACGAATTTCTTCGACGGCAAATACAACACCATGACCGACCGCGACTACGTCTCGCTGAGTCTGGGCGTGAACTTCTAACCAGTAACAGCGGAGAATCGACATGATCAGAAGTACTATGCTGCGCGCTGGCGCGATGGCGCTGTCGTTGCTGGCCACCAGCGTGATGGCTGCCGTCACCCCCCAGGAAGCCGAGCAACTGGGCACCACCCTGACCCCGCTGGGTGGCGAGAAGGCCGGCAACGCCGATGGCAGCATTCCGGCCTGGACCGGTGGGCTCAAGCCCGGCGCCGCGCCGGTGCAGAATGGCTTCCTGGGCAACCCGTTCGCCGATGAGAAGCCCTTGTTCACCATCACCGCGGCCAACGCCGAGCAGTACAAGGACAAGCTCACCCCTGGCCAGCTCGCGCTGTTCAAGCGTTACCCGAACAGCTACAAGATCCCGGTGTATCCGACCCATCGCACGGCCGCCGCTCCCCAGGCGGTCTACGACGCGGTGAAGAAGGGCGCTACCGTGGTCAAGCTGATCAACGATGGCAACGGCCTGGCCGACTTCAACACCCACTACTACCCGTTCCCGATCCCCAAGAGTGGCGTGGAAGTGGTGTGGAACCACGAGACCCGCTATCGCGGCACCAACATGGAACGCTTCAGCGCCCAGGCGGTGCCGCAGACCAACGGTGACTTCACCGTGGTCGGCTTCAAGGAGAACCTCGGTTTCCCGCAGTACATCGCCGACAACGACCCGAGCAAGACCGGCAACATCATGTACTACTACAAGCAGGAGATCGTTGCCCCGTCGCGCCTGACCGGCACCGTCAACCTGGCCTACGAGACCATCGACCAGCTCAAGGAGCCGCGCCAGGCCTGGACCTACAACGCCGGCCAGCGCCGCGTGCGGCGCGCCCCCGAGGTAGCCTACGACGGCCCCGGCAGCGCCGCCGACGGCATGCGCACCGCCGACAACTCCGACCTCTACAACGGCTCGCCGGACCGCTACACCTGGAAGCTGATCGGCAAGAAGGAGCTGTACATCCCGTACAACAGCTACAAGCTGTGGTCGCCCACCTTGAAGTACGCCGACATCATCAAGCCGGGGCATATCAACCAGGACCTGACGCGCTACGAGCTGCACCGCGTCTGGGAAGTCGAAGGCACCCTCAAGCCGGGCGAGCGGCATATCTACGCCAAGCGCCACATGTACTTCGACGAAGACACCTGGGCATTGGTCGAGATCGACCACTACGACAGCCGTGGCCAGCTCTGGCGCGTCGCCGAGGGCCATCAGGTCAACGACTACGAGCACGGCCAGGCAGCCTACGCGGTACAGACTCTTTATGACCTGATCGCCGGACGCTACATGGCGATGAACATGATCAACGAGTCCAAGCGCGGTCCGCAGTTCGATCAGCAGTACAAGAACAACGACTTCACCCCGGCGGCCCTGCGCAACGCCGGCATCCGCTGAGCCAGTGCGGCGGCCGCCGAGCGCGCCGCCGCACTTTCCGAACGCTCAGAACCTTGCTCTGCATCAAAGGGCGGCGGGGACTTCCCGCGGCCACCTGATACGGGGGGCGTCCGCGCCTCCCGGCACTTCCAAGATGCTTGCCAATGCAGCACAGGAGCGCGATTGCGTTCCTTGGCTGGAGTGATCGCTTCGTCTAACGCCATAGATCGAGGTATGTCATGCAAGGTCTGGGTGCCACTCTTCCGCACGCCAATGGGCGCTGGGCTTGCCTGCCGGCCCTGCCGTCAGGGCACGTTCCCCGGCAACAGTTGCAGGCGCGTTTGCGTGGCAGCCGCCAGCGTCTGTGCCTGCTCTGCGCACCGGCCGGCTACGGCAAGAGCGTTCTGCTCGGCGAGAGCCTGGCGCAGCTTGCAGCGGGTGAGCAGGTGGTCTGGCTGAGCCTGGGCGGACAGGTCGAATCGCTGCAGGCGTTGTCCGCGCGTATCGCCCTGGAGCTCGATCTGAACCTGCCTCAGGGCGCCGGGCCGGCCACTTTGCTGAGGTATTTCGCCACCCATCCGGCACCGCTCAAGCTGGTGCTGGACGATCTGCCCGGTGAGCTGTCGATAGAATTGAACAACTGGTTCGACCACCTGCTGGCGTTGCCCAGCAGCCACCTGCAGTTGTGGGTCAGCAGCCGCCAGCGGCCGAACTGGAACCTGCCGCGGCTGATGCTGCGCAATGAGTTGCTGGAGCTGGATGCCGCCGAATTGGCGATGACCCGCGCAGAGTTCGAGCGCTTGCTCGAGGTTTCTTCCAGCCCCTTGCCGGCGCCCGCGCGCGAGCACCTCTGGCAGCGTGCCGAAGGTTGGTGGGCGGGTATCCGACTGCTGCTCAGCGGCGGCGCGGACAGCGATCCCGGCAAAGGCCTCGGGCTGATCCGGGACTACCTGGAGCATGAACTGCTGGCACGCCTGGGCGATGCCGAACGCAATATTCTCTACGGGCTGACCCACCTGCCGAGGTTCTCCACCGATCTCTGCGCGCAATTGTGGGAGGAGCACGGCGGCCGCCAGGTGTTGCGGCGGCTGCTGCAATGCCAGGCCTTCATCTTCCCGCTGGAGGCGAGCGGCGCCTGGTTCCGCGTGCTGCCGGTGGTGGCCGAAGCGCTGCAGGAGCGGGTCGAGGCGGCCGAGCTGTCGCGTTTGCGCCTGCACTCGTGCCGGATGCTGAGCATCGCCGGTCACCTGAACGAAGCCATCGAGCAGGCGCTGCAAGCCGAGCAGCCGGAAGTGGCCGCCAATTACATGCAGAAGCTGCTGCCGAGCTGGCAGTTGGCCGAGCACAACCTGCACCGCCTGCTGGAGTGGCGCGAGCAGTTGCCCGGCTATCTGCTCGAAAGCACCCCGCGGCTGATCTATCTGTGCTCCCTGGCCTTGTACGGCAGCGGGCGCCTGAGCGAGGCCGATCAGTGCCTGGCGAAACTGGAACGCTTCCTGCCTTGCGCCGACCCACAACTGGACGTGCGACTGCGTGCCAACTGGCAGGCGCTGCGGGGGCTCGGCCTGGCCTCGCGGGGGCAGGCCGAGGAGGCGCGCCAGGCCTGTCAGGAAGCCTTGCGCCATCTGCCCTCGGGAGACTGGATCTCCATCGTCGTGTGTTATTCGACACTGGCCCGGCTGGCCATGGCCGGCGGCCGACTCGCCGAGGCCCGCGAGCTGCTGGACGAAGCCGTGGAACTGGCGCGCCGCGAGGGCTGCCTGGACAGCGAAGTACTGATCAACACCGATCGCCTGCGCCTGCTGATACTGCTCGATGAAGTCTCGATCGCCGAGGCGCTGCTGGCGGAAACCCTGGAGTGGCGAACGTCGGCGCATATCCCGCGCGATCCGCTGCTGGCTCGCCTGTTGTTCCTGCAGGGCGAACTGCACCTGCTCCGTGGCCGCGTCGGGGCGGCGGAGGATTCATTGCGCGCGGGGCTGGCTCACGCGCAGCACAGTTCGGCGCCGTACATCCAGTTCGGCCACCTGCTGCTGGCGGAAGCGGCCAGCCGCACCGGCCAGCATGAGCAGGCGCTGCTGCACCTGCATGAGACCGAGCGGCGCATGCATTGCGGCCGTATCGACAGCCAGTGCTACGGCGGATCGGTGCTGCTGCACTCGCTGCGCGTGCTCGCCCGCCGTGGCGAGTGGCGCACGCTGCTGCGCCGCGCCGCCAGTGCCGAGGCATGCCAGCCGTCGCTGCTGCATCCCAGCCTGCCGCAGGAAATAGAGCTGATCGTGGCGCAAGCGGAAATCGCCCTGGGCCTGCCGCAACAGGCGCGCCTGCGCCTGAATGCGCTGGCCGGGGACTGTGCCAGCCGCCGCTTGCGCCTGCTTGAGCGCGAAGCGCGGGCGCTGCTCAAGCAGTTGCCCGAGGTTGCCGAGAAGACTGTCGCCGCATCGTTCGATAGCCCCCTCAAGGCCAGCCCGGACGTGGCGGAAGAGGCGAGCTTCTGCGCCCGCCTGGAAGACCTGACCCCGCGCGAGTCCGCGGTACTGACGCTGCTGGCGCGCGGCATGTCGAACCAGGAGATCGCCGACAGCCTGTTCCTCTCGGTGAACACCGTGAAGTACCACGCCAAGAACATCAACGCCAAGCTGGGCAGCACCCGGCGCACCCAGGCGATTGTCTTCGCCAAGGCGATGGGGCTGATCTGAGGCGCGGGTGCAGCGACCCTCCTTACCACCTGAGGCGGGTGGGGCCCTCCTGCAAAAAAGGTTCAAAGATGGCGAAAACCCGCTGCGGGGCCAGCCATCTACCTTTCGCTCCCCCAGGACGGACCACGGATGGCTACGCCATGCCCGATGACATCAGAACAATAGGAGCCGTTGTGACCAGCGCCATTGACTCTTCGCCCCACGCCGCCATTCGCGCCATTCTCGACAAGCAACGCGCTGCCAGTCGCGCCGCCGGCGCCTGGAGCGCCGAACAGCGCATCGAACTGCTGGATCGAGCGATCGACCTGCTGGTCCGCAACGAACAGGCGATCATCGATGCGCTGACCGCCGATTTCGGCCAGCGCAGCCCGATGTTCTCGCGCTTCAGCGAAGTGTTGGGGCCGCTGGCGACACTGAAACAGACCCGCGACGAACTGGCCGAGTGGATGCAGCCGCAACCGCGCAAGGTGCCGCGCGGCGAGGCCTGGGTGCAGTACCAGGCGCTGGGCGTGGTCGGCATCGTCACCGCCTGGAACGTGCCTGGGAACATGTTCTTCAACGGCCTGGCCGGCGCCCTGGCGGCGGGCAACCGGGTCATGCTCAAGCCCTCGGAATACACCCCGCAGACCTCCGAGTTGTTCGCCCGGCTGATCGCCGAGGCTTACGCCCAGGACGAAGTCGCCGTCATCACCGGTGGCGCCGAGGTTGGCCAGGCCTTCTGCAGCCAGCCGTTCGACCACCTGCTGTTCACCGGCGCCAGCAGCATCGGCAAGCACGTGCTGCGCGCCGCCGCCGAGAATCTGGTGCCGGTGACCCTGGAGCTGGGTGGCAAGTCGCCGACGGTGATTTCCCGCTCCGCCGATTTCAAGAAAGCGGTGGCCAAGATCGTCGTCGGCAAGGTGCTCAATGCCGGGCAACTGTGTGTGGCCCCCGACTACGTGTTCGTCCCGGAGGAATCGCTGGATGCCTTCGTCGCGGTGGCCAAGGCGACCATCGCCGGCTTCCTGCCGAAGCTTGCGGGCAACCCCGAGTACACCGCGATCATCAATGCGCGCCACTACCAGCGGCTGCAAGGCTACCTCGACGAAGCCCGCGCCGCCGGCGTCGAGCTGGTCGAACTGAACCCGGCCGCCGAAGTGCTCGATGCCGCGTTGCGCAAGATCGCGCCGACCCTGTTGCTGAACCCCGGCGACGAGTTGCGGATCATGCAGGACGAGATCTTCGGTCCGCTGCTGCCGATCAAGCCCTACCAATCCCTCGAGGAGGTGGTCGCCTACATCAACGCGCGGCCGCGCCCGCTGGCCCTCTACTACTTCGGCCAGGACGCCGGCGAAGAGACGTTGCTGCTCGACGCCACCTGCTCCGGCGGCGTGACCCTCAACGAGGTGATGCAGCACGCCGCGATGGAAAGCCTGCCGTTCGGTGGCGTCGGCGCCAGTGGCATGGGTGCCTACCACGGCATCGACGGCTTCCGCACCTTCAGCCACGCCAAGGCCGTGCTGCGCGCGGGCTGAGGTTTGCCCGGCGTATCTCCACGAGCGCGGTGGCGGTGGTCCGCCGCACCTTCCTGTCCTGTTGCGAGAGAAAACTCATGAAAGCTGCGGTATTCCATCAAGTCGGCGCCCCCCTGAGCATCGAGGAAGTCGGCATCAGCAAGCCCGGCCCGCGCGAAGTGCTGATCCGCACCCACGCCGTGGGCGTCTGCCATTCCGACCTGCACGTCATCGAAGGGGCCTTCCCGTATCCCGGCCCGATGGTGCTGGGCCATGAGGCGGCGGGGGTGGTCGAGCAGGTGGGTGCGGAAGTGCGCACGGTGAAGCCCGGCGACCACGTGGTCACCTGCCTGACCGTCTACTGCGGCCACTGCCCGCACTGCGTCACCGGACACATGGCGCTGTGCGTGTCGCCGGAAACCCGTCGCGGCAAGGGCGAAGAGCCGCGCATGACCTATGCGCACAAGCCGATGCCGCAGTTCGTCAATCTTTCCGGCTTCGCCGAGCAGATGCTGGTGCACGAGCACGCCTGCGTCGCCATCCGCCGCGACATGCCGCTGGACCGCGCGGCATTGCTGGGCTGCGCCGTCACCACCGGCACCGGCGCGGTGTTCAACACCGCCAAGGTGCGCCCGGGTGAAACCGTGGCGGTGCTCGGCTGCGGCGGCATCGGCCTGGCGGCGATCAACGGTGCGGCGCTGGCCGGGGCAGGGCGGATCATCGCGGTCGACATGCTCGATTCGAAGTTGGAACTGGCCCGCCAGTTTGGCGCCACCGACGTGGTCAATGCCTCGGGCGGCGACGCAGTGAAGCAAGTCATCGAACTGACCCGTGGCGGCGTCGACCACTCCTTCGAGTGCATCGGGCTCAAGCAGACCGCCGAACAGGCCTTCGCCATGCTCGCGCGCGGTGGCTCGGCAACAGTGATCGGCATGATCAAGCCGGGCCTGAAGATAGAGGTCGACCCCTTCCAACTGCTCAACGAGCGCCGCCTGCAAGGCTCGCTGATGGGCTCCAACCGCTTCCCGGTGGACCTGCCGCGGCTGGTGGATTTCTACCTGCAGGGGCGCCTCAAACTCGACGAAATGATCTCCCAGCGCATCCGCCTGGAGCAGATCAACGAGGCCTTCGACGAACTGCGCCGCGGCGAGCTGGCGCGTTCGGTGATCGTTTTCGACCAGTGAGCCATCGCCCTCGCGGCCCGGTGCCGCGAGGGCTGCCCAGCCGATACCCGGCCTCGCCGCCGACGGATACCCAAGGAACTACCCGATGGACATACATTTCACGCCCGAGGAAATCGTCTTCCGCGAGGAGGTTCGGGCCTTCCTGCGCAGCGAGCTGCCGGCCGAGATATCCACGCGCATCCTCCAGGGCAAGCGCCTGAGCAAGGAGCACCAGGTGGCCTGGATGCGCACCCTGAACCAGCGCGGCTGGCTGGCCCCGGGCTGGCCGGTGGAATATGGCGGCACCGGCTGGAGCCTGGTGCAGAAGCACATCTTCGAGGAGGAGTGCTTTGTCGCCGGGGCGCCGAAAGTGGTGTCCTTTGGCGCCAAGATGGTCGCGCCGGTATTGATCAAGTTCGGTACGCCGGAGCAGAAGGCGCGCTTCCTGCCGCGCATCCTCGACAGCAGCGAATGGTGGTGCCAGGGCTACTCCGAGCCGGGCGCCGGCTCCGACCTGGCTTCGCTGAAGACCCGCGCCGTGCGGGATGGCGAGCACTACGTGGTGAATGGCCAGAAGATCTGGACCACCCTGGCGCACTACGCCGACTGGATGTTCTGCCTGGTCCGCACCGACCCGGAAGCGCAGCAGCAACGCGGTATCTCGTTCCTGCTGATCGACATGAAAACCCCCGGCATCACCATTCGCCCGATCATCACCCTGGATGGCGAGCACGAAGTCAACGAGGTGTTCTTCGACAACGTGCGGGTGCCGCTGCAGAACCTGGTCGGCCGCGAGAACGAAGGTTGGACCTGCGCCAAGTACCTGCTCACCCACGAGCGCACCACCATCGCCGCCATCGGCATGACCAAAATCATGCTGCAACGCCTGAAGCGGGTGGCCGCCCGTGAACTGCGCAATGGCCGCCCGTTGCTCGAGGACCCGCTGTTCCGCGCGCAGATCGCCGACGTCGAGATGCAGGCGATGGCCACCGAGATGAGCAATCTGCGCACCCTGGCTGCCGCCCGCGATGGCGGTGCGCCCGGCGCCGAGAGTTCGATCCTGAAGATCAAGAGCACCGAGCTGCGCCAGCAGATCGCCTACCTGATCAGCAAGGCGGTGGGCGCCTATGCCTTGCCCTTCCTCGACGAGGAAATCGGTTACGGCGATGGCCAGGCATTGCTGCACAACGCCGACAGCAGTGCCGCCACCTACCAGTACCTGGATACCCGCAAGGCCTCGATCTACGGCGGCGCCAACGAAATCCAGAAGAACATCATCGCCAAGATGATCCTCGAGCTGTAAGGGGCCCCGAACATGGACTTCAAACTCACAGAAGAGCAGCAGATGCTGCAGGACACCGCGGCCCGCCTGGTTCGCGACACCTATAGCTTCGAGCAGCGCGAGACTTTCCTGCGCAGCCCATTGGGCTTCAGCGCCGATGCCTGGCAGCAACTGGGTGCGCTCGGCCTGACCGCCGCGCCCTTCGCCGAGGCATATGGCGGTTTCGCCGGGAGCGGGGTGGACATCCTGCTGATCGCCAAGGAACTGGGCCGTGGCCTGTGTCTGGAACCCTTCCTGCATTCGGTGGTGTTCGGCGGCGGCCTGCTGGCCCAACTGGGCAGCGCGGCGCAACGCGAAGCGTTGCTGCCGCGAGTGGCCGACGCCAGCCTGCAACTTGCGGTGGCCCTGGAGGAGCCGCAAAGCCATTACCAGTTGCATGACTTGCGCACCCGCGCGCAGAAGGTCGACGGCGGCTGGCGCCTGAACGGCCACAAGGCCGCGGTGTTCGGTGGGCATAGCGCCGGGCTGATCCTGGTTTCCGCCCGTACGGGCGGCGCCGAACGCGACGCGGCGGGCGTCAGCCTGTTTCTGCTCGACCCGCAGAGTACCGGCGTGCGCCGACGCGAGTACCCGACCACGGACGGGCGCAAGGCCTGCGACCTGTACCTGGAGGACGTGTTCGTCGCCAATACGACCTTGCTGGGCGGAGAGGGCAAGGTTTTGCCGGCGCTGTACTACCAACAGGGGCGGGCCATCGCGGCGCAGTGCGGCGAAGCGTTGGGCAGCATGGAGGCGGCCTGCCAATTGACCCTCGACTACCTGAAGGTGCGCCAGCAGTTCGGTCAGCCGATCGGCAAGTTCCAGGCCCTGCAGCACCGCATGGTCGACATGCGCATCGAGTTGGAACAGGCCACTTCCATGGCGTTGCTGGCGGCGTGCGTGGCCGATGAGGCGGACAGCGACGACCGCAGCCGGACCCTGGCCGCCGCCAAGTACATCATTAGTCGCGCCGGGCGCTTCATCGCCGACCAGGGCATCCAGTTGCACGGCGGTATCGGCCTGACCTGGGAGTATGCGTTCTCCCACCACGCCAAACATCTGCTGATGATCGCCCGCCAGTTCGGTGACGACGATCATCACTTGCAGGCCTACAGCGCGCTGATGCAGGACGCCTGAGGCAACGTTGCACACATCGCTCGACACACAACAAGACCAAACCGGAGAGCTGTCATGAACCTTCTGCGTAAGCTGCTGCCAGGCGTGGCCCTGGCGACGACCCTGCTGGGCGCGTCGCTGGCGGCGATGGCTGCCGACAAGCCGAATATCCTGGTGATCTTCGGTGACGATATCGGCTACTTCAATCTCAGTGCCTACAACCAGGGCATGATGGGCTACGAGACGCCCAGCATCGACCGGATCGCCAAGGAGGGCGCGCTGTTCACCCATGCCTACGGCGAGCAGTCCTGCACCGCCGGCCGCGCCGCTTTCGCCCTGGGCGAGCATCCGTTCCGCACCGGCCTGCTGACCATCGGCATGCCTGGCTCCGAGCACGGCATTCCCGACTGGGCGCCGACCATCGGCGATGTGATGAAGCAGCAGGGCTACGCCACCGGGCAGTTCGGCAAGAACCACCTGGGCGACCGTGACAACCACCTGCCGACAAAACATGGCTTCGACGAATTCTTCGGCAACCTCTATCACATGAACGCCGAGGAGGAGCCCGAGACCTACTACTACCCCAAGGACCCGGAGTTCCGTAAGAAGTACGGCCCGCGCGGGGTGATCCACTCCTACGCCGACGGCAAGATCGAGGACACCGGCCCGCTGACCCGCAAGCGCATGGAAACCATCGATGATGAACTGGTGCAGGCCACCGAGAACTTCATCGACAAGGCGCACAAGGCCGACAAACCCTTCTTCGTCTGGTTCAACTCCACGCGCATGCACGTCTGGACCCATTTGAAGAAGGAATCCGAAGGCAAGACCGGCATCGGCCTGTACCCCGACGGCATGGTCGAGCACGACGGGCAGATCGGCGAGCTGCTGAAGAAACTCGACGACCTCGGCATCGCCGACAACACCATCGTCATCTACACCACCGACAACGGCGCCGAGAAAGTCAGTTGGCCGGACGGTGGCACCACGCCGTTCTACGGCGAGAAGGGCACCACCTACGAGGGCGGCCACCGTGTGCCGTTGCTGGTGAAATGGCCGGGAGTGATCAAGCCGGGCAGCCGCTTCAACAACATGATCGCCCACAACGACTGGATGCCGACCCTGGCCGCCGCGGCCGGCGACCCCAATCTGGTGGCGGAGATGGCCAAGGGCTCCAGCCTCAATGGCAAGCCATTCAAGGTGCACCTGGACGGCTACAACTTCCTGCCGTTCTTCAAGGGCGAGGCGAAGGACAGCCCGCGTGAGGAGTACTTCTACTTCGGCATGGGCGGCGAGTTGAACGCCATCCGCTGGAAGGACTGGAAGGTCAGCTTCGCCAGCGTCGACGGCGATATCGGCTCGGGCACGCGCAAGGTGACCAACTTCCCGCGCATCACCAACCTCAAGGCCGACCCCTTCGAGACCGCCAACAACGACTCGCAGATGGCCATGCGCTGGCGCGCCGACCAGCTCTGGCTGTTCGTGCCGATCCGGACGGAGATCCAGAAGTTCATGGCGACCATCCCTCAGTACCCGTTCCAGGAAGGGGAGAATCTCAACCCGGCGAACATCAACTACCAGAGCCTGGCGGCCAAGCAGGCGATGATGCGCCTGCAAAATCTGACCGCGCCGCCGGCACCGCCGGCCGCCCAGTAAACCCGCCAGCGCCTTTCCTTGGTCCGGGCCGCACGTGGCCCGTTTTTTTGAGGAGTCCCCGATGAATATCCTCGTCGCAGTCGAGCGCGTGGTCGATTTCAACGTCAAGGTTCGCGTCAAGGCAAACGACAGCGGCGTCGACCTCGCCAACGTGAAGATGGCCCTCAATCCGTTCTGTGCAATCGCCGTGGAAGAAGCGGTGCGCCTGAAAGAGTAGGGCGTCGCCAGCGAAGTGGTGGTGGTTTCGGTCGGCCCGAATACCGCTCAGGAGCAACATATAGCGGTGGGCATCTCCGGCGCCATCCAGCACCTGGCGGGCATGAAAGACTCCAAGGTCATCGTGGCCATCAACAAGGACGAAGAGGCGCCGATCTTCCAGGTGGCCAACTACGGCCTGGTGGGCGATCTGTTCGAGCTCGTGCCGGAGCTGGAAAAGGCCATCTGAGCCCAGGCGGCCTAAAGGTGCAAAAGCTAATTGGAGGTCTGATCTCGCGAAATATCCAACAAAGCCATGGAAGTTGCACCTGCACGAGTCAACTGAATGTCTCGGATGGATAGACTAAGCACCCAGAGTGCGCCACTAGCGCTTTACCTTTAATCCCTTGATTGAGTGAGCCCGCTGCTCGTCGAGCGAGTTGTAGTAGGTGTTCTGCGTGGTGCTGAGGCTGTTGTGGCGGAGATCAGCCTGTAAGTCCTTCATATCTCGGTGGGGGGCATCGAAGGTTGCAGCGGTGTGGCGCAGCCAGTGCAACGAGGCGGAGCGTAGCTGGTCGATTTCATCGTCACTCCAACCTTCGGCGGCCATGCGCCTCAGCGATCGATCGAAGACTTCCTGCAGGAGTAGCCGGATGTGGCGATCAGAGAGGCCGGCGCGTCCTCTCAGGGTGGTGAGCAATGGAAATTTATCCTGGGGCGAGGGCAGGGGAGGCAGTCGCAGGTGACGGCGGTAGCGCACCAGGTAGTCCTGCACGTAGTCGTCACGCACGCTGATCTTGGCGGCCTTATTGCCCTTACCGACCACGTGGAACCACCAGTTGCCAGTGCTATCGCGGCGGAAATCACCCATGGTCGGTTCCCAGTTATCGCGACCGACGAGATCGGAGATACGCAGGTACATGGAGAACAGCGTGGCAATGACGAACAGCGTGCGTTCGTGCTGCGGATCTTCCGCGGCCATCAGTTCGGCTGTCTCGATGACGAAGTTCCATTGCAACTGGGTCAGCGAGCGGGAGGCGACGTCGAGGGTATTGCGCTGCTTATAAATGGACTTCTGTTTGACCGCGCGGAACGGATTCACCTCGGTCAGGCCTTCGTCCATAGCGTGTTGGAAGAAGCTGCCGCACACTGCGAAAACCTGCGCCACCGACCCCTGGGACATGCGATAAGGACGCTCGGGCAACTCGCTCAGCATCTCGGCAGCAAGCTTGCGTTCGCGCTTGGCCAGGGTGCTGGAGAAGGGGCGCCAGTCTGGATTGACGACACAGCTGTCGGACTCCAGCTTCTTGCGACCGCCGACCCGCACGAAGCGCGACTTGATCACAGGGCCGATCCAGTCGGCAGGAGGATTGAGGCAGAATTCCATGAAGGCCTCGGCATCTTTTCGACGCAGATCAATCAATGGTTTTTCAGCCACCAGAGCTGACCAGAGAAGCAGGCGTTCAACGTGGGTGCGGTACGAGTTGTAAGTAGCCTCATTGCCTGCGTAGGACTTCAGAAATCCGCGCACGGCCAGGTAGCTGTCAATTGCCATGGTTTGGTCAGGCAAATTCCGCAGGAAGCCGAGAACGACAGGAAGCTCTGAGTTAAGCCCCAGGAAACTGAGTTCATGAAAGCGGGCAAAGGTGTCGAACAGTGGCTGGGGATTTTGAGGCATGGAAATCGAGACGTGGCTGCGAGGCTATATAGAACGGGGCTTTACAGCCCTATTGGCAATATCCGGGTCTAGCCATTATCGGATATTACATTTCCGTATTCACTTCCCTTGAATTGACTTGTATTGGGTTCAGAACTATGTCCAAAAACTCTCACCCTAAAGTGCTTTTCCTCGACTTCGATGGAGTCCTTCATCCCGATACAGTGTTTCACTCACGCAAAGGCTTGCAGCTTCGCGGCGAGGGCCAACTGTTCATGTGGACCCCTTTTTTGATGCGAGCTCTGGCGGACCAGCCGCAGGTTAGTATTGTTCTAAGCACTAGCTGGGTTCGCCAGTTTGGCTTCCATCGCACACGGGGATATCTCCCAGAAGCCATTCGGGACCGAGTAATCAGTGCCACATGGCACAGCACAATGGCTCGCAACTCTGCAGATCAAAGCTGGTGGGATGGAGCGTCACGATACGAACAGATTTGCCGTCACGCAGCACGAGCGAGACTGAGCGGTTGGCTTGCTATTGATGACGACACTGCAGGCTGGCCAGTTGAGGCCAGACACCATTTACTGCCGTGTGACGGAAGGTTTGGACTCTCACAGCAAGGATGCATTGATTCACTACGGGTATGGGCAAGCGGGGAGTGAGAGCCATAACTCGCGCATTTCGCATTGCGAAATGCTGCCTGCAGGTGTGCATGGGGAAGTGACCGCGGGACTCCGGGGGAAGAGAATCTGACAGTCAGCGAAGACCGAGCGCAATGATTGGCTCGCTCCGGCCTCGTGGCTGGCGGCGCTGGTGGGAGTAGCTACGTCATGGCAGGGACAGTGGCCTGGCTCCGCTACAACGTTTCGCTCGTAGCCTGTGCAGACATGTCCGTGGCATCCTGGCCCGGAAGAGCCTTTTTCACTTCGCACTGCGAAATGGCCTGTACACAGCTGTCATGCCACAGCGACTGTACGCTCCGACCGCGAAGCGCTTCGGAAGCGTCTTGGTAGACCTGACGCAAACGTACAATGGCAAGGTCTGCTTGAGTAATTTGCTCCAGATTCAGCCCAAGACGAGTATTCTGAGGAAAGGCCGTCGCAGATCACTTCGCACTGCGAAATCATTTGCACCCGTTTGCCTGCCGATTTCTGCATTTAGAGATTCGGCGCGCAGGTTCCTAGGTCAGTGGCACTGAAACAGACACGGCTCTGCGGCGGCGAAAGTACGCATAAGTCTCTGAAATCAAAGAGTCCATTTTTCAAAAAACGAAAATCCATTTTTTAAAAAGCGGCGACAGCAAAACAGCCAATTCGATAGCTTGCATTCTGTGGCGCTCGACCCTCTGCTTCCTATAGTTAACTTCGCATAATGTATATTATGTTAAATACCATATGGCCGATCTGGCAGCTATCCAGGGTTATCTGTAGTTCTGCAAGACTCTCATGTCCTTGCGCCCCGCCTATCGTCGCAGTTGGAGCAAGACCCTGCGTAATGCGCTGACGCTCCATCACTCCGTTCAGATTGCTGCAATTCAAAGCGCCGAGTGGCTACGGCAGATACGGGCCGTGTATCCCGAAAGCCGCGAGACGTCGCGCAATTGCGCGAGCCGATCAACTGACTTTTGCGGCAGGCGACCAGGCCAGCGGAACCGGCTTGCCTTTTGAGGCCGATAGTTGATGTCCCGCAGGTCGCCAGACACCCGCGGCGACGATGCGACCGCGCCATGGGCTGGCTATCGATGGCGCGAGTATCCCGTCCTTACAGGGAGATTTACTTTAGAAAAGCCTGAAGTAATTATTTGCGTCGGACTATTTTTTCCAGCGCATCAAGCTGCGACAACTGCATCCACGCCAAGCCGCAGAGGTCTTGGTCTACGCGGACCGGAGCGCCCGAAAAGCTCCGGCCGTGCTGTTGTTCCTTACTGCCAAAGCCCGGCGACAACACGCCAGGCATACAACAACAATCGGCGAGTACAGACCCGCGAAGCAGAGGTCTGTCAGAGGAATACCACCATGTCCATGCGTGTGCAGTTCTCCCCTTCGACACCCTCCCCCACGTCCGCCGATTCGTTTCGTCGCCTGACGCCTTCAGTCGCCGCGCCCGTGCGCTGAACCTCCTGCCGAATCCTTCGCCGTGCCCGACGGCGCGGTTCACTCTGTCCGGAGTTCGTTCATGCGACTCGAGATCTTCCGCACCCTGTGGGGCTATACCCGTGGCTGGCCGCAGGCCATTTCCGAACTGCGGGAGGCCGGCTTCGACGGCCTGGAAGCGCGCCTGCCCCTCGATCCTGCCCAGCGCGCCGAGTATGCACAGCTGCTGGCCGCAGAGGATGTGCCTTACATCGCCACCCTGTTCACCGCCCATGATGTGCTGCCCGACCAGTCGGCCAGCCCGCAGGTGCACTTGAACGACCTGCGGTGCAAGCTTGGCTATGCCGCTGAGCTGTCGCCCCGGCTGGTCAACACCCTGGCCGGCAACGACCGCTGGCCACTGGCCGCGCAGGTCGACTTCTTCGGCAGCGCCCTCGAGCTCGCCGCCGCGCAGGAACTGACCTGCCTCTTCGAGATCCACCGCGCCCGCTCGCTGTACAGCCCCTGGGTGACCCTGGAGCTAATTCGCCAGGTCCCCGAGCTGCGCTTCACCACCGACATCAGCCATTGGGTGGTGGTCTGCGAGCGTCTGCTCGACGACCCCGCCGACGACCTCACGCCTTTCGTCGAGCGCGTGCAGCACATCCAGGCCCGCGTCGGCTACGACCAGGGACCGCAAGTGCCGCATCCCGGCGCGCCGGAATACGCCAACGCACTGGCCTTCCACCAGAAGCACTGGGAAGCCGTCTGGCGCGCCCAGCAGGCTCGCGGCCAGCAGATCACCACGCTGACTCCGGAATTCGGCCCGGACGGCTACTTGCACCACCTGCCCTTCACCAATGCCCCGATCGCCGATCTGTGGGCGCTGAACCGCTGGATAGCCGAAGAAGAACGGCGTCACTTCCAGCGCTTCCTCCAATCCTGAATCCGAACTGGAGCCATCGAAAATGCAGGAGCAAGCGAGCAGGGCCTTCACCTCCATTCCCGTCATCGACATCGGCGGACTGTTCAGCGAACGCCTGGACGAGCGCCGGGCGGTGGCGGCCGAACTGGGTAAGGCAGCCCGTGAAGTGGGCTTCCTCTACATCCGCAACCACGGTCTGGACCCGAAGCTGATCGAGGGCCTGCAAGCCGCCGCACGGGCCTACTTCGCCCAGCCGCTGGACGCCAAGATGCGCCACTACATCGGCGTCTCTGAAAGCCACAAGGGCTTCGTCCCGGAAGGTGAAGAGGTCTATGCCAAGGGCAAGCCGGACCACAAGGAGGCCTTCGACGTCGGCTTCGAAGTAGCCGCCGACGATCCGCTGGTGCTTGCCGGCACGCCGCTGCTGGGGCCTAACCGCTGGCCGGAAGTGCCCGGCTTCCAGCAGCAGGTGAGCGCCTACTACCAGGCGGTGTTCGCCCTCGGCCGCAAGCTGTTCGATGGCTTCGCCCTGGCGCTGGGCCTGGAGGAAGGCTACTTCGACCCGCTGGTGAGCCGGCCGCCGTCGAAACTGCGCCTGATCCACTACCCCTTCGATGGCGCTGCGCAGGATGCACCAGGCATCGGGGCTCACACCGACTACGAGTGCTTCACCATCCTGCACGCCACGCAGCCGGGCCTGGAAGTGATGAACGAGGACGGCGAGTGGATCGACGCGCCGCCGGTGCCCGATGCCTTCGTGGTGAACATCGGCGACATGCTGGAGGTGATGACCAACGGTGCCTTCGTGGCCACCGCGCACCGCGTCCGCACGGTGCGCGAGGAGCGCTACTCGTTCCCGCTGTTCTACGCCTGCGACTACCACACGCAGATCCGCCCGCTGCCGCAGTTCGACAACGGCAGCCAGGACTACGAAACCATCGCCATCGGCGAGCACATGTGGAGCCAGGCGCTGCAGACCTACAGCTACCTGCGCCGCAAGGTCGCCGACGGTGAGCTGGCACTGCCGGAGCGGGCGCGCAAGCCGTCCAGCTTCGGCCACCTGAAAAAACAGACGCAGCCTTCCTGAAGCCGCGCGCAACCCTAGACTGGAGCAATCACGATGCTGAAAACCACCCGCACCCTCCTGGCTGCCGCCCTCGCCGGCGCAGCCCTCCTGGGCACCCTGCAGACCGCCAGCGCCGCCCTGACCGCCACGCCGGGGCAGTTCAAGGTCGGCATGGAAATCACCTACCCGCCCTTCGAGTCCTATGACGGCGACAAGGTGGTCGGCTCGGACCCCGAACTGGCAGAGCTGCTGGCCAAGCACATGGGCCTCACGACGAGTTTCGTGAACACCAAGTTCTCCGGGCTGATTCTGGGCCTGAACGCCGGTCATTTCGACGCGGTGATCTCAGGTATGTACGTCACCCCCGAGCGCGCCGCCCAGGCCCTGGCCATCCCCTACGCACAGACGGGCGCCGCCATCATGGTGCCGGCCGACAGCGCGGAGCGCCCGGCCAAGCCCGAAGACCTCTGCGGCAAGAAGATCGGCCTGGAGAAAGGCACCACCTGGGTGCCGAAGTTCGAGGAGCTGTCCAAGACCTACTGCGTTCCCAATGGCAAGGGCGCGATCAGCGTGAGCGAATACCCGTCCGCCCCGGAAGTGACCCAGGCGCTGCTGTCGAAGAACGTCCAGGCCCAGGTGGAGATTTCCGGGGCCGCGCACATGATCGCCGAGCGTTCAAAGGGCCGCGTGGTCGTCAGCTCCAGCGAGCTGATCTACAAGCAAACCCTGGGCATGTATGTGAAGAAGGGCAATCAGGAGCTGTACGACGCACTCAAGACCGCCTTCCAGAAGACCAAGGACAGCGGCGAATTCGCTGCCCTGTTGAAGAAGTACGCTCTCGAAGAAGCTCCGGCGACCGAGTGATCCGCTTTAACGCAACATGAAAGACGGGGCTGGCCTCGCGCCAGACCCCGCTCGCCGAGGTGCCCATGCAGTTCGACTGGTCCTATTTCTTCTCCCTCTTCTCCTTGCCGGATTTCTGGAAGGCCTGCGTCACGGTGATCGAGCTGAGCGCCCTGACCTGGCTGATCGGCATGGTCCTGGGCTTCTTCCTCGCCTGTGCCAAGCTCTCCGGCTCGCGCTGGCTGCGCGTGCCGACAGGGCTTTACATCTGGTTCTTCCGCAGCGTGCCGCTGCTGGTGCTGGTGGTGTTCGTCTACAACCTGCCGCAGCTGTTCCCGGCCAGCGGCGCCCTGCTGTCCAACCCGTTCATTTCCGGCCTGCTCGCCCTGGTGCTGACAGAGGCGGCGTACATGGCCGAGATCCATCGCGGCGGCCTGATCTCCGTGGCCAAGGGCCAGAAGGAAGCCGGCCGCGCCCTGGCCATGGGCAGCATCGGCATCCAGCGCCTGATCGTCATTCCGCAGGCCTTCCGCATCTCGCTGCCGACGCTGATCAACGAGTACGTCACCGTGGTCAAGCTGACCTCGCTGGTCTCGGTGATCTCCCTCACCGAACTGCTGCAGGTCGGCGAGCGCCTCTATGCGCAGAACTTCCTGGTGATGGAAACCCTCTCGGCGGTGGCCATCTACTACGTGCTGATCGTGACCCTGTTCGGCTGGGGCCTGCAGTACCTGGAGCACCGTCTGGACCTCAACGCGCGCAAACCGGAAACCCTGGCGGACGAGCGCCTGGACAGCTTGCGCAAGACCCTCCCGGCAACTTCCGTGGCCAGCCGCGAGGCCGCCCCCGCCGGTGCCCCGCCCGCGCTGCAGCTCAAGGGTATCCGCAAGAGCTACGGCACCCACGAAGTCCTCAAGGGCGTCGACCTGAGCGTCGGCAACGGCGAAGTGGTGTCGATCATCGGCCCGTCCGGCTCCGGCAAGACCTCGCTGATTCGCACCGTCAACGGCCTGGAAGGCATCGACGGCGGCGCCACCGCGCTCTTCGGCAAGCCCTATATAGAAGCCGGCAAGCCCGACCCGGCGCGCCTGCGCGACGGCGTGCAGCACATCGGCATGGTGTTCCAGAACTTCAACCTGTTCCCGCACCGCACCATCCTCGACAACGTCACCCTGGCGCCGCGCTTCCACGGCCTGGCCGGGCGCGACCTCTGCGAGCAGAAGGCCCTCGCGCTGCTGGACAAGGTCGGCCTGCTGGCCCATGCCAACAAGTACCCGCACCAGCTCTCCGGCGGCCAGCAACAGCGCGTGGCCATCGCTCGCGCGCTGGCCATGGCGCCGGCGATCATGCTGTTCGACGAACCGACCTCGGCGCTGGACCCGGAGCTGGTGGGCGATGTGCTCAACGTGATCCGCGATCTGGCGAAGGAAGGCATGACCATGGTGATCGTCACCCATGAGATGGACTTTGCCCTGTCGATCTCCGACCGGGTGATCTTCATGGAGCACGGCCAGGTGCAGGTCGACGCTGCGCCGGCGCGCATTCGCAACGGTGACTGCGGCGAACGGGTAATGCGCTTCATCGGCCTGGAGCGTCAGGCCGAGCAGGACGAGGCGCAGCAGCGCGCCTTCCTCGCCAGCTGACGGCGAAATATCCAGGCGGCACACGGGCGTGTCGTCTGGATATTCCCAGGTCGAGCGCCCGTGTGTCGTCACATGGCCGAGCGCTGACTGTCCTGCAGGATTCTTCCCAGAAGCGCCAGCCCTCCCCTCACCTCCTCCAGCGATGGACCGCCGAGACAAAGGCGAATACCTGATGCCGGGTCGCACGGGTCAACCATGACCGATTCAGGCGGCGTCACTCGGATGCCCACCGAAGCAGCCGCTGCGGCAAGCTGATCGGCAGCCTCGAGGGGCATCGGCAACCAGAGGTGATAAGCGTCTGGATGCGCGACGAGTTCGGTCGCGCCGAGCAGCGAAACCGCCAGGCTCGACCGCCGGCTTGCTTCATGGCGTAAGTCCTGCGGGATGGAGGCGATGACACCGCTGGACAACCACTCCTCGACGACGGCACAGGACAGCGGCGATGGGGCCATCGGGATGTCCTGCAGCACGTCGTGGGCCACGCCGGTCATTGCCGCTGGCAACGCTAGCACGCCGATGCGCAAGCCGGGACCGATCGACTTAGACAGTCCATTGACGTGCAGCACACGCTCGGGCGCCAGCGTCACCAGCGCCGGCAGTGCAGGCGGCCCCAGCGCGTAGACGCCGTCCTCGATGATCCAGGCTCCGGCCTGCCGGCATACCTCGACAATCGCCTGCCGGCGCGCCGCGCCCATGGTGGCGGTGGTCGGGTTGTGCAGTGTCGGTGTGAGGTAGACCGCCGTGTTGGTGCCGGAAGCAACACCGTCCAGTGCCTGCGCGAGCGACTCCGGCACCATGCCTTCGGCATCGATAGCGACGCCCCGCATCCGATAACCCTTGCGTCGTGCCAGCGCGATGGCGCCGGGATAGGTGAGCCTTTCGGTCAGAATCACTCCTTGAGGCCCGCAGGCGAGATCGAACGCCAGTGAAATCGCCTGGCGGGCATTGCTGGTCAGCGCCAGATTCGCCGCGTCCACCTCGATCCCCAGCGACTCGAGCCAGCGGGCCAACAGGCGCCGGTGTTCCAGATGGCCGGCGGGAGGCGAGTAGAGATTCAGATGATCGGCATCGATCTTCCGTGCGACGCCGGCCAGGGTGCGCGCCAGCAGACGCGCCGAGAGCATCGCCGGCGGCACGTTGGAAGATAGATCGATCACCCGGTCCTCATGGGCCTGTCGGATCGCCACGAACATGCCGCGGCCCTTGACGCTGCGCACCAGCCCCCGCCGCTCCAAAGCCGCATAGGCCTTTGTCACCGTGCCCAGGCCGATTTCCAGCTGCCAGGCGAGATCGCGATGGGCCGGCAGGCGGTCGCCGCCCCGCAGGCGTCCCTCGATGATGTCATCGGCCAGCGCCATTACCAGTCGCTCGGCGGCGCTTGCGTCAATCTGAGCAAGGCGCGGCGTCCAGGGCGATCGAAGAAGCATGTTGGGTGTCCCGAGTGATTAATAGTGTTGCGTGACACTATTTAAATAGATCAAAAGTGTAACGTGCATTAGGGTGATTGGCGACATTCAACCGTTCCACCACAGCCTCGCTGGCACGGCGAGGCAACGGAGGCCAGATGATCAGCAGCACCATCGCCCTCGCCTTCTGCTCCTACTTCCTGGCCGCGGCCAGTCCGGGGCCGAGCAACATGGCGATCATGGCCACGGCAATGCGCGACGGCCGCCTTCCCGCCCTCGTCCTCGCGTGCGGGGTGATGACGGGCTCGCTCACCTGGGCAGGGCTGGCGGCGACCGGTCTCTCCACCTTGCTGGCCACCTTTGCCGAGGCGCTCATCGTCATCAAGGTGCTGGGCGGCCTTTACCTGCTCTACCTGGCGGTACGCGCCGGCAGGTCAGCCCTCCGGCCGATCGAAGCTTTCACCCGCGCCGATGCGCCACGAACGCCTCCGCGCTATGTACCTCTGTACCGCCAGGGCGTGCTGATGCACATCAGCAACCCCAAGGCGATCATGTCCTGGCTGGCAATCATGTCGCTGGGACTTCAGCAAGGCGCTCCCAGCGGCACCTTGCCGACGATCATCGGCGGCTGTGCCGTGCTCGGGATCTGCATATTCGGTGGCTACGCCCTCCTGTTTTCGACCGCCCGGATGATCGCTGTCTATTCCAGGCTCGGCCGCTGGATTCAGGGGCTCTTCTCGACGCTGTTCGCCGTCGCGGGCGTGAAGCTTCTGGTCGCGCCCAACTGAGGCTCCTAATCGATCCCCATCCAACCGTACCCAGGCAAGGAGCGGTGTCGTGACCCATGAATTTCAGATGATCGATGTGTTTGGCACCCGGGCTCTGTCCGGCAACCCCTTGGCGGTCGTGCTGGGCGCCGATGAGCTTACGACCGGGGAGATGCAGCGCCTGACGCGCTGGCTCAACCTATCGGAGACCACCTTCCTGATGCGGCCCACCCGCCCGGCGGCGGACTACCGGGTGAGGATATTTTCGCTCGACAGGGAGTTGCCGTTTGCAGGGCACCCTACCCTCGGCAGTTGCCATGCCTGGCTGTCCACCGGGCGCGCCGCGAGGAAAGCGACGGAGATCGTCCAGGAGTGCGGCGTTGGCCTGGTGACGATTCGCCGTGAGCCCGAGCTTCTCTCCTTTGCCGCGCCACCGCTCATGCGCAGCGGCTGCCCCACGCAGGAAGAGTTGAGTGAAGCGATTGCATTCCTGCGGATAGAATCAGGCGAGATTGTCGATGCCGCGTGGGTCGACAACGGTCCGGGCTGGCTGGGAATCCGCTTGGCTTCGGCGGAAAAAGTGCTGGCGCTGGCCCCGCAACGCAGTTGGCCGCGCAGGATCGACATCGGCGTGGTCGGGCCGCACTTCCAGGGCGATGCCGCCGTCGAGGTCCGCGCGTTCTTCAACAATCACCTGGGCACCATCGTCGAAGACCCCGTCACGGGAAGCCTCAACGCTTCCCTGGCGCAGTGGCTGTTCTCCACCGGCGTGATCGATGGGGCCTATGTCGCCGCGCAGGGAACCCGACTCGGCCTGCACGGGCGGGTCCACGTATCACGCGATAGCGCGGGCCATATCTGGATCGGCGGCAAGACCCACACCCAGGTCACCGGCCGCCTTCAAGGCCTTCCCTAACGTCTTCCCCTGGGCCGCCTGTGCATCTCCAACTACCCGCGCCGCCGGTACAGGCTGCGCGCCAGCGCATCCAGGGCGAAGCCCAGTACGCCGATCAGCAGCACCATGGCCATCAGCTCCGAGTAGGCCAGGCGATCCCGCGTGTCGAGGATGTAGTAGCCGAGCCCGGCGCTGACGCCGAGCATCTCGCAGGGCACCAGGACGATCCAGAGGATACCGATGGCCAGGCGCACGCCAGTCAGCACGTGGCCGAGCACGCCGGGAAGGATGACCTTGCGCAGCGTCTCGAACGGCGTGGCGCTCAGGCTCTTCGACAGCTGCAGCCAGCGTGGGTCGAGCTGACGCACGCCGGCGGCGGTGTTGAGCAGGATCGGCCAGACGGCGGCGAAGGCCAGGAGGAAATAGATCGGCGAGTCACCCACACCCATCAGCATTACTGCAATGGGCATCCAGGATAACGGCGAGATCATCCGCAGGAACTGGAACGCCGGCGTGGTGGCCGCCTCCAACTGGCGGGACGCCCCCACCAGTAACCCCAGCGGAACGCCCACGGCCAACGCCAGGAGCAGGCCAATCAGCACCCGTTTCAGGCTCACCAGCACGTGTTCGTACAGCTCAGGGCGAGCCAGCAGCTCGCCCAGGCTGATGAAGGTGGCCCGGGGCGAAAACAGCTGCCCCAGGCCGTCGCCGCCGAACATCCGTACGCCGAGCCACCACAGGCCGAGCAGCCCGGCCAAGCCCAGCGCCCAGTGGCTGCGCGTGGAAAGCACGACCGGTGTCACGTGGTGATCTCCTCGCGGCGTTCGAAACTGTCCGGGTAGCCGAAGGCGCCCAGTCCGCCGACGCCGGCCAGCGCCTGGCGTACGAAGCGGTCGTCCACCAGGTCCTTCGCCACCTGCGTGGGTTCCAGCGCGGCGAGGAAGCTCTTGTCGCCCTGGATCAGCGTGTCCTTCAGGCGGCGCACCAGTTCCTCGGTGTAGCTGGGGAATGGATACGGCTGGAAGTCGATGCGTTCCTCGTGCCAGTCGGCATGGCGGATCGCCCCGTCTGCCAGGTACTGCTGGCGTTCGCTGGCCGCCGGGGCCAGCACGCGGCCGAGCACTTCGGGGGCATGGGGCGTATAACGATTCTCCCCGTCCTTGGACAGCAGCCTGGCCGCTTCGGCGCGATTGTTGCGCGTCCACAGCTGCGCCTTGACGATGGCGTTGACCACCTTCTGCGACCACTCTGGCCGGTTGTTCAGGTCGTGCTCGTGCATGAACACCACGCAGCACGCATGGTTGCGCCAGACGTCGCCGGTGAAGCGCTGGATGCGCCCGACCTTGAGGTTTTCCGCCAGGGCATTGAAGGGCTCGGCGACGATGTACCCGGCGATGCGTTTGGACGCCAGCGCTGGCGGCATGTCCGACGGCGGTAGCACCACCAGGTTGACCTCGTTGGCGGCCAGTGCGGCGTTGGCCGGTTTGCTCACCGCCTGCAGGCCGTTGTCGCGAAGCAGCGATTGCAATACCACGTTGTGGATCGAGTACCAGAACGGGATCGCCAGGGTCTTGCCGCCCAGTTGCTTCACGTCACTGATGTCCGGAGCCACGGTCAGGCCCGAGCCGCCGACGTGGTTCCAGGCGACGACCTTGGCCGGCACCTTGCTTCCGTAGCGCGCCCAGACGGTCATTGGCGACAGCAGGTGGATGACGTTGACCTGGCCGGAGATGAACGCCTCGATCACCTGTGCCCAGCTGCGCAGCAGCACCGGGCGTTCGGCCTTGATGCCTTCGGCGTCGAACAGGCCATTGGCGTGGGCTACCAGCAGCGGCGTAGCGTCGGTGATCGGCAGGTAACCGATGCGCACCGGCGCATCCGGCTCGCTGGCGGCGCGCGCCTGCAGGCTGGTCAGCAGTGGCAAAGCACCGGCGGCGGAAAGCAGCGCGCCGAGTTTGAGGATGTCACGTCGGGAGTGTGTGGGGTCGTCCAGGCACATGGGCAGGCTCCTGCGCAGAAGGGATATTTGCGTGGGTGCGGCTTGCCCGCCGTAGGGTTAGGAGTATCTCGACCCGCAGCGCGCCCAGCTCCTCGACCAGGTCCGCACGGGGTTGCGGAAGGTCAATGCGCCACTCGCCCAACGTCCGCGCCGGGGTGTCGCCCAGTAGCAGGATACGGTCGGAAAGCAGCAGGGCTTCGTCGATGTCGTGGGTGATGAGCACGGCGGCGGTGCGCCGTTGGTGGATCACGCCGAGCAGCAGTTGCTGCATGTCGGCGCGGGTGACTTCGTCCAGCGCGCCGAAGGGTTCGTCGAGCAACAGCACTTGCGGTTGCCGCGCCAGGCAGCGAGCCAGTGCGGTGCGCTGGGCCATGCCGCCGGACAGCTGCGCGGGCATGAAGTCGCGGGCGTGGCTCAGGCCGACCGCGGCGATGGCGTCGTCCACGCGCTGTTGCAGCGTGGCCTTGTCGAGTTTCGGCTGGCGAGTAAAGTCGAGGCCGAAGGCGACGTTCTTCACCAGGCTCAGCCAAGGCAGCAGGCTCGGGTCCTGGAAGGCCACGGCGACGCGCGGGTGCGGGCCATCGATGGGCTGGCCGAGCAACCGCACGCTGCCGGCGGCAGGTTTCTGCAATCCGGCGAGCACGCGCAGCAGGCTGGACTTGCCGACGCCGCTGGGGCCGAGGATGGACACCACCTCCCCCGGCGCCAGCTCCAGCGCGAAGCCTTCGAGCACGCTGCGCCAGCCGTTGTTGCCGGGGTAGCCCAGGGCAACGTCGCTGGCCTGCAGGATCACCTCGCTCATGCCCGTCCCTGCTTCTGCAGTTCGGCTCGCAGCTGCACCAGGCTGGGCGTGACGATCGGTACGAAGGCCGACTCGCGCCAGCGACGGGCGAACGCCGCACCGTACTCGCTGAGATAGGCCTTGCCGCCGCTGGCCTGCAGCTCCAGCTGTACGGCCGCTGCCGCGCCTTCAGCCAGGCCGATGCGGATGCGGAACAGCTTCGCCGGCTCGCCGAGAAAGACGCCTTTCAGCAGCCCGTCGCGCAGCTGCGCAATGAGCTCGTCGAGCTCCTCGCTCAAACGCTGTTCTTCCTCGCGCAGCACTGAACGCCGGTCGCTCAAGTGGCTGCGCACGGTTTCCAGGGCCTTGCGGGTGAGGCCGATGGTCATCGCGCATTGCAGGCCGAGGAAGGCTGGGCGCACGGTCGGCAGGTACTGGCGGGCATCGTCGTGCAGCAGCCACTCGCGAGGCAGCTCGACGGCGGAGAAATCCAGCGCCGCGGTGTTGCTCGATTGCAGACCGAGCAGTTGCAGATCGTCCGAGCGGGTCAGGCCGTCGCTATCGGAGGCGATGGCTGCCACCAGCGGCGCCGCGCCCGGCCGCTCGATGGCGGCGGCCACCACAAAGCGGCCCTTGCGCAGGTTGGTGACCCAGTGCAGGCGGCCGTCCAGCGTCCAGCCATCGCCGGCGGGCGTGGCGGCCACCTGCAGGTTCTCGATGCCGGAGAGGAACTTCATGGCGTTGGAAAGCCCGGTGGCGCCGGCCAGGCTGCCATCGAGCAATTCGCCCAGCAGGCGGTCGCCCAGTTCGCGATTGGGGCTCTGCAGCAGGTATTCGATGAAGGCGCGCTGGCCCCAGAAGACGAAAGCGGCGGTCAGGGAATGGCTGGCGACCTCGGCGATGGCGTCGATCGCATCAAGCACAGTGCCGCCGCTGCCGCCGCGTTCTGTCGGCACACCGATGGCGAACAGGCCGGCAGCGGCGAGTTGCGGCAGTACACTCTGCGGATCGGTATGGCCGAGGTCGAGGCCCTCGGCGTGCTCGTCGAGCCAGCGGCTCAGGGTCGGGTCGAGCATGGTGCTCTCCTTGCAGGGGCGGCGCGGGCCGCCGGTCACACGAAATCAGACGGCGGCCTGTTCCCAGCGATAGCGGCCCAGCTCCGGGTTCAGCGGGGTCTGCGCGAGCACATTGGCGAAGTTGCACAGGGTCGCCAGGCTGATGCCCAGCAGCACTTCCAGGGCGTTGCCGTCGCTGAAGCCGGCGGCACGGAAAGCCGCCAGGCTCGCATCGCTGACTGCGCCCCGGGTGGCGATGGACTCGCGAGCGAAAGCGGCCAGGGCTTCCAGGCGGGCATCGGGAAGTTCGCGCTGTTCGCGCAGGGCGGCTATGACTTCCTCAGGCAGCTTGGCCTTGTTGTAGGCCACCGCAGTATGCCCGGCGACGCAGAAGTCGCAGCCGTGGGTGGTGGCGGCGATCAACTGGACCACCTCGCGTTCCGGCAGTCCAAGGTCGGACTTGCCGTTGAGCCCGGAAACGGTCACATAGGTTTCCAGGGCGGCCGGTGCGTTGGCCAGAACTCCCAGCAGATTGGGGATGAAACCGGAGCCCTTGAGGGCGTTCTCAAGGAAGGGCTTGGCGGCTTCCGGGGCGCTGTCGAGGGTCTGGATGGGCAGGCGGGACATGGTTCGACTCCGTGGAAATGGGGTGTCGAAAAAGTCTGTTGGTAATAAGAAATCCATTCAATATTCTAAAGTCGCTATCACTTGCTCATGAGTCTTTCCATTAGATGATTTCGTCCAGCCCCCTGGTAGATTGGTTATTAGACAGCCTTGAACTGAGCGCGAGCCTGTTCCATGTGGGGCGCTATTGCGGCGGCTGGCACGCCTCTACCCACGGTCTGGCACGGGCGAGCTTCCACCTGGTGGTGCAGGGACATTGCTGGTTGCATCTGGAGAACGAGCCGCCCTGCCGCCTGGACAGCGGTGACGCAGTGTTCATCCTGCGCGACGTTCCTTACCGGTTGTCCAGCGAGGCCAGCGCCGAAGACGCTGCCTGCCAGCCTCGCCAGAGCATGACTGCGCTGGAGTGGCAGGCCGAGGACGGCGTTGGTCTGGTCTGTGGCTTCTTCCACTTCGACTCCGGCCTGTCGGCGTTGATCATCGACGCCCTGCCTGCCTTCCTCGTGCTGCGTGCCGGGCAACCGTCCCAGCGCGCAGCGCGCAGCCTGTTCGAACTGATCCTGGAAGAGTGCCAGCGACAGCCTGCGCCGTCCCAGCAGATGCTCGAACGCCTGAGCCACCTGCTGTTCCTCTACGTCCTGCGCCAGCAGGTGGTGGCAAACCCATCCCTGGGCGGACTGGTCGCCCTCGCCCGCCAGCCGCAGTTCGCCGGCCTGCTGGAGCAGATGATCCAGCAGCCGCAATTGCCCTGGACCCTGGAGGACATGGCGGCCTGTGCCGGGCAGTCGCGCTCGGCCTTCTTCAAGCGCTTCAACGAAACCTCCGGGCAGTCGCCTGGCCAGGTGTTGCTGGCCCTGCGCATGGGCCAGGCGTGCCGGCTACTGAAAGCCGACCAGAGCGTGGCGGAAGTTGCCGCGGCTGTCGGCTACCAGTCCATCGCCGCCTTCACCCGCGCCTTCCGTAAGGCAACTGGGCAGCAGCCCGGAGCCTTCCGTCGAGCGGCCAACTGAGTACGCGGCTTCGGCAAGCGGCTCGCCAGTTTCCCGGTCCGTGCCACAGCCGATGAATGATGGGCACTCGCCGCCCTCGCTTTAGAGTGCCAGCAACTCGCGCAGGTGCTGATTGATGGCCTGCGGCTTTTCCAGCATCAACTGGTGGCCGCAGTTCTCCAGCACTTCGAAGTGCGAATTGGGCAGCCGCTGGTGCAGGGACCGGGCACGCTCGGCGGGTGTCAGGCCGTCGCTGTCGCCCGAGACGATCCGTACCGGCAGCAGCAGGCGATCCAGTTCCGCTTCCGGTAGCCAGGAAGCCTGGCTCACCAGCGCCTTGAACACATCGAGGCGGTTGCTGCGGGTCAACCGCTCTTCGTAATCGACCAACTCCGGGTCGGCGTCAGCGTGCCAAGCGCGCTCACGAAAGCCCTTCGACAGGACAGGCCTCAACCACTCCAGCAGCCACGCCGGCAACGACAGCAGACCGCCGCGCCCCAATGGCCGCGCAAGCTGGGTACCCAACAGCAGCGACGCGTCGATCAACGCGCCCTGCCCTTCGGCCTGAAGCTTGAGCAGGCTGCTGACGCTCAGGCCGGTGCCGAAGGAGTGAGCAGCGAGGATGTTGCGCTCACCGGCGTAACGCCGCAGTACCGCGACTTGATCGGCCACCAGCTCGTCCCAGGCGTAGTCCGTCTTGCGCCGGGGCTTGTCGCTGGCGCCGTGGCCCAGCAGGTCCCAGGCCACCAGGCTGTAGCCTTCGTTCTCCAGCTCGCGCCACTGTTCGCGCCATTGGTCCTTGTTGCCGCCGCCTCCGTGGGCGAAGAACACCACGGTCTGCGGGTGACTATGCCCCTTGCTGTGGGCCAGGCTGATGTGTCGGCCGGGGCGGATTTCCACGCGCTCGCCGCGTACCAGCGGCAGGGCTTGCGTCCAGTGTTCAGCCATGTTCGGCAGTCTCCATGCTGTGGGCCAGGCCCAGGTGATCGCGCAGGGTCCGGCCACTGTAGCGCCGGCGGAACAGGCCGCGGTGCTGCAATTGCGGTACTACCTGTGCGACGAAATCGTCGAGGCCGCCGGGCAGGTACGGCGGCATGATGTTGAAACCGTCCGCTGCGCCGGCCTCGAACCATTCCTGCAACTGGTCGGCGATGTCCACGGCGGTGCCGGCGACCACGCGGTGGCCACGGGCGTCGGCGATGCGCTGGTAGAGCTGGCGGATGCTCAGGCCTTCGCGCCGCGCCAGCTCCAGCAGCAGGTGCTGGCGACTGACACCGGATTCGGTCGGCGGCAGCTCCGGCAATGGGCCATCAAGCGGCAACCGCGACAGGTCGAAGCCGCCGGCCACATCCGAGAGCAGGGACAATCCCACCACCGGCTGTACAAGCTCCTGCAGCTGTGCGCGGCGCTCGTCGGCCTCGGCGCGGCTGGCGCCGAGGATCGGCAGCACGCCGGGCATTACCTTCAGCGCATCCGGGTCACGCCCGTGGCGTGCCGCCCGCTGCTTGATGTCACGGAAGAAAGCCTGGGCGCCGGCCAGTTCTGGCTGCGCGGTGAACAGCACCTCAGCCCGCTGAGCAGCCAGCTCCCGGCCGGCTTCCGAAGCGCCGGCCAGAACCTGCACCGGAGCCACGCCGCGGGCCGCCCAGCGCTCGCGCACGCGCTGGAGGAACTCCTCAGCCATGCGGTAGCGGCAGGCGTGGTCGAAGTGTCGGTCGCGGCCGAAGTTGCCGGCTTCTTCGGCGTTGCTCGAGGTCACCAGGTTCCAGCCGCTGCGCCCGCCACTGAGGGATTCGAGGGTTGCGAAGGTGTCGGCCACGTTCGCCGCGTCGTTGTACGAGGAGGTGACGGTCGCCACCAGCCCGATGTGCCGGGTGCTGACGGCAAGATGCGCCAGCAGCGTCAGCGGCTCGAAGTGCTCGGTGCGCGCCATGCGGCTCAGCGCATCCAGCTTGCCAGGCAGCATGGCCAGCGTGTCGGAGAGGAATATCGCATCGAAGCAGCCACGCTCGGCGGTGCGTGCCAGTGCCTGGTAGTGCGCCACATCCAGCCCGCCAGCAGCGTGCGCGCGGGGATGCCGCCAGCCTGCCAGGTGATGCCCGGTGGCCATGAGAAACGCGCCGAGCGCCATCTGTCGCGGCGCCGTCATGCGGGCTCCTCCACGTCGCGCAACGGATGTGCGGCCAGCAGCCGGCGTGTGTAGTCATGTCGCGGGGCGCGTAATACCTGCTGCGCCTCCCCCAGCTCGACGATGTGCCCGCCCTGCATGACCGCGATGCGATCGCACAGGCGCGCGGCCACCTGCAGGTCATGGGTGATGAAGACCAGGCTGAGGCCCAGTTCGCGCTGGAGTCTTTCCAGCAGCTCCAGCACCTGCTGCTGCACCAGTGCATCCAGCGCCGACACGCATTCGTCGGCCACCAGCACCTTGGGCTGCAGGGCCAGCGCACGGGCGATGCCGATACGCTGCCGCTGGCCGCCAGAGAAGTCCCGTGGGTAACGCTCGAAGGCAGCTTCCGGCAGGCCGACCTGCTGCAGCAACTCCCGCGCGCGGCGTTCCGCCTCGTCGGCGGAAACACCATGGGCCAGCGGTCCGGCCATGATCTGCCGACCGACACGCTGGCGCGGATTGAGCGAGGCGAACGGGTCCTGGAAGACCATCTGCACCTCTTGGCGCAGCGGGCGCAGTCGGCGCTGAGACACCGACGCGAGGTCCTGGCCGTGCAGCAGAATCTGCCCGCCGTCTGGGCGCAGCAGACGGACCAGCGCGCGGCCCAGGGTGGTCTTGCCAGAGCCGGACTCGCCGACTATGCCCAAGCACTCGCCCGGACGCAGGCTGAACGAGGCGTCGGCCAAGGCGGTAACGCGGCGCCGGCGCCAGAAACCCTGGCGGCTGTCGTAGTGCTTGTGCAGGCCGCTCACTTCCAGCAAAGGCGCGGCGTCCGCCTCGAAACGGCGCGGGGCGCGTTGGCCGTGATTGAGCGCCGCCAGCAGTTGGCAAGTATAGGGATGTTGCGGGGCATCCAGTACCTGGCGCAGTGGGCCCTGCTCGACGGCGCGGCCCTTCTCCATTACCAGCACGCGGTCGGCGATGGCCTCCACCACAGCGAAGTCGTGGGTGATCAGCAGTACCGCCATGCCCTTCTCGCGACGGATGCGCCGCAACAGGTCAAGCACCTGGGCCTGGGTGCTGACGTCCAGCGCCGAGGTCGGTTCGTCGGCGATCAGCAGCGCCGGCTCCAGCGCCAGGGCGATGGCGATCACCACCCGCTGGCGCTGGCCGCCGGAGAGCTGGAAGGGATAGCTGTGATAGAGGCTTTGCGGCTCCGGCAGGCCGACGTATCCGAGCAGGTCGAGCACCCGCTCGCGGCGCTTCGCCGCTGAGGTCACCCCGTGGGCACGCAGGCTTTCATCGATCTGCCGGCCAATGCTCATAAGCGGGTTGAGCGCACTCATGGGTTCCTGGAAGATCATCGCAATGTCCTTGCCGCGCAGCTCGCGCATGCCCGCTTCACTGCGCCGGGCAAGGTCTTCGCCGCGATAACGGATGCTGCCTTCCACCGGGTTCAGGTGCGCCGGCAGCAGGCGCAGGATGGCGTTGGCGAGCATCGATTTGCCCGAGCCGGATTCGCCGACCACGCAGAGGACTTCACCGGCCCCTAGTTCGACGGACAGGCCGCTCACCGCACTGGTGCGGTCGCCGCCCGGCGGCAGGTCGATGCGCAGGTCACGCACCTCCAGCAGTTTCTCGCTCATGGGCGTCCTCCCTGGTTTCCAGGCGCCTGCACGGCTTCGCGCAGCGCCTCGCCGACACGCTGCACGGACAGCACCGTGAGCAGGATCGCCACGCCCGGCAGCAGGCTCATCGAGGGTGCTTCGCGCAGCAGGTTGCGCGAGGCGTTGATCATGTAGCCCCAGCTCATCGCCTCGGGATCGCCCAGGCCGAGGAAGGCAAGCGCGGCTTCGGTAAGGATCGCGGCGGCGAGGATGAAGGTCAGGCTGACCAGTAGCGGCGACAGCGCATTGGGCAGGATCTGCACGAAGACGATGCGTGCCGGCCGCTGGCCAAGTACCAGCGCGGCCTGGACGAATTCGCGCTGACGCAGGCTCATGAATTCGCTGCGCACCAGCCGCGCCACCGGCGGCCAGGCTACGAGCGCCAGGGCCAGTACCACCGAGCCCACCGAAGGCTCCATCAGCGCCACCAGCACCACCGCCAGAACGAGCTGCGGGATGATCTGGAAGCACTCGGCAATACGCATCAGCAGCTCGTCGATCCAGCCGCCGAAGTAGCCGGCCGTGGCGCCGACCAGCAGGGCCGGCAACAGGGTCGCCAGCGTCGCCAGCAGCCCGACGGTCAGCGAGGTGCGGGCGCCGTAGAGGAGCCCGGTGGCGATGTCGCGGCCAAGCATGTCGGTGCCCAGCCAGTGGCTGGCGTCGCTGAAGGGCGGGATCAGCGGCCGCGCCAGCATTTCCCAAGGAGAGGCCGAGCACAGCCAGGGCGCCAGGATGGCTGCCGCCGCCAGCAGGATCAGAAAACCGGCAGCGAGCAACGCCCCGGGGCGGTTAAACGCGCGGCGCAGGCTCATCGCGCCTCCCCCGCCGCGCCAATGCGCGGGTCCAGCAGGCGGCACAGCAGGTCAGTGAGGAAGTTGAACGCCACCACCAGGCAGGAGATCACCAGGAATACCCCCAGCAGCAACGCATAGTCGCGCTGGCTGAGCGCGTCGTAGAGCAGCCGGCCAATGCCCGGCCAGGCGTAGACTACCTCGATCAGCAGTGCGCCGCTGGCGAGCTGGCCCAGTTGCAGGCCGGCGAAGGTCACCACCGGCACCAGCGCATTACGCAGCACGTGGGCGAGCAGGATGCGCCCTTCGCCCAGCCCCTTGGCGCGGGCCAGGCGCACGTGTTCCTGGGGCAGGATGTCGAGCATGGCGCTGCGGGTCAGGTGCACGTACATCGCCAGCGACAGGAAGCTCAGCGACAGGCATGGCAGCAGCAGGTGGCCGAGGCGATCCGCCCACCAGTCCCAGCCGCTCAGGTCCGCGCCAACGCTCTGCATGCCGAAGGCCGGTAGCCAGCCCAGCTGCACCGAGAACAGCAGCACCAGCAACAGAGCCAGCCAGAACGGCGGCGTGGCGAACAGCACCCAGACGGCGCGGCCAATGAAGCGGTCGAGGCGGCCACTGCCCTGCTGGCTGCGTGCAGCCAACACACCAAGAGCGACGCCCAAGGTCAGTGACACGGCGAAGGCCGACCCCATCAGCAGCAACGTCGCCGGCAGACGCTCGGCGATCAGTTGCCAGACGCTTTCCTGGTTGCGGTAGGAGTAGCCCAGGTCGAGGTGGGCAATCTGCGCAAGGTAGCGCCACAGTTGCACGGGCAGCGGCAGGTCGAGGCCCATCTCGCCGCGCAGCCGGGCGATGTAGTCGGCGTCATCGCTGCCCGCCTCGCCCGCCATCAGCAGCGCGGGGTCGCCCGGTGCAAGGCGCAGCAGCAGGAAGGCGCCGACCAGCACCGCGACTATCAGGGCCAGTGCGCGCCCCAGGCGCGCACTGGCGTACAGCAGCACATTCATTGCTTGGCGGGCTCCAGGTAGACCTCGGCGTAGCTGTCGTTGAGGCTGGTGGCACTGCGGATCAGGTTGTGCACGCGCTGCTGGTAAAGGGTGGGGAAGCGCATCTCGGAGATCGGCGCGATCGGCAGGTCATCGTTGAGCTTGCGCTCCAACTCGCCATACACGGCCTGGCGCTCCGGGCCCTCCGGTGTGTTGGCTACGCGTTGCCAGAGCGCGTCTGCGGCGGCGTCGCTGTAGCCGGTGATATTGGCGAAGGGCGAGGTCTTGAGGATGTAGTCGGTGCGATAGAGGTAGGCGGTGGTCAGATAGGGATCGCCGATCTGGAAGATGAAGTTGTAGGTCAGGTCGAAATCCCAGTCGCTGGCGCGCTGGTACCAGGTGGCGGCGTCCGAGGTCGCCACCTGCACCTTGATGCCCAGCGGCTGCAACGCCTGCTTGGTGTACTCGGCCAGGCGCTCCCAGGCGCCGCCCTTCTCGCCATTGAGCAGACGCACGCGCAGCTTGCTCACGTCCACGCCGGATTCGGCGACCAGCGCCTTGGCCCTGGCCGGGTCATAGCCGTACTGCGGCAACTTCGGGTCATGGAAGGCGCCAAGGAACGGCCCGGTGGCCACGCGGCCGGTGCCGAAGAAGATGTTGTCGACGATGAACTGGCGGTTCAGCGAATAGAGGATCGCCTGGCGCACCCTGGGGTTGTCCAGGCCCGGCTTGCGGGTGTTGATCTGCAGGAAGGCCAGCCCTGGATACAGCTCGTATCCCTTCTCCGACGCCTCGACGCCCGGCAACTGAGAAAGGCGTTTGAGGTCGGCGAAATCGGCATCGCCGCTGCGCAGCACCTGCACCTCCCCGCGCTCGAAGGCAGCCGCGCGGGCTGCGGCGTCGGGAATGACGTGGTAGACGATGCCGTCCAGGTATGGCAGACCCTTGTGCCAGTAATCCGGGTTACGCGTCAGGCGGATGTAAGCGCCGCGTTTCCATTCCTGAAACACGAATGGCCCGGTGCCCACGGGCTTCAGGTTGTAGGGATTGCTGCGGTAGTCGGTACCGGCATACAGGTGTTTGGGCACGATGGGCCGCAGGCCGCTGCCCAGCGCCGAAAGCAGCGGCGAGAAGGGCTTCTTCAGCTGGAACACCACCTGGTCGGCGCCCTTGACCTGCACGCTTTGCACGTACTCTCCGAAGATGCTCGCCATGCGCTTGTCCACTTCCGGGTAGAAGTCCTGGAAGCTGAAGACCACGTCGTCGGCGCTGAAGGGCTGGCCGTCATGCCATTTCACGCCGTGCTGCAGAGCGAAGGTGTAGGTCAGGCCGTCCTGCGACACCGTCCAGCTGCGGGCCAGCACCGGCTGCGGCTTGAGGTCGGTGTCGAAGGTGATCAGCCCTTCGAGGATCTTGCCGCCGACATACTGGGTGGCGACGTGGCTGACCACCGCGTGGGACAGCGATGGCGGCTCGGGCTGCGCCACCAGGTCGAGCTGGCCGCCGCGGGTCGGTTCCGCCACGGCGGCGCCCGCCATGGCCAGCCCGGCCGCCAGCAGGCCGGCGAGCAGCCGGGCGTGTCGAGGACGTCGGGGCGCTAGGCGGAAGGTGGGACTGGACATGGAGGCTCCTGCTGGATCACGCCGCGAATCGGCTTTGCAGGGGCTTGAGCAAGCGCTGTGCCATGGCCCCGCAGCCCCGCCGCTGTGGGGTTCGCGGCGTTCGGGTGCAAGGCCGCTGGTGCAAATCACACAGTGAGGGCGGCGCATTGCCTGAAAAGCAGCACTCCCTCCGTTGCGAGTGTTCATTCGCAGCGGAAGCGCGCGACGCCGGCCCTCCATGACGGAGCTGAAGGAGCGCAGGACGGCGGTTCGCGAGCAAGCTCGCTCCTACGCAGAGCGGGCGCTGCGGCGTATTGCGGCGAACGGGCGCAGGCCTTGGGCAAACCGAGCCTGCGCGACTGGCACAGGCTTTGCGACTAGGCTGAATCTTCTACTTGGAGCAGTAACGCATGAGCCAGGACTATCTCGGCAACCCCATCGACAGCGAGCGCGAAGACACCCGCCAGGCCATCGATGACTTCACCGGCGGCGTGCTCGCCTACCAGACCCGCGCGGAAAACATCCTCGCCGGCGCCGAAGCGGACCCGGCCTCGGTGCTGGCCAACGCCTTCGCCGGCCTGCTGATGATGTTCGCCGAATCGCCGCAGGCGCCCAGCCTGGCCGCGCGTTACCTGCAGCGGGCCTGGGCAGCGGGCCCCGGAATTCCCCGCGCCGAACGCTACACCGCGCTGCTCGCCGCCTGGAGCGCCGACGACCTGCCCGAGGCGTTGCGCCTGAGCGAACTGCTGCTCGATGAGCACCCGCGCGACCTGCTGGCCGCCAAGCTCAACCAGTACTTCGAGTTCAACCGCGGCAACTCGCCGGCCATGCTGCGCATCGCCTTGAAGGCCGTGAAAGGCGCGGAGGAAGTACCCCAGGCATACGGCATGCTGGCCTTCGCCTACGAGCAGTGCCACCTACTGGAGGAAGCCGAAGCGGCAGCGCGCTATGCCCTGCACTTGCTGCCCGGCGAGCCCTGGGCGCAACACGCCCTCGCCCACGTGCTGCTGACACGCGGCCGCATCGAGGAAGGCACCCAGTTCCTCGAAGAAGCCAGCGCCGGCTGGCAGGGGCTCAACTCCTTCATGTACACCCACAACTGGTGGCACCTGGCGCTCTTCCACCTGGCGCGTGGCAATCAGCAGCGCGTGCTGGACATCTACGACCGGCACGTCTGGGGCATCTTTCCCGAGTATTCCCAGGACCAGATCGGCGCCGTCTCGCTACTGGCCCGCCTGGAGTTCGCCGGCATCGACGTCGGCCCGCGCTGGGAGGCGCTCTTGCCCTACCTGCGCGAACGCCGGGCAGATGTCGTGCAGCCGTTCCTCAGCCTGCAGTACCTTTACGGCTTGGCCCGCGCCGGTCAGGAAGAAGCCGGCGAGCTACTGGAGGCGCTGCGACAGCAGGCACGCCAGGCACCGGACTTCAGCCGCGCAGCTTGGGCAGAGGTGACCCTGCCCGCCGCCGAAGGCCTGTATGCCCACGCCCGCGGTGAATACGCGCTGGCGGCGCGACGGCTCGGACAGGCTTTGCCGCGCCTGGGCGAAATCGGCGGCAGCCATGCCCAGCGCGACCTGTTCGCACTGATCGAACTGGATGCGCAACTGCGCGCCGGGGAATGGCTGGCGGCGCAACAGGCGCTGGAACTGCGGCGCCGCTACGACGCCCAGGATGTGCCTGGCAACCGCCATCTCGAGCGGGTCTATAGCGCCCTCGGCCTCCCCCAGGAAGCCGCTCGCGCGGCCCGCCGGGTGGCGCGAACACTGTGCGAGAATCCGTACTTGCCCAGTCACTGAGCGCCCGTGGGCGCGATCACGGGCATTGCCCGTTCCTACCGGGAACGGGCCAGGTACACGCCACGGGCAATGGCCCGCGCCACGCAATCAGCAGCCGCCGAGCCGATGCGCGACAGTTCCACCTGGCGGCGCTGACCCTCCACCAGTTCGACATCACCTGATGCCATGGCGAACAGGCTATCGCCATCGAACGGCAGGTGCGCCGGGCGCACCGCGCGGGCGATGCCATCCTGGGCCATGATCGCCAGGCGCTTGCACTCGGCGGTGGTCAGCCGTGCATTGCACGCCACCACCGCCAGCGTGGTGTTGGCCCCGGCCTGCAGGCGTCCCATGGAATCCAGCCGCGACAGCTCCGGCATCGGCTCGCTGCAATCCATCCGCTGCGCCGGCGCACGCCCGCCGAACTCGCCGCCCTGCTCCCAGGGCCAGGCCCAGAACGTCTCTCCGTCAGGCATGTAGACACTGCCGATGGGATTGGCCACCACCAGCGCGCCAACCACCAGGCCATCGCCCAGGTCCAGCGAGGCCGACCCCAGACCGCCAGGCAGCACGCCGGCCATGGCACCGCGCCCGGCGCCGACCGCGCCGAGGGCGAACTCCACATCCAGGTTGGCCAGCGCTTCACGGCCCAGTTCGCGGTACGGCGGGTCGATTCCCCATACCTTGTCGCCGCCATTGGCGAGGTCGTGCAGCACGGCCGCCGGCACGATGGGAATGGCCGGTGCGCCGGCCTTCAGGTGCAGGCCGATATCGCGTGCGGACAGCTCCGCGCTCACGCCATCCGCCGCGCCCAGGCCGAACACCGAGCCACCGGAAAACACCAGCGCATGCAGCTGCCCCACCATATTCTCCGGCTCCAGCGCGGCAGACTCCCGTCCGCCCGGGCCGCCGCCGCGAATATCAACGCTGGCGGTCCACACGCCTTTCGGGCGCAGCACGGTTACGCCGGTGCGCACGCGCTCATCGGTGGCATGGCCAACCAGCAGGCCGGGGATATCGGTGATCAGGTTGCGCGGGCCGGGTCTGGGCATGCGTCTCTCCAGGCAGATAAGGGAAAGCAGCGCCGGAGCAAGGCCTGTGCCAGCGGACTGCCAGACCTCCGGGACAGCCTGTATGCCTTGTGCTGCAAATGCAGCATCGCGTCATCGTCCAATTCCGCCTCGCCCGTGGCTGGGAGAAAAGCAACAGCCTGGATCGGGGCTGCTGCAAACCCAGCAGGGAATTTTCAGCGCCCCGCGCAAGCCCATGAAAAACAAGGCCTTTGCAGACTGGCACAGCGCTTGCCTTGTCAGCGCCATGAGCTTGAGCCTGCCTTCCGACTGAACGCGACCAGTCCCTCCCAGCAACAAGCCGTTCGCCAACGCGGCCCCGATGCCGTCGACACGATAACCCGCAGCGGCCACCCAGACGGGCGCCAGCCGGGAGCAAACCTTGGAGCGTAACCATGACCGCAGTCACCCGTGCCCGGAGCGCATCGAGCGCCCGCACGCTGTTCACCCACAGCCTTCTGTTCCTCGCCATCGGCCAGGCCCTGCCGGCATTCGCCGCCGATAGCGGCGAGACCGCCGCCGACAATCGCCTGAGCACCGTGGTGGTGGTCGGCAACCGTGGCCAGGCGCGCACCCTGGCCGACAGCCCGGCGCCAGTGGACGTGATTTCCAGCAAGCAGCTGGAGGCCACCGGCCAGGGCGACCTGACCCGCGCCCTGAGCCGCGTGCTGCCCTCGCTGAACCTGCCGGCGTCGTCCGGCTTCGGCTCCACCTCGGTGGTGCGCCCGATCAGCCTGCGCGGCCTCAACGGCGACCAGGTGCTGGTGCTGGTCAACGGCAAGCGCCGGCATAACAGCGCCCTGCTCAACAACGGCACCTACCTGAACTCCGGCTCGCAGCCGGTGGACCTCGACATGATCCCCACCGCCCTGGTGGACCACGTCGAAGTGCTGCGTGACGGCGCCTCCGCGCAGTACGGCTCCGACGCCATCGGCGGGGTGATCAACGTGGTGCTCAAGCAGACCGACCACGGCGGCCGGCTGGCCACCACCTACGGGCAGAACTACGAGAATGGCGATGGCGAGACCGCCCGCCAGAGCGGCAACATCGGCTTCGAACTGGGCAACGAGGGCTTCGTCAATTTCGCCCTGGACTACAAGCACCAGAACGTCTCCGACCGCTCCGACAACGCGCCCTATACCGACTCCGCGGGCAACACCAGCCTGCAGCACACCTACTACGGCACCGGCCTGCCGAAGGTAGAGAACTTCAGCCTGGGCTACAACGCCGAGCTGCCGGTGAACGACGCGCTGACCCTGTATTCCTTCTCCACCTACACCAACCGCGAGTCGTCCAAGCCGCTGGCGTTCCATCAGCCAGCGAGCTTCAACGGCATCCCGACCCCTTACCCCGAGGGCATCGAGGACAACCTGCGGTTCATCGAGAACGACTTCCAGTTCGCCTTCGGCGGCAAGGGCGAGGCGGCCGGCTGGGACTACGACCTGTCCACCACCTACGGCCAGGACCACGCCCGTGCCACGCTGACCGACACCTACAACCTCAGCTACGGCGCGGACTCGCCGACCAACGTCGACACCGGCGTGAAGACCTTCAGTCAGTGGACCAGCAACCTCGACCTGACCCGCGCCTTCGACCTCGGCCTGGCCAAGCCCACGCAGATCTCCTGGGGCCTGGAGCATCGCTACGAGAACTACAAGATCGGCAAGGGCGAGTACGCCTCCTACGGCTACGGCGACTACCAGTACGGCGCCAACGGCGCGCTGATCGCCCCCGGCACCATCTCCGGCGCCGGCACCACGCCGGCTGACGCCGCCTCCAAGGGTCGCACCAGCTACGCCGGATACGGCGAGATCGGCCAGGACTTCACCGACAAATGGCATGTCGACCTCGCCGGGCGCTACGAGCACTACAACGACGGCTCGGGCGTGACCACCAACGGCAAGCTTTCCACGCGCTACCAGCTGACCCCGATCCTGGCTGTGCGCGGTACCGCCAGCACCGGCTTCCGCGCGCCCTCGCTGGCCCAGCAGATCTACAGCTCGACGTCGCAGAGCAGCGTCAACGGCAACCTGATCGACTACCGCAACGTCGCGGTGAATTCCGACGTGGCCAAAGCCCTGGGCGCGTCCACGCTCAAGCCGGAGAAATCCACCAACTACAGCGTCGGTCTGACTCTGCAGCCGACCCCCGCCAGCAGCCTGACCATCGACGCGTACCAGATCAAGATCCGCGACCGCATCGCACAGACCGGCTACCTGGGCGGCACCGACTACATACGCGGAATCCTCGTCGATGCCGGACTCAACCCCAATCAGTCCGTCACCTACTTCACCAACGCCCTGGACACCACCACCCGCGGCGTCGACATCGTCGGTGACTTCCGCCAGGAGCTGGGCGCCTACGGCAGCATCCGCTACAACGCCGGCTTCAACTGGAACACTACCGAGATCGACAAGATCCACGCCTCCTCCGTAGCCCAGTCCGCCCTCGGCCCGGACGGCGGCTACGACCGCCAGCGCCAGGGCAACCTCAAGCACGGCCAGCCCGAATCGCGTCTGCTGCTGGGCGCCGACTGGAGCATCGGCCAGTTCGACGTGAGCCTGAACCTGACCCGCTACGGCGAGTACACCCAGTACGGCACGGCCGAGGTCTACGACCGCACCTTCGACCCGCAGTGGATCACCGACCTCAACGTCGACTACCACCTGACCCGCAACCTGACCCTCACCGCCGGGGCGAACAACCTGTTCAACGTCTACCCCGACCGCACCAACCTGCCCAGCACCTCCGGGGCCTTCCCGTACGGCAACTTCTCGCCCTACGGCACCACCGGCGGCTACTGGTACACGGGCCTGGCCTACAACTTCTGACCTGGCGCAAGCCAGCGGGCGCCCACGCGACGCCCGCCCGAACGGGAGACAAGACATGACCCGCCGCACCGACCAGCTCAAGCTCGGCGCCTTCCTCGCCAACAGCGGCCACCACGTCGCCGCCTGGCGCCACCCCAAGGCCCAGGCCGATGCCAGCCTGGATTTCGACTACTTCAAGCAGATTGCGCAGACCGCCGAGCGCGGCCGCTTCGACGCGCTGTTCGTCGCCGACGTGGTCGCCCTCTGGGGCCATCACCTCGACGCGCTGAGCCGCACCGCGCGCGGCGAGCACTTCGAGCCGCTGACCCTGATGGCCGCGCTGGCCGCCGTCACCAGCCGCATCGGTCTGATCGCCACCGCCACCACCAGCTACAACGAGCCGTACCACATCGCCCGCAAGTTCGCCTCGCTCGACTACCTGTCCAAGGGCCGCGCCGCGTGGAACCTGGTGACCTCGGTGGTCTCCGACGAAGCCTGGAACTTCGGCCGCGAAGCCCACATTGACCACGCTGAACGCTACCGCCGCGCCGAGGAATTCCACGACGTGGTCAAGGGCCTGTGGGACAGCTGGGAAGACGACGCCTTCCTGCGCGACAAGGCCAGTGGACAGTACTTCGACCCGGCCAAGCTGCACGTGCTCGACCACAAGGGCGAGTACTTCTCGGTGCGTGGGCCGCTCAACGTGGCGCGCCCGCCGCAGGGCCACCCGGTGCTGGTGCAGGCCGGCGCCTCGGATGCCGGCAAGGCGCTGGCCGCTCGCGTGGCGGAAGTCATCTTCGCCATGGCCGAAACCATTCCCGCTGCCCAGGCCTTCTACACCGACGTGAAGCAGCGCGCCGCCGCGCTGGGCCGCGACCCGGATGGCATCAAGATCCTTCCGGGCATCACCCCCTTCATCGGCCGTACCCGTGAAGAGGCCCGCGAGCTGTTCGAGGAATTCCAGAGCCTGGTGGACCCGGTGCTCGGCCTGCGCCTGCTGGCCGACACTCTGGGCGAGGACATCGACCTCTCCGCCCATGACCTCGACGGCCCGTTGCCGGAAACCCCGGTCGGCCAGCGTGGTAGCCGCCGCGACAAGGTGCTGGAACTGGCGCGCCATGAAGGCCTGACGATTCGTCAGCTGTACCTGCGCCTGGCCGGTGGAAACCCGGTGATCGGCACCGCCGAAGACATCGCCGACACTTTCGACGCCTGGTTCCAGGCCCGCGCCTGCGATGGCTTCAACGTGTTCTTCCCGTACCTGCCCGGCGGCATCGAGGTGTTCGTCGACGAGGTGGTGCCGCTGCTGCAGGAACGGGGCCTGCTGCGCCGTGAATACGAGGGCGCGACCCTGCGCGAGAACCTCGGCCTGGCGCGCCCGGCCAACCGCATCGCCGGGAGCGCGGCATGAGGCTCGCATCCCTGCTGCTGTCCGCCGGCTTCGCCCTCGCGCAGCCGGCGTTCGCGCTGAACATCCTGCTCAGCAACGATGACGGCTACCGCCTCCCGAACATCCGCGCGCTGTATAGCGCGCTCAAGGCCGAGGGGCACACCGTGCGCATCGCCGCGCCCTACAGCGACCAGAGCGCGCGCGGCGGCGCCTTCTTCTTCGGCCGCGAAACGCAGGTGGGGCGCGACGATGACCCGGCCTATCCGGACAGCTACTACCTGACCACCACCGAAAAGGGCCAGTGCGAAAGCACTAATTGCGCGGGCCAGCAGGTGGACATCCGCATCAGCGGCACGCCGGTAATGGCGGTGCTGCTGGGGCTGGAGAAAGTGTTGCCGCATCCGGACCTGGTCATAGTCGGCCCCAACCACGGCAACAACCTCGGCGCTCTCAACAGCGCCTCGGGAACCTTCAACGCCGCCAGCGTCGCGGTGCTCTCTGGAGTGCCCGCCCTGGCCGTCAGCGCCGACCTGAAGGAACAGGACAGCGCGCGCATCGCCGCCATCGTCACCCGGCTGGTGGACGCGCTGGATAAGCACCGACAAGCCGGCGGTGCGCTGCTACCTAAAGGCGTAGGCCTCAACCTCAACCTGCCGCCGCTGGAAAAACTCCAGGGCGCGCGGCTGACCCGCATCGGCAGCTACGTGCCCTTCCACGCCCTCTACACCGAGGATCTCGGCAAGCTCGACGCGAAGCTGGCCGGCAAGCCGGGCATCGGCTTCGCCTGGTCGCCACCACCGGACGCCAGCAACGCCGAGGACGAAGCGGTGTGGGTCGCCAAGGGCTACCTCACCCTCAGCCCGTTCAACGCCCTGCCCGGCGCGCCAGCCGCGAGCGAAGGCCTCGGCGTCGCGCTGGCGCCATTGCTCGGGCAGATCGACCAGGAGCGCCAACCATGAGTCACCCCACTCGCCACCGCACCTTCCGCCTGGGCTTCCTCAACCGCGTGTACGCCCCGCAGTTCGAGCCGCGCCTGTACCAGCAGACCCTGGAGCTGTTCGAAGCCGCCGAGGAGCTGGGCTTCGACAGCGGCTGGCTGGCCCAGCACCACTTCGCCAGCGAGAACGGCCGCCTGCCCTCGCCGCTGGTGCTGCTCAGCGCGGCAGCCGAGCGCACGCGGCATATCCAGCTGGGCACCGGCATCGTCGTGCTCAACCAGGAGAACGCCCTGCGCCTGGCCGAGGACGCCTCGGTGCTCGACCTGCTCAGCCAGGGCCGCCTGCAACTGGGCCTGGGCGCCGGCTTCGACCCGGACAGCTTCGCCGCCTTCGGCCAGCGCCTGGAGGGCCGCCACACGCAGTACGACCAGCGCCTGGAGCGCTTGCGCCAGGCGCTGGCCGGCGAGCCGCTGAATGCCGAAGGGCGCGTGCTGCGCCCCGCCGCCAATGGCCTTGAACAACGCTTGTGGGAGGCGACGTCCCGCGTCGAACAGGTCGCCACGCGCGGCAACGGACTGATCCTCGCGCCCAACCCCAACGCCGGTGCCGAGCCGCGCTCGCAGGTGATCGAACGCTACCGCCAGGCGTGGAATCCCACCCACGCCGGAGCGCCCCGCGTTGCCCTGGTGCGCGCAGTCTTCCCCGGTGCCGACGCTGCCGCAGCCGGCTCGACCCTGCGCCAGGACATCCTCACCTACGTCGAGCGCCAGCGCCGAATCGGCATCGGCCACGCCGACCCGGCACAGGGCTTCGAAGCGGTGCTCGACGCCCTCGGCGTGCTGCACGGTGACCCGGCGAAGATCGCCGAACAGCTGCGCGCGGATGCACCGCTGGGTGCCAATGACCAGTTGATCGTCCAGGTGCAGACCACTTCGACCGGCTTCGGCGAAGCCTTGCGCCACCTGGAAACCGTCGCCCGCGACATCGCCCCCGCGTTGGGCTGGCAACCGCGCCAGCAGCGTGCCACCGCACAGGAGATCCCGGCATGAGCGCAGTGAAACCGCAGAAGCCGTTCAAGCTCGGCTTCCTCACCCACGCCTTCGGCAGCGACCCACGCCAGGTCTACCGCGACCTGCAGGAGCAGTTCGAGTTCGCCGAGGCGCTGGGCTTCGACGGCGGCTGGATCGCCCAGCACCACCTGAGCGGCGGCTTCGGCCAACTGCCTTCGCCGCTGCTGCTGTTCGCCAACATCGCCGCGCGCACCCGGCGCATCGAACTGGGCACGGCAGTGGTCACCCTGCCGCTGGAAGACTCGCTGCGCCTGGCTGAAGACGCCGCCGTACTCGACGCACTGTCCGCTGGCCGCCTGCAACTGGGCCTGGGCAGCGGGGGCGCCAACCTGGACATGTTCAGCGCCTTCAACCGCGACGCCCAGCGCCGCCAGGAGGACTTCCAGCGGTCCCAGCGCGCCCTGCAGGCCGCCCTGCTCGGCGCGCCGCTGCCGGGTGAGGCGCAACTGCGCCTGCATCCGCCGGCAGCCGGGCTGCGGGAACGGCTCTGGCATTCCCACGGCAGCGCGGCCGGCGCGGTGTACGCCGCCGAACAAGGCAACGGACTGTTGCTGGGCACCGCTACCCACGATCCGCTGACGGTGCAGAAGCCGCTGGCCGACGCCTACCTTAGCGCCTGGCAGGACGAAACCCGGCGGCCGCGTATCGGCGTGGTCCGCGCGGTGTTCCCGGCGCAGGACAAGAACCAGTCCCGCGCGGAGCTCGCACCGGACATCGAACTGCACGTGCCGCGGTTGATCCGCGAGGGACTGATCGACGAGGCCGCCGACCTGGAAAGCCACCTGCGACTGCTCAACGTGCACCACGGCCATCCTGAGGAAGTGATCGCCAGCGTGCGCAACGACCCGTCGCTGCTGCCCTACGCGGATTACTTCATTGCCGTGGTGCAGTCGGAAAGCTCCACCCAGGTCCAGGTACTGCGGCGCCTGGAACAGCTTGCCCGGGACATCGCCCCGGCGCTGGGCTGGACGCCCGCCGGCCAAGCGCTCGCGGTGGCCGGATGAGCCTGCGCTTCGCCTGGAAGCTCTGCGCGAGCGGTGCAAGGGGTGGGCTGGACTGGCAGGCGCAGCCGGCGGAATGGGTGCAGCTGGCCCAGGCCGTGGAATACGCAGGCTTCGACGACCTCTACCTGCCCGGAGGCCCCAGCCAGCCGGATAGCCTGATGGTCGCTGCCGCCCTGTGCGCACATACCCGACTGCTCGGTCTGACCCTGAGCCTGCCGGCGGAAGCCATGCTCCCGGCGGCACTGGCGGCTACCCTGCAAAGCCTGCAATCGCTGTCCGCCGGACGGGTACGCCTGCACCTGCCCGACAGTGATCGCGGCAGCCTGCGCCGGGCCTTCGGCGAAGTGCTCAATCGCGATCAGCGCCACGAACGCATCGACGAGTTCCTCGACATCCTGCAACGCCTGCTGCACGCCCCCGCCACACCGCTGGACCACAACGGCCGCTACTTCCACCTGGAGAACGCCGGCCTGGGCCTGCGCGACCTGCCGCCCGCGCTCCTGCTGCTGGACGAAAGCCTGGGCGCCGAACGCGTCGCCAACCGCGCCGATTTTTGCTTTGTTCCAGCCACCGACGTCGCGCAGCTGGGCCAAACCATCACGCGCCTGAACCGAGCCGCCCAGGCTGCCGGGCGCACGCTGGGCCATGTCGCCAGCTTCGGAATCATCGCCCGCGACAGCGAGGAGGAGGCCTGGGATGAGGCCGCAAGGCAGGCGCAGGCCTTCGCCGCACCGGCCAGGAGCAAGCGCCGCCGCGCCGAGGCGAGCGTGGTCGAGCTGCTCGCCGAACGCGCCGAGCACCCCGCCAGACGCCGCGAGATCCATCCGAACCTGTGGCTGCCCGCCCCCGGCGAGTCGCCCGTGCTGGTGGGCACCTACAACCAGGTCGCCAGCCGCCTGCGTGAGCTGCACGGTGCCGGCCTCGACCAGATAATCCTGCATGCGCCCAACTCGGTGCGCGAGGTCCTGCGCTTCGGCGAACGGGTCCTGCCGCTGCTGCGCCAACAAGCTGAAAAGGACACCCGGATTGGCCGCTGAACCCAAACGCCGACCCCTCGAGATCGACTGGTTCCTGCCCACCAACGGCGACGGCCACCACCTCACCAGCAGCGGCCTGCCCAAGGTCGGGCTGTTCCAGCAGGGCGAGCGCGCGCCGACCCTCGATTACCTGCGCCAGGTTGTGCGCGCGGCCGAGCAGGCGGCGTTCGACGGCATCATGGTGCCCACCGCCAGCGGCTTCGAAGACCCCTGGCTGATCGTCGCGCTGATGGTCCAGGAAGTGCGCCGACTGAAGTTCCTGCTGACCCTGCGCCCAGGTGTCGAACTGCCCGCCTACACCGCGCACAAGGCCGCCACCCTGCAACAGCTCAGCGACAACCGCCTGTTGCTGCACCTGGTCAACGGCTCCAGCCGTTTCGAACAACGCGCCCTGGGCGACTTCCTCGAACACGACGAGCGTTACGCCCGCAGTGCCGAATTTCTCGACGTATTCCGCGCCACCTGGGCCGGGCGCGAGCACCACGGGCGGCACTACCGCACCGGCAGTCCCGTGCCGATTCCCCGGGAGGCGGCGTTGCCGCCGATTTGTTTCGGCGGCGCTTCGGACGTCGCCGAGCGCATCGCCGCCAGTCACGCGCAGACCTACCTGATGTGGGGCGAACCACCGGCGATGATCCGCGAGCGCATTCTGCGCATGCGCGAACTGGCCGCCGCCCACGGCCGCGAGCTGCGCTTCGGCCTGCGCCTGCACGTGTTCGCCGCCGCCGATTCGCGGCAGGCCTGGGCGCACGTTGGGCGCCTGCTGGACGAGATTCCCCGCGACGCCATCGAGCGCGCCCAGCAGCAACTGGCGGCTTACGAATCGGTGGGGCAATCACGTCAGATCAGCCTGACTCAGGGCCGCGCGCATCGCGTGCGCGACCTGGAAGTCTCACCGAATCTGTGGGCAGGCGTCGGCCTCGTGCGCGGCGGCGCTGGCACGGCGCTGGTGGGCAGTTACGCGGAAGTCGCCGAGCGAATCGAGGAGTATCACCAACTGGGCGTGGATACCTTCATTCTCTCCGGCTACCCGCACCTGGAAGAGGCGATCCACCTCGGCGAGGAGCTGCTGCCCCTGCTGCGCCGCGACGCCGCCGCTGCCAAGGCCCGCCAGCGCAGCCGCGACTGATCAGGCCTTGGCGCGGCCCTTGAGCAGGCCGTGGTTGACCAGCAGCGTGCGCATGGCGTTGCGGCTGATGCCCAGCAGCGCCGCGGTGCGCAGCTGGTTGAAGCCGCAGTGGGCGAAGGACTCGCGGACGATCAGGTCCTCGAGATCATGCAGCAGGGTCTCCCCCGGCACTTCGAACAGGCGCTGCAACTGGTCGCGGATGATCTCCTGCGGTAATCCGGTCGGCGCTCCCGCGCCCATGCGCTGACCGGACAGCGCGGCGGAGAACTTCAGGTGCTCGGGTCGCACCGCCTTCTCCCCCGCCACCAGCAGGGCCAGGTGCACGACGTTCTCCAGCTCGCGGATGTTGCCCGGCCAGGCGTAGTCCAGCAGCGCGCTGACGGCAGCCTCGGAGAACATCGGCTCGGCGATCTTCAGGCGCTGGGCGTAGATACGGCGGAAGTGCTCTACCAGCGGCATGATGTCCAGCGGACGCTCGCGCAGCGGTAGCACGCGGGCCTGGGCGACGTTAATACGGTAGAACAGGTCGAGACGGAAATTGCCGGCATCCACTGCCTGCTCCAGGTCGACGTTGGTCGCGGTGACCAGCCGGATGTCCACCTTGATCGGCTTGCGCGAGCCGACGCGGACGATCTCCTGCTCCTGCAAGGCGCGCAGCAGTTTCACCTGCAGCGGCATCGGCAGGTCGCCTATCTCGTCGAGGAACAGGGTGCCGCCGTCGGCCTCCTCGAACCAACCGGCACGGCGTCCGGTCGCGCCGGAGAAGGCCCCGGCCTCGTGGCCGAACAGCTCACTCTCGGCGAGGTTCTCGTTGATTGCGCCGCAGTTCACCGCGACGAACGCACCCTTGCGCCCGCTGGCACTGTGGATGTAGCGCGCCACTAGCTCCTTGCCGGTGCCGGTCTCCCCATTGATCAAGACGGGCACCTCGCTGGGGCCGACGCGGTCGAGGAATTCCAGCAACTGGCGCGAGCGCGGATCGGCGAACACCAGCGCCTTGGCGCGAATGGACAGCGGCTGCTTCTCGCCCTGCGGCAAGGTCAGGACGGGAGTCGCGCCCCAGGGTGATTGGCTCATGGGTCCTGCTTGCAACCTGCCTTAGATGAAGCCGTTACTTTATCCTCTACTTCTTATAACCATAAATATCCAAATCGCATGAGTTCATAACCCGTAACGCCCGTGCCAGAGCGATTCGAGTGAATTTCCCCGTTCTCGCCTCCTGCTGGCTTGACTCCAGCTTGCCGACGGCTCTTTTATTCCATGCGATTATAAAAACCAGTGAAATTCATATTGGTATATACCAAATACTCTCCCCTTCAATACGCTCCATCGCAGTCGCCGGCCGCTGGCCGTATCGGAGAAAGGTTTCATGTTTGCCTTGCGGGTCATGCTCGAATACTTCCATCCCTGGCCCAATTCGGCCGGTTTCTACCTCGCCCGTGAACGCGGCTGGTACCGCGCCGCGGAGCTGGACGTGGAGCTGGTGGTGCACGATCCCTATCACGGCGACACCCTGGAGCACCTGGCGCGCGGTGCCGCCGCGTTCGGCGTGTTCCCCAGCAACCGTCTGCTGGTGCGCCGCGAGCTGGGCCAGCCTCTGATCGGTGTGGCCGCGATCAACCATCGCGGCCTGGAGTCGATCCAGACGCTCACCGACAGCGGCATCCGCCGCCCCCGTGATCTGCAGGGCAAGCGCCTCGCGCTGAACCCGACGCCGCGCGGCCTGGCCATGGTGCACCACCTGGTGTCCCGCGATGGCGGCGATCCGGATGCGGTGGAGCTGGTCGATGCCGGCTTCCGCGAACTGCGCCCGGAAGACCTGGCCGCCGGCCTCGCCGATGCAAGCTTCGGCGGCTACTGGGCCTGGGAAGCGCTGCTGCCCAGCCCCATCGCCGAGGAACGCCGCGTGGTGCTGCCGGTCGACGAGATCGGCGCACCGCCCTACCACAGCTACCTGCTGGGCGCTCGCGAGGACTGGCTCGACGCAAATGCGGACGTGGCGCGGCGTTTTCTCGCCGTCACCGCACGCGGCTTCCTCGCCGCCGCGGCCGAGCCGGAAGCCGCTCTGCCGGTCTACGAGCGCACCATTCCCTACTTTCCCCGCGAGATGCTGGCAGAATCCCTGCGGCGCATCGCGCCCAGCTGGCTGCATCAGGGCTGCTGGGGCGAACAGCGCGAAGAACTGCTGCAGCCCTACGCCCAGTGGCTGCATGAATATGGTGTGCTGCGCGACCCGGAAATCTGGCGCGGCGCCACCAGCAATGCCTGGCAAGTGGAGAACCCAACATGACCAAACGCCTGAGCCACGGCATGGGCCTGGAACCGGTGGAAGCCGACTGGCCGGCGCTGACCGAAGAGGAGGTCGCCGCTCTGCTGGCTGACTTCCCGCAGGGCGCGGAGGCCCGTCTGAGCTGGCACAGCCCCCGGCCATTCTCCGCCGCCGCTCTGGTGGAGAACGCCAGCGGCACGCTGTTCGTCAAGCGCCACCACCCCAGCGTACGCAACGCTGGCTGGCTGGCAGAAGAACACGCCTTCCTCGATCACCTGGCCCGACGAGGTGCACCAGTTGCCCGGGTTCTGCGCGATGACCAGGGCCGCAGCGCCATCGAACGGGACGGCTGGACCTACGAAGTCCACGAGAAGGCTGAAGGCCTGGACCTGTACCGCGACGCGCTATCCTGGACGCCCTTCCAGCACAACGCCCACGCCTTCGCCGCCGGCGCCGCGCTGGCCAAACTGCACCGCGCCGCCGAAGGCTTCGACGCCCCCTCGCGCAGCGCGGGCGTGCTGCTCAGCAACCTGAACCTGTTCGGCGCGGCGGACCCGCTCGCCGCCATCGAGGCGACCTTCCCCCAGGCGCCCGCCCTCGCCGACTATCTGCAGGCGCGCCCGTGGAAGGAAACCCTGAGCGAGCTGCACCTGCCGCTGCAGCGCACGCTGTTGCCCTACCTGCAGCGCCAGCCCGCACTGTGGACCCACAACGACTGGCACGCCTCCAACCTCCTGTGGAGCGAGAGCGGCCCGCGGGCACAGGTGGTCTCGGTGCTGGACTTCGGCCTGAGCGACCGCAGTTTCGCGCTGTTCGACCTGGCCACTGCCATCGAACGCAACCTCGTGCCCTGGCTGGAACTGGACCAGGGCCGCGCCGCCGAGGCCGATCTCGATGCCCTCGACGCACTGCTCGCTGGCTACGCGAGCGTTCGCTCGCTGAGCCGCGACGATCTGCTCGCTCTGGCGGCTCTGCTGCCACTGGTGCATGCGGATTTCGCCTTGTCCGAGGTCATCTATTTCCACGGCATTCTCGGCTCGGCCGAGAGCGCCTCGCTGGCCTACGACAACTACCTGATCGGCCACACCCGCTGGTTCCTCGGCAGCGAAGGCCAGCGCTTGCTGAACCATGTGCGCCAACTGGCGGCGAAGGTGGATTGAGATGAGCGCCCCCCTGATCAGCGCCAATGGGCTCGCCGCCTTGCTGGACGACCCACGCCTGTGCCTGCTCGACGCCAGCGTCGAACTGGCCGCCCCGCAGTTCGACGGCGACTACCGCGTGCAGAGCGGCCACACCGGTTGGCGCGCCGGGCACATTCGCGGCGCGCGGCATGCCGACCTGCTGGGCGATCTGGCGGATGCCAGCGCGCCCTTCAGCTTCGCCCTGCCGAAGGCACAAGCGGCACTGGATGCATTGCAGAAGCTGGGCATCCATGACGATGCGCTGATCGTGATCTACGACCGCAGCGACGGCTTCTGGGCCGCGCGTCTGTGGTGGATGCTGCGCAGCCTGGGCATCGATGCGGCGGTACTCGATGGTGGCCTGCGTGCCTGGATCGCCGCCGGTCATTCACTCGACGAAGGCGCGCCGCCCGCGATCAGCAGCGCGGCTCTGTCGGCCCCGGCGCAGTATCGCGACGGCTTCTGGATCGACCGTCACGACGTCGAGAAGGTCGTGGCCGGCAAAGCGGACGGCACGCTGGTCTGCGCCCTGTCCGCCGCCTTGTTCGACGGCAGCGCCGTCACCCGTTACGCACGTCGCGGGCACATCCCCGGCAGCAGCAACCTGCCGGCGCGCAGCCTGTTTGACGACGACGGCTGCTACCGGCGTGGCGCGGCGCTGGACGAAGCCCTCGCCGGGCTGCGCCAGGCCGAACCGCCCTTGCTGCTGTACTGCGGCGGCGGCATCTCCGCCGCCGCCCTCGCCCTGGCGCTGACAATGGCCGGGGAAACACGGGTCGCGATCTACGACGGCTCGCTGCAGGAGTGGGCCGCAGAGCCTTCGCTGCCATTGACCACCGGAGCAGCTCCGGTCTGACAGCCCGCCCGCGGGCAATCACGTCTTACATCCACGGCCATCCGTTTCGCGCGGGAGGGGCTATGCCCCGCACATTCCCGGCGCACGCCCCGGCAATATTCAGGAGCGTTCCATGCAGTACCTGCCGCGCCAAGCGCGCACGCGATTTCCCCTCAGCCTGTTGACCCTGGCCGTGCTGCTGGCCAGCGGCCCCGGTCACGCCGAGGAAGCCACCACCCTGGATACCGTCACGGTGATCGGCCAGGACACAGGAAGCTACGCCAGCGACCGCGCCTCGGTCGGCGGCTTCGGCGAGGCGCCGCTGCTGGACACGCCCGCCTCCATCTCGGTGTTCAACCAGGCGCTGCTCAAGGATCAGCAGGCGCGCCTGCTCAGCGACGTGCTGAAGAACGACGCCTCCACCGGCGAGGCCTACGCGCCGGTGGGCTACTACGAGAACTTCGAGATCCGCGGCTACTCGCTCAACGCAGCCAGCAGCTACAAGATCAACGGCCGCACCATCACCGGCGAGCAGAACGTGGCGCTGGAGAACAAGGAACAGGTCGAGGTGCTCAAGGGGCTGTCCGGCCTGCAGAGCGGCGTGTCCGAACCCGGCGGGGTGATCAACTACGTCACCAAGCGGCCCCAGGACGTGCGCTCGGTGACCCTGGGCACCGACGATGAAAGCGGTCGCTACCTGGCCACCGACGTCGGCGCCTGGCTCGACTCCGAGCAAACCGTCGGCGTGCGGGTGAACCTCGCCCATGAGGACCTGCGCTCCTACATCGACCATACCGATGGCAAGCGTGACTTCGCTTCCCTGGCGCTGGACTGGAACCTCTCGCCCAACGCCCTCTGGCAGTTCGACGCCGAATACCAGAACCGCCGCCAGCCCTCGGCGCCGGGCTACCAACTGCTTGGCGGCAGCGAACTGCCCCACGGCATCGACCCGCACGACCGCCTCGGCTACCAGAGCTGGGCCGACCCGGTGCGCATCGAATCGCTCAATCTCAATACGCGCTTCGAGTACCGCTTCGACGACGCCTGGACCGGCACCCTCAGCGCCTCGCGCAGCAAGGTGGTGATCGCCGACTACAGCGCCTTCCCCTGGGGCTGCTACGGCGCCGCCAGTTGCGCCGGCTCGGCCGTACCGAACTACTTCAGCCCCGAAGGCGACTACGACCTCTACGACTTCCGCAGCCCGGACGACACCCGCCGCAACGACGAACTGGAAGCCGCGCTGCACGGCCAGTTCGCCACTGGCTGGCTGCGCCACGAGCTGACCGTCGGCACCTCGGCCTTCCGCCGCGTGCTGGACAGCCGCCCCGAACTCAACGAATGGGTCGGCACCGGCAACATCTACACCGGCATCGGCCCCGTGGAGCCCTTCGACGGCGAGCCCGGTCACAGCTACCGTCACCTCGACAGCCGCCAGTACGGCCTGTTCGCCAGCGACCGCATCAGCCTGAGCGAACAGTGGCAGCTGGTGCTCGGCGGCCGCCAGGTGCGCCTGGACGAACGCACTTTCGACAGCGACGGCGACACCACCCGCCATACCCAGCGCTCGGAGTTCCTGCCCAATGGCGCGCTGATCTTCAAGCCGCGCGCGGACATCTCGATCTACGGCAGCTACAGCAAGGGCCTGTCGCTGGGCGGCGAGGCGCCCTGGTTCGCCAGCAACGCCGGCGATACCCTGGCGCCCACTTCCTCGCGCCAGATCGAATTCGGCATCAAGCAGGAGCTGCCCGGCTTCGACTGGAGCGCCGCGCTGTTCCAGATCCACCAGGCCTACCAGTTCGCCCGGCCCAACGGCGACGGCACCTTCACCTACGTGCAGCAGGGCCAGCAGAAGAACAGCGGGCTGGAGTTGTCCGCCAGTGGCCGGGTAACCTCCGCGCTGCAATTGAGCGGCAGCGTCGCGGCCATCCGCTCGCGGGTGGTGGGCAGCGACACGGACGACTACGAAGGCCACCAGGCAATCAACGTCCCGCGCCTGCGCGCCAGCCTGCAGGCCGACTACGCGCTGGCCGCAGTGCCGGGACTGTCGCTACTTGGCGCGGCGCGCTACAGCGGCGCCAAGTACGCCGACCGCGACGGCGCGGTGGAGGTCGGCGGCTACACCGTCTACGACGCCGGCGCACGCTTCAGCACACGGATCGGGAACTACCCGACCACGCTGCGGCTGAGTGTCGACAACCTGTTCGACAAGCGCTATTGGCGCGATGTCGGTGAATATTTCGGCGACGGCTACCTGTTCCAGGGTGCGCCGCGCACGGCTCGCCTGACGGCGAGCGTCAACTTCTGAGGTAAGCGCGTATGTCTACTCTGGAAATCATCGCGGTGATCGTCAACGTGCTCGGCGTCTGGCTCACCGCCCGGCGCATCCGCTGGTGCTGGCCGGTGAACGTGGTGGCGGTGCTGCTCTACGCGTGGATATTCTTCAGCGTGAAGCTCTATTCCGACATGCTCCTGCAACTGGTCTTCGTGGTGCTGCAGTTCTACGGCTGGTGGCAATGGAGCCAGGGCGGCAGCGACCACGGCAAGGTGCGCGTCGAACGCCTGCCCTCCTCCACCGCCATTTCCAGTTGCCTGGCCGGCGCAGTCGGCGCCTTGGCCCTGGGCTGGGCGATGCACACCCACACCGACGCGGCCCTGCCCTGGCTGGACGCCGCGCTCACCGCCTTCAGCCTGGTGGCGAGCTTCTGGGCCGCACGCAAGTACGTCGCCAGCTGGTGGCTGTGGATCATCCTCGACGTGGTCTACACCGGGGTGTTCCTCTACAAGTCGCTGTACCTCACCGCCGGGCTCTACGCCGGCTTCGTGGTGCTGGCGATCTACGGCCTGCTGGCGTGGCGGCGTGAGCTGCATGACGAACCTCCGGCACTCGCGGCCGGCCATTCCTGAGGATCGCCATGCTCTACCAGGCCATCCCGCCGCACTACGCCCGCATCCGCGACCAGCTGGCCGCGGACATCGCCCAGGGCCGCTTTCTCGCCGGCCAGAAACTGCCCCCCGAACGTGACCTCGCCGAGCGCTTCGAGTGTACCCGCGTGACCTTGCGCCAGGCCCTGCAGCAACTGGAAACCGAGGGGCTGATCTACCGCGAGAACCGCCGCGGCTGGTACCTCAGCCCGCCGCGCATCGACTACGACCCGACACGGCTGGTCAGCTTCATGGACTACGTGCGCCTGCAGGGCCGCGAGCCCCTCACCGAGTGCCTGAGCGCCGAACGCCGCCGCGCCGGCGCCTGGCTGGCGGCGCGGATGAACCTGCCATCACCGGACGAACCCGTCTTCCGCCTGCACCGCCGCCGGCTGATCGACGGCCGCCCGGTGCTGGTGGAGATCAACACCCTGCTCGCCAGCTGGTGCCCGGACCTGCTCGACGCGCGCCTGGATCGCTCACTGACGACCGTGCTGCGCGAACGCTTCGGCAAGGTGCAGACGCGCTGCACGCTCAACCTGCGCCTGGGCACGGTCAACGACGACCATGCCGAGTTGCTGCAACTGGCCTCTGGCGCCAGCAACCTGGTGCTGGAGCGGCTGAACTACGTCGAGGATGGCTTGCTGGTGGAGTTCGACCAGGAATTCTGGCGGCCGGATGCGGTGTCCGTGGCCGTGCAGGCGGACTTCCCGTCACGGCTGATGTAGCAGGCTGGACGTTTCTGCTTCTGACGGAATACCGGCAGATTTGAAAGCGCGCAGTTCTATCCAGGCGCACGCCCTCTTGCGAGCGCAGCGTGCCTGAAGATTTTCGGCCGGTCGCGTCGAGTCGATGGCAGGTGAGGTCGCCGGCCAGACTTCGAATACTGGAAATGCTGCCCCTGACCCGACGGGGCACACCACTTTGCTGCTTTGTCGCGCTGGCAATCCAGGCGTGATCCAGGCAACCCCACCGTCGGCTGGACAGTCAGCGGCGTGTCGCCCTGCAGTTCACTGCGTCTAGCGGATGAAGATCTGGCCGCGCCTGGTCACAGCGAGGCTGTGCTCGCCCTTGCGGAAGCGACCCCGCACTCAGTTGCTCGCTACGTCCGGCTGCCAGACCGGCACCGCGCGGGCGTCCACCGGCTTGGGCAGCAGGCCCTCGGCGAAGAACGCGTCGGCGATGCGCTGTTGCTCGTCGAGGCCGTCGGCGCGCACCGGTTGCACGTCGTAGCTGCGGCGGGCGTTGGCCTGCTCAACAGTGGCGACATCCAGGTTGCCCCACAGCGGGCCGAGCACCTTGGCGGCATCAGTCGGGTGTTCCTTCACCCAGCGGCCGGTTTTCTGCAATTCGGCGAAGACCTGCTTGAGCACTTCCGGGTGCGCTTTGGCATAGGCGGTGGAAGCCAGATAGTAGCGCTGGTAGCTGGCCAGGCCCTTGCCATCCGCGAGTACGCGGGCGTTCTGCTGGCGCTGGGCGCTGGCGACGTACGGGTCCCAGGTCACCCAGGCATCGACTTTGTGGTTCTCGAAGGCGGCGCGGCCGTCGGCGGGAGTCAGGTACGCCGGCTGGATATCGGAGAATTTCAGCCCGGCCTTCTGCAGCGCAGCGATCAGCAGGTAGTGGCTGCCAGCCGCCTTGGTCACCGCCACGCGCTTGCCCTTGAGGTCGGCCAGCGACTTCAGCGGCGAGTCCTGCGGGACGAGGATCGATTGCGCGGTAGGCGACGGGGTTTCGCGGGCGAAGTAGGTCAGCTGCGCGCCGGCGGCCTGGGCGAACACCGGGACGGTATCGGCGACGTCGGCGGACAGGTCGACGTTGCCGACGTTGAGCGATTCGAGCAGCGGCAGGCCGCTGGGGAACTCATGCCAGGTGACCTTGATGCCCTGCTTGCCCAGCTCTCGCTCCAGGCTGCCCTGCGCCTTGACGATGGTGAGCAGCGTGGAAGACTTCTGGAAGCCGATGCGCAGGGTCTCTTCGGCGTGCGCGGTCAGGGCACCGAACAGGACGGCGGAGGCGCTCAGGCCTATGGCTAAACGGCGCAGGAAAAGCGGGCGGGACATGGATACGGCTCCTCGGAAACGGCGTGGCCGCTCGCTGAGCGAGGGCGGACCACAGGACAGGTCGGATAAGACGGGATGACTCCGGTGGTCCGGTCGCTCGAGATTACAGATATAAAAAACAACGAATAAAGAATTTCTGGTTCTTAACTAATGCCGGCGCCGGCACTGCCTGGCCAATACGCAACCCGCGCCAAACGGGACATGGCCCCCTGCACGCGGGTCGCTTTTGGGTGGTGAGCTCGTTGCTCAGTGGAAGGAGCCGGCGAACGAGGCGTCGATCACGCTGGAGGTGTCGAAGGCCTTGGGCAGTGCCCCGGTCTGCAGGAGGAAATCGGCGGTACCCTGGTAATCGGCAGCCGCCTGCTGGTCAACCGGACCGACGCTCATCGCCGCCTGACCGATCCAGTGGCGCGAGACGGACTGGTCGAGGTTGGCCTTCTTCGCCCAGATGTCGGCGTATTGCTCCTTGTGCGCCTCGACCCAGGCACGGGCCTTCTGCAGGCGAGCGAGGAAGTCGGCGATCTGCGCACGCTTGGGCTCGATGGAGTCGGCGTTGGCAGCGATGCTCGACAGCCCCGGCATCAGGTTACGAGCGGTGAGGATCGGGCGCGCGCCGGAGAACACGATCTGCTGCGAGATGTACGGCTCCCACACCGGGAAGGCGTCGATGCTGCCACGCGGCAACGCGGCGGCGGCGTCGATCGGCATCAGCTTGACGAACTCCACGTAGTCACTGGGCAGGCCGGCCTTTTCCAGCGCGCGCAGGGTCAGTTGCTGGCTCCAGGCGCCGGGCCAGTAGGCGACCTTCTTGCCCTTGAGGTCGGCGATGGTCTTCACCGGCGAGTCCTTGGGCACCAGCAGCGCGATGGTGTCGGGGTTCTGCCGGGAGATGCCGATCAGCTTCACCGGCGCGCCCTTGGCGGCGAGGAAGATGAAGCCCGAGTCGCCGAGGAAGCCAAGGTCCAGCGCACCGGCCTGCAGGCCTTCGGCAACCGGCGCGGCGGACTGGAAGTGCTTCCAGTCGACGGTATAGGGCGCACCTTCCAGCACCCCGGAAGCCTCCATCGAGGCGCGCACGTTGTAGTAGTTCTGGTCGCCTACCCGCAGGGTCGGCAGCTCCGCCGCATGGGCCAGCGGTGCCCCCAGGATCAGCGCGGCAAATGTGGCACGCAGACGTTGCTTCAGGTTCATCGAAAAGCTCCTCAGCCGGCGCGCCGCAGTTGCGGCAGGCGGGCGATCTGTTCATGGATGGCGGGAATCAGGCCCTGGCCGTAGCGCACGGCATCGCCGAGCGGGTCGAAGCCACGGATCAGGAAGGTGGAAACGCCCAGGCGGTAGTACTCGCCCAGCGCAGCGGCAACCTGCTCGGGCGTGCCGACCAGGGCAGTGGAGTTCCAGCGCGCGCCGGTCAGGCGGGCCATACCGGTCCACAGGCGGGTGTCGAGCACGTCGCCCTGCTGAGCAGCGGCCAGCAGGCGCTGGGAGCCAACGTTTTCAGGCTGGTGGTCGTTGAGCGGCAGGCCCAGGCGCGTGCGGTTCTCGCGCACTTGGTCGAGGATCTCGGCGGCACGCTTCCAGGCTGCTTCTTCGGTGTCCGCGACTATCGGGCGGAAGGACACCGAGAAGCGCGGGTCGCGTCCCTGCCCCTGGGCGGCGGCGCGCACGCGGCGAATGTGCCCGTCCACGGCCGCCAGCGGCTCGCCCCAGAGCATGTAGGTGTCGGCATGCCGGGCGGCGACTTCGATGGCGGCGTCCGAGGAGCCACTGAAATAGATCGGGATGTGTGGCGACTGGCGCGGACGCACCGCCGGCGAGGCGCCCTGGAAGCGATAGAACTCGCCGCTGAAATCCACTGGAGTGTCGGCAGTCCAGATCTCCCGCAGGGCCTGCAGGTATTCGTCGGTGCGGGCGTAGCGGCGATCGTGATCGAGGTAGTCACCGTCGCGCGCCAGGTCTTCATCGTTGCCGCCACTGACCACGTTGAGGGCTAGGCGGCCATCGCTGAACTGGTCGAGGGTGGCGAGTTGGCGGGCCGCCAGCGGCGGCGCGATCACACCCGGCCGGTAGGCCAGCAGGATGCCCAGCCGGCGAGTAGCGGCGGCAACGAAGGAGCTGACCACCGCACCCTCGGCGGCATTGCTGAAATAGCCGACCAGCACGCGGTCGAAACCGGCGTCCTCATGGGCCTGGGCGAAACGCCGGACGAATCCGGCATCCACCGCCTCCCCCAACGGCTGATCCACCTCGGAACTCGGGGTGGCGGTGATCATGCCGAGAATTTCCACGCTCACTGTGTTGCCCTCGCCTGGGCCGCGGTATAGCACCGGCGGCTTCCGTTATAAGAAAAACGCCTTGTTTGGCGCTGTTCTTAGAAGCTATAGGCAAGTTCGTCATGATGGAAATTCATTTTTGTCATATCCTAATATGCTATTTGCGCATATTTTGCCGTGACCAACTTGCGCGCCGAGCTTTTCGCTGTTTGTAGGAGCGAGCTTGCTTGCGAACGGGACCGCGACGGCACCATCCGGGTGAACCAGCGAGCGAAGGGGTTCGCGAGCAAAGCTCGCTCCTACGGGCCCATCCGCGGCGTCACCTGACCGCAGACCGTAGGGCGCATAACGCCCCCAGCGTTATCCGCCGCGAGGTGATGGGCGGATTCAGGCCGCAGCGATATCCAGCCCCCGGGCCACCGCCGCGCCGAACAGCTGCGCTGGCGTTTCCAGGTTACCCAGCAGGCGTGGGCGCACCAGCCAGAGCTGGATCATCGGTTGGAAGTCCTCCAGTTGCAGCACCCGCAACTGCTCGCGATAGCGGCTGCGCTCCAGGGCTGGCGCGGGCACCAGGCCCAGGCCGCGGCCCTCCGCCACCAGTCCGAGTTGCAGCTCGCTGCCGAAGGTTTCCAGGTTCAGTTGCAGCCCCAGGCCCTGATCGGCCAGGGCGCGCTGCAGGCCGGCGCGAAAGCCGCAACCGTCCGGGTTGAGCACCCAGCCGTGCTGGTAGCAATCGAGCAGGCGACTGGCCTGCACATCGCTGTCCTTCGCTGCCACCACACGGAGTTCGACGCGCCCCAGCGGCGTGGCGCCGAGGTCATCGGGGAACACCTTGCTCGGCGGGAACAGCACCACCGCCGCGTCCAGCTCGGCATTCTCCAACCGCGCCAACAGGTGGCTGCCCCAGCCGCTGCTGACCTGCGCGCGCAGCTCCGGATACTCGCCGGCCAGGCGGCGCAGGGCACCGAGCAGCACCACTTCGCCGATGCTCTGCGGCACGCCCAGGCGCAGCACGCCGCTGGGGGCACTATCGCTGGCCACCAGCTCGCGCAGGCCGTCCACCTCACGCAGCACCCGCAGGCACTGCTCGAACACCCGGCGCCCCGCAGCAGTGGGCTTGAGCGGCTTAGTGTTGCGGTCGAGCAGCTCCACCGCGAGAGACTCCTCCAGGCTCTGCACCCGGCGAGTAATTGCCGACTGTGTCAAACCCAGGCTTTCGGCGGCTTGGCTGAGGGAGGCGTTGCGGATCACGGCGACGAAGGCGTCGATGTCATCGATTTTCATGAAACGGGCACCAATTGCATTTCTCGCATATTAGCTTAGATTCAAAATGCATTTCAGGAATAAAAAACCGTTTGATACCGTAGCGCCAAACCCGATCGGAGTGAATCTTTTCGCATGTCAGCCCCTCTGCGCCTCGACCGCCTGCGCCAGTTCATCGGCGACCTCGCGGCCCTCATCGATAGCCAACCCGAAGAAGCCGCGCTGCTCGCCCAGGCGACCCCGCTGCTGGCCGACCTGGTGCGCCACGACGACTGGCTGCCCGAGTACTACGCCCGCCCCGATCCACAGCGCTACCAGCAATACCTGCTGCACGCCGACTCACGGCAGCGCTTCTCGGTCGTGAGCTTCGTCTGGGGGCCGGGCCAGCGCACGCCGGTACACGACCACCGCGTCTGGGGCCTGATCGGCATGTTGCGCGGCGCCGAGTATTCGCAGCCCTTCGCCTTCGCCGCCGACGGCAGCCTGCGGGAGGCCGGCGAGGCGCATCGCCTGGAGCCGGGTGAAGTGGAAGCGGTGTCGCCGCGCATCGGCGATATCCACCAGGTGAGCAATGCCTTCAGCGACCGCGCCTCCATCAGCATCCACGTCTACGGCGCCAACATTGGCGCGGTGCGACGGGCCGTATTCAGCGCCGACGGTGAAGAGAAACCCTTCATCTCCGGCTATTCCAACAGCCAGTTGCCCAATATCTGGGACCTGTCGAAAGAGAACCCCGCATGAGTCAGATCACCCGCCGCTCCTTCCACGACATTCGCTCCGCCCTCCTCGCCCGCCAGGAGCTGGCGCTGCTGGATGTGCGCGAGGAAGACCCGTTCGCCCAGGAGCACCCGCTGTTCGCCGCCAACATCCCGCTGTCCAAGCTGGAGCTGGAGGTCTACGCCCGCGTGCCGCGCCGCGACACGCCGATCACCGTCTATGACGATGGCGAGGGCCTGGCCGAGGTCGCCGCGCAACGCCTGCTCGACCTGGGCTACAGCGACGTCGCCCTGCTCAAGGGCGGCCTCGCCGGCTGGCGCGCTGCCGGCGGCGAGCTGTTCAAGGACGTCAACGTGCCGAGCAAATCCTTCGGCGAGCTGGTGGAAGCCGAGCGCCACACCCCGTCGCTCGCGGCGGAGGAAGTGAAAGCGCTGCTCGACCAGCAGGCTGACGTGGTGGTGCTGGACGCCCGCCGCTTCGACGAATACCAGACCATGAGCATCCCTGGCGGCATCAGCGTGCCCGGCGCCGAACTGGTGTTGCGCGTCGCCGAGCTGGCGCCGGACCCGGCGACCCGCGTCATCGTCAACTGCGCAGGACGTACTCGCAGCATCATCGGCACCCAGTCGTTGGTGAATGCCGGCATCCCCAACCCGGTCTCGGCGCTGCGCAACGGCACCATCGGCTGGACCCTCGCCGGGCAGCAGCTGGAGCACGGCCAGGCGCGACGCTTCGCCGAGGTTTCCGCCGCCACCCGCCAGTCCGCCGCCCAGCGCGCCCGCGCCGTGGCTGATCGTGCGCAAGTCGCACGCATCGACCTCGCCGGCCTGCGCCAGTGGCAGGCCGACGCCGTCCGCACCACCTACCTGTTCGACGTGCGCACCCCGGAAGAGTACGAAGCCGGCCACCTGCCGGGTTCGCGCTCCACGCCGGGCGGCCAGTTGGTGCAGGAAACCGACCATGTCGCCAGCGTTCGTGGCGCGCGCCTGGTGCTGGTGGACGACGATGGCGTGCGCGCCAACATGAGCGCCTCCTGGCTCGCCCAGATGGGCTGGCAGGTGGCGGTGCTCGATGGCGTGGGCGCTGTCGAGTTCAGCGAGCAAGGCGCCTGGAGCGCTCCGCTGCCGGCGAAGCCGCAGACCGAGACCATCACCCCGCAGACCCTGGCCGACTGGTTGCGAGCGCCGGGCACTGCCGTTCTCGACTTCACCGCCAGCGCCAACTATGTGAAGCGCCACATCCCCGGCGCCGCCTGGGCGCTGCGCAGCCAGTTGCGGCAGGCACTGGCCGCGCTGGGTGACGCTGACCGCTACGTGCTCACCTGCGGCACCAGCCTGCTGGCAGGCTTTGCCGTGCCGGACGTGGCGGCCCTGACCGACAAGCCGGTGTTCCTGCTCGAGGGCGGCACCAGCGCCTGGGTCGCCGCCGGCCAGCCGACCGAGGAAGGCGAAAGCCTGCTGGCGGCGCCGCGCATCGATCGCTACCGCCGCCCCTACGAAGGCACCGACAACCCGCGCGAGGCCATGCAGGGCTACCTCGACTGGGAATTCGGCCTCGTGGAGCAACTGGGCCGTGACGGCACCCACGGCTTCTTCGTGATCTGATACACGAGTGCTCGCCCGCCCTTCCGAGGGCGGGCGCCAGCCGCCAGTGTTGCTGCCAGCCTGCACCGAACACCGTTTACACAGGAAAATTCTGGAGTAGAGTACTCAACAAATCAGGTTGCGAGCTCTACGCAATGAAATGGCATCTCCTGGTGCTGGGACTGCCCACCGCGAACGCGACCGAGCGCATGCGAGCCTGGCGCGCGCTCAAGTCCTGCGGCGCGGCGGTATTGCGCGATGGCGTCTATCTCCTGCCGGAACGTGGCGAAGGCCGGGTGGTTCTGGAGGAGATCGAACGGGACGTGCTTGCAATCAATGGTACGGCGTACCTGTTCTCGATCGATGAGCCCATTGAGCGATTCGCCCCGCTGTTCGACCGGAGCGAGGACTACAGCAAGCTGCGAGAGGACATCGCCAGTTGCACGGACGATCTGAGCGGCGAGAACGCCCTGCAAACGGCAAGGCAGGTCCGCAAGCTGCGCAAGGCGTTCAGCCAGCTGGCCGCCATCGACTTCTTTTCCGCAGACGCCCGCCAGGTGACCGAATCGGCCCTCCAGGCCGCGGAATCCGCCATCAGCCGCGCCCTCTCGGCGGATGAGCCCAGCAGCCAGGACGAGCCCATCACGACGCTGGACCCGCAGGCGTTTCAAGGGCGCCGCTGGGCTACTCGGAAACGTCCTTGGGTCGACCGCCTCGCCAGCGCCTGGCTGATTCGCCGGTTCATCGATCCGGCGGCAGAGATTCTCTGGCTGGAGAGCCCGCAAGACTGTCCGGAAGACGCTCTGGGCTTCGACTTCGACGGAGCGACCTTCAGCCATGTCGGCGCGCGCGTCACATTCGAAACCCTGCTGGCCAGCTTCCAGCTCGACAACCCACCCCTCCATCGCATCGGCGCCGTGGTGCATTACCTCGACATCGGCGGAAGCCAGCCCGTCGAGGCCTCAGGTATCGAGCGCGTTCTTGCCGGGCTGCGGGAAAGCATCACGGATGACGACCTGTTGCTTCAGGCAGCCAGCGGTATTTTCAATGGCCTCTTCAGCGCTTTCGCGAGCGACGAGAAAAACAATGACTGAATCCAGCGTGCCTGTTGCTGAAAAGGTGAGCGCCACTGGCGAACCCGTCAGCCTCTTCGAAGCCTTCCTGTTCTGGTTGAAGCTCGGCTTCATCAGTTTCGGCGGGCCCGCCGGGCAGATATCCATCATGCACCAGGAGTTGGTTGAGCGCCGTCGTTGGATCAGCGAGGGGCGCTTTCTCCATGCGCTGAACTACTGCATGTTGTTGCCCGGCCCGGAAGCACAGCAGCTGGCAACGTACATCGGCTGGCTCATGCACCGGACCTGGGGAGGAGTGATTGCCGGCGTGCTCTTCGTGCTCCCATCGCTGTTCATTCTGATTGCTCTGTCGTGGATCTATGTCGCCTTCGGTGAAGTCCCCGTGGTGGCTGGAATCTTCTATGGCATCAAGCCCGCGGTGACGGCGATCGTCGTTCACGCCGCGCACCGCATCGGCTCGCGCGCGCTGAAGAATGGCTGGCTCTGGGCGGTTGCCGCGGCCTCTTTCGTTGCTATCTTCGCGCTCAATGTCCCGTTCCCGATCATCGTGCTGGCGGCGGCGATACTGGGGTATGTCGGCGGCCGAGTCCTGCCCGGCAAGTTCGTCATTGGCGGTGGACATGGCGCTGCCAAGGCCAGCTACGGCCCGGCACTGATCGACGATGACACGCCGACTCCCGAGCACGCCCAGTTCCACTGGGGGCACCTGTTGCGCCTGTTGTTCATCGGGGCGGCACTCTGGCTGTTGCCCATGGCGCTGCTGACAACGACTTTCGAATGGGCCGGCACATTGACCCAGATGGGATGGTTTTTCACCAAGGCAGCCCTGATGACCTTTGGCGGCGCCTACGCGGTGCTGCCCTACGTCTATCAGGGCGCTGTCGGTCACTACGGCTGGCTGACGCCGACGCAGATGATCGACGGGCTGGCCCTTGGGGAAACCACGCCGGGGCCGCTGATCATGGTGGTCGCGTTCGTGGGGTTCGTAGGCGGCTACGTGCACCCGATGTTCGGTGCCGATCACCCGTTCCTCGCCGGCGCGGTAGCCGCGAGCCTGGTGACCTGGTTTACCTTCCTGCCATCCTTCCTGTTCATCCTGGCAGGCGGCCCGCTCGTGGAGTCGACCCACAACGAGCTGAAGTTCACCGCCCCTCTCACGGGCATCACCGCAGCTGTCGTGGGCGTAATCCTGAACCTGGCGATGTTCTTCGGCTATCACGTCCTCTGGCCGAAAGGATTTGGTGGTGCGTTCGACTGGCCGTCCGCGGTGATCGCCATCGCAGCAGCGGTGGCACTGTTCCGCTTCAAGCGCGGTGTCATTCAGGTGCTGCTGGCTTGTGCCGTCGCAGGGCTCGTCGTCCATCTCCTGCGAGGTTGATGTCCAGTGGGGGCCAAATCGCCTCAACAGTTTGTCACCAGGAGAGCCTCGCCGAGAGCCGGCAGTCGGGCGCAGTAGTCCTTATCCGTGCTGTACTCGCCAATCACCCTGGCCGCGAAGGCGGCCGCCCCCCATTTTACCGGCGTGAAAAACCGCCCCCGCCTGCAATGCGCGGGTGTCTTTTGAGGGATAATTGCCGCTCAACTCCATCGCCGAAGGCTTGATGGATTCGCTTGATGGCGCGCAAGGCCGAGACTTTGATTGCTCACAGGGCTGGAGCGCTGTTGATAAGGAAATATCTTGCGAATTTCTTCCCTATGGAAAAGCGATGCCTCTTCGGTTACCGCAGTGAAGCGCGATATCCACCTGGTCTTTCTGTTGCTGTTGATCATCGGCTGCTCGCTCGCGTCGCTGACGCTTTGGAAAGTAATGGCCTCCCGCAAGCAGGTGCTGGAAGACATCGATACCCATAGCCTCAACCTGACGCAGGCGCTGTCGACCTATTCCGAAGGCATCGTCCGGCAAAGCTCGCTGATCCTGCTCGGCCTGGTCGAGAGGCTCGAAACCGAAGGCAGCGGACCCGCGCAGATGGAGAGGCTGCAGCAACTGGTCAGCCGCCAACAGTCACTGATGTCTCAGATGAGTGGAGTGACGGTCTACGACAGGGATGGCCGCTGGTTGATGTCATCGAACAGGCCGATTCCCGCCGGGGCGAACAGCAGTGACAGAGCTTATTTCATCCATCACCGCGACGATCCCTCTCGCGAGCCCTTCATTGGCTTACCGATTCGCAGCCGCTCGAACCAGGAATGGGTGATCACCATCAGCCGCCGTTTCGATAGCCCAAGCGGAGAATTCGCTGGCGTCGTCGCAGTGACCCTGGGGATCGAGAACTTCCTGCGACTCTTCGGCCAGCTCGATATCGGTCGGGAAGGCGCTATCGGCCTGTCCTATACCGACGGTTCGTTGCTGGTGCGCTACCCCTTCCGGGAACAGGACATGGGGCGCAACTTTTCCAAATCCCCGATCTATGCCAAGTATCTGGTCGATCGCTCGGTAGGCACCGCGTCGTTTACCTCCAGCCTGGACGGCGTGGAGCGTCTCTATGCTTTCCGCAAAAGCGACAAGCTACCGCTGGTGACGACGGTCGCGCTGGGCAAGAACGAGGCGCTCGCGGCCTGGCGGTTCGAAGCCTTGCTGTCGCTGCTGGTGGTGTCCGGCCTGCTGATGCTCACCGGGTTCGTCGGGTGGATGCTGATTCGCGACATTCGTCGGCGGGAGGCGGTCGAAAGCCAGTTGCGCGTGGCACAACAGCAGTTGCTCGACAGCAACCAGCGGCTCGCGCACCTGGCGCTGAACGATCCGCTGACAAGCCTCGCCAACCGTCGCTGTTTCAACGAGACGCTGGAGGTGGAAGTCCGCAGGGCACAACGCGAAAAAACCTCGCTCGCGCTGCTGATGGTCGATATCGACCACTTCAAGCTGTTCAATGACACCTACGGCCACCCTGCCGGAGACGCCTGCCTGCAGGAGGTCGGCAAGCTGCTCGCGAGCTGTGTGCGCCGCCCTACTGACCTGGTCGCGCGATATGGCGGTGAGGAGATGGCTGTAGTGCTCCCTCTCACCGATCAAGCCGGTGCGGCAGTGGTGGCGCAGATGATGATCGACCGATTGGACGAGAAAGCCATCACCCATTGTTCCAGCCCGTTCGGACGGGTCACCGTGAGCATTGGCATTGCCTCTGCGTCGGGAGCAGAACTGGATGGCTGGCAATCGTTGCTCGACAGCGCCGATGCCGCGCTCTACTCCGCCAAGAGACTGGGCCGCAATCGTCTTCAGGCGGCTTGAGGAACAGTGGCTCCGCCCACGGTTCGCGCCACGTAAAGTCGAGGGCGTTTCCCCGGCCCCGGCAATCAACGCCACGCCAGTACGGTCTCTCGCCTCAGCGACAGCTCGCGAACCGGCAAAGCAGGGGCTGTCGCCTCGCTACCGGCCATTCAGGCTTTTCCGACTGCGAGTGAAGGTGGTATTGATGCCGTCTGATTATCAATCTCCCGGTGAACCCAATGAGCATCAATTTCGATCTGGACGACCTCCAGGCATTCCGGGCAATCGTGGAAAACGGCAGTTTTCGTAAGGCTGCCGAGGCGGTCAAGATTACCCAGCCTGCGCTGAGCCGGCGTATTGAGAAGCTGGAGTCAGCCTTGAACGTACGACTGTTCGAGAGGACGACCCGGAAGGTAAGCCTGACAGCCGTGGGACGAGCCTTCGTTCCGGAAGTGGAGCGCGTACTCGACCAACTGGACACTGCGTTGATGAGCATTGCCGATGTCGCCTCCAGCAGGATGGAGCGCGTCACCATCGCCTGCGTGCCATCGGCCGCGTACTACTTCATGCCCAACGTGATCAGCGAATTCCATCGCCTGTATCCACGCATCAAGATCATGCTTGTGGACTCCAGCGCGCATGAAGTGAACGTTGCCGTAGCCAGTGGAGAAGCCGATTTCGGGGTCACCTTCAGCGGAAACCTGAGCCCGGAAATGACCTTCGATCTGTTGCTCGAAGAGCGCTATGTCATGGCCTGCAGACGCGACCACCCACTGGCGGATCGAACCTCGGTAACCTGGTCCGAGATGTACGAGCACGACTACATCTCGCTGGACAAGTCATCCGGCAACCGACTGATCCTGAGCCAGGCGCTGAAGCGCGTAGTCCCGTCCAGACACAGCATCTGCGAGACGCGACACGTCACTACCGCGATCGGGCTGGTGGAAGCAGGCGTGGGAGTGGCTGCCGTGCCGTCCATTGCCATGCCCCGCACCAGTCACCCCCTACTAAAGGCCGTTCCCCTGGAGGAGCCGGCGGTGGTGCGCAACGTCGGCCTGATCAAGCGCAGCGGGCGAACGCTGACGCCTGCTGCGCTTGAGCTGGAAAGGCTGGTCAGAAGTACCCCGGTAAAATTACTTGGGGATTGAGTCCAGCCCCGTGGATTGCACCACCGGCTGCGCTGTCGTGGACGCGAGATAGGACAGCAGTTCCTTCGCCTGCCGCAGGTGTTTCGCATTGCGCGGAATGCCGGCGGAGTAGCGGGTCACCGATTGCAGGCTTTCGGGAATCTTGCCGACCAGGGTCACCCCGGGAACCGGCAGCAACTCGGCGACCTGCTGGAAACCAATCTCGTACTGCCCCGAGGCGACGACCGAGGCAACCGGTATGCGCTCGATCATCCTGGCCTTAGAGCCGACCTGCTGCTCCACCCCCAGTCGGTTGAACAGCTTGTTCTGGATGTAGACGCCGCTGGCGCTGTCCGAGTAGGCAATCGAGCCGGCGTCCAGCAAGGTTTTCCTGAAGGCCTCCTCCGTATCGATCTGCGGTTTGGCAGCGCCCTGCTTGACCACCATGCCGATGCGCGAATCCGCCAGATCCACCTTGGACGCCGGATCCACCACGCCCTGCTTGATCAGTTCATCCAGTGCGTAGCCGACCATGATCACCACATCGGCATTCTCCCCCCGCGCCAGGCGGTTGGGGATGGCTTCAGGGGCCTTGCCCATGGAGGGGCCGAGAATGGTCTGGACGGTGTCGCCGCTGGCCTGCGCAAACTTCGGGCTCAGCCGCTGGAAGGCCGCGGTGAAGCCGCCGGAGGTCATGACGTTCAGCTGCTCTGCATGGACAGTGGTGGCCAGTGTGCAAAGGCCGACTGCCAGGACGGCAAGGTGCTTTTGGAGCGCTTTCATTGAAGAGATTCCTCGTTCAGGCAGGAATGGGGGTACGCGAGGACTTTCCGCGGTAGAGCACCAGGGTCGAGCAAAGCGCACAGACTGCGGCGAATGTCATCCAATAGCCTGGCGCGCCTTTATCGCCGCTCAGATGAATGAGCCAGGTGGAGATGGCTGGGGTGAATCCGCCGAATACGGCTGTCGCCAGGCTATAGGCAAGGGAGAAACCGGCGACGCGGACTTCCACCGGCATGATTTCGGTGAGGGCCGGGATCATCGCCCCGTTGTAAAGGCCATAGATGAACGAAAGCCAGAGCAATACCTGCAGCATGTGCCCGAAACTCGGGGCCTGGGCCAGGAAGGACAATGCGGGATAAGCGGTGAAGATGGCCAGTAAGGTCATCGCAACGAGCATCGGTTTGCGCCCGAATCTATCGCTCAGGTGCCCGCCAATGGGCAGCCAGATGAAGTTCGAGATGCCGACCAGCAGCGTCACGAGCAAGGCGTCGGTGGTGCTGAGGTTCAGGACTGTCTTGCCGAAGGTCGGCGCATACACGGTGATCAGATAGAACGCCGTGGTCGTCATCGCCACCATCAGCAGGCCGGCCAGGACGACGCGCCAGTTCTCCCCCAGCGTGGCGAACACCTGCTTCATGGTCGGGCGCTGTGAACGCCGGGCGAACTCCTCGGTTTCCTCCAGGCTACGACGAAGCACGAAGATGAACGGCACGATCAGGCAGCCGATCGCAAAGGGAATCCGCCAGCCCCAATCCGCAATCATCGTCGGGGACATCTGTTGGTTGAGCCCGTAACCCAGGGCTGCCGCAACGACAATTGCCACCTGCTGGCTTGCCGACTGCCAACTGGTATAGAAGCCCTTGCGCCCGGCAGTCGCCATTTCCGCCAGGTAGACCGAGACGCCTCCCAGCTCGGCGCCGGCGGAAAAGCCTTGCAGCAGGCGTCCCACCAGTACGAGCAGAGGGGCCCAGGCACCAATGCTGGAATAGCCCGGCACCAGGACGATCAGCAAGGTGCCGCTGGCCATGATCGACAGCGTGACGATCAACCCCTTCCGGCGGCCCACATCATCGATGTAGGCCCCGAGAATCACCGCTCCCAGCGGGCGCATCAGGAAGCCCGCGCCGAAGACCGCGAAGGTCATCATCAGCGAGGCAAATTCGTTGGATGCGGGGAAGAAAACGGCCGCGATCTGGGTGGCATAAAAGCCAAAGAGAAAGAAATCGAACTGTTCGAGGAAGTTGCCCGAGGTGACGCGGAACACGGCACCCGCCTCGGAGCGGGCGGATTGCGCACCTGGGTTGGAGGAGGCATGCATAGGGAGTTCTCCAGCGATCTTATTTAGGCTTGTTGGCGCTTAAGGTCGCTGGATTCTGCTCGACACACTTTGAAACGATAAGTGCTATGTTTGCATCCATTGATGCATGAAATTTATCAATCAACCGAAAGGCTCGTTTTCGCTCGGATGAGCCATGATCAGCGTGGCCTGGCGGTTATGTGCGGCCGGCAAGCTGAACGAACTGGCCCGCCGCGGGCACGCTCGCGGATCAGAACACCGACCAGCCGATCCGTGAGCTGAGCAACTCCAGCGCCGCCATCCCGGCATAGGAGTTACCCGCTGCATTCAACTCCGGTGACCACACGCAGACGGTGAACTGCCCCGGCACGATCGCCACGATCCCACCGCCAACGCCACTCTTGCCCGGCAGCCCGACGCGGTAGGCGAAGTTCCCCGCTTCGTCATACAGCCCGCTGGTGGCCATGATCGAGTTCACCTGCTGGGTCTGGCGCCGGGTCAGGATCTGCTCCCCGCTGTGCTTGCAGAACCCATCGTTGGCCAGGAAGCAGAAGGCGCGCGCCAGATCCAGGCAGTTCATCTGCAAGGCGCAGTAGCTGAAATAACTGCGCAGCACCGTCTCGACCTCGTTATTGAAGTTGCCGAAGGACTGCATCAGGTAAGCCATGGCTGCGTTGCGCGCGCGGAACTGGTACTCCGAGTCGGCCACACGGGCGTCCATCGATACGTGGGGATTGCCCGACAGGCGTCGCACGAAGTCGCGCATCGACAGGATGGGGGCGGCGAAGCGCGATTGGTTGATATCGCAGATCACCAACGCCCCCGCATTGATGAACGGGTTGCGCGGGCGCCCGCGCTCGAACTCCAGCTGCACCAGTGAATTGAACGGCTGGCCCGAGGGCTCGTGGCCCAACCGCTCCCAGATCGCTTCACCGGAGTGGCCAATCGCCTGAACCAGGCTGAAAACCTTGGAAATGCTCTGCACCGAAAACGGTACCAACGCATCGCCCGCGCAGTGATAGCTGCCATCGTTGCCATAGACCGCGATGCCTAACTGCTGCGCCGGCACATCGGCGAGCGCGGGAATGTAATCCGCCACTTTGCCCTTGCCAATCAAGGGACGTACTTCTTCGAGAATCTCGTTCAACAGCGTTTGCATGGATGGCCCCGTTATCAGACCCCAGAGGACAGCGCGGGGCAGCATTCTTGACGCAGGTGGCGCCGAAGAAATCACACTGGCGCAAACCCAATGGCGCCCGCTCAGGGATTGCCCAGCATGTCGCTGGCCAATTCTGCCAGCGCGCGCAGGCGGTCCAGGCGCCGCATGTCCTGGTGGTAGCCCATCCAGATATCACGCGATGGCGGTGCTTCGCTGAGTTCAATACGAATGAGGGCCGGCACTTGGTCGCCCAGCGAGCGCGGCAGGACCGCCACCCCCAGGCCCTGCGCGCACATCCGCGCCTGCACGGTGCGGCTGCTGCTGGTGAACACCGTGGGCGCGGCAGGCAGCATGCGCTGGAGCCACAACACGTCGGGGTAATAGGCCTGCGCGGTATTCATCAGGATCAACTTGCAGCCCGCGCCATCCGGGCCGGGCTCGAAGGGCACGGCGGCGCTGGTGTACAGGCCGTAGGGCATCGTCATCAACCGGCGCTGCACGATGTCCGGCTGGTCGAAAGGGATGATGCGAAAGGCAATGTCCGCTTCGCGACGGGAGAGGTCCGATAGCCGTTGTCCCGCCATCACCTCGGGCACCACGGCGGGGTAGCGGCGCACCAGTTCGCTCAGCACCGGCGCCAGCACGTAGCCGGCAAACCAGTCGGCGGAGGAAATACGCAGGATGCCTTCGGGCTGCTCACTGCCATCGATACGCCGGGCAATGGCCAGGGCGCTGCTTTCCATTTCCTCGGCAAGATTCAGGGTGCCCTCGCCCATCGCGGTCGGCACCAGGCCTTCGCTGGTGCGCCGGAAGAAAGCCTGGCCGCTGGCCTGCTCCAGCGCCTGCAGGCGCCTGCCCACGGTGGGATGGCTGACACCCAGGTGTCTGGCCGCAGCCCCCAGAGAGCCGGCACGGGCTATCGCCAGGAAAAACCGCAAGTCGTCCCATTCCACCCCGCCACCCCCTTACAAAAATGAACGTGCAATGTGCAGCAATGGCAGTCCCGCCAACGCCTTCCGGCTTTCAAACTACGCCTACGTCCAGCCTGGCAGCATTGCCAGGCCAATTCGACGCCGTTCAATAGTGTACGTAGCGCTGCGCTGGCCCGGCCAGGGACTATTCGACCTGGCGGCCAGGCGTCGTTTCCGGAGGTGTTGCCATGACTCTTTCCATCCCTGCCTCAGCCACCGCCACACCCTCCCGGCGCTGGCTGGCCTTCGCGGTGCTGCTGGCCGGTGCATTCCTGCCCCCACTGGATTTCTTCATCGTCAATGTGGCCCTGCCGTCCATTGCCCAGGGGCTGAGGGCGACGCCGACACAGATTGAGTGGGTGATCTCGGCCTATGCGGCCACCTACGCGGTTTTTCTGATTACCGGTGGGCGCCTGGGCGACCTGTTTGGCCGGCGCCGGGTGTTTCTGGCGGGCATGGCAGGCTTCGGGATGGCGTCGCTGATCTGTGGGCTGGCGCCTTCGCCGTCGGTGCTGATTGTCGGCCGGGTGCTGCAGGGGCTGAGCGCCGCCGCCATGGCGCCGCAGGGGTTGGCATCCATCCATGCCCTGTTTCCCGAGCAGGAGCGCTCGCGGGCGTTGGCGGTCTATGGTGCGGCACTTGGGTTTGCCACCGTGGCCGCTCAGGTCCTTGGCGGCGTGCTGATTGCAGCCGACGTGTTCGGGCTGCAGTGGCGGGCGATCTTTCTGATCAATCTGCCCATCGTGGCCGCCGTATTCCTCTTCGGCATGCCCTTTTTGCCTGACACCCGCAGCGCCACCCCGGCATCGCTGGATCGTCCCGGCGTGCTGCTCTGCGCCCTGACGCTGGCGCTGCTGGTGGTACCGCTGGTGCAGGGCCGCGAGCTGGGCTGGCCGTGGTGGCTGTGCCTGATGCTGTTGAGCGCGTCCCTGGTTACCTTGGGTTTCTGGCGTCATGAGGCAGCCCTCGAGCGACGCGGCGGCACACCGCTGCTCAGCCCCCAGTTGGTGCGGTCGCCGCGCCTGCTGGCAGGTCTGCTCAGCGCGCTGTTTTTCTACGTGGTGTCGGCGTTCTTTCTGACCTTTTCGGTGTACCTGCAGGACGCCCTTGGCGCTTCGCCCGTGGTCACCGGCCTGATGTTCGTGCCCTTTGGGGTTGGCTTTCTGGTCGGTCCGCTGACCACCCCGATTGCCATACGCTATTTCGGCCGTTGGGTACCAACCCTGGGAATGCTGCTCGAGGCGCTGGGATGCCTGATCCTGGCCGTCACAGTAGGTTTTTCTGCGGCGAGCGAGCGGCCCGCCCTGGTGCCGCTGATCACGGGAGTCGGGCTGCTGGGTTTTGGTCAGGGCAGGGCATTGCCGACCCTGATTCGAAGCGTGATCGACCGCGCGCCCTCCGGCGGCTCCGGGATGGTTTCCGGCCTGGTCAATTCGGCATTGCAGATCAGCGCCGCTCTCGGCGTAGCGGTGTTCGGCGGCCTGTTCTATGCTGTCAGCGCACCCACCCACAGCCCGGCCACGCTTGGCCGAGGCTTTATCGCCGCGCTGCTGGGCATCGCCCTGAGCCTTGGCCTGTCCGCGCTGCTTGCGCTTTATGCTTCGGCGCCGCGCCCAGACAGCCCCAAATCCCCGTAAGCAGGATCAACGGGCATCGGCTTTGCCTTCGCCCAGGCTTGCCTCTGGCAGGGCTTGAATCCGCAACGATTTTTGGTAGATTTTTCCTGTCGTGCGGCTTGGAGAGCAGCAGCCGCACGCCCCAAGGCCGTATCGACAGATACGGCCTTTCTTGCTTCTTGAGTGCTCAGACGTCTCTGCGGAGGTCATCATGAACACCAACCCCCTCCCCTCGCTGGTCTGCCGCATCAACCAGAACATCAATGCCACCAGCGCCGCCATCCGCGAGCTCGCCGACTGGGCGGACGCCAGCGGCGCATCGGACACCTCGCAAGCTGTCCGGCATCATCTGCTGGTTCTCGAAGCGAACAACGAACTCATCGGCGAAGCCCTGGCAGAACTGATTGCGCGGCAAGCCGGCAGCTAGGCCCAGTCAGCGCGCCGGGTTGCCCTGCTCTTTCCTGCGAGAACGAACCCGCCACATGCTCGACCAGACACCGTCGCGCCGCAGCAGAGCATGGACCAGCGCCGCGGCGGCATGCAGGAGGATCAGGGCAAAGAGACCGTAGGCGATCCAGGCGTGAACACAACGCAGGATGCCGTAGAGGTCCGGATTGGCACCGACCAGCGCCGGTACAAGCCAGTGCGCGAAGCGCAGCGGAAAGTCCGCGGCGCCCTGCATGGCCCAGCCAACCAGGATCTGCCCGAGCAACAGGGCATACAGCGCGAAATGCACCGCGCATGCCAGGCGCCGTTGCCAGGGCGTCACCGAAGCCGGCAGCGCGGGGCGCGCCGTGACAGCGCGAACCAGCAGGCGCACCAGCAGAAGCACCAGCAAGGCCAGCCCCAACTGCTTGTGCCAGGCGACCAGCTGCGGCTGGCTGCCACCGACGCTGGCGACCATGGTGACGCCAACGAACAGCGTGGCGATCACCAGCACGGCCATCAGACCATGTAGCAGGCGGAGCAGCGGATGGAAGGACTCGACAGGCGCGTTCACGGTTGTGCTCCCTGGTGCTGGCTGGACGGCTGGCCTTCGAGAGTCCGCCGCCGGTAGGACTGCGCGTAGGCCGAAGATCGGGCGCGCAGGATGGCATCGCCACTGGGTTCGACGCCTTGGGGCAGGACCAGCGGATCGAAGTTGAAGCCGTAGCAGTCTCCCTCCAGCTGCGCGCGAGCCTGCTCCACCACCAGGGTACCGGCCTCGATCTGCCTGCGCTCGGCCGGCCAGGAATGGGTCGGGTCATCCACATCATCGTCGGCACCTGCGAAGACGAAGCGCCACGTCCAGCGCAACGGCCCCGATTGCAGGCGCAGCAACAGGTCCTGCTGCAGTGCATCGTCGGCTACGCCCGCAGCGCCCAGCGGTGTGGCGGCCAGCTGCGGCACCATCGACCAGCGCACGGCCTGGCGCTGGCCCTTTGCATCGACCAGCAGGAAGGCATTGATGCTGTTGTAAGCCGTGCTGGCGAAACTGTCGCTCGGCCGGTAGGACGCCGCCCAGGCGCGGAACTCGTCGCTTTCGGGGTGTGCGTCGAAGAAGGCCTTGACGCGCGCGGGGTCGCTCTTGCCGGTCGCCGGGTCCGGGCGCATCGCCCCCAACTGCTCGTAGAAGTCCTCCGGCGTCCGCACGGGGAGCACCGGTGGGTTATTCATCGCCATGCGCCACTGCTGCCCGTCCGGCTGACGCACCAGCAGCGCCATGCTGCGCACCGGCACGCTGGTATCCGCGGCGTGGGGGTTGCCCGCGCCTACCGACAGACGCCCGAGCACCTGCACCCGTCCCGGCTGCAGCAATGACACCCGGGAGAGCGGAGCCAGGGCGCCGTTCATCTCCAGGTAACCACTGAAGCAAATGCCCCGCGGATGGGCGCGACGGTATCCCGGATAGACGCCGGCGTTGGCCTCCAGGCGATCGATCAACTGGGCGCTGGTGAGCGGATGGGCGCCGAGCCAGCCGGCGCTCCAGGCGAACAGGCCGGTGGCACCGCAGAGTACGCCGGCTATGGCGACGCCGCGCAGCAAGCGTTGGTTTCGAGTCAGATCAGGGTCGTTTGGCATGGTCTCGTCATCGGCGGGCCAAGGGCATCGCTGCAGTGGCGACAGAACGCGATCATTATCTATACAAATAACAAAGCATGCACACAATTTAATGCAACAGTTGTATGCAGCGATGTGATCATCACCGACTTGATCCCGGTGGACCGGACCGCTCTCCGACGCCAAGACCCACCCCCATTTATCCGCTGGATCCGATAAGCGATGCGTCGCCCTGCTTTCCGGCCATTCATCCGATATCTGTACATTAATTTATTTTTGTATAAGTATCAGGATAGGTATCTGGAGCTCGATTCATGCGCGCAACCACCACTTTCTGCCCGCTCTCCCTGAGCATCGTCATGCTCTGCGGCCTCTGGGCGCAGCCGAGCTGCGCGGACTGGCGGGGGGAGATTCCCGGCGCCACGCAGGTCGGCCAGGGCCAGTTCAGCTGGTTCGGTTTCGTTGTCTACGAGGCAAACCTGTGGAGCGCAGCACGCACACCTGACTGGGCGCATGCCTTCGCCCTGGAACTGGTCTATCGCCGCGAGCTGTCCCGGGACACCCTGGTACAGGCCAGCCTTGACGAGATGCGCCGCCAGGGCAGCGTCGACGAAACCCTGCTGGCTTCCTGGGCCGGTGAGATGCGCCGGGCCTTCGTCGATGTCAAGGCTGGGCAACGAATCACCGGCGTCTACCTGCCCGACGAGGGCTGCCGCTTCTATGTCGACGGCAAGCCGAGCCACGTGGTCGCTGATACCCGCTTCGCCCGGGCGTTCTTTTCCATCTGGCTGGACCCGCGCACGCGCAATCCAGAGCTGCGCCGGGATCTGCTGGGCCTGAACGGAGACCCGCAATGAAGTTGACCCTGCGCCTGTTCCAACTCGCCCTCTGCCTGCTGCTGGGCAGCTGCGGCAATGTCGGCGTCGAGCACTACGCCCATGAGCGTCCCACCCTGGACCTGCCCGCATTCTTCGCCGGGCCGGTGAAAGCCTGGGGCATCTTCCAGAAGCCCTCCGGTGAAGTGGTCAAGCGCTTCGAGGTGGACATCACCAGCCGCCGCGAAGGTGAACGGCTGATCCTTGACGAGCGCTTCCGCTATAGCGATGGCACTCGCCAGCAACGTATCTGGACCCTGACGCCGGACGGCGCCAACCGCTGGCGCGGGCGTGCTGCCGACGTGGTCGGCGAAGCCTTGGGAGAGATAGCCGGCAACGCACTGCGCTGGCGCTACGACCTGAATCTGGACGTGGACGGAAGCACCTGGAAAGTCAGCTTCGACGACTGGATGTACCTGATGGACGACGACACGCTGATCAACCGGTCGAGCATGCGCAAATTCGGCGTCGAGCTGGGCCAGGTGACCTTGTTCTTCCGCCGCGAGGGCGCCGGGAATCCCGGCAGGAGCTGAGCAAGGCGCCCACCTCATTTATCAGCCGCGCTGCCGGCCAGGAGCTAACCATGACACTGCAAGACCTCGCCCATGCCGTAGCCGCCGGGCGTATCCAGGGTTTCGAGGTGATTTCCCTGGAGGGCGGCTTCTACGTCCTGCAGGCTCGCCTGGCCGAGGGCTTGCGGCCGATTCGCGATGAAAGCGGGCAGGTCCTGCACCTGCGCTCCACCACCCAGGTGCGCGAGGCGCTGGGCGAATGGGCCTCGCTGCCGTGCGAACTGGTCCAGCACTGCGCCCATGACGAAATCTGCGCCTCGCATCCGACGGCGGTCGAGCCGCTGCGCGTGCCGCTTTCCCTGGAGCCCCGCGCATGACGTACAAGCCGCGCCGGCTGGGTCTGCTGCTGGGAGACCAGCTCAGCTTCGAGCTGTCCCTGTTCGACGCGCTGGACCCTGAGCGGGACGCTATCCTGATGGCCGAGGTGGACCAGGAAGCCCGCTACGTGCCTCATCATCCGCAGAAGATCGTGCTCATCTTCAGCGCCATGCGCCACTTCGCCCAGGCGCTGCGAGAACGGGGCTGGCGGGTGATCTACACGACGCTGGACGATCCCGCTAACAGTGGCAACATCGTCGGCGAAGTCGAACGCTGGCACGTCACTCTGGGTTATCCCGAGGTTCATTTCACCGAATGCGGCGAATGGCGTCTGGAGCAGGCGCTGCGCAGCGGCAAGGTGTCGCTGACCTGGCATGAAGATCACCGTTTTCTCTGCAGTCGCGATGAGTTCGCGCGCTGGGCAGGAGCGCGCAGGCAGTTGCGCATGGAGCACTTCTACCGCGTGATGCGCCAGCGCACCGGGCTGCTGATGGAACCCGATGGCCGTCCCGTCGGCGGCACCTGGAACCTCGACTCGGACAATCGCAAGCCGCTGCCGCGCGGGCTGCACGGCCCCTTCCCCGCCCGCTTCGAGCAGGACGGTATCACCCGCGACGTCATGCAACTGGTCGGCAAGCGTTTTGACGATCACTACGGTCGTCTGGAGGGATTCGACTACCCGGTGACCCACATTCAGGCCCAGGAACTCTGGCAACACTTCCTGGAGTTCTCCCTGCCAGCGTTCGGCGATTACCAGGACGCCATGGCCGAGGGCGAACCCTTCCTGTTCCATGCCCGCATCAGCGCCGCGCTGAACATCGGCCTGCTGGACGTGCGCCAGCTGGCCAGCGACGTGGAGCAGGCCTATCGCCGGGGACTCGCGCCGCTGAACGCCGCCGAAGGCTTCATCCGTCAATTGATCGGCTGGCGGGAATACGTGCGCGGCATTTACTGGCTGCGCATGCCCGAATACGCGCAGCTCAACGCGCTGGGCAATCGCCGGCCGTTGCCGGAGTTCTACTGGACCGGCCGGACCGACATGCGCTGCATGGCCCAGGCCATCGGCCAGACACTGGAATTCGGCTACGCGCACCACATCCAGCGGCTGATGGTCACCGGCAACTTCGCCCTGCTGGCGGGCATCGCTCCGCCGGCCATCTGCGACTGGTACCTGGCCGTGTACCTGGATGCCTTCGAGTGGGTGGAGCTGCCCAACACGCTGGGCATGGTGATGCACGCCGATGGCGGCTACCTGGGCTCCAAGCCCTACTGCGCGAGCGGGCGCTATATCCAGCGCATGTCCGACCACTGCGGGGCCTGCCGCTACCGGGTCGACCAGGCGACCGGGGAGGATGCCTGCCCCTTCAATGCGCTGTACTGGCACTTCCTCATGCGGCACCGCGAGCGGCTCGGCGCTAATCCGCGATTGGCCATGGCGTATCGCAACCTGCAACGCATGGACGAGCAGCGCAGCCTCGCCCTGTGGCAGCGCGGCGAGGCTTTGCTGGCGCGGCTGGATGCGGGACAAGCGCTGTGAAAAAAACGCACCTGCCGGAGAAGACCTGCCTGGTCTGCGGCCGTCCGTTCAGCTGGCGGCGGCGTTGGGCGCGCTGCTGGGATGAGGTGCGCTACTGCTCGCAGCGCTGCCGCCGCTCACCGGCCAAGCGCGAGGCGCAGCATCAGCGGTAGCCAGGCCGTCCAAAGCAGTGCCAGTGCCAGCGCCGTGAAACCCAAGCCCAACGGAAGATCGACTCCAGCCAGCGGAGCGCCGGCGCAATAGGCCAGCGGGCCACCCAAGGCGCCCACGCAGGCACCCCGCCACATCGGTCGCGCGGCCCAGGCAAGGCTGTGCCGCAACCCGCTGGCAAAGACCAGCCACAGCAGGGCGAGCCAGCCCGGCAGGAGCTCACCCTCGAAATTAAACAGCCCAAGCCAGCCCAGGAGGGTGTCCAGCAGACAACCGGACAGGCCAACAGTGAGTATCGCCTGCCCCTCCTCTTTCGTTTGCCGGCAAAAGCTGAGGTGCAGCAATAACCCGACCGCCACCGCGGCCAGCAAAGCCTGATGCCGCGCACCGAGCACACAACCCCACCATCCCAGTTGCAGCCAGACCGCGTTTACCAGCAGCGGCAGTCGGCGGTCCATCAGGCGTCCAGCTGATCCGCCAGACTCGACCTGCGCGCCGCGGGCCCAGCCCAGAGCAGATGCGCCACACCGATGGCGCGCTCCTCGAAGCCGCCCTGGCAATAGCACAGGTAGAACTCCCACAGGCGCTGGAAGCTTTCGTCATAGCCCAGCTCCAGCAGAGAGGCGCGCGATTGCCGCAGGTTGTCACGCCAATGCCCCAGGGTGCGCGCATAGTCCCCGGCGAAATCTTCCAGGTGGACGAGATTGAGCTCCGTGTGCTCGGTGGCGGTCTGCAGCAGTTTGGTGATCGAAGGCAGCGCGCCGCCTGGGAAGATGTAGCGCTGGATGAAGTCCACGGAACGCCGCGCCTGCTCGTAGCGTTGGTCGCGGATGGTGATGGCCTGCAGCAGCATCAGGCCGTCATCCTTCAGCAAGGCCGCGCAACGGCGAAAATACTCGGGCAGGTAGCGATGGCCGACCGCTTCTATCATCTCGATGGACACCAGCTTGTCGTAGCGCCCGCGTAGTTCGCGGTAATCCTCCAGCAGCAGGGTCACTCGATCCTGCAGGCCGAACTCGCGGATGCGGAATTGGGCGCAGGCGTACTGCTCCTTCGACAACGTGGTGGTGGTCACGCGGCAACCGTAGTGGGTGGCGGCATAGAGCGCGAGGCTGCCCCAGCCGGTGCCGATCTCCAGCAGGTGATCCTGCGGCTGCAGTTCCAGCTTGCGGCAGATGACGTCGAGCTTGTTCAGCTGTGCCTGCTCCAGGCTCTGCGAAGGGTTCTGGAACATGGCGGAGGAATACATCAGCGTCGGATCGAGCAGGCGCTCGAACAGGTCGTTGCCCAGGTCGTAATGGGCGCTGATGTTGCGCTGCGAACCGCTGCGGCTGTTGCGGTTGAGCCAGTGCAGCACGCGCAGCGCGGGCCTGGCCAAGAGTGCCAGGCCGCCTTCCATGGCATCGAGCACCGACAGGTTGGCGACGAACAGGCGGGTTACCGCCGCGAGATCCGGGCTGCTCCAGTAGCCATGGATGTAGGCCTCCCCGGCGCCGATCGAACCGTTGCAGGCAACCATGCCCCAGACCGCATCGTCGTGCACGTCGATCACCGCGCGCAGGGGGCTGAGCGGGTCGCCGAAATCCAGCTGGCTCTCGCCACGGCGCACCTGAAGCCAGCCGTACCGCAGCTGGCGCAGGCGGGCGATCACCGCGTGACGGAACAGGTTGCCGATCCGCGGCGCGGCGGTGCCGGCCTTATCAGCGCTCAGGGTGGGTTCTGACATGATCGGGCTCCTCGACGGCGCAATGACCGACCGCCAGGTGATGTTCGCTGGCCTGGTGGTCGTGAACGGGGACGCGTTTGAACAGCAGGCGCAGGGCCTGCCAGTAGATGGCCGCAACGGTGCGCAGGCTCATCCAGGGAAACGCCAGCAGGTGCCGGCGCAGGGATGTGCCGTCCAGCGCCTCGCGCTGCAGATCGAGGTGGGCGAGGAACACCAGACGGTCGTCACGCCAGTTCTCCATGTGCACATGCACGCGGGCCGGATCGATGAGAAAACGCATGCGGTATTCCATCTCCCTGGGCAGAAATGGCGACACATGGAAGGCCTTGGCGACCGCGAGCTCCTGGGGCGCACCGGGCTTTATCGGCAGCACGTAATGGAAGCGCTCGCGCCAGGGCGTGTTGCGCACCTCGCAAAGAATCGCGGCCAGCCGGCCGTCATGGTCGTGGCAAAAATAGAAACTGACCGGGTTGAACCACAGGCCCCAGCTGCGCAGCTGGGTGAGCAGAAGAATCGGGCCGGCGGGCGACTCGCCCAGGGCTTCGCGCAGCAGGCAGCGCACCGCTTCGTCCAGTGGCATCCCCCGCCCCGTCCAGGCGGGCAGATAATCGCTCTGCCGCCAGCTCAGCGGGGCGAAGCGCCAGGCGTGCAGCAGCGGCGAAAGCCGCATCAAGGACGGCTGTTCGGCCAGGTCCAGCAGAACCATGCCGACCGGATATCGGAAGGCATGCACCTTTGGCAGCAGGCGCCGGTGCATCACCCAGCCACGGCACAGGCTGCTCTTCATAGCCGCTCCCCGAAATGCCCGGCGACTTCCAGGGCGCTGACCACGCCGTCCTCGTGGAAGCCATTGCCCCAGTAGGCTCCGCAGAAATAACTATGCTGCCGCCCCTGCAACAGGCCGCGCCTGGCCTGCGCCGCGATGCCGGCAAGGCTGAACTGCGGGTGGGCGTAGACGAAGCGCGCCAGCACCTTGGCCGGATCGATCTGCTCTGTCTGGTTGAGGCTCACGCAGAAGGTGACCGGCGCCTCGATCCCCTGCAGCAGGTTCATGTCGTAGGTGAGCGCGGCGGGTGCCTGCGGCGGGCCGCCGAGCCGATAGTTCCAGCTCGCCCAGGCGCGTCGGCGGCTCGGCAGCAGGCGGGTGTCGGTGTGCAGGATGACTTCGTTGCTGGCATAGCGCAGCGCGCCGAGCACCGCCTGCTCCTCTGCGCTGGGGGCATCGAGCAGGGCCAGGGCCTGGTCGCTGTGGCAGGCGAAAACGACCTTGTCGAAGCGCTCGCTTCCCGCGGCGCTGAATACCTCCACACCCTGCCCATCCCGCCTGACGCGGTGCACCGGGCAGTTCAGGCGGATTCGCTCGCGATAGCCCGCTGTCAAGGGCGCCACATAGCTGCGCGAGCCGCCCTCCACTACCCGCCATTGCGGCCGCTCATTCACCGAGAGCAGCCCATGGTTGACGAAGAAGCGAACAAAGAACTGCAGCGGGAAATCCAGCATGCGGGCGCGCGACATCGACCAGATCGCCGAGCCCATGGGCACGATGTAATGCTCGGCGAAGCGCTCACCGTATCCGCCGGCACGCAGGTAGTCGCCCAGCGTCAGCGTCGGCGGAATACGCTGCTCAGCGAGGTCTTCGAGCGCTTCGCGATTGAAGCGCAGGATGTCGCGCAGCATCCCCCAGAAGCCGGGCGAAAGCAGATTGCGCCGCTGGGCGAACAGGGTATTGAGGTTATGGCCGTTGTATTCCAGCCCACTGGCCGGATCGTGTACCGAGAAGCTCATCTCAGTAGGCCGGGTGGCGACGCCCAGACGTGTCAGCAGTTGGATGAAGCGCGGGTAGGTCCAGTCATTGAAAACGATGAAGCCGGTATCAATAGCGTAACGCTTGCCCTGCCAGTCGACATCCACGGTATGGGTGTGGCCACCAATCCAATCGCTGGCCTCGAAGACGGTGAGCTCGTGCTGGCGGGTCAGCAGGTGGGCGCAGGTCAGACCGGAAATGCCGCTGCCGATGATCGCAATGCGCATGGCTCAGGCCTCCGCGGCGCGGCGCGCCAGGCGGCGACCGAGTCCAAGGCGCCAACCGGCGGGCAAGCTCCCCAGCAGCCGCAGCATCAGGATGAAAGGTCGGGGAAAGGCGATCTCCAGCGGCCGGGCGTCAAGACGCTGGACGATGTGCCGGGCTGCTCGCTCTACCGGCCAAACCATTGGCATGGGGAAATCGTTGCGCCGGGTCAGTGGTGTATCCACGAAACCAGGGCTCACCAGCGTCGTGTCGATACCCTCGCCTGCCAGGTCGATACGCAGCGATTCAAGCAGGTAACGCAGCCCCGCCTTGGATGCTCCGTAAGCGCCGGCGCGGGGCAACGCCAGCCAGGACACTGAGCTGCCGACCACCACCAGATGCGGGCGTCCCCCCTGGCGCAGCAGCGGTAGGCATGCCTGGATGCAATGCGCGGTACCCAGCAGGTTGGTTTTCACCACCCGCTCCACCAGTGTCGCATCGAATTGTCCGGGTTCCAGGTACTCGCAAGTTCCAGCATTCAGCACGACACGATCCAGTGCGCCCCAGGCCTGCTGGATGCGTCGCGCGATGAGGTCAACCTGCCTGGCGTCCGAGATATCGCCAGGAACCACCAGCACCCGCTCACCGTAACGCTCGGCCAGGGACTGCAACGCTGACGCCTGACGCGCCGTCACTGCCAGGCTATGGCCGTCATCGAGCAGTTGCTCGGCCAGGGCGGCGCCAATGCCGCTGCTGGCGCCCGTCAGCCAGATGCGGCTCATGCCAGCCTCCGCTTCAGCCAGCCGATGACGCCGCCCATGACGGGCAAGTGCTCATAGAGCAGCGCGCCCGCATCGAAGTAGTCCCGGTGAAACTCGACGCGCTCGCCCCAGCGAAGATGGCTGCACCCATCCACGGCAATAAGCGCGCCGCCGGCCAGGCGCGGGTGGCGGTAAAGCAGGGTCCAGCGCAGGTAGCCCTGCCCCGGGGCGACCTCGTCGAATCCGTGGAAGTCGTAGCGCAGCCCCTGCACATTGGCGTAGAGCGACGCGAAGTAGCGGCGCAAGTCGGCGAGGCCGTCCACCCGGTGCAACGGATCCTGGAAACGCACGGCTGGGCTGTACAACTCGTCCAGGCGATGGAGACTCGCAGCGTCGAGCTCGGCGAAACGCCTGGCGAAGGATTGCAGAAACGAAGACATGGCAGGCTCCGAAAAATACTGTACAGCCAAATATTTCTGTACAGATATAAGCGAAGCCTACGGCATTAATTGTACAAATCAAGTCGCCTTGTACAATTTTTAGTGCAGGTCATTGGTTACGGTTCAGCGCGCCGAGTTGCTCCTTGAGCGCCTCAACCTCCGCCTCCAGTTCGCGCACGCGCTCCTGAGCCGCGACTTCGCGGCTGACATCGCGCTGGATGCCGATGAAGTACGTGAGCTGGTCCGCTTCGTTACGTACCGGCGTGATTGACAGCTCGTTCCAGAAAGGCGTGCCGTCCTTGCGGAAGTTGTGCAGCACCTGGCGACAGGGTTGCCCGCTGCGGATCGCCTCGCGCACGGCCGCCAAACCCGCCTGCTGCCGCTCGCTGCCCTGCAGGAAACGGCAGTCCTGATAGAGGATGTCATCTACGGCGAAGCCGGTCAGGCGTTCGAACGCTGCGTTGGCATAGATCAGGATGCTGTCCTCCCCCTCCTGCTCGGCCACCACGATGCCGTCGTTGGAAGCTTCGACCATCAATTGCAGGAGCTTGGCGTTGATCATGGGTTTTCCCTTCGGTTCGCTGCGATCCGCCTAGGGTAGTCGGGTGGCCGGGTACTGCCTAGCTGGGCCACAAACCTTGCGACTGGTTTACAATCCGTGTTCCCTTGCCGCCTGGCCGCGCTATGAACGACCTGTCCGATACCGCCCCCAGCGACCTCCTGCCCATGCGCGAGATCGTGCGCCTCACTGGCGTCAATCCGGTGACCCTGCGAGCGTGGGAGCGCCGCTACGGCCTGGTCAGCCCGCTGCGCACCGATGGCGGCCATCGGCTGTACACCCCCCGGGATCTGCAGACCATCCAGGACATCCTGCTATGGACCGGTCGTGGCATGCCGGTGGGCAAGATCGGCGAGTTGCTTGCCCAACGCCAGCGGCAGGAATCGGCCCAGCCCGACGATGAGCGCTTGCAGTGGCGTGAAGCTTTTTCCAGGGCCGCTGCGGCATTCGACCAGAGCGAACTCGACCGCCTCTACGGTCAGGCCTACAGCATCTTTCCCAGCGCCACACTGCTGGAGGACATCCTCCTGCCGCTGTGGCGTTCCCTGCTGACGCTCAACGGCTATGGCGCCCGCAGCCAGTGGGGCTTTCTTGACGCCTTCCTGCGCGCCCGAGTGCTGCTGCGCCTGCAAATGAGCCGTGCGCTTGGCGCCGGGGTGCTGCTGGCCGATGCTGCCGGTACCACGCGGGAATTCGAATTGCTGGCCACAGGCCTGCTGCTGGGCGGCGACGATCTGCGCGTCCAAGTTCTGCCGGGCGCGCCACTGGACGAGCTGCCGCTGGTTGGCGCGGCGATGCGCCCGGCTGCACTCGTACTGGTCGCCCACGTGGACTTGTCGGCGGATGCGATCAAACGTCTGGATCGACTGCAGATGGCGATCGAATGTCCGCTGGCCTTGATCGGCGAAGCGGCCGAGAGGATCGCCAGCGCCTCTTCGGGGGTGCCCATGGTGGCCCTGGGAAGCAGTCCGGCCCTCGGCGCACGGAGGCTGCGATTGATGCTAAGCGGTGCCTTGGAGCTTTAATCGCCCGCCGCTCGAGTCGCCAAAATCCGTACGACTCAAATAGCTAGTACAGTATATTCGCTGCACACGTCCCGCGTTAAATCTTGATGGCCGGCAGGGTCAACTCGCGGTAGCCAAAGACCCGCGGATTTCGGGTCAAGATAAATGATTCCCTGGAGGGGGAATCCATGTGCGGACAATCGTACTCATGAAAAAGCCCCGGTAAATGCCGGGGCTTTTTCATTCAGGGCGGGCCGTCAGGGATTGGCGATTTCACCGCGCTGCCACTGCTCCTCGCGGCTGGCCAGGCCCTGGCCGATGTCG